>NZ_JASSVO010000001.1:0-894031 GCF_030541085.1 Marinobacter sp. ST-43
CTGAGACTTCGGAGTAAGAAGAGAAACCCCGCGTCGCTACGCTCCGATGGGTGGCAGCCTTGCTCCGGTCCGGGTGGCAGGCTTCACGTGGAATGGGTGGCAACCTTCAGCGGTTTACGCAGACTGCCACATGCTTCAGCGGGATATTCGGTCGGGGAGGGCGGATGGTGAATCCGCAAAAAAGGATGCTTTACGCCTGGTCGGCGATGCTCAGGTGTGTTGGGCTAAGATGCTGAAATATATGGATGAATTAACCCTGCCAGATCTTGGCCTCGGAGATAGTCCGCAGGAGCTCCGTGAGCAATGCTCTGAATTAAAGGGTGTCCTAGCCAGTACAGAGCAGGAATCGTCGCGTGTGAGCGATCTGGCGGCGTGGTTATTTCTGCACAATCAGGTGTTGCAGGAGCAACTGAAGCAAGAGCGCAATCGCCGAAGGCAATTAGAGCGGGATTTTGAGAAAATGGGCGGAGAAGATTTCGGTCGATTGGTGGAGCCGTTCCTAACAAAAGGGATGTTTGCAAAGCACGCGAAACGGTGACCAAGTGGTGACGAGATTTTTAAGGGTTTGAGAAACGGTGACCAAACGGTGACGAGAAAGCCTATTTTCCAGAAACAACAAAGCCCGACTCTTTCGAGACCGGGCTAAGTGTTTGATAAATCTGGTCGGGACGGTAGGATTTGAACCTACGACCCCTTGCACCCCATGCAAGTGCGCTACCAAGCTGCGCTACGCCCCGTAAACTGCAAGCCGCCGAGAAACAAGGTTTATCTCAGTGGCTTAGCGGGAGCGAAGTCTACACCAGCCCAGGCTAAAAATAAACACCGGGCTGGCGAATTTCTCTCGAAATCAACGTAACTTGGTCTCCCGCAGTGCCAGGATGAATTCCGGCGGCTCGAAGGTATCCGGTTGGGCGCTTTCCCAGTACTTATCGAACACCCTAAGGCCGGTTTTGCCCTCCAGTAGTGCTCCCGGTTCGAGGAACGGAAACAGGTCCAGATAGCTATGCACTTCGGTTTTGGAGACGCGACGGAAGATGTGCTCCGGGCCAAGCTCAGAGGGATGCCGGAGCCCCGAGGCCTCAAGCAGATTCTGGAGGGCATCCAGGGTGTTCTTATGGAAGTTGAATACCCGCTCGCTTTTCAAGGGGACGTCCAGTTTATTGCCACGACGGGGATCTTGCGTTGCGACCCCGCTGGGACAGCGGCCGGTATGACAATTCAATGCCTGGATGCAGCCCAGGGAAAACATGTAGCCCCTGGCGGAATTACACCAGTCCGCTCCCAGAGCAAGGGTACGGGCAATATTGAAAGCGGACGTAATCTTGCCTGCGGCGCCAATGGCGATGTCTTCGCGCAGGTGGGTACCCACCAGTGTGTTATGAACCAGAAGCAGGGCTTCAGTCATCGGCATGCCAAGGCGATTGATGAACTCCAGTGGCGCCGCACCGGTGCCGCCTTCGCCGCCATCAACCACGATGAAATCGGGCTTTTTGCCTGTCTTCAGCATGGCCTTAACGATGGCGAACCATTCCCAGGGGTGGCCAATGGCGAGCTTGAAGCCGACCGGTTTGCCGCCGGAGAGGCTTCGCAGCTGTTCGAGGAATTCCAGCAGTTCAATGGGGGTGGAAAAGGCGGAATGGCTGGCGGGTGAAATACAATCTTCGCCAACCTGAACGCCTCGGGCTTCAGCGATTTCGGGGGTCACTTTTGCACCAGGTAAAATGCCACCGTGGCCTGGTTTTGCCCCTTGAGATAGTTTGACCTCTATCATTTTGACCTGGTCCAGGGTGGCATTCCTTTCGAACATCTCGGCATTGAAGGAGCCGTCGGGATGCCGGCAACCGAAATAGCCGGAACCGATTTCCCAGACCAGATCTCCACCGGGTTCCCGATGGTAGCGGGAGATCGATCCTTCCCCCGTATCGTGGTAGAAGCCGCCCTTCTTTGCACCGGTGTTCAGGCTGAGAATGGCGTTGGCGGAGAGTGAGCCAAAGCTCATGGCGGAGATATTGAAAACGCTGGCACTGTAAGGTTTCTCGCAGTTTTTGCCGATCAGAATCCGGAAGTCACTGCTGTCGAGTCGGGTTGGGGTGAGCGAGTGGTTCATCCATTCAAAGCCCTCCTCGTACATGCCTAACTGTGAGCCGAATGGTCGCTTGTCGAGCACGTTCTTCGCCCGCTGGTAGATAATAGTGCGCTGTTCCCGCGAGAATGGCCGCTCCTCCGTATCGGACTGGATAAAGTACTGCCTGATCTCCGGGCCGATGGACTCAAACAGATACCGGAAGTTGGCCATAATGGGATAGTTTCGGCTAACAGTATGCTTTCGCTGCAGTAAATCCCAGGTGCCGAGGGCTGTGAGCGCACCAAAAATCACCGGAAACAGATAGCCTGCTCCAAGCCAAAGCGTTACCGGTAACGACACCAGCAGCCCGGCGATGCTGAGGACATAAGCAGAATAGCGCAAAGGGAAGGTGGTGGTTTTTTCCATGAATACCTCTGATTGCTGTCGGGCGGGTGCCGGAGAAACCTTGCAGTATAACTACGTCACCTGTCCGGGTAGTAGACCTGTTTCAGGGAACAATCTTTGCCTCTGCAAAATCTGGGCTATGCTGATGTAGATAAAAAAGGCATTTTTCTTGCTTTTGATGTTTTGAGTTCAAAGTAATAAAATGACCGGCTTGTAACGTATGAATGATTGTTCATTGCGTTATCCATTCACTCAGCATATTCAGTGATCACACCAGACCAGGAGGCGCCAACGTGGGCGAGGTAGTGAAAGACGAATATCAGACGGATTACGTCGCAGGCCAGGATAATATCAATCCGTTCGGCCTGGATCTTCATAACTGGGTTTTCCCGGTAGCGGCCATCATTGTGGTTCTGTTCGTTATCGGAACCCTGATGTTTCCGGCAGCGGCGAAGGAGACTCTTGATGGGGCCAAGTGGGACATTATTGCCAGTTTTGACTGGTTCTTCCTGCTCAGCGCCAACATTTTCGTGGTTGTCAGCCTTGCGCTGATCTTCATGCCGGTGGGCAAGATCCGGCTGGGCGGACAGGATGCAACGCCCGAATTCTCAACCATGTCCTGGTTTGCCATGCTGTTCGCAGCCGGGATGGGGATCGGCCTGATGTTCTGGGCCGTGGCCGAGCCGGTGGCCTACTATACAGGCTGGTATGAAACTCCCTTCAATGTGGCTGCCAACTCTCCCGAAGCGCGGGATCTGGCGATGGGGGCGACCCTTTATCACTGGGGGCTGCACCCCTGGGCAATCTACGCCATCGTGGCCCTGTCTCTGGCGTTCTTTGCGTTCAACAAGAACATGCCACTGACCATCCGTTCCGCGTTTTTCCCACTGCTGAAAGACAAGGTGTGGGGCTGGCCGGGGCACATCATTGATGTCCTCGCGGTTGTGGCCACCATCTTTGGTCTGGCCACGTCACTTGGCTTTGGTGCCCAGCAGGCTGCCTCCGGCCTGGATTACCTGTTTCAGGTAGGTTCTGGCACCAATGTGCAGATGGCTATCATTGTTGGCGTTACGGCCTTGGCGCTCATTTCCGTGCTGCGTGGCCTGGACGGCGGCGTGAAGGTGCTCAGTAACATCAACATGGCGACTGCGGGCATCGTGTTGTTCTTCGTGATCTTCGCCGGTCCGACCATGACCATTCTGGAGACCATCTGGGTAACCTCTTCCACCTACGTGGCCAACATTGTGCCGCTGAGTAATCCGTTTGGTCGTGAAGACGAGGCGTGGTTCCAGGGCTGGACTGTATTCTACTGGGCCTGGTGGATTTCCTGGTCACCGTTCGTAGGTATGTTTATCGCGCGGGTTTCAAAAGGCCGGACAGTACGTGAGTTTGTCACTGCGGTTCTGATTATCCCGACCTTGATCACCACCGTATGGATGAGTGGTTTCGGTGGCACGGCACTGGAACAGATCCAGCAAGGCGTTGGTGTGCTCGCAGACAAAGGGCTGACCGAGGTTTCTCTGGCGACCTTCCAGATGTTTGAGCAGCTGCCCTGGACCGGCATTGTCTCGTTCGTCGGTATTATCCTGGTGCTGGTGTTCTTCGTAACCTCGTCGGATTCCGGCTCGCTGGTGATCGACAGCATCACCGCTGGCGGCAAAACCGATGCCCCGACGGCTCAGCGTGTATTCTGGGTGGTCATGGAAGGTGCCATTGCGGCGGCGTTGATCTTCGGCGGTGGCGAAGACGCTCTGGGTGCGATCCAGGCGGTTGCCATCAGTGCCGGGTTGCCCTTTACTGTAATACTTCTGCTGATGACCTGGGGCTTGTTGAAAGGCCTGACCCATGAGAGGAAGTTGCTTCTGCAAAGGGGGGAGCTGACCTCCTGATCAGCGGGTCTGAATAAAAAAAACCGGAGCCACACCAGCTCCGGTTTTTTTATGCCCAAATACTGATCGTCAGCGCCGGGAAAAGCTTTCCATGGCAAACAGCGCTCGCTCTCTGGGGCTGAAGTGCGGGCGCTTGAGGCTCTCGATCGCGTTGAGTCTGGGCAGCAGGCCGCAGCCGTTGGCCATCTGAATGGCCAGTCCGGGCCGGGCGTTCAGTTCGAGCAGAAGAGGACCTTCGTTGGCGTCCACCACCAGGTCTACCCCCATATATCCCAGGCCGGTGGCCTCATAGCATCGGGCTGCCATTTCCAGCATGTTTTCCCAGTCTTCAATCCGGATATTCTCCAGAGCCAGCCCGGTGTCCGGGTGCAGGGTAATCGGCCGATTGAACTGAACTGCGTTCAGACTCTGGCCAGAGCCGATATCCAGCCCGACGCCAACAGCCCCCTGGTGCAGGTTGGCTTTACCGTCGGACGCGGTGGTTGCCAGACGGAGCATAGCCATGACGGGATATCCCTGAAACACCACGATCCGGATGTCGGGAACGCCCTGGAAGGAGTACTTGGCGAGTGCCGGGGAGGACTGAACCAGGTTTTCAACAATGGCAACATCCGGGGTACCGGCCAGGGAATACAGGCCAGCCAGAATATTGGTAAGGTGACGCTCCAGCATGGCGACGGAAATGCGGGCGCTGGAGGCCTTGATAAAGTCGTCGCCGTCTCGCCCGGTAATCACGGTAATGCCCTTGCCGCCAGAGCCTTTTGCTGGCTTGATGGCGAAACCGGCCAGATCCTCTGCCATTTCCCGAAAATGGGAGATTTCGTGTTGCTGGCGAACCACCTGCAGCAGCTTGGGGGTTTTTACGCCGTATTCGCTGACCGCAAGCTTGGTTTTCAGCTTGTTGTCCACCAGCGGGTAGGAGGTGCGATCATTGTACCGGGCAATGTAATCTACATTGCGCCGGTTCATGTTCAGCATCCCGAGATTTTTCAGCCTGCGTGGAGAGATCCAGTCCATATCAGTCGTAGGCCTTCATCGGGGTAAACCGCTTGAGCTCGCTGAGCTTGTAGCCGGTGTACTGACCCATCAGCAGGATCAGCCCGAGAATAACCAGATGTAACTCCGGGAAGTTGAAGGTGAGGTGGCCAGCCAGCGGAGTGCTCATGGCCAGGTAGGCGCAGATGGCCACAAACAGACTGCCTGAACCCTGCACCAGCACTTCGCGGGCACCTTCCTCTTCCCAGAGAATGGACATACGCTCGATGGTCCAGGCGATGATCACCATGGGGAAGAAGGTGACGGTCATGCCGGTGTTAAAGCCCATCTGGTAGCCAATGATGCTGAGCCCCGCGGTGATGAAGATCACCAGAATGATCAGCGCCGATATGCGTGATACCAGCAGCAGGTTCAGGCTGGAAAGATAGCCGCGCAACAGCAGGCCAATGGCTACGACGGACAAAAATGCGATCAGTCCCGGCACCAGGGTGGTCTGTACAAAGGCCACGGCAATCAGGACCGGCATGAAGGTGCCCGATGTCCGGATGCCAATGACAATCCGCATGAAGGCAACAATCAGGGCGCCGATGGGGAGCAACAGCAGCATTCGGAACATGCTCTGTTCTTCAATGGGTAGCTGGTAGAAACCGAGCACACTCAGCCCATTGGCATTGGACTCAAGCGTTGCCAGTTGCAGCGCCGGTACAGTCTGCCGCAGCATGGAAAAACTTACCTGGGAGTCGTCGCCACCCACCACGTCGAGGAGGGAATCAGCCCCCTGTCGCCAGAGCAACAGGTTTTCCGGTACACCTTGTTCTGCGGTGCGCGGGTCGAAGGTAAGCCAGCGCTTGCCGTTGTATATCTGCAGAAATGGCACCAGCTGCTGGCGACGGCGGGCATCCTCAAGCTTCAGGGCATCTGCGGTGCGCGCAGCGATGCCAGCGTGGTTCAGCATCTTTACCAACAGTTGCAGATAGTTGTCGTCAGATACCAGTAGTGTTGTATTCTGGGTGCGGTTGTCTGGCTGCATCAGGCGGATCAGCTCGCGGGTCATGCTCTCCGGGGAACTGGATCGCTCGGAAGCCTGGGTCAGGAGCTCTCTTACGGCGGTGGCCTGGGGCTCCTCCCAGAAAACCGTCAATGCTCGGGGTTTACGCGCTGGCGGAGCATGAATCGCGTCTTCATCCGGTACAAACTGTGCCTTGAAATAGAGAGTCTGGGGGCCGGCGACATCTCGTTTTGTCCACTGTGCCCTGCGCCCGCTGTTGCTGTCCAGAATTGAGAAGCCGTAGCCGGGTGACGCGGCCTGCTCCGTCAGAATGCGAAAGCCGGGCGGCTGCTCCGGTATGTGCAGACTCACTTCAGCCGGGCTGTTCTGGCCCTGGAAATCGACCCGCGCCTCAATCATCCATACCGGGCGCTGTTCTCCGGTCATCCAGGGAATGCCCAGTTCCAAATGACGCCAGGTGGCAATGGCAATCCCTGCTGCAATCAGCAGGAAAACAAACACGTAAAACGGAACCCGGGAGCGCACCGTCATTCTTCGTCTCCGTTTGCCGCTTGTTCAAGGTAGGATTCGGGGAGCTCTGTTGCGAATTCCTTGCCGACATCAATCAGCATGACGTCGCGTAAAACGTTTCGGCCAATCAGGACTTCGTACGTCAGGTTTGTACGGTCTGCCAGAGTGAACTCGGCCACTTGCTGGTGGTCGCCAATGGCAAACTGAAGCTCCACCACTACACGTCGTTCAGACTCATCGGCACTGGACTGGATAATTTTCACGCGCCGGGAGATTTCTTTCTCCATGGCAACCCATTCGGCCTCCTTGGTGCCAGGAACCGGAACTTCAAAGCGCACCCAGTTGCTGCCGTCGCGCTCGAAACGTTGAACGTTGCGGGCGTGTATGGAGGAGGTTTCAGCGCCACTGTCGATACGGGCGGTATAGACATGGCCGGGGCCAGCCAGGAAAAACTTTTCTACTTCGCCCACAACCACTTTGCCTTTCAGGCGATCTGCCCGCCCTGTGTCTTCGCGAGGAGCGGGGCACGTAGGTGCTGCTTTCGGTGGTGGGCAAGATGGTTTTTCAACCTGTGTGGCGATGGCCTGAAGAATGGTCTGGGTAGAATCCTGGTTCTGCTGCAGCAGCTTTTCATGCCTTACCCCGGCATTTTGCTCCATGGTAACAAGGGTCGCACGCTGGCTTTGGACCGAGGCACGAACCTCTTCAATATTTTCTTTCGGCACCATGAAATAGCGATCGGAAGCGCAACCGGAAAGTGCGACTGCCAGCCCTGTTAAGGCAACTGCGAACAATGAGCGGGTTTGCGAAAACCTGGACCCCATGAATATCCCCTGAACCGGCCGTGAGAATTATTGGCAATGGATGCCACAGCCATTGGATGTGTTGTCAATCAGGCGGGAGAGTATACTACAACGGACCTGTGTGGTGACTTTACAGATGGTTAAGGCGCATATTTACTGGCCCAGAAAAGGTCCCTGGCCCAGTGGCGTCTCGGATCTCAGGTACTCCTGTATGACCGGGGAACAATTCAGGTAGAACAGCAGCAGCTCCCGCTGGATATCCTGGTCCTGAATGCGGGCGGCAAAGGAAATGACATCTTTGAGCGCGCGATCGCTGGAGGTGGTGTCGGTCGGCACCGTGAAGCTCTTTCCATAACGGCTTTTCAGCAACTGGGTCAGTCGTTCAAGGTGAAACTCGCCGGTATGGGTGATGTGAGGCAAAACCCGCACATGCTTGCCCGCCGAGCGTTGATCTTCCGAAGACAATGCCTGCTCGTCTTCCACACAGGTAGCCTGCAGGAAGTCGGACCCGAATTTTCTCCACAATTCCTTGAACATGCTCCGGCCTGCCAGTCAGCTTTCCATATTACGGCTTTAGCACTCCGATTGGGTGCTTTTTAACCGTTGTAGAGGAATTTACGCTCGGCGTCCATAGGCGGATTGGCGCAATGTTGATAAATGCCAAACAGTCGATGCCGGCCTGGTGGCCCCGTTCCGCCAACGAGAAAAAAGGGTGAGCATTGCGGTAGACTGTCAGGCTTTGATCCCGGGGCCATGCCCTGATTCTACCAATCAAGACTCAAGGAGAACTTGCTGGTGCTAGATGCGCTTACCCTCACCATGGCTGAACGTCCGGAATGGCTGGCAGGTTGGTTCCTTGCGCTGGTGGCTGGCGCCGCCTTGTTACTGGTGGGGGTTGTCTGGCTGCTGTGGCGTCGAAGCCTGGATAGATTCACCGAGTCTGCCTTGCGCGAGGAACTGGACACCCGAGACAGGCAACTGAGAGATAGCGAGCAGGTGCAGGCGTTGCATGAACAGGAAGTTGAACATCTGCAGACCGCACTGGAGGAGCAGAAAGCCCGCTCTGGGCAGCTGGAGCAGGGCATCGAGCACTGGCGACAGCAGTCTGCCAACCTGGAAAACCGATTGGCGGCTCTGGAATCGGAGCTGGCGGCAAAACAGGACCGGGTTGCGCAACTGGTAAATGAAAGCGGTCAATACCAGCAGCGGGCTGAAACACTCTCCGAACAGTTAGGCCAGTTGAAGGTCGAGTTACGCGAGCAGCAGGTGACACTGGATAAAGAGCGCCGCAATGCCTCGGAAAAACTCGAGTTGCTGGAAAAGAATCGAGATGCGCTGAAACAGGAATTCGAAAACCTGGCGAACCGGATTTTCGACCAGAAAAGTGAGCGCTTCAGTCAGCAATCTAAAACCAGCCTGGACTCCTTGCTCAACCCCTTCCGTGACCAGTTGCAGGACTTCCGTAAACGCGTAGAGGATGTCTACACCACGGAAACCCGGGATCGCCAGGCACTTCGCAGCGAAATAAAATCGTTGCAGGAGCTGAACCGGCAAATTACCGAAGAAGCCGCCAATCTGACCCGCGCGCTCAAAGGCGACAAGAAAATTCAGGGCAACTGGGGTGAGTTGATCCTGGAGCGGGTGCTGGAACGGTCGGGCCTGCGCAAAGGGGTCGAGTACGAAACCCAGGGGAGTTACCGGGACGAAGATAACCAGTTGTTGAGGCCCGATGTCATCGTGCATTTGCCGGACCAGCGAAATCTGGTGATTGATTCCAAAGTATCGTTGGTGGCCTATCAGCAGTGGGTGACCGCAGATCAGGAGGAAGAGCGCGCTGCGGCGCTGAAGCAGCATGTTGAGGCGGTTCGCAATCACATCCGTACATTGAGCGAGAAAGATTACAGTCAGCTTAACGGGCTGCATTCTCCCGATTTCGTGCTGCTGTTCATGCCCATTGAGCCGGCATTTGTGGCAGCATTCCAGCAGGACGAGAACCTGTTCGCAGAAGCGTTCGAACGCAAGATTATTGTGGTGACGCCCACCACCCTGCTGGCGACACTGAGAACGATTGAGAATATCTGGCGTTATGAACGCCAGAGCCAGAACGCCCGCCGCATTGCAGATCGCGCCGGTGCGGTCTATGACAAGCTCCGGGTGTTTGTAGAGGCCATGGAAAAGCTGGGAAGCCAGTTACACACGGCCCAGGGCACCTACGATAATGCCATGAATACCCTGACCCGGGGCCGTGGTAATCTGATTTCCCAGGCCAATCGGTTTGTGGAGCTGGGGGTCAGGGTTAAAAAAGAGTTGCCCAAGTCGATTGTGGATCAGGCCGAGGTCGATTCTGAAGACGCCGATGAGCCGGGAGATACGCCTGCCATCGACAGGGAGCCTACGGACGCCGGGGAAGCCCGTGCAGAGGACCAACAGGAGTAGCGGTATGTTGTCATCCATGAAAAAAAGGCGTTTGCCTGGTCACAGGGTATTTGCGGGCCTGGTGTTGTCTTCTGTTCTTGCCCTGCAGGCGGGGTTCGCCCAGGCATTGGCTCCGGAACACGAGATTCGCCGCTTGATGCTGGCGACGGAAGAAGCCGTTGCAGCAGAGAACTGGAGTGAGGCAGGGGAGTACCTGAACCGCCTTCAGGCCATGGAGGGAGAGAAGCCCGCCGAGTATTACTACTATCGCGGCCGGGCCATGTTGCAGGCCAATCATCTGAATGAGGCACGTTCAGCACTGGAGCAATACATTACCCGGGCCGGGGCAGAGGGCACGCATTACCAGCAAAGCCTGAAGCTGATTACTGACATAGAGAAGGCCAGCCGTGCCAGTGTTCGCGCTCTGGCCGAAGGGCAGGCCAATGCCAACGAGCCCGTGGCCGTGATTGAGCCGGCGAATGAACAGGATGTGAAGACGCTGCGCCAGCTGTATCTGGCCAGCTCGGACAGGGAGGCTCTGGTCATCCATCTGAATACTCTGCTGGAGACCGCTGGCTGGCGGCGTGACAAAACGGTGGTGCGCCTGGACAGGCCAGCAGATCGCCAGTACCAGGTGGCTCTGGATGATGGCAATATCAGTATTCAGGACATCGAGCGCAATCCCGATGGCACCACCGTTCGCAGAACCCTGTCTCTGTCGGTATTCGGTGTGAATCCTCAGTTGCGTTGGGATTGTGAACCGGTGGTCGGAGCCTGCTGGGTTTATGATCCGCGGGACGGCTCCCGGCTTTTCCAGTTGGCGGAGAATCGCGATCAGGCCCGGGACATTGCCCGAACTCTGGGGCGCTTGATCCGGAACCTGCAGCAGGGAAGTTCGTAAGGCCGGGTGTTCAGACCAGATCGCCCCGTTCGCCTTCCCGCCAGGCGCCCGGGGTGACCCCCGTCCACTTCTTGAAGGCCCGATGGAAGGTGGATGGTTCGGTAAAGCCTACCCGTTCGGCAATATCGTTGATGGGTATCTCCGGATGGGCCAGATAGTAGATGGCCATATCCCGCCGCAATAGATCCTTGATCTCCTGAAACGACGTGTTCTCCTGCTTCAGTCGGCGCCTGAGGGTTTGCGGGCTGGTGTGCAGCTCTTGCGCTATCCAGTCGAAATCAGGCATGGGTTTGGAGAAGTCACGGCCAATCAGGCCCCGAATGCGGCCGGTCCAGGTGTTGCTCTCATCCGGTCGTGACAGCAGATCTGCCGGGGACGTTTTCAGAAATTGTCGCATTTCCGGCTTGTCCCGGATCACCGGGGCAGAGAGAAAGCGTTTGCTGAAGGTTAACGCCGTACAGTCGGATTCGAACGCCAGCGGGCAATGAAAAATGTGCCGGTATTCGTCGCCATGGTCTGGCCTTGGGTAATCGAACTCGGCTTTCTCCAGTTCCACTGGCTGGCCGATGAGCCAGCTGCCCAGCCGGTGCCAGATCACCAGAATGCTCTCTCGCAGGAAGTAGTCAGGGTCGTGGATGCTTCCTTCAATCCTCGTGACCAGGCGCGCGCGGTCATCCAGGACTTCAAGCTCCATGGACACCATAGGCTCGAACAGCCGCGAGAACCGGTAGGCCTGTTGATACACCTCTTCCAGCGTCTGGCAACCGACCACCAGAGCACACATGGTGGCGAACGTGCCGGAGCGGGCCCGGCGCGGCCCCATGCCCATAAACTCATCGCCGGTGCGCTGCCAGATCACCTGCATCAGCTTGCTGAATTGGTCACTGCTTACCCGTGCCATTTCAATACGCAGCAGATCTGGCGAGATCCCGGCCTCCTGAAGCAGTGTGCGGCCGTCCAGGCCCAGGCGTTCAGCGCCGGACAGGGAAGCTTCAACAAAATGTCGGGAGACCGTGAGTGTTGACATAGAGGCAGCCAGAAGAGAGAACGAACTTCATCATAAGTACCCGGCACGACAATGCAAGCCTCTGATTTGCAGGCAGATGGAAGAAACGGTCAATAGGAATGAAGGAACCGGTAGTTGGCCCGGCCTGCAAAACCCGTCAGCATGAGCCAGAGTCATTGCCGCCGATCAAAAACAAGGAGATGCTTTATGGCAGCCCCGCTCGCCAACCTGAAAATTCTGGATTTCAGTACCTTGCTGCCCGGACCCTACGCCACCATGATGCTCGCCGATATGGGCGCGGAAGTGCTCAGAGTTGAAGCTCCTGATCGCGTGGATCTGGCCAAGGTAATGCCACCTTTTGATGGTAAATTCAGCACGACTTTTTCCTACCTCGGTCGCGGCAAGCGAACCTTGCAACTGAACCTGAAGCAGCCCGAGAGTGTTGAAAGGGTCAAGCAGCTGGTTCAGGACTACGACATCGTGGTGGAGCAGTTTCGCCCGGGCGTCATGGACCGCCTCGGGATAGGCTATGAGGTACTCAAAGCCATCAATCCCAAGCTGATTTACTGTGCCATTACTGGCTACGGCCAAACCGGTCCCTATAAGGACAGGGCAGGCCATGATATCAACTATCTTGCTATTTCCGGTGTTGCCAGCCACTGCGGTCGTGCCGACAGCGGTCCACCACCCATGGGCATTCAGATTGCCGACGTGGCCGGCGGCTCCCATCACGCTGTGATGGGCATCCTCGCTGCGGTCATCAAACGCCAGGAAACCGGAGAGGGCGCCTTTATCGACATCAGCATGACCGATGCCGCCTTCGCCATGAATGCCATGGCGGGTGCTGCTGCCCTGGCAGGCGGACAGCCTCAGAAGCCCGAAAGCAGCATGCTCAATGGTGGCACCTTCTACGACTATTACCAGACCAGAGATGGCCGCTGGTTGTCTGTCGGGAGCCTGGAACCGCAGTTCTCTTCGCGCCTGTGCGACACCCTTGGGTTGGGCGAACTGAAAAGCTATGCCCTGAGCCAGAAGCCTGAACATCAGCAGGAGCTGAAAGCCGCTATCAAACAAAAGATCGAGGAGCGTTCACTGGCTGAGTGGCGGGAGGTGTTTGCCGAGGTGGATGCCTGTGTGGAGCCGGTGTTGACGATTGAGGAGGCGGCGGAGCATCCGCAGTTGAGGGCGAGGGGGATGGTTGTTGAGAGAGACCGGGGGGATGGCCAGATGCAGGGGCAGATCGGAGTACCTGTGAAGTCTTTCGTCTGAGTATGGCGCGCGTGTTGCCGATATAAAAAGTGAGCAGCT
Organism: Marinobacter sp. ST-43; assembly: GCF_030541085.1. Lineage (NCBI taxonomy): Bacteria > Pseudomonadati > Pseudomonadota > Gammaproteobacteria > Pseudomonadales > Marinobacteraceae > Marinobacter > Marinobacter sp. ST-43. Next base: position 13,308 of record NZ_JASSVO010000001.1, read on the forward strand.
GTTCAAGAATTTCTGGCGTAGCAGGAGGGGTCTGCTAGCTTATAAAACGTAGCCACTCACAGTCAGTGGCTTGTAGTGAACAAATATAAGGAAAAACACTATGAAACTCGCGAATAACTGGATATACCGGCGCGCCGGGGGAATTCTGGTGATTGCGCTTGGCAGTGCTCTGTTGGTGGGTTGTTTTAGTGGTGACGGGAGCTCCTCTTCCCGCTCATCTCAGGAGGCGGACCCGGATCTCTTCCCAAAAGATGGTCGATTGGAGGCTTCGATCCGAAGGACGACAGGCGGCATACCTCACATCGTAGCTGACAATCTGAAATCCGCAGCTTTCGGTCATGGTTATGCTCAGGCCCAAGACAATGTGTGTATGCTCGCTGAAGCGATTATCAAGGCCCGCAGCGAGCGTTCAAAATATTTTGGTCCCGGTCCGGACGCAGGATTTGGGGTCGGTATCAACATTGTTAATGACTTCAGCTACAAGGCGCAGCAAATCTATGCTGGCGCTGAAATTGAATTTCCTGCCCTAAGCCCCGAAAGCAAGGCACTTATTGAGGGGTTTACGGAAGGGTACAACCGGTACATCAGTGAAACCGATTCGTCGCAGTTGCCCATTGAGTGCGCGAATCAGGAATGGGTCATGCCGATTACGCCGGTTGATCTGTTGGCGCACTATCGCATTGTAGGCCAATATGCCAGTGGGGCGTTGTTTGCAACCGGGGCGGTTTTCCTTGCGGTGCCTCCGGGCGAGAGCCCTGCACCGAGTCCTGTGGGCTCTGTGACAAATACCGAGGAGGTAAGCAAGCTTATCCGGCAGGTTGTTGATGCTGCCAAAGCAGGTGCAGGGGGTAAGGCGAACTTTTCCGATATGGGGCTTGCCAGTAATGCCTGGGGCATAGGCAGTGCTTTGACGGAACAAGGGCGGGGCGCCTTGCTGGCTAACCCTCATTTTCCCTACACGGGGCATCGGCGCCTGTATGAGGTGCAGATGACCGTTCCGGGTTATCTGAATGTTCATGGCGCGGGCCTCCTTGGGACGGCCATACCTCTGATCAGTTTTAACGAAAACCTCGCATGGTCCCACACCGTAACGACTAGCCGACGCTTCACATGGTATGAACTGGTGCTGAAGGACGGCGACAATCTAACCTACGTGAAAGACGGCGTGGAAAAGCCGATCACTACCGAGACGTTCCAGATAGAGGTGAACATGGGCATGGCTCAGCCGGTTGTGCTTGAGAGAACATTCTACTTTTCCGAGTATGGTCCCATGATCGCGGCTAATGCGGTAAGTAATCAGTTGCCGGCCTGGGGCACGAATGGCGCACTGAATGCGACTTCTCTGGTTGCTCACACCTATCGCGATGCCAACGCTAATACTGGCGGTTTGCTGGACACATGGCTGGGTATGTCAAGAGCGAAAAACCTTGAGGAGTTCCAGGGCGTTTTTAAGAGCTGTGGCTCCACACTCTGGACCAACACGACCTACGCTGACGATCAGGGCAATGCCTTCTATATCGATAGCAGTTCGGTGCCCAACCTTTCCGAGAAAGCCATTGCGCTGATTAATCTCAGAAGGGCAAATAGTGATGCCTACGAGGGCCTGTTTGATCAGGGCGTGACCTTGCTTGATGGCCGGCTGTCGCAAGAGGATTGGGTAGAAACGGCCTGCGGTCCCCTTGTGCCATTCAATGAAAAGCCCAGGCTCGTACGTTCGGACTGGGTGCAAAACTCTAATAGCAGCTACTGGTCCACCAACCCGGACGCTTTCCTGACAGGCTTTTCCCCGCTGTTTGGCGCTGAGAAAGCACCGATCAACGCGCGTACCCGGCTGGGTATAAAAATGCTGCAGAACCCGATGGAACCGGGTGTGCCCGACGCGCCTCTTCCTGCGGGGCAGGATGGAAAGTTCAGCGCAGAGGAGTTGCTTGGGGTTATCTGGAATAACCGCTCTTGGTACGCAGAGCAATTCTTGCCCGAGCTACTGGAGCGTTGCGATGCGATAGGCGCTACGACCGTGAACGGTATTGATTTGTCGCCTTGGTGTCAGGTGTTGGCTAGTTGGAACCGGCTTTACAACAAGGACAGCGTTGGTGCTCATATTTTCCGAGTATTTATGGCTAACTATCTTGATGATATGGGCAATGATCTGACCACGCCGTTCAGCCCTGCCAATCCAGTGTATACACCGGCTGACCCCTCTGAAGCGAATTCGGGCACTGCGAATGATGTCATGCTTCTGGCGCTTGCCGATGGTGTCGCAGCCCTGCAATCCCGGTCAATTTCGCCCACGGCAGCTCTGGGTGATTTGCAGTACTACCGTGCGTCTGGCGGCGTTGTTCCGGGTTCAGGCGGAGCGCCCGTTTTTCAGACTCAGCCACTTCCCTGGCATGGGGGAGATGGCAGCGTTGATGGCGCATTTAACGCCATTGGTGTGGTGACGGATCCTTTCCTGGAAGACACCCGTTTCCCTCGTATTGCGCCCACAACCATCCCGAACACGGGAGGCTTGTCTGACGGTAGTGATGGAGTAGAGGGGTGGTTAATGGCGCGGGGGACCAGTTGGCACTTTGGGCTTGAGTTCACCGACAACGGGCCTGAGGCTTATGGCTTGGTGAGTTATTCTCAGTCGACGGATGCAATGTCTCCCTACTTCAGTGATCAGAGTCAGCAATACTCCAATAAGGACTATCGGCGGCTCTTCTTCACAGAGGAAGATATTCAGGCGAACATGCTCCCTCAAGGAGAAACGGTTATCTCGACAGACTGATCCGAAGCGTTAGATAAGAAACCGCACTCCGAACAGGGTGCGGTTTTTTTTGTTCTTGCCCTCGGATACACAGTATCCATGCAAAAAAAGCCCCGGCGTATTGCCGGGGCTTGATTTACTAGGTTGCCGTCTTAGGGCTTAGGGAGCCTGTTGCTCATTCTGATCAAGCGCATTGGCCAGGGTCTCGCTGGTTCCGAGGGCATCAATGGTAAGCGGTGTTGCCGGTACAGGCTGCCCGCTCAGTGCCTGGGCGGTCTGAGCAACCATAGCAGTGAAGGCATTGCTGGTTACCGCAAAGCCACCTGGGCAGGACTCGTTAGGTGCTTTGGGCGCTATGAATGTACCGTGGTTTGCGGTGCTGCAAGGATTGCTGCCATCAAAGAACACGGCAACCGGAGTCTGCGAGCCCGTTGTGTCACCAGACTCAAGCAGATTCAGAACGGCTCCGTCGGCAAGATTGTTTCCGCCGGCGCCCAGGTCCATCAGGGCCATGAGCGGCTCGGTGCCTGTCAGAGGCGCTGAAAAGGCCGGCGCCAGCGGATTGACGTTTGCCTCATTGGGAACGGTGGTATCGCCTACAACTTCTGTGACGAGAAGATTGCTGGTTGACGCACCCAGGGACTTAGCAAAGTTCACCGGGTCGCCAGCATCGGCAATCGACTGGAACACGTAGAAGAAGCTCTCAAAGTTTGAGCTTCCCTGAGCAACACCGGCGTTCGCCAACCCGCCAAGAACCTGGCCGGAGAAGGCCGGTGAGTTCTCAATCAGACGGGTAACCTGACCGCTGGTGTTGTGCAGAACAACCGACCCGAGGGTAGGGAAGGTGAAGCTGTTGAGCGGTGCTCCAGCTTGGGCATAGGTTCCATTGAGCGTGGTGTTCAACGTGGGATCGTTTGCCAGTGCTGCAAAGACGGTGCCTGAGATCCCGCCGAGGGAGTGCCCAATGAAGTTCATGTTGATTCCCGGGCCGACCAGATCACCGGGTTGGTAGTCGCCATTTATATCGAAGGTCTGGATTGAAGCTGCAAGGTTCAGGAGATCAACGGTGCCTTGGCGCAGGTTATCCCGGCTATTCATCATGTTCAGTGGGTTGATGAATAGGCTGCCTGAGGCAATGTCCGCGAGTGGCGCAGCCACCGGTTGCAGAGATGCATTGGCGGTATAACCGAAGTGACGCTCACCGATGTAGTCGGCTGAAATCAGCGCGTTGAGCTGCGCGATTACCGGTGTTAGCGCGGGGTTTTGTGCCTGCTCCAGCCCTTGAATCGTTGCTTGAACGGTACCGGTCAGTGTTGCTTCATCAAGCGGAGACAAGCCTGTTACGCGGCCTGTGGTAGCTCCAGCAAGGCCATGCAACGGCTGATCAATGGCCACAACCGCTTGACATGCGCTTTGCGCCAGCAATATGGCGGGAAGCATGGATCCGCTACGGTCTACGGTGATGCCGTGCTGGAAGATGGTTACGCCGTTAGGCCTGGTTGCATCAAGGCAGGCTCCTGGCCGGGTATCTGTAGACGGATTGAACACCACCACCGGAACTGTCACATCGGCATTCTTCTCCGGGAACGGGAAGTAGCCATTAACGTTAAGTGTGCCATCAAGATCACGCAGGAAGGAAAATGTGGTCTCGCCTGGTGACAGGTTTTCATTGAGTCTGGTTTCCATGCTGGTGTTGCCCGTCCAGCTACCTGAGACGATACCAGCACCAGCTTCGCCGGGAAGGCTCTGGAAGTAGGGGAGAGTGATGGCCCCCTGGTGAACCTGAACCTGAGCCGCTGCCGCTACAATTGCATTACCGGGTTCTTGTTGTGCCAGCCCCTGGATTGTTGCCAAGTCGGCGGCTTCTGTTTTCGAATAGAAGAACGACGGGCGCGGCACCGGAAGGTGAATGGTGTTTCCAATTTCTGGTGCGATAGCATTGGTGAGTGTTGTTGTCGGAGTTTGTGTTCCACCTGCGGTCAGCACGTTTTGCACATTACCCAGGGCTGTAATGGCTGCCAGTTGCTGAGCGTTCAGTGTTGCAGGGTCAAGCTGACCGGCGCCAAGCTGACCGGCCAGTTCGGTAATCTCGGCCAGTTTGGCGGTTAACTGAGAGAAGTTCAGTTCAGGATAATTATCTCTGACCGCTTTGAGTTGAGCGGTGAATCCAATCTTCTGACCTAATGCAGAGGCAAAGGCGAGGGGCGCCATCATGGCTCGCAGTACGTCGGTGTCAGAGTTGGTTGTAAAGGTATAGGCCAGTGCAGACTTTGAGCCGGTTTGCATCTGGGTGAGGAAACCATTGGCTAGCTGGTCGGCCGTCTGCAGCAGGCTCTTGACGTTGCCGAGAGCTGGGTTGCCCAGAACGCCATCCGCCAGTGCAACATCCTGGACCGAGCGCTCAATGGGTTTGCCGTCCGCACTGCGAACGTCATCGGTAATTACCACTAGGTATTTCTGCCCTTCGGCAAGTGGTTCGAGAGGAACAATGCGAACCGCATTGTTCTGGCCGTTGTCGACGCTTACTACGTCTGCACGGAAATTAGGCTGTTCCAGACCCACGCTCTGACCAAAAGGATCGTTTGCAACAATGCTGGATGGATTGGTGTTCGGCAGTGCCTCCGGGGCAGATTCAACCGCAGGGCCGACATTCAGTGGAAGTAAGAAGACGGTTGCGTTGGCCAACACGGTTTGCGGATTCAGCGCACCGTCAAATTTCAACGTAAAGGCGCCCGATGTGGAAAAACCCGACAGATCGTTTACTGCGGCATCGGCCGGTGTGGAACCCGAAGACAGACCGGTGAAATCATAGTTTGCACTTTGTGTGGCTCCCAGCAACAGGATCAGGTCCGCATTGATCGGGAAGGCAGGCTGCGCTGCCAGTGGGTTCGGGTCATAGATCGGACGTACAACGGATTTGTCGATCGTTGTATCATCGATTTTGTAATCCGGATCAGCATTACCCCCACTGTTAGAGCCACTGAAACAGCCCGTCAACCCAAGGGAAGAAGCCACGGCAAGACTTATTAGAGTTTTCTTGAACATGGGTGGAACCTTTTCCTGTTGTTGTGTCGTTATATCCGGCGTTGACGGAACCGGTCGGCCCCAGGATTCCGCGCATTGCCTTTTCTGATTTGTTGGTTGTCTGAAATTGTAGCCAGCACTTAAAAGCCAATTTCTGTAGCTTCGACTATAGCGACAGAGTAGCAAGTGTTGATCAGCCAAAAGTGTGATTCTGCGTCTGGAAACCCTCCTCGCACCCTTGGAGTGGCCCTCAATCAAAAATAGTGGCCGGTCCGCGGTTTGTCGAGTTCCAGTGACCGGGTAATGCCTGTTTTAACAAATTGTTGCGAATTGGTTTTACCGTCATAGCTATTTTCGCTGGCCTACATAGCATTTGCGCCTTCTGTCGCATCAACCGCTGTGCCGAATTTCTGGTAAACTCTCGCTTCCTTATATAAGCAGGGGGCTGCTTTGGTGGCTCCGCATACTTCCGATAATCAGAAAGCTGATGAGGCGACTATGACCACCGTGATCCGCCAGGACGACCTGATCGAAAGCGTAGCCGATGCGCTGCAGTTCATTTCCTACTATCACCCGAAGGATTTCATTCAGGCCGTGTACGAGGCCTACCAGAAGGAAGAGTCCCAGGCGGCCAAGGATGCCATGGCCCAGATTCTGATCAACTCCCGCATGTGTGCCCAGGGCCATCGCCCGATCTGTCAGGACACCGGTATCGTCACCGTGTTCGTGAACATCGGTATGGACGTGAAGTTCGAGTGCGACATGGCGCTGGACGACGTGATCAACGAAGGTGTACGCCGTGCTTACACCCATCCGGACAACGTGCTGCGGGCCTCTGTGCTGGCAGATCCGGACGGCAAACGCCAGAACACCAAAGACAACACCCCGGCCATCATTCACTACAAGATGGTGCCCGGTAACACCGTAGACGTGCACGTGGCGGCCAAGGGCGGTGGCTCTGAAGCCAAGTCCAAGTTTGCCATGCTGAACCCGTCCGACTCGGTTGTGGACTGGGTGTTGAAAATGGTGCCGCAGATGGGTGCCGGCTGGTGTCCGCCTGGTATGCTGGGTATTGGTATTGGTGGTACCGCTGAAAAGGCGATGGAGCTGGCGAAAGAATCTCTGCTGGACCCGATCGACATTCACGATCTGCAGGCCCGCGGTGCCTCCAATCGTGCCGAGGAGTTGCGCCTGGAGCTGTTCGAGAAGGTGAACGAGCTGGGCATCGGCGCTCAGGGGCTGGGTGGCCTGACCACCGTTCTGGATGTAAAAGTCAAGGATTACCCCACCCACGCGGCCAACAAGCCGGTGGCGATCATCCCGAACTGCGCAGCAACCCGCCACGCACACTTTGTGCTGGATGGTACGGGCCCGTCCCTGCAGACCCCGCCGAGCCTGGACGACTGGCCGGAAATCACCTGGGAAGTAGGCGAGAATGTTCGCCGTGTGAATCTGGACACTGTAACTCCGGAAGACGTGAAAGACTGGCAACCGGGTGAAACCGTTCTGCTGTCCGGCAAGATGCTGACCGGCCGTGATGCGGCCCACAAGAAGATGGTGGATATGATCGAGCGCGGTGAAGAGCTGCCGGTGGATCTGAAAGGCCGCTTCATCTATTACGTGGGCCCGGTTGATCCCGTACGCGAAGAAGTGGTTGGCCCCGCCGGCCCTACGACTGCAACCCGCATGGACAAGTTCACTGACACCATGCTGGAAAAAACCGGCCTGACTGGCATGATCGGCAAAGCCGAGCGTGGCCAGGTTGCCATCGACGCCATCAAGAAGCACGGCGCAGTGTATCTGATGGCGGTGGGTGGTGCGGCCTACCTGGTCTCCAAGGCCATCAAGGGCGCCAAGGTGGTGGCCTTCGAAGAGCTGGGTATGGAAGCCATCTATGAGTTTGAGGTGGAAGAAATGCCGGTAACCGTAGCCGTGGATTCCCGTGGCAGTTCCGTGCACCAGACCGGCCCGGTTGAGTGGCACGACAAGATCATTGCCGCCAAGGCGGTTTGATCTGAGTCTTTGTTAGTCCGGTGGCAGCCTTGGGTGTTCGGCTCAAGGCTGCCACTGAAAGTCCTTCATCTTTACCCTTCCTTTATACACGTCCACCCCTTCCAGCCTCAGTTTCTCTGTTTGAAGCTGGCAGGTTTCCGTGCCTTCAGGAAAGGCGATCTGGCCGTTGCTCCGGATAACCCGATACCAGGGAATGCAGTGGCCGGCGGGCAGTTTGCCCAGGGCCCGGCCAACGAAACGCGCCTGGCGTCCGAGGCCGGCCATGGCGGCTACCTGACCGTAGCTGGCCACTTTCCCTTTCGGAATCGCGGCCACTACCTGCCAGATTTTCTGCTCCTTTGTCGGTTCCTTTTCGGACTCGTTCATTCAGAGCTCCGGTATTGGCCGGGTTACAGGCGCAGGGCGCCGTCCACCTCGATCATGCGGCCAGAAACGTAGTCGTTCTCGAAGATAAACGCTACCGCTGAGGCGATTTCCTCTGGCTTGCCCATGCGTTTCAGGGGGATGCCGGCGGTCATTTTCTCCAGGGCTTCGGGCTTCATGGAGGCCGTCATTTCAGTTTCGATAAACCCTGGGGCGATGCCCATGCAGCGGATGCCGTAGCGGGCGAGTTCTTTGGCCCACACTGGCACCAGGGCAGATGCGCCGGCTTTGGCGGCGGAGTAGTTGCTCTGGCCCATGTTTCCGGCGCGGGAGATGGAGGCGATGTTGATGATCGCGCCCTGGTCGCCGTTTTCGATCATGCGGGTGGCCGCTTCCCGGCCGCACAGGAAAACGCCGGTGAGGTTAACGTCGATCACGGACTGCCACTGGGCCAGTTCCATGCGCTTCTCGAGCTTGCCGTCCTTGAATTTCACCATCAGGCCGTCGCGCAGGATGCCGGCGTTGTTCACCAGGCCGTTGAGGTGGCCGAAGTCATTGATGATTGCCTGAAAGGTTGTCTCAACGTCTTCTTCTTTGGCGACGTTACAGACATAGGTTTTGGCGTCGCCACCGGCCAGTTTGCAGGCCTCAGCGGCTTCAGCCAGCTTGTCTTCCATCAGGTCGATGAGTGCCAGCCTGGCGCCTTTGGCTGCCAGGTATTCAGCCATTGCGCGGCCGAGGCCCTGGCCGCCACCAGTGATTGCGATAACAGAATCTTGAAGTTTCATGGTTTGCCCTAATTAAGTTCAGAGGTGTTTTACGTTCTCTGTGTGTCTGCATCGTTTTTATGGGGAGGCATTTTGCCCGTTTTCTTTTTTCTTTTCATCGTTATGCCCATTGCCGAACTGGCGGTATTGATTCAGGTCGGTAGCGTTATCGGCGTGTTGAATACGGTAGGGCTGGTGTTTCTGACGGCTGTAATCGGGGCCTGGTTGCTGCGCCAGCAGGGGCTGGCGACCTTGTTGCGGGCGAATGAACGGCTCAACAGCGGTGAGTTGCCGGCAAAAGAAGTGGCCGAGGGGCTGGTTCTTGCGGTCGGTGGCGCCATGTTGCTCACGCCGGGGTTTATCACCGACACCTTCGGCTTTCTGTGTTTGTTGCCGGGCTCGCGACATTGGCTGGCATCGCAGGCGCTGAAGCGGATGACGGTGTCGGGGCAGAATCACGGCCGGAGTTTCTTTTTCAGCGCCGGAGGCGGTGCAGGGCCCTTCGGGCAAGGCCCATTTGGCCAGCAGCGACCATTCGATCGTGATGCCAACGGCAACATCATTGAAGGCGAGTACCAGGATCAGACCCGGACTGATAGGGGCCAGCTCCAGCAGGGGCAGTCTGATCAGGATGAGCAGGAAAAAAAGTAAATTTTTTTTCGTTGCGGGTGTTGAAAACCTTTCGCTCAACCCCATTAACACAGCACAGATTCGCTTCAGGCTGAAAACCGCTGTCTATCAGTGGCTTGGATGCCGGGGCAATTTGTCGGGTCCGGGTCTCCGGCCAGACATTTTTAACATGCAATTGTCATTGCCACATTAATCTGACTATTGGAGAAACAGAGCAATGAAAATTCGTCCGCTACACGATCGTGTTGTCGTACGCCGTAAGGAAGAAGAAGAGAAAACTGCGGGTGGCATCGTGCTGCCGGGTAATGCCAAAGAAAAGCCTTCCCAGGGCGAAGTGATCGCTGTGGGTAATGGCCGCATTCTGGATAACGGCGAAACCCGTGCACTGGCGGTCAAGGTGGGTGACACCGTGGTCTTCGGTCAGTACGCCGGTAACACCGTGAAGGTTGACGGTGAAGAGCTGCTCATCATGAGTGAGAACGATATTTACGGCGTGCTTGAGTGATCGCAACAGCGATAGGCACGAACGCTCATTAATCCGATTGGTTCAATTTTCGGTTTAACGAACAGGAATAGAAGACATGGCAGCAAAAGACGTTAAATTCGGTGATAGCGCCCGTAAGCGCATGGTAGCAGGTGTTAACATCCTGGCGGACGCGGTCAAGGTAACACTGGGCCCCAAAGGTCGTAACGTGGTTCTGGAGAAGTCTTTCGGCGCTCCGACTGTGACCAAGGACGGCGTGTCTGTGGCCAAGGAAATCGAGCTGAAAGACAAGTTCGAGAACATGGGCGCGCAGATGGTGAAGGAAGTCGCTTCCCAGGCCAACGAAACTGCTGGTGACGGTACCACGACTGCGACCGTACTGGCCCAGTCCATCGTAAATGAGGGTATCAAGGCCGTGACTGCCGGCATGAACCCGATGGACCTGAAGCGTGGTATCGACAAAGGTACCGCCGAAGCTGTTAAAGCCATCCGTGAAATGGCCAAGCCCTGCGACGACAGCCGCATGATCGCCCAGGTCGGTACTATCTCCGCCAACGGTGACGAAACCATCGGCAAGATCATCGCAGACGCGATGGAAAAAGTGGGTAAAGAAGGCGTCATTACCGTTGAGGAAGGCCGTGGCCTTGAAGACGAGCTGGACGTGGTTGAAGGCATGCAGTTTGACCGCGGCTTCCTGAGCCCGTACTTCATCAACAACCAGGACAACATGTCTGCCGAGCTGGAAGACCCGTACATCCTGTTGGTCGACAAGAAGATCTCCAACATCCGCGAACTGCTGCCGGTGCTGGAAGCCGTTGCCAAGGCTGGCAAGCCGCTCCAGATCATCGCTGAAGACATCGAAGGCGAAGCCCTGGCTACTCTGGTGGTCAACAACATGCGCGGCATTGTGAAGGTCAACGCTGTGAAGGCGCCTGGCTTCGGTGACCGTCGCAAGGAAATGCTGCAGGACATCGCCATTCTGACTGGCGGTACGGTGATTTCCGAAGAAGTCGGCCTGACCCTGGAAAACACCACTCTGGATGACCTGGGTACTGCCAAGCGTGTCAACGTGACCAAGGAAAACACCACGATCATCGGTGGCGCTGGTGCCGAGGCTGATATCAGCGCTCGCGTTGAGCAGATTCGCAAGCAGATCGAAGACAGCAGCTCTGATTACGACAAAGAGAAGCTGCAAGAGCGCGTCGCCAAGCTGGCTGGCGGTGTCGCCGTCATCAAAGTGGGCGCCGGCTCTGAAGTTGAAATGAAAGAGAAGAAGGCCCGCGTTGAAGACGCTCTGCACTCCACCCGCGCTGCCGTTGAAGAAGGCATCGTAGCTGGTGGTGGTGTCACCCTCATCCGCGCTATTGCGGCTCTGGACAAGGTAGACGCCATCAACGACGAGCAGAAAGCCGGTGTGAACATTCTGCGTCGCGCCATGGAAGCTCCGCTGCGTCAGATCGTATTCAACGCAGGCGGTGAGTCTTCTGTGGTGGTTGCCAAGGTAAAAGAAGGCGAAGGCTCCTTCGGCTTCAACGCTGCTACCGAGCAGTACGGCGACATGCTGGAAATGGGTATCCTGGATCCCGCCAAGGTAACCCGTTCTTCCCTGCAGGCAGCGGCTTCTGTCGCTTCTCTGATCATCACCACCGAGGCGATGGTTGCAGACGAGCCGGAAGACGAGAAAGCCGGCGGTGGTATGCCGGATATGGGTGGCATGGGCGGAATGGGAGGCATGGGCGGCATGATGTAATGCCGGCCAGATCCCGAACAGGTCTCAGTTTCTGAGGCCTGGCCCGATCTACCCCTGAAAACCCCGCGCTGGTTCACACTGGCGCGGGGTTTTTCGTTTTTTTGTCATGAACTTGCCCAATGGCTTTGTTAGACTCGGCTACCGGTTTTTAAATGTGCCAATTGCAATGACTGAATCCCGACCAAAATCCTTTCTCGGCCCTGGCAAAGTGGTTCTGCTGCTGTTGCTCGGTCTTCTGGTTTACGGGATCACGCTGATTGTTCTGGTTCCGGCTGGCTGGCTCTGGCAGCAGGCCTCGGCCCAGGTGCAGCTGCCAGAGCAGGTTCGGGTGCAGCAGGTATCCGGGCGTCTCTGGGATGGGGCCGCAGGGGTTGTTGTGGCTGGTTTTCCGGCGCGCCTGAAATGGCAATTCGGCTGGCCATCGCTTTCCGGGGTGACATTACCGCTGCAATTTTCCGTGTCTTCATCACAATCCCGCGTGGAAGGGGTTGCCCGTGCCGGTTGGCAGGGTAATTTTGAGGTCAGTGCCAATGGGCTGATAGCGGTTGCCGAGTTCGAGCAGCTGATACGCCAGAGCGGTGGCGCCATGATTGAGGGAACCGTGTCTGTGGATCGCTTCGAGATGTCCTGGGCAGACGGTCGCCTGAAGTCAGCAGACGGGCTCGGGCGCTGGGATGGTGGCAGGGTTACCTGGCCGATGGGCAATCAGGTGGGCCAGGCCGTGTTTCCACCCATGCAGGCAGACCTGGACACCGTGGACGGAGGCGTTTCACTGGTAGTGGCAGAGCAGGGTGCAAACGGGCCGGCGGCTGATGCCAGCATACTCTGGGATGGCATGATGGAACTGCGGGTGTACAAGCGCATGGTCGATCTGGCGCAACAGCCCTGGCCAGATTCTGCAAGGCCGGGTGACGTAGTGTTCCGGGTCCGGCAGCCATTGCTGCCCGGAGGCCTGTAATATGATGAAGCTGTCGGTGGGGCGTCAGGAGCGGTTCTCGCGTACATTGGCGAATCTGCTGTTGCTTGCGCTGGTGCTGTACCTTGCGGTCGAGCTGGCGAAACTAACCTGGTTGGTTGCCTGGAACGACCGGCCTGTGCCGGAAATCTTCGGGCAGACGGCCGCCGGCGCTGAGGTCCGTAGCCGAGTATCGGGGGCTCCGATCGCCGGTTATGAATTCTTCGGGAGACCGGATAATCAGAAGGGTGTGGCCGACGTGGTGCGCCGCTCTGCACCGGAAACCGGGCTGCGCCTGAGGCTGGAGGGTGTGCTTGTCGGGCAGCGTCCGGAAGACTCCGGTGCTATAGTTGCCGGAAGTAACGGCGAAACCGAATACTATCGGGTTGGCGACCAGTTACCGGGCAACGCTGAGCTGGCGGAGGTCGAGGCTGGAAGAATTCTGCTACGCAGGGGGGGGAGGTACGAATCCCTGGCGTTTGAGGAACAGATAGAGACCGGAGCGCTGGTTGCGGAAGAGCCGGTGCAAACGGCAGAATCGCCGGATACCTACCTGGAAGACGCCAGAGCGCGGTTGGACAGTGAAGGCGTGGCTGCACTGGCAACCTACGGTCTGCAGCCTGCAGAGGATCGCAGTGGGTATGTGTATGATGGCTCGAACGCCATGCTGAACGCCGTGAATCTGCGTCCGGGAGATATCATTACCTCGGTGAACGGTCAGCCTCTGGGCGACATCGAGCAGGACAAGCAGTTGCTGGACAGTTGGCGCAGCCAGCCGCAGCTGGATATAGAAATTGAACGTGACGGAACCCTGCTGACGGTCAGTTACGCCATACCCGAACAATGGCGCTGACAGGGTACTCAAAATAACAGGACGATATCGCCAGATGTATAACCACAAGATCAACCTCCTCCAGGCAATCATGTTCGCGCTTTTATTGCCGCTGGCTTCGCTGGCGCAGGCGCAGGAAGAAACCTGGAGGCTGAACCTCAAGGATGCGGACATTCGGGCCTTTGTCACCCAGGTGGCAGACATAACTGGCTACAGCTTTGTGGTGGATCCCCGGGTTAAAGGGAAAGTGACGGTATTGTCCAGTGCCCCCATGAACAAGGACGAAATCTACGATCTTTTCCTGGCAGTGCTGAATGTGCACGGTTTTACTGCGATTCCCGGGGAAGAAGTGGTCAAGATTGTCCAGCAGGTCGATGCCAAACAGTCCGCTGAGAATCTTGACCGGTTTCCGCAAACGCCTTCCGAGCAACTGATCACCCGTGTTATCCAGATTGATAATGCCAACGCCCTGGAACTGGTTCCGATTCTGCGGCCCCTGGTTGCCAAATACGGCCATCTGGCGGGCGTGGCTGCGGCTAATGCCCTGATTGTCAGTGATCATGCGTCTAATATTGCTCGCATTGAGCAGATCGTGCGGGAACTGGACAGCCCCTCAAAGTACGAAGTGGAAGTGATTCAGCTGCAGGAAGCCTGGGTTGGTGACATGGTGACCCTGCTGCAGGAGCTGGCACCAGAAGAGCTTGGTCGCGCCGGCGGTGAGAACGCCGCACGCAAATACAGCGTGACGGCCGACGAGCGCAGCAATCGGTTGATTCTGCGGGGCGACGAGACCTTCCGGGACAAGATGCGCGGTTTGATTCGCCAGCTGGACCAACCGTCTGCCAGTGGCGGAACCACCAAAGTAATTCGTCTTCGTCATGCTGACGCCAAGACCCTGACCGAAATACTCAAGGGTGTGATGGGTGAGGTGGTGAAAGAGGGCAGTGCGGGCGGCAGCTCGGGTGGCTCCACCGGGAATCCGGGCAACAGCTTTTCAGTCTTTGCTGATGAAGGTCTGAATGCTCTCGTCGTCCGGGGGGATCCCTCCCTGATGCAGGAAGCCGAGCAGATTGTGGCGCAACTGGATGTGCGCCGTGCCCAGGTGATGATTGAAGCGGCCATTGTGGAGATCAGTGATGAGCTGGGCGATCAGCTCGGCGTGCAACTGGCGGCTGGCGATGAGTCTGCGGGTTCGTTTCCGGTGCTGGGTACAAACCTGACCAGTGGCCAGGGTATGGTTGGCCTGAACTCGGTGATTGGAGCGCTGGTGGGCGACACCATTCCACAGCTTGCCGGCGGGTTGACCGTCGGTGCCGGGCAGCGTGATGAGGATGGGGTTACCTGGGGCGTGTTGATTCAGGCGCTGTCGTCGTCTTCCGCGGCGAACCTGTTGTCCACGCCTAGCATTATTACCCTCGATAATCAGGAATCTGAAATTATCGTTGGCCAGAACGTACCGTTCCGTACTGGCCAGTCTACCGTTACCGGAGACGGCACCACCAACCCCTTTACCACCATCGAGCGGCGCGATGTAGGTTTGTCGCTAAAAGTCACGCCTACCATCAGTGCAGATGGCTTGGTGCGTCTGGTGGTTGAGCAAACGACCGAGGACATTTCCACAACCAGCGTTGATGGTGCATCCGATCTGATCACCAACAAGCGTGAGATCAAGACCACCGTGCTGGCGGATGACGGCGAGACCGTGGTGCTGGGCGGTCTGATCAAGGATGATTATCAGGTCAGCAAGAGCAAGGTGCCGCTGCTGGGCGATATCCCGGTGCTTGGTCGCTTGTTCTCATCTGAATCCGAGACCCGCGTTAAGCGCAACCTGCTGGTTTTCCTGCGCCCCACGATTATGCTGGGCAAGGCAGATGCTGTGGCGGCGACCACTGAAAAGTTCAACCGCCTCTGGGATGTGAACCTGGAAGTGCGGGAAAAGCTTGGCTTGCCCCAGGAAGAATCTGATCCGTCGGTCGATATGCTGTTTGAAGGGCGCAGGCAGTAGGGAGTTGTGCTGACGAGACAGCGTGGATAACCGCGCTGTCTGATCACCTCCCTGGCGAGCAGGACCGGGGCGATGCTTCGAGCGCCCTCAGAGTGGGGGCATCGGGCAATCCAACTGATCCGCCACCAGCCTCATTAATTCGTATTCCTTAACTTCCACCTTTCCGTCGTGACTGATGCAATGTCCGCAGGCATCAATAATGGCAGGCTTCAGCAATGGTGAGAGCTTGCTGAGAACATTCAGAGCAGCTCTCAGGTTCTGCATGGTGATCTTGCTGTGCATGGTTTCGTCGTTTCCGTTGCCAAACCCTGAAATAGCCTCCTGATAGAGCGCTTGAGCCTTTTCCGGTGCTTCGGTGCCGGCCCGGGCGAACAGGCTCAGCACTTGTTCTATGGCGGGTTTGACTTGCCGGAAGCTTCGATATTTCACGGGCACGACCTGCCCGGAACCACGGCCCAGATGCCGCCACAAAAACGTTGTGAGCGCGAGCTCAAACAGGGTCACCCTGTTGTCCGCCTGAACCAGCTTCTGAACGTTTGCGAGAAGGGTATCCCGTTCCTCCGGATCGAGCTTTCGCAATGCCGGCATGGCCAGTTCAAGCATTGGAAAACGTGCACGTTCGCCAAGTTCGAGCAGGGATGGCAGCAGTTTGCCAAGCAATTCGGGTTGGGCGCCGAGCACGGAGTGCTCTGGAATGAGAGCAAGCCTCTCGGTTTGCTCGACGTCCGTCAGTTCGTAAATCACCAGGCCATAGCAAAGCTGTACAGCACCAGCCCGGGTGTATAACAGGTTGCGAAAGGTCGATGGCAGCCTCTGCAGGAGGTTGCTGGCGAAGCGCTCGCTGTCCGCGGAAACCGTGCCAACGCGGCTGGACAGCGCAGGGGCTGCCGTCGGAGATTCGTTGCTCAGGGAGCTTGCCAGAGGGGACAGGCTGTACTTTCGGGCGCCTTGAGCGGGTTCGACCACCTGGCTTACCAGGTCTCCGATGCCTGCCTTCTCCGGACTGGTGCCTTGCCCCTGCAAACGTGATCCCGGTTCGGTATCCCTGAGCCTGCTGCGCAGGCGGGCCATCAGCCCTGGCTGGATGGCGTTGATCCGCTCGTCAATGGGAGGGTGGGAAGCCAGCAGGGAAGTGAATTTCATCCGTGCCGCCTCGCCGAAGCACATGTGGTTCATGTCGCTGGCATGGCTGGTAGTGTCCAGATACCCGCCTTTCATCCCGATTTTGAACAGGGCTGCGCCAATGCCTTCGGGGTTACGAGTGAACTGAACGGATGACGCGTCGGCCAGCATCTCCCGTTGACGCGAGACGGCCGACTGAATGAGCCGGCCAAAGAACACGCCGACATAGCCGATCACCATCAAGGCCAGCCCGATCAGCCCCATGGCAGCCTGTGCCCGGCCGTCCCGGTTTCGGCTACGACCGCTGCTGTAGAAGCCAGCCCTCAGGAGAAATTGGCCAATCTGGCCGATCATCAGGATGCCGGCCAGCAGGGCGATCAACCTCACGTTGATGCGCATATCGCCGTTGAGGATGTGGCTGAATTCGTGGCCTACCACGCCCTGGAGTTCGTCCCGGTTCAATTGGGTCAGGGCTCCGTGGGTAACCACCATCACCGCTTCACCTGGGGTGTAACCGGCCACAAAGGCGTTGATGCCGGTTTCATGGTCCATCACGTAGAGTTCCGGTACCGGCACGCCACTGGCAATCGACATTTCTTCGACGATATTGCGCAGTTTGCGTTCTTCCGGGTCGCGGGTGTCCGGATCAATAGCCCGAGCGCCCACCATTCGTGCTACCCGGGTGCCGCCTCCGGCCAGATCCACCCAGCGTACCAGGGAACCGATGCCAATCAGCGCGACCACCGCACCGGCGGTCGTCAGGCCGTGGCTGGACAGCAGCCAGTAATGGAAGGGCAGGGCTGAGGTCTGGCTGCGGGTGACCATGTAACCCACCAGGCAGACCGCCAGAGTAATCAGGGTGACTGCGGTTAGAAACAGAACGACCAACAGGCCAGTGTTGCGCCGGGCATTGGCCTGGCGCTGGAAGAAACCGGGGCTCGCCATGAATCAGGCCTCAGAAACTGACTTTCGGAGCCTGGCGGGCCTCTGGAGATTCAAGCTGGAGCTGGGCGGTTTCCTTGAACGCAAACAGGCCGGCCACGATATTGTTAGGGAACTTCTCGCGGAAGATGTTGTACGTCATCACGCCATCGTTATACGCCTGGCGCGCGAACGCTACGCGGTTCTCGGTGCTGGAGAGTTCTTCCATCAGTTGCTGGATGGTCTCGTTGGCTTTCAGCTCAGGGTAGTTCTCGGCCACGGCGTAGAAATTGGCGAGGGCTTTGGTCAGCAGGTTCTCGGCGCTGCCAAGGCGTTGGATCTTGGTGCTGTCGCCTGGGTCACGGGCGGCATCTTTCTGGGCGCTGACCGCGTTATTGCGCGCTTCCATCACCTGGGTGAGAGTGGACTTTTCGTGGTCCAGATACGCTTTGGCGGATTCCACCAGGTTCGGGATCAGATCGTGGCGGCGCTGCAGCTGGACATCAATCTGGGCAAAGCCATTCTTGAACTGGTTGCGCAAAGAAACAAGCTGGTTGTAGATAAACACCAGATAGAGGATGACAACGGCAATTACGACAAGACCGATGACAGTCGTTCCCATGACTACTCCTAAGGGCTAAAGGTTCAGGCGTTATTTTCCACGATCCGGGCGTGGAAAGTCTGTACGAAATTCTCAAAATCTCTGGGTAACAGGGGTTTGGAGAAGAAATACCCCTGAGCAAGCGCACAGCCACGCTGGCTGAGGTAATACTCCTGCTCTGCTGTTTCCACACCTTCTGCGACGACGGTCAGATTCAGGCTCTTGCCAAGGTCGATGATGGTGTTGGCAATTCGGGTATCTTCCTCGTTGATCAGCAGGTCCCGAATGAACTGCTTGTCGATCTTCAGATGCTGTACCGGCATCTGCTTCAGATAGGTCAGCGATGAATAGCCCGTGCCGAAATCATCAACCGCAATACTGATGCCGGCCCGATGCAGCCGATGCAGCTTGGCGACCGCATCGGTGAGGTTGGTCATAAAGCTGGTTTCGGTCACTTCCAGTTCCAGGCGTCCCGCCGGAATATTATGACGTTTCAGGGTGTTGAGAATATCGTCAACAATGGATTCCTGGCGTAGCTGAACGGCGGAAAGGTTCACGGCGATTCTGAGGTGAGTACCTTCGGATGCCCAGCGAGCGGCCTGCCAGCAAGCCTGATCCAGGACCCATTGACCAATCTCGACGATGGAACCATTCGCTTCCGCTACCGGAATGAAAAGGTCCGGGGGAATCATGCCGTGTTCAGGGTGTTCCCACCGCAGCAGTGCTTCTGCACCAATAACGCGCCGTGTCTCCAGATTGATCTGTGGCTGGTAGACCAGATGGAATTCGTGGTTTGCGAGGGCCTGGGCCAGGTCCTTTTCCATCTGTTTGCGTTCGCGAATTTCCTTGTCGATGCTGGCCACATAGAACTGGAAGTGGTTGTGCCCGGTCTGCTTCGCCAGTGCCATGGTTTGTTCGGCGCTCTGGAGCAAGCGATCGGCCTGGTCGGCATCTGACGGAAACAGGGAAATCCCCAGGGTGGCGGTCATGGAAATCCGGTGGTTGCCCGAATTGATGGGAGAGCCGATGGTAGCGAGTACCTTCTCGGCGGTTTCCGCCGCCTGGAATCCATCGCGCAGATGTTTCTCAACAATGACGAACTGGTCGCTGCCCAGCCGCGCGACATTGAATCTGTCGGATGAGAGGTTGGCGGTCAGGCGACTGGCCACCGTTTGAAGGATGGTGTCGCCGGTGCGGAAACCGCACTGCTCATTGACGGATTTGAAGTCGTCAATACCGCAGACCATCAGAGCGATAGAGCTGTGGCCTTCCTGGGCTCGTTCAATAGCGCCCTGAAGATCTTCCATAAAGGCATCGCGGCTGGGCAGGCCTGTCAGTGTGTCGTAACGGGCCAGTCGGGTGACCCGGTCTTCTGCTTCCCGATGTTTTTTCTGGGTATCTCCGATGGCTACGAGCAGATTGTTGGTGGCGTTAACCCAGAGGCCAAGCTCGTCGGCCCGGTGTCCTTCCGGGATCGAAACCAGGCGATCGTCCGGGTGTGCCGGGTCCACCTTTTTGACCGACTGCACAATGCGCAGCAGCGGGCGGGTCAGCAGCAGATGGAACACCACGAACAGTACGATGCCAAGAATGAGTGCCAGGGCGATGCCTGATGCAAACGTCACCAGTGCTCGGCCGAGCCAGGTTCGAGCATAGGGGGCGGTGTCGTAGTGAACCTCAAGATAGCCGTAGACAAGATCCGGATTGCTGCCTCGCGTGAGACTCTCGCGGTATTCGCGAACCTGGCCGAATATCGGGTCAGTTAAAGGGCGAAACGGGGAGTCCTGCAGAGGCCGTAGCCGATCACCCAGTTCATCACCGTCGGGATGGGTGATTTTGGCCATGTGAATGGGTTCCAGGGCGAACAGTCCATCCACCACCTGTTGGGCGAGCGTGTCATCAATGCTGAAAACGGCCTGGGTGGCAGAGTCTTCCACCATGGCAAGGGTCTGGGCCGCATCACGCTCCAGTTCAGCGGATACCCTCTTTGCATCCAGCACCACCTGTACCGCGCTCATCAGAATACCGCTCAGCAACGCGACGAGCAGTACCCATCGGAGAATGCGATATCCGAGGTGGTTCTCTACTTCAAAGGTTTTTTGCATCCGCTGTTCTTGGCTCATCTGTCTGATTGGTTCTGTCGGACCCTGCGACAGGATCTATCACGCGGCACATGACAGTATGGTTCAGATTCCTTTCAACTTCATGGAGTATGGACGATTTTTTCAGAGTTTCTTGTGGATGCGTGTGTCGATTTGTTTCGGTTTCGTCGCATTCAGATACAGAAACGCCCGCAGGGGTTCCCGTGCGGGCGTTTGGTCAACGGTCAGGCGGTTGCTACCTACCGTTGTTCCGGCTGGATCAGGCCAGGTTTTCGTTCACGAAATCCCAGTTGACCAGGTTCCAGAACGCTTCCAGGTAATTCGGACGGCTGTTCCGGTAGTCGATGTAGTAGGCGTGCTCCCAGACATCAACGGTCAGTACCGGCTTGTCGGCGCCGGTCAGCGGAGTTTCGGCGTTGCTGGTGTTGGTGATGGCAACACTGCCGTCAGCTTTTTTTACCAGCCAGGTCCAGCCAGAACCAAAGTTGTTGGCGGCCTTGTCGTTGAATTCTTTCTTGAAGTCTTCGAAGGAACCAAAGGCCTTCTCGATGGCTTCTTTGGCGGCGCCGGTGGGTTCACCACCACCGTTCGGGCTCAGGCAGTGCCAGTAGAAGGTGTGGTTCCATACCTGGGCTGCGTTGTTGAACAGCGGGCCGCTGGCGCTCTTGATGATGTCTTCCAGAGACTTGTTGGCATTCTCAGTACCTTCAACCAGACCGTTCAGCTTGGTTACGTAGGTGTTGTGATGTTTGCCGTAGTGGTACTCAAGGGTTTCCTGAGAGATGTGCGGTTCCAGTGCGTTTTTTTCGTAAGGCAGTGCGGGAAGTTCAAATGCCATGAGGTCGTTCTCCCTGGTTCTCTCTGTTTATGTGAGTTGACACTCTCGCAATATAAGGGCGGTTTGAGTTAAATCAACCCCTTGTTGTGAGAGAGCTTTTAAACTCGGGGCTGCCGGGCAGAAACTGTGCGCAGTTCCGGACCCGCCAGACCAGCTCTTCATAACTGTCTGCCAGAATGTTCACGTGCCCGAGCTTGCGCCCTGGGCGCTCCCCTTTATTGTAGAGGTGAAGGTGAGCGTAGGGCAGTTCCAGTATCCGTTCAATGTCGCCGTGCTCGCCGATGATATTAATCATGCAGCTCAGGCCGCGTGCCTGAACATTGCCCAGAGCATGTCCGCTGACCGCGCGAATGTGATTCTCGAACTGGCTGGTCATGGCACCCTCAATGGTCCAGTGTCCGGAATTATGAACCCGGGGGGCCATTTCGTTGGCGACCAGGCCGTCTTCGGTCTCGAACAGCTCCAGAGTCAATACGCCCACATAGTTCAATTCGTTCAGTAGTGCCTTGATGTACTTTTCGGCATCTTGCTGGATGTGGGGTTGCAGGCCGGGTGCCGGGGCAATGGAATAACGCAGGATACCCTCGTGGTGGGTATTCTCGGCAATGGGGTAGAACGCCACATCGCCGTCCTCGCCGCGAACCGCGATGATGGACACTTCGCGCTTGAAGTTAACGAACTTCTCCACGATTACCCTGGGATGGCCGATGGCGGTCCAGGCTTCTTCTGCCTGTTCCGGTTCTTTCAGAACCGCCTGACCTTTGCCGTCGTAACCCTCGGTAATGGACTTGGCCACCACCGGGCAGCCAAGTGCCTCGGCAGCGGCTTTCAGGGAAGCAGCGCTATCAGCGATTTTCCATTCCGGCGTTGGAATGCCAAGCTGGCCGAACAGGGTTTTCTCTGCCTCCCGGTTCTGGCAAACCTGAAGCGCCCGGGGGCAGGGGTGAACCGGCTTGTGTTGGGCCAGCTTCTCCGCCACTTCAACAGGCAGGTGCTCGAATTCGTAGGTTACGCGGTCGACGCGGGAGAGGAAGTCGTCCAGGTAGCTGCCGTCGCGATCCACAATGACTTCCCCCAGACCAGCGCTGGGGCTGCCGGACATGTCGTAGAACACAAATTCCTTTGCGAGGGGGTATCCGGCAAGGGCCAGCATGCGCCCGAGTTGGCCGGCTCCTAGTACACCGATTCTCATCTGGTTCTCCTGCTCTTTATCTGGGTCGACGCCAGAGCGGGCCGGGGAGGGCTTTCCAAAACTGTTGAGGGCCATGGACGGCCCGAAACAAGCGCACAGGGAGGTGCTTGTAGCGTGTTTTGGAAAGCCCTCCCCGGCCCGCTCGCCTGGTCTCGGTAATAGGTTATTGATCCCTGGGATCAGGGTTATCCAGAATCGTCTGGGTCTGGTTTTTCCTGAAGTCTTCCACCGCCTGGCGAACCTTGTCGTCGAACGTGCCAACGATCTGTGCTGCCAGCAGGCCCGCGTTGGTGGCGCCGGCCTTGCCAATCGCCAGGGTGCCGACAGCGATGCCGCCGGGCATCTGCACGATGGAGAGCAGGGAGTCAAGCCCGTTCAGTGCTTTTGATTGTACGGGGACGCCCAGTACCGGCAAAGACGTTTGTGAGGCGACCATGCCCGGCAGGTGCGCTGCGCCGCCGGCACCACCGATGATGACTTTCAGGCCGCGATCCGCGGCGGTCTTGGCGTAATCAAAGAGTAGGTCCGGTGTGCGATGGGCTGATACCACCCGGGTTTCGTAGGGCACGCCGAGTTTGTCGAGCATGTCGGCAGCGTGTTCCATGGTGGGCCAGTCAGATTTGGAGCCCATGATGAGTCCAACAAGCGGCTGCATAAGCAACAGTCCTGTGATAATTGGAAAGCCGGCCATTGTATGTTCTGGCCAGTTGCCGTGCAACACGGCAACCCGGGCGTTCGACTGCCCGAACGTTTTCTTTATAAGCGTTCATTTTAACCCGTCCGTAACTGCAGGTATTATCGTCGGTTATACGATTAAAACATCCATTCCCAGGAGCTGTAATGGAACCCATCCGCCCGGACGAAGATGAGCTGAGAGCAGAACCCCCGATTGGCGCGGCGGAAGCGCGAAAGCCCCGTGCCAGTAAAGAGCGTGAGCCTGGGCGTGGGGCTCCCAAAGCCAAGCCGCCTGGTGCAGCTGCGGGCTCTGGCGGAGGCGGTGGTCGTGGTGGACGAATTCTTGTCTGGGGAGCGATTTTCGGGGTTGCGGTGGCTGCTGGCGCAGGGTGGTATAGCCAGAGTCAGCGCATCGCCGCGCTGGAGAGTCAACTCGAAGAGGCGGATTACTGGGCCCGGCAGAGCAAGCTGGCGCTGGCCCGTTTCGAGGGTGAGCTTTCAGAAACCGGGGAATCCTTGCAGGAGCGGGGTGCCTCGCTGGAGGAAAAGATAGCGGCCAATGCGGAAAAGGTTGAGACCGCCAACAGTGAAATCCGCAAGCTCTGGGTGGTTGCCAATGAGCGCAACCGGAAACAGCTTGAGGAGCATGGTCAGCGGCTCTCGGTGCTGGATCAGAATCTGGCCGAGACCGGCAAATCGGTGTCAGATCTGGAAACCACGCTCGAGCAGGTTCGTACCACGTTTGCTGGAGATATCGCCCAACTGAGCCAGAAGCTGGAGACGTCTGTGGCTGCGCTGGAGCAGGCAAATAGTGAGGCGACGTCGCAACTGACCAGGCTGAGTCAGCAGATCGGTGATATCGATCAGGTGGTAGAGAGCCGTATCCGCCGGTTTGAGCAGGAGCAGAAACTGGGTATCGATGGTATTGAAAGCCGGCTGTCCTCCGTCGAGGCTCGAACGGACGGCCTCGCAGGAGCCGGTGATGTTCAGGCGCTGCGGAATCGACTGGCAGAACTGGCCCGGACCGTGGAATCCATCGATGCTTCCCGTGCCCAACTTACCTCGCGCCTCGTGCGCCTGTCGGAGGAGGTCAATCAGCTCAGGGCGTCGAACTCAGGGCAGTAACGGTTGCCGGGGGTGAATGTAACGGTTTGTATTCATCCCTTGCGGTAGCTCTCATTTCTTGTGGTGGCCAGTTGTTATGATCGTCCCTACTCGATAAGGGATGAAGAGTGCATAACAATGAAAATCCGAGTGCCTTTCGTTAAAAGTGCCGCCGTTGTGGCATGCTTTCTGGTGTTGTCTGGCTGCACCGTTTATCAGTCTATCGGCAAGAGTGTGGGTGGCTTTCTGCATCCGGTGTCGGGCCATGATTTCGTGCATATCGACACCGATCAGTGGGACCAGAGCAATGCCTTGTTGTATTTCTACCGTACCCACTCCCAATGGGCGGCGGATGAGATCGAGTCTCCCAGCGTCTATATTGACGACAAGCACTATTTCAACATCCGCGATAACAGCTTTACCTGGCTGGAAGTGAGTCCCGGCGAACGGCACATTGCCATGCGTCGGCCGTTGCTTGGGCTTGAAGGCCTGAATTCCTTCAGTCTGAGCCTGATTGCGGATGCCACCCTGAAGGTGGAGCCCGGCAAGATTTACTACCTGAGATACAACGAACTGACGGAGCCTGCACGACCGCATCCGGATCTGGATCCGGAGCACCCGCTGGCCTCGGGGGATTTGCAGCTGGTTACCCGAGAATATGCCATGCAGTCCGATGAAATTGTGACCACGCTGTTCCTGAACAGCGACTTGCTGGCGCCGAACCATGCGGCAACGTCGATTGTCGAGGTTAACGAAGACACCGACTATGAGAAGCGGAAGCTGGCCCTGGAGCAGGAGCGAGAACTGGAGATTGAGCGCCTTCAGCAGGAAGGTAAATATGAGGAGACCTCCTGGTTCTGGCCATTCGGGGGTGGGCCAACGGTGCCGCTGGAAGCCGATCGCAAGCTGAAGGCGCTGGAGCAGGAGTATGCCCAACTGGAACTTGAGCGCGAGCGCAGGGAAGAGGCGGAATCGGGAGGCTGGTGGATCTTCTAGGCAATGTCTACACTGGGGATGGTGTAGTGAAGAGAGATAAAAACAATGTCCTTCAAAGATACGTTCCGGCTGCGTATTGACAGGCTGGCCGGACAGGTTGGTCCGTTGCTTGAGGAGTCCTGGCGGGAGGCTCGGCAACGCCTTGATGACCTTAACCAGGCGCTTGCCAGTCAGGCGGTGCCTGGCGAGCGCCGGGCGCGAGTGAGTGAGCTGGCTCTGAAGCGAAAGGGGCAGCAGGCAGGCCAGAAGTCTGCGGAAATACGGCCCTTCCCTGAGCAGGGTAAAGCAGTACAACGTTCTGATTTTGATCAATAAATGTTCGCCTGAGAGCGTCTCGGAAAAAAGTTCAGTATTTTTCGGAAAAACATTTGACACAGTGAGCGAAATGCTTAAAATGCGCGTCTCACTTGGTTGAGACAGCAACGCTGACTCAGCAGGCGCCAAGCGCAGCAAGTGACTGTTTTGAGCCTGAAGTAAAGTAAGGCAGCGAAAGTGGGTGGTTAGCTCAGCTGGGAGAGCATCGCCCTTACAAGGCGAGGGTCGCAGGTTCGATCCCTGCACCACCCACCACTTTCAAAACAGAGTTCAGATTCGGCAAAGCCGAATCGATGCGGAGCGGTAGTTCAGTTGGTTAGAATACCGGCCTGTCACGCCGGGGGTCGCGGGTTCGAGTCCCGTCCGCTCCGCCACCTTACCCTGGGTGGTTAGCTCAGCTGGGAGAGCATCGCCCTTACAAGGCGAGGGTCGCAGGTTCGATCCCTGCACCACCCACCAGATTCTAAAAAGCAGACCAATCTGGTCTGCTTTTTTTATGCCCTCAGAAAACGCCAAGCTCCTTTGGTGAGCCGCAAAAAGGCCGGGCAGGGTTACCCTGACCGGCCTCTTCCTGTAGTGCCTTTTCTGAATTACTTGCCGATCAGGGACTGGCCACATACCCGAACCACGTTCCCGTTCACGCCCGCAGACGCTGGGTTGCAGTACCAGGCGATAGCCTCGGCCACATCAACCGGTTGCCCGCCCTGAGACAGGCTGTTCATGCGTCGACCGGCCTCACGGATGGTAAACGGCATGGCGGCGGTCATCTGGGTCTCAATAAAGCCCGGGGCAATGGCATTTATGGTGATGCCGTTCTTCAGATGACGGGCCATGGCTTCGACATAGCCGATCACGCCGCTTTTGGCGCAGGAGTAGTTGGTCTGGCCGAAATTGCCTGCAATGCCGCTGATCGAAGAAATGCAGACGATGCGGCCGTTTTCCCGCATCAGTTTGCGCTCAGCCAGTTCCTCGTCAATCAGCTCTTCTGCGGTCAGGTTGACGGCAATGGTCATATCCCAGAAGTGCTCGGGCATGTTGCCGAGAGTCTTGTCCCTGGTGATGCCGGCGTTGTGGATGACGAAGTCGACACCGCCGGTTTCCTTTTCGATAAAGTCTGCGATCAGCTTTGGCGCCTTTTCATCGGTGATGTCGCAGGCGAGCGCCTTGCCTTTCAGAGCGCCGGTTACTTTCTGCAATTCCTCGAGTGCCGGCGGAATGTCGAGCCCGATGACGGTTGCCCCATCTCTGGCCAGGGTTTCAGCGATAGCGGCGCCAATGCCTCGGGACGCGCCGGTCACCAGGGCCACTTTGCCTGCCAATGGTGCGACCGGATTGGTGGCTTTGGCTTCGTCGGCTTTGCCGATGCGAACCACCTGCCCGGAGACGTAGGCTGAGCGTGGCGACAGGAAGAACCGAACCGAGGAATCCAGCTGGTTTTCAGCATTGGGTGCTATCCAGACCAGGTTCGCGGTAGCGCCCTTTTTGCCGATCTCTTTGCCAACGGCTCGTACGAAGCCTTCCAGTGCCTGTTGTGCAGCGGCCTGGGGCGCCTTGCGGCAGGTGTGCGGGTCCTGGCCAATCACCAGAACCCGGCCATTCGTCGCCAGTTTCCGGATAGTGGGGTGGAAAAAGTCATACAGGGCGCGCAATTCATCCGGTTTCTGCAGGCCGGACGCATCGAAAATCAGTGCCGAGAACTTGCCGGAGACCTCGCCGGTGATATCCAGTGCCTGAGCCTTGTTGCTTGTCTTGGCCGATTCGGCCAGGGTTTCCGGCCCGGTGGCGTGGTGCAGGGTGGCCGGGCTGGCGCCAACAATGCTGCCAAGGGTGGCGATGGCGCGGGCACCATTGCCGGCTCCAATGAGGACGTCGCCCTCAATAAAAGGCTGATCCACTCGCTTGAGACGTTTCAGCGGAGCCGGTGACGGCAAGCCAAGAGACTGGGCAGCGGTTTTTCCCACCGGGGTATTCACGAGTTTGAGGTAGAGGTCAGACATGTTTTCTTCCTTGTGCATCTGGTTGATTGCAAATTAGCCTAAAGGGTAAGGAATCTTCCAGCTATTGTATTGACTGAACGCAGGTTGTGCGTTGTCAGAGTTGCCAATGAGAGACTGCCGTCAGGCGCTAGACTCATCAACAGTATCGGTGAACCGAAACAGAATCATCTGACTCACAAGGAAACACAGCGATGGCACAGGCAAAGAAAACCTCAGCACCCGTGAAAGGGGCAAGCCAGGGCATTCGACGGGTTGCCGTTATTGGCGGTAACCGTATTCCGTTTGCCCGCTCCAATACTGCCTACAGCAAGATCAGTAACCAGGAATTGTTGACTTCGGCGCTTCGTGGGCTGGTGGATCGCTTTAATCTGGACGGCATGAAAATGGGCGAAGTGGTCGCGGGCGCCGTGATCAAGCATTCCAGGGACTTCAACCTGACTCGTGAATCGGTTCTCAGCTGTGGTCTGGCACCTGAAACACCGGCCTACGATATCCAGCAAGCCTGCGGAACCGGTCTGGAAGCCGCGATTCTGGTGGCGAACAAAATCGCGTTGGGGCAGATCGAGTGCGGCATTGCCGGCGGCACCGATACCACGTCTGATGCGCCGATCGGGGTGGGCGAAGGGCTCCGGGAAATCCTGCTGGACCTCAACCGTGCCAAGACCACCAAGGAGCGCCTGAAAATTCTTGGCCGTTTCCGGCCGAGCCATCTGGTGCCGGAGATTCCGGAGAACGGCGAGCCCCGTACAGGCATGTCCATGGGGGACCATTGCCAGGTGACTGCCAAAGAATGGAGCATCGCCCGTGAAGATCAGGATCGCCTGGCCTGGGAGAGTCATCAGAAGCTGGCAAAGGCCTACGAGGAGGGCTTTTTCGACGATCTGATGACTCCCATGGCCGGTCTCGATAAAGATAATATCCTGCGTCCGGACACCACGCTGGAAAAACTGGCCACCCTCAAGCCCTGTTTTGATCGGGAAAACGGCACCATGACTGCAGCCAACAGCACGGCGCTGACCGATGGCGCGTCGGCAGTGCTGTTGGCCAGCGAAGAGTGGGCAAAGGCCCATAACATGGATGTCAAAGCCTGGCTGACCTTCTCCGAAGTGGCTGCTGTGGATTTCGTCGACAAGAAAGAGGGCCTGCTGATGGCGCCAGCCTATGCCGTACCCCGGATGCTGGAAAGGGCCGGCCTGACCCTTCAGGATTTCGACTTCTATGAGATTCACGAGGCATTTGCGGCACAGGTTTTATCTACCCTGAAAGCCTGGGAAGATCCGGGATTCTGCAGGGAGCGCCTGGGGCTGGAAAAACCATTGGGCACCATTGATCGCGACAAGCTGAACGTGAAGGGTTCGAGTCTGGCCACGGGGCATCCGTTTGCCGCGACCGGAGGCCGTATTGTCGCCACGCTGGCCAAGCTGCTGGAGCAGAAAGGTAGTGGTCGTGGCCTGATCTCAATCTGCGCCGCTGGCGGCCAGGGCGTGACGGCAATTCTGGAGCGCTGATCCGGGCGGGATAGGTAATAACCGAAATCCTCTTTGACAGCTGGCGGCCAGAGCTATAGTATTCGCGCCACGTTGATCGGGCCTCTACCTGATTGATGAAAAGTTTGATGCGGGATGGAGCAGTCTGGTAGCTCGTCGGGCTCATAACCCGAAGGTCGTTGGTTCGAATCCAGCTCCCGCTACCAAAAAAGAAAAAGGCAGGTCAGTTACCTTCACTGATCTGCCTTTTTTGCTTTCTGGGCGGCAGATTATTCCCATGGCCATTATTGCCGGGTGATGCCCCTTTCTGACCAAGCAAAAGGAGCCCAAAGATGTCTTCCCGGCGACTTGGCGTTGTACGCCCCCTGCTGCAGATGGGGTTGATACCCCAGATTACCATCGGAATCATTGCCGGCGTTTTGCTGGCCGTGATTTGGCCTGATACTGCCCAATCGGTTTCTCTGCTTGGCCAACTGTTTATATCCGCCCTGAAAGCGGTTGCGCCTATCTTGGTGTTTGCGCTGGTGACGGCAGCCATTGCCAATCACCAGCAGGGACAGCCAACCCACATTCGTGGGGTGTTGCTGCTCTATGTGATCGGTACGCTGGTGGCGGCTGTGGTAGCGGTGATCGCCAGCTTTGTCTTCCCCACGGAACTCACGCTGGAGCTTCCGGAGGTCAGCGGCAACCCGCCTGGCGGGGTAGTCGAGATCCTGCGCAATCTTCTGCTGAGCGCGGTGACGAATCCGGTCAGCGCCCTGATGGAGGGGAACTTCATTGCTATTCTGGCCTGGGCCGTTGGTCTGGGATTAATGCTGCGCCAGGGCCGTGACGCCACCCGGCAAGTGGTGAACGACCTGTCCGATGCAATTTCCGGCATTGTCCGGGCCGTTATCCGGTTTGCGCCCCTGGGAATCTTCGGGCTGGTTGCCAATACCCTGGCCGATGCCGGCATCGGCGCGCTGCTGGAATACGGCAGCCTTCTGGCCGTCATTGTTGGCTGTATGCTGTTTGTGGCTCTGGTGACCAATCCGTTGATTGTCTTCCTCCACACCCGCCAGAATCCTTACCCCCTGGTATTCGCCTGTTTAAGGGGCAGTGCCATCACCGCCTTTTTTACCCGCAGTTCCGCTGCCAATATCCCGGTTAACCTTAACCTGTGTGACCGGCTGGGGCTGGACCCGGATACTTACGCTATTTCCATCCCGCTTGGTGCCACTATCAATATGGCCGGTGCCGCCATCACCATCTCCGTGATTACCCTGGCGGCTGCGAATACCCTGGGTATTCCGGTGGATTTCCCGACCGCACTGCTGCTTTGTGTGGTGTCGTCTATTGCGGCCTGCGGGGTTTCCGGCGTGGCTGGAGGTTCACTGCTGCTGATCCCGCTGGCGACCAGTCTGTTTGGTATCTCCACGGAAGTGGCCATGCAGGTGGTTGCCATTGGTTTTGTCATCAGCGTGGTTCAGGATTCCACCGAAACCGCATTGAACTCATCAACCGATGTTCTGTTCACCGCGGCGGCCTGTCGTTCGGCAGAGGCTCGTGAATCAGCATGACCACCGGGCGCAGAAATCTGGTGTTTATCGGCATGCCTGGCAGCGGCAAAAGCACCGTCGGGGTGCTGGTGGCGAAACGCCTGGGCCTGGGGTTTATCGATACCGATCTGCTGATACAGGAGCAGGCCGGGCGAACGCTGCAGGAGATCGTTGACCAGGACGGCTATCTGGCCCTGCGCCGGATTGAAGAGCAGGTACTGCTGGCTCTTGAGGTTGAAGGTCAGGTCATCAGCACCGGTGGTAGCGCGGTGTACAGTGAGGCCGCGATGACACACCTGAGGCAGAAGGGCACCGTAGTGTTTCTCGACATTTCTCTGGATGAGGTGCGCAGACGTATCGGCAATTACAGCCTCCGCGGTATCTCCCGTCGCCCCGACCAGTCTCTGGAAGCGTTATTTGAAGAGCGTTTCGCCCTTTATACCCGCTACGCGGACCTGACCATCAAGGGCCAGGGGCTGAATCAGGAACAGGTCTGTCAGGCGGTCATCGACGGACTGCCATAGTAATGACTAATTCCTCTCAGGGCAGATTCTCGCGCCAGTGTTTGACCCGGACCTGGTCCTTGATGGCGTCGACCACCTCCAGTATCAGGTTGATTAGCGCTTCGTTTTCGGCCTCGTCCTGTTGTTGGCCAGGTTCGGGCAGGAATACGTTGACGATATCTTCAATAAACGCATGGTTAGAAGTGGAGGCCAGGTCTTCGAGAATCTGGTGAATCACATTGGCGACAATATCACCCACCGCATTCTCCAGCGTATCCTGGATGGTTGGCCCCACCACTGGCAGGTATTTCAATCGGGATAGCTCCAGATTCTGCTTCAAGGCCTGGTCTACCCGGTTTTCCAGGTAGGCCCTCAATGCGCCGCGATTTGGTACGTAACCCTCCTTGGCTGCCACTGCCACCCGCTCTGAAATCCAGTCTGACAACATTTCCCGCCGCGGATAAAGAATATCCTGCTGGATACGCTCAAACAGAGGCGAGCCCCGCCGAACTTCTTCCTGAACACCGCTGAGTACTTTCAGGACAATCCGGTCAGACAACTCCTCCATGAAAGCTTCGTAGTAGAAATTTACGAACCGGAACAGCCGGGTGTTGGTGAAATCGATGATCTTGTACTGATGTAGACGGTAGATAATAGAAATCACCCGCAGGATTCTCAGAAACCGGAGGCTGCCAACCGGAATACAGCCCACCAGATCGTACCAGTGGATGAACGGATAGAAGTACCAGCGGTCATAGACTTTTGCCTTGATGGAATAACCCCAGCGCAGCACAAATTCGCTGAGGAATATGGCCACGAATATCAGGTCGTAGAAGATGAAGCGTTCATGAATGGGGTGGTAGGCAGATTGCAGTGCCGGCGCGTAGTCTTTGAGGAGATTCTGCACAGCCACGAAGTTGTAGATGGAATCCCAGATGATGAACGAAAGGTTGACGATCAACAGGCCGAGCATCAGAAAGTCGATCACGAACCAGATCAGCTGATGACTGGATTTCAGGTTTTCGCGGTTTACATGAAGCATCCGTAGGACCTGTCTATGGCTCTATAAGTGTCTGACAGGTTAGCCTATTTCTGGAACGGGTACGAGACTGGCGGTGGCAACGGAAGCGGCGTTATGCTGCTAATCTTAATACGGCGGGCATGGATAGCGCCCCGGTCTTGCGGGTAAACTCTCGCCCCTGTGACAGGGAACACTCACTTTATCTGGTCAGGGCAGCCATCCTTTGATGCGGTTATTCGGGACTCACATTCAAGCAGCAATCAGGTCGGTGATATGGCTGCTGTTATGGCAGGCGAGTTCTGTATTAGCCAACCAGGTTCGGGTGGAGGTCGAGGGGGATTACGACCAATTACAGGAGAACGCGGAAATCCTGCTGGGTGAGGTGCAGGACAGAACCGCTGACGGACTTCGCCGCTATGCCTCCAGCGCCGTCTCTCAGGTGGAAGAAGCAGTCCGGGCTCTGGGTTATTACAACCCGACCATTCGCTGGCAGGTCAATGAACAGGATGAAGCGTCGGCGGAGCTGGTGCTGACCATTATTCCGGGCGAGCCAGTGCGCGTGCGGTCCCGGCGTGTGGATATTCAGGGTCCGGGGGCAGACGATCCCGACCTGGTGCAAGACCTTCCGGAGCGCCCTCGGGAGGGTGACATTCTGAATCATGGTGAATACGACGGTTTACGGCAGGCGATACAGAACCGGGCTGGGCGCCTGGGCTACTTTGACGGCGAGTACGAGACCCGGAAGCTGGAAGTTGATCCGGACGCCAATACCGCCGATATTCTGCTCACCTATCGCACCGGTGAACGCTACCAACTGGGTGAAGTCACCTTTCTGGAAGGCCATGGTTTTGAGGAGCAGTTGCTGAGGCAATTTGTGACCACAGAGCCGGGCGAGCCGTTTCATGCTGACAAGGTGGCGCGGCTTAACCGGGATCTGTCCAACAGTGGGTATTTTTCTGGCGTCGACATTGATGCCTCACCTTCCCAGGCCGAGGATCGTGTTATTCCAGTGAATATCGGTCTGACCCCAAGACCTCCCAGGTCGGTCTCTGCGGGTGTCGGGTTCTCGACCGATGTGGGGCCGCGTTTCCGGGGTAACTGGCGCGAGCACTATATCAACCCCATGGGACACAAGAGAGGGGCGGACACCGAGCTGTCTGAGTTGCGTCAGAGTGTCAGTGGCTGGTACGAATTGCCTCTTGACCCGCCCATGACCGATTCCATCCGCCTGGGCACCGGGTATCAGCGGGAGCATGTGGAAGACGTTGAGTCCGAGCGCCTGACCTTCGGTCAGCAATGGAACCATCAGCTGGACAACGGTTGGATGCAGGTGTTGTCGATGCGCTGGGAGGGGGAGCGCTTTCGCATCGGTGACGGTGAGCGAGGGACCTCCAGCCTGCTTCTGCCGGGTGTGAGCTATTCGAAGCTGCAGGCGGATTCGCCACTGGATCCGTCCCGGGGATTTCGTTTACAGCTGGATGTCACCGGGGCCCACCGGGCTGTGCTTTCAGATGCGGATATTCTGCATGTCAATCTGCTTGCCAAGGGTCTGTATACCCTGGCTGACAACCATCGTTTTCTTGCCCGGTTCAACTTTGGCGGTGTTGCCACCAACAATTTTTCCGATGTGCCGCCCTCTCTCCGGTTCTTTGCCGGCGGTGATCAGAGCGTACGAGGGTATGGTTATGAGACGCTTTCACCGGAGGACAGCGATGGTGTGGCCGTTGGCGGTCGATATCTCATTGTGGGGAGTGCTGAGTACCAGTATGAGTTTGCCAGGAACTGGCGTGTGGCCGCCTTTGTGGATGAGGGTAATGCCGTGAACGATGTCTTTGATCCGCTGGCGACCGGTGTTGGGGTGGGGATTCGTTGGGTCAGTCCCGTGGGGCCGCTTCGCCTGGATGTTGCCAGGGGTTTGAATGAGGAGCTTGGCGGTGGCTGGCGGATTCACTTTTCCATGGGGCCGGAACTGTGACCGAGGCGCAATCCAGAAATACACAGGCCCTGGATGCCGAACCGGAAACCCGAAAATCCCGGCATTGGTGGTTCTGGCCGCTGGTTATTGTCCTGGTACTGCTGCTGGTGCCCCTGTTGCTGGTGGTTGCAGTTCTGCTGGCCCTGCGCAGTGAGACGGGAACCGCCTGGGTCATTGAACAGGTACCAGGCCTGCGGACGGAAGCTGCCGAGGGCTCGATGCTGGGGCAGTGGCGGGCCGATGGCCTGGTCTGGCAGGGCTATGGTGTTGGCGTGCAGGTGAGCGAACCGGAAATTGACTGGTCACCGTCGTGCCTTCTTGAGCTGACGGTATGTCTGGACACGCTCAAGGCGGCCAGTATCGCGGTTACTGTGCAAGAAACCCCCGACCAGGCTGATCAGCCACGAGGTGATATCCGGTTGCCTTCCGTCAATCTGCCCCTGGGTGTGAATATCCGTGAAGTCCGGCTCGGGGCACTAACGGTAAATGACAACCTGGTCTGGAATCGGGTCGAGCTGGATTCCCGGGCGTCGGGTGCCACCCTGAACATTGACCACCTTCTGTATGAACGCGGTGATATTCTGGTGACCGCCGATGGCCGAGCCGAGATGCGTCGGGACTGGCCATTGAATCTTTCAGTCAACGTTACCTTGCCACCGCCGAGCGGAGACGACTGGCAGATTGCCCTGGATCTGTCCGGCAGCGCCCGGGATCTTCGTGTGGCAGGCGCCAGCAGCGGCTACCTCGATGCCCGCCTTGAGGGGGAGATGGATCCGCTTGATGCCGATTTGCCGGCTACCCTGAAGCTTCAGTCGCCGGAATTTCGGCCGCACAGCGCCGTGCCTGAAACCCTGACGCTGGACCAATGGCGGCTGGAACTCGATGGTAGCCTGGCTCGGGGCTTCGATACCCGAACCCGGGCGATGCTGCCGGCGTCCACCGGGCCGGTGGAGGCGTCAGTTCAGGGTCTGGTGACCCTCCAAGGCGCTTCCGGCGTTGAACTTTCGATGATCGCCCGGGATCGGAAGGGCAATTCCGAAGGGCGCTTCGGCGCGAACGGCAATGTTTCATGGCGTGATGGTATTGATGCCAATGCCGACATAACCCTGGACGGGTTTCCCTGGTATGGCCTGATTCCGGGTCTGGAATCTCCACCGGTTGCACTGAACCGTCTGGATGGCCAGGTTCAGTACCGTGAGGGCCGTTATCAGGCGGAGCTGGACGCTTCCGTGGCCGGGCCCCTGGGGGAGGCCGAACTCACGTCCCGGCTGGTGGGCGACCTGCAGTCGGTGACCCTAAGCCAACTGGATATGACCACCGGTGCTGGCGCGCTTTCCGGCCAGGCAGAATTGGTGTTTTCCGGGCCTCTGGGCTGGGAGGCGCAGTTTGAGCTCGATCGATTCAATCCGGGTTATTGGGTGCCGCTGCTGGAAGCACGTTTGAACGGAACCGTGGCCACCAGAGGTCAGTTGCGGGACGGGGCACTGCCCGAGTTATTCGCCGATATCGACCTCAGCGGCCAATGGCGGCAGCAGCCAGCGCAGGCAAAAGGAAAGCTCTCCACTCAGGGCCAGGACTGGGTTGTGCAGACCCTGGCCCTTGCTGTTGGGGATAACCGGCTTGAGGGCAGCGGGCGGTATGGCGAATCCCTGGCGGGCGACCTGCGTTTTGATCTTGCCGCACCGCAACAGTTGTTGGCCGATCTTGCCGGGGAGGCTGCCGGACGGCTACGGCTCTCTGGCTCGCCGGAAGCTCCGGAAGGTGAGCTTTCTCTGACGGCGGGCAATCTTGCCTGGCAGGATCAGTTCCTGGTCACCGAGGCGCAGCTTGAAGCCGATCTGGGCGGTGACGGGAGGATTGACCTTGAGTTGTCCGGCACTGAGCTGCGTCTGGCTGGCCAGGAACTGGACAAAGTCGTGGCCTCGCTCAGCGGCACTCGGGAGCGCCACACTTTGGCTGTGCAAGCCGATCATCCCGAAGCCTCGATTGAGCTGGAATTCGACGGCGGGCTGGGAGAGCAACTGCCGGATTGGCGCGGACAGCTGGCCCGTGGCCAGATTTCAGTACCAGAGCCGGGGCAGGTCTGGCAGCTGGATACAGGGGCGGATCTTTCCTATGTGGCCGGGGCCCTTGAGCTTGGCAACCACTGCTGGCGCTGGCAGCAAAGCTCGGTCTGTGCTGGTGACCAGAGACTGTGGCCGGACTCCCGTATTGCCTATGAAGTGCGGGGTTTTCCTGCCAGCGCACTGGCGCCGCTGTTTCCAGAGACCTTCCGGTGGCAGTCGACCATAGATGCAGACATTGCCCTGACACTCACGGATGCGGGTCCCGATGGCACTATCCGGATTGATGCCGGCGCCGGAGAATTTGGTGTTCTGGTTCTGGACGACTGGCAGCCCATCACTCACGAGCAGCTAGTGGTTGAGGCCAATCTTAAACCGCATGAGGCCAATGTCAGCCTGGATTTCAGCGGCCCGGAACTTGGCCAGTTTGATCTGGATCTTGCTGTGGATCCTCTGGCCAATGACCGCACGGTTGATGGTGAATTCCGGCTCCAGGCCCTTAATCTTGCTTTCCTCTCGGCTTTTACCGGTATTGAAGACATTCAGGGGCGGGTTAATGGCAGTGGTCGTTTGAACGGTCCCTTGATGAAGCCTGACGTCACCGGCGAGCTGGTGCTTAGTGAAGGGCGAGTGTTTGATCCTGGCCTTCCCCTGCCACTGGAGGAATTGCTTGTAGTGCTTGAGTTTAGGGGGCAGTCGGCCGATATCAGCGGGCGCTGGAAAAGCAATGATCGCAGTAAGGGCCAGGTCTCCGGGAGCTTGGAGTGGGCACAGTCGCCGCAAGTCGCGATCAACCTGAAAGGCGAACGGCTGCCGGTGACGCTGGAACCTTATGCCCGGTTGGAGGTGGCGCCGGATCTGGATATTGCCTTCAAATCTGGAGAGCTGTCGGTCTCCGGCCGCGTTGAGGTGCCCAGAGGCGAAATCGAAATCCAGAGCGTTCCCCCATCGGCGGTATCGGTTTCCGAGGATGAAGTCATCGTGGGTGTCGAACGGGAAGAACCTGCCATTCGGTCGATGCTGATGGATGTGACGGTGGTGGTCGGTGAGGATGAGGTGTCGTTTGCCGCGTTTGGTGTCACCGGCAACCTCGAAGGCACGTTGCGCATTGGCAACAACATGGATACGCGGGGTGCGCTGCAGTTAGTGAATGGTCGCTATGAAGCCTTTGGCCAGGAACTGGACCTGCGCCGGGCACGGATTCTCTTTGTAGGTGCGCTGACCCGACCCTATTTGGACATTGAGGCAGTCCGTGAAGTTGATACGGTGGTTGCCGGGATCCGGTTATCCGGCCCGGTGGATGAGCCGGAAACGGAAGTGTTCTCGGAACCGTCGATGCCGCAGAGTGATGCCTTGTCGTACGTTATTCTTGGCCGTCCGCCCCGGGGCCAGGGGGATGAGGGGCAGATGAGCCGGGCTGCGTTGTCACTGGGTCTTACCCAGGCCAGCAAGATCACACAAGGTATTGGAAACGAGCTGGGTATCCGTAACCTGACATTGGAGGCGGAGGGTTCAGGGGAGCAGGCCTCCGTGGTGGCGAGCGGCTATATCACAGACGAACTAAGCCTCCGTTATGGTGTTGGCATATTTGAACCCATTACCACGGTAGCCCTGCGCTACGATTTGGGCCGCTACTTCTATCTGGAGGCCGCCAGTGGTCTGGCGGCCTCACTGGATATTTTCTATACACGGAACTTCTGAGTGGCCAGGTCAGTCCAGCTCGAAGGTGGCGCTGACGGTGGCCTGGATTTCCCTGGGGCCCACGCTTGAAACGGCGTCACCGACCATTTTCGATTCCGCTTGCATCATCGGTACCGGACGATGGCCGCCATTCACATTCAGACTGACCACTTCGCCACAACGTTGCTCGAGTTGCTTGGCGACAAACTCGCAGCGGCTTCTGGCATCGGCGATGGCCCTTGCCAGAGCCTCGCGTTCCAGCCCCTGCTCGTCTGAGTGGAAAAACTGGTGGCTGCCAAGATGATATTGCAGCCCCAGCTTGTTGGCTTCACCAATCAACGGATTCAGCAGATCCAGATCGTTGATCGAGAAGCTGACGGTCTGGCTTGCCACCGATACTCGCTTCGGATCCTGGCCTTGTTCCCGTACAGGAAGCATGCGAGTGTAAACGCTGAGATCGGCATCAGAATAGTCGTCCAGCTCATTACGATAGGCCGCAATGGCCTGGCGCCACTCGTCCATGGTGTCGGACACCTGTTCAGAGGCCTTTGCGGCATCCGGGTGCTCGGCCGTGACCGAGAACTGTAGTCTGGCGCTGTCTGGTTCGTAACGAACAATACCTTCGCCACTCAGG
This sequence comes from Marinobacter sp. ST-43, assembly GCF_030541085.1. Taxonomy (NCBI): domain Bacteria; kingdom Pseudomonadati; phylum Pseudomonadota; class Gammaproteobacteria; order Pseudomonadales; family Marinobacteraceae; genus Marinobacter; species Marinobacter sp. ST-43. The sequence continues at coordinate 51,644 of NZ_JASSVO010000001.1, forward strand.
CTCACTTCTCCGGCACTGGCTGCCGCGGGTATTACGGTGACGGCGGCGGCGAGCGCAAGTGGCAGTCGACGTTTGATCATGGTCATTCTCCTTATGAGTGGAACTCCTGGCCTTCCCGGTTATCCAGTCGTTCCAGTTTCCGGGCCCGGGCAGCGTGCACAAAGTGGCTGAAGATGCGACGGTGCCCGGTGTGGTAAAGCAGGTATTCGGGGTGCCATTGCACTCCCATCAACCATTGTCGGCCGGTGTTTTCGATGGCCTGCACAAACAGGTCGTTGTCCACGGCCGTCACTCTGAGATTCTGTCCAAGGCGCTTGATGGCCTGGCTGTGAATGCGGTTGGCGCCAATCACGTGGCTGTACATCAGGCCTCCCAGACGGCTGTCCCGGACCAGGCGAACCGTTTGGAGGGGTAATAACAAAGGTCGATGTCGGGTATGTACCCGCAACGGGGTAACGTTCTGGCACAGGGACCCGCCGTGAAAGACGTTGATAAACTGTGCACCGCGGCAGATACCCAGCACCGGAATGTTAATCGCCTCCGCCTGGCGGAGAAGCTCGGTGTCGGTAGCATCCCGTTTCAGGTCATACCTGGCCGTCACCTGGGGTTGTTGACCATAGCGGCCCGGATGCACGTGGGTGCCGCCCGAGAGTACCAGCCCGTCCAGTAGTTCGACGTTGGTACGGTCGCCCGGGCGGATGTAGTGTGTTCTGGCGCCATGCAGGCGCAGGCCCAGGCTGATCAGCCGATGGGCCATACTTCGCCGGGCCGGGCCACTGATGCCGATGGTGAGGCCGGGGATGTCCGTTTCGCTTTCCCAGTCAGACATAACCGTGCTGATGCAGCCATTCATCGGTGGTCTCACGCCAGGAGCGGGTGAGATTGCGGAAGCTGAACTTCCGGGAGTCGTGGAATTCGCCCCGCAGGGCATCAAGATCCTGACGGTTGTTGGCAAGCTGCTCCAGCACTACCCAATCGTTCCAGACTGTGGAGAAGTGCCAATTGGGATTGTCGATATCACAATCCGGCAGCCGGTAGTGCAGAGTAGGACGACTTTTGATCCTGGGGTCCTGAACGTATTCGGACAACAGCGATTCGTTCAGATGAGCGAACAGTGGCAGAAGATCCAATGCCTTGTTCCGGGTAGGGTTGTAGTGCAGATAGTCCCTCATCAGTGTGTCCAGGTCAGGACGGTAATCGTCCGCCATCAGCTTGTCTGTGTAGCGGCTGCTCCAGGGCTCGATGTAGGTGGTGAACTTCCGGCTGATATCCAGCTGATGCCGGGACTTGAGCCAGTCATACAGCAGTGCGAACGCCTGCAGGTAACGTACCAGGGTCTCTGGTTCAAGATCGGGCAGTTCCGGGTTAAGTTGAAGCCCGAACGCAAAATAGATGGCCTCCCGGCTGCCTTCAGCACCCAGGTCTCGCAGTTCGTCTACCAGATTTTCGATCATGCCCAGAGCCGACATTGCGAGCGGTGGCCCCACAATCTCTAACGGCACAATCTTCTCGGCGGCAAAATCAATGACGTCCATGGCGTGGTTGCCGAGTTCCCGAATGGATTCCGGGAGCCGCTCGTCGGCAAGATCCAGGTCTTTGATAGGATCAGAGTCCAGCTCAATGGTGAATGCTCCGGCGTCCGTATCCAGTCGGGTGACATAACGGGATGTCAGCTCCGGCTCGCCCCCAAGCAATCGGGCGGCATGCTGGACCAGGGCCTCGTAGGTCAGGCCGGACAGTTCAATCTCAACCCCGACTTTTCGTTCCTGGCCGTCCCGGTTTGTCGTTTGTTCCGGCATCTTGCAGCGGTCGTGTGCGGTCATGGTTGTGTGTGGCTTCCCTGTGTCTGGTTTGCGTCACCATAACATACAGGCTGTTGGTCGCCCGTTACAGGAAGGAAACGAAACGTAGAGGGCTTTACACTGGATAAAACACTGTATATAGTCAGTTCACTGTATAAAAAAACAGGATCGAAATTCCGGAGCCCGACTGATGAAACTGACTGCAAGACAATCCCAGGTGCTGGACATTATCCGACGTTACGTGGATGAAACCGGCTACCCGCCCACCAGGGCTGAAATTGCCGCAGAGCTGGGATTCCGTTCCGCCAACGCGGCGGAAGAACATCTGAGGGCTCTGGCAAGGAAGGGCGCCATAGAGATGGTCCCGGGGGCCAGCCGAGGCATTCGCTTGCCGGAGGCCGAAGAGGATCTGGGCCTCCCTGTCATCGGGCAGGTTGCCGCCGGCAGCCCGATTCTGGCGCAGGAACATATTGAAGATCACTGCACGCTGCAGCCGGGCTTCTTCTCTCCTTCAGCAGATTACCTTTTGCGGGTACGGGGGATGAGCATGAAAGACATTGGGATTCTGGATGGTGACTTACTGGCGGTGCACAGTACCCAGGATGTGCATAACGGTCAGATTGTTGTCGCTCGTGTCGGAGAGGAGGTCACCGTCAAGCGTTTCCGCAGGGAAGGCAACAAGGTCTGGCTGATTGCAGAGAATGAGGAGTTTGCTCCGATTGAGGTCGATCTTGAAGAGCAGGAATTGTTTATTGAAGGTCTCGGCGTAGGCGTTATCCGCCGCTCCGATCTTCACTGAGTACCGTATTCGGCAGCGCATGGCGCAGGTAGGTGAGTAATGGAACAGTTGAGCTTCACTCAGAACATGGCATTTCAGCCGGCAGCTGTTGTTGCGGCTGGCGCGGTTTCTTCCTCTGGCCCAAAGGTGCCGGCGGCCAGGGCGACAGCGTCCGGTTCGGAGCGACGTTCAGAGTCTGGCTTCGGTGGCAATGTTACCGAGATTATTCTTCCAGAGGAGCAGGTGGAGAATTTCCAGTTGCTACTGCCAATGCTCACACAACTCAACCAGGAGAAACGTTGGCTGGCGTGGATTGATCCTCCCCAGTCCCTGGTGGCCAAGTGGCAGAAAATGCACGGCATTGTGGCCAGTGAGATTCTGGTGTTGCGGTCAACGGCAGAATTCCCGGCACAAGAGTTGGCTGAGCGAGCGCTGGGCGCAGGCACCTGCCATGCCGTTGTGCTCTGGACTCACAAGCTGGGCCGTGCGGCGCTGGAAACGTTGCAAAAGGCATCTGCCAAGGGTAATAGCCACGGTGTGGTGTTGCGCCAGAGATAACGGGTGCTCAATGCAAGGTGTAGTGGGGCTGATTGTCGGCGAACTCGCCTTCGTCCTCTTCCCAGTCAATGTCGTGGCTGATGTTGCCAGCGGCCTCGATGCCAGCGGCAATCATCGCCTTGGCGACGTTCATGTCCCGGTCTTCCAGCATTTCTCTGGCCTCGTCAGAGAATGAGATGCGCACAAGTGGAGCTGCGTCGTCATCAATCCGGCGAAGCGCGTAGTCGCCGTCGGCGAGTTGTACAATTTCAAAAAACGAAGGTGACATTCATTCAACCTATATCTGCTGTCAGCGTATGTTAATGGATTGGCTCCGGCAGGCGGATTACCACTCGCTGTGTTGCTCGTCTATCTCTCTGGTCAATACGGTCATGGCAGCCAGTATCTTGTTCAGAGCCTGAATGGACCGATCTGGCCCCTGATCCGCCGAAACCGCAATGATGTTTTCTTCCGTCACGGTTTTCCGTGTCTTGGGCGGTTCTCCAGCGGCAGCCTCCAACTGATTCAGCTGTTGCCACCAGCTGCCTGGTGTTTCAGCCAGTTCCTTCAACATCCCGCCTTCCGCAATCGCATAGGGAAACAGCGCTTCCAGCTCGTCAATGGAGGCCGGTCTGTCGACCTTGTTCTGGTGACATCGGGCAATCATTACCAGCAGGAGTCCGCGAGCCCGCAGCAACAACTCAATGGCACCTTGCAGTTGGGCTTCTCGTTCTGGCGCAGTCGCCGCTTCGTCTTGCTCAACCCGGACTAGTAACGTTTTGGCCAGAAACAGCTTTTGCGAAACCAGGGTGTGCCATTGTGATGCCATGAGGAAACCTGCGAACGAAAAACCAGAGAAACAGGGCCGGTAAAACTTTGGGAGTTTATCATTTTTGGCTGTTTATTTCTCGCTCTATCCGCTTTGTGGAAATGCTCTTGTCACAAGAAACTACAAACAACCACTTGAAACGGGCGTTTGAAACTGGCACAAAGAGCGTCAAATTGGGTGAGTATTGACCACTCATGTGACTCACGCTGGAGGTTGAGGATGCGAAACCGATTTATTGCTGCCATCGCAGTTGCTGTTATGGGGGCGTCCAGTCCGCTGTTGGCAAAGGTAACACAGGCTGAAGCCGCGCGCCTGAACAATGAGCTGACACCGGTTGGTGCCGAGCGCGCGGGCAACGCGGCGGGCACCATTCCAGCCTGGGATGGCGGGCTTGCCACGCCACCGGCGAATTGGCGCGAGGGGTCTGTAGAAATCAATCCGTTCCCTGGCGATGACGCCCTGTATGTGGTGACGGGGGATAACCTTGATCTTTACCGGGATAAGTTGTCGGACGGCCACATCCGGATGCTGGAGCAATATGGTCCGGCATTTTTCATGCCGGTGTATGAAACCCGTCGGACAGCGGCGTTTCCCGAACATGTATACGAGAAGTTTCGCCAGAATGCTCTGACCGCCGAGCTGCTGGATAATGGAAACGGGGTAAGAGACACCATCATGACCAGTCCGTTCCCCATTCCACAGAATGGTCTGGAAGCGATCTGGAACCACATTCTCCGGTATCGTGGTGAGGAAGTGTCCTTCCGTAGTGCTTCAGCCACCCCTCAGGAAGACGGTTCCTTCAACCCGGTGGTCAATCACTATGATTATTTCCTCGCGTACAGTCAGGTAGGCGCGGATCTTGCCGATATCGACAACAAGATCTTCTACCTGAAAACCGAGACGATCGCCCCAACCACGCTGGCGGGCACCATCACCCTGGTGCACGAGACTCTGGATCAGGTTCGTTCACCTCGCCTTGCATGGCGTTATGACGCCGGCTCCCGACGCCTGCGCCGTTCTCCGAACCTGGCCTACGAGACAGACCTGCCGAATTCGTCCTCTCTGCGTTCGGTAGACCAGAAAGATATGTATAACGGCGCTCCAAACCAGTATGACTGGGAACTCAAAGGTAAACGGGAGCTGCTGGTTCCCTACAACGGATACAAGCTTCACGATTCCAGTGTTCGCCCTGAGGACGTCATCCGCCCCAACCACATCAACCAGAGTCTTGCTCGCTATGAGCTGCATCGGGTGTGGGTGGTAGAGGCCAAGCGTCGTACCGGTATCGGCCACATTTATGAGCGCCGTGTATTCTACATTGACGAAGATAGCTGGCAGATTCTGGTTTCTGAGGAGTACAACGAGAAGGGCGAGCTATGGCGCGTTTCCGAGGCTCACAATATCAGCTACTACAGCGAGCCGGTCTTCTGGACCACCATGGAAATGACGTATGATCTGAAGGCAAATCGTTATTACATTGATGGTCTGGACAATGGTTACCCCGCCTATGATTTCGCGCCGGGGTATCGTGGTAACGAGTTTACCGCCTCTGCGGCCCGTCGCGCTGCACGGCGTTAACCGTCCGCTTGCGGGGCGCCATTGTTTCCGGTGGCGCCCTTTCGTTGGCCAGTCTGTCCCGCAGACCACGGAGATTGCTGATGGCCAACCCTGAAAACCTCCTTTCCGATCTGGATCAGCTTCAAGACGAATTAACCCTGGCCCTGGACAACCAGGATTGGGAACGATTGGGCCAGCTTAATGCTCGGGTTCGACCGACGGTGGAACCGTTGATGGCTGAGCTCGAGCAGGGCCGACTTGATGCCACACTGGTGCGAGAGCGACTGGAAGCGCTGAATCGTTTTGTGGCCGAGGCCGATGCCGCCGCTGTGAAGGCCCGCGACGAGGCGAAAGCCTCATTGAAGGGGGTCAGCCAGAACCGTAACGCCGCCAAAACCTATCAGAACGTCTCCTCGAATCGTCAAAGATAGCGTCATAAAATTGACTCGGGCCGGCATACGGTCTTAAATACCGCACAAATCCATGAAGAGATTCCTGTGAATGTCCAAAAATAACAAAGTGCTGGTGCTGAGTGAGGATGAAACCAGGCGACGAGATCTGGTCACCATTCTGGAGTTTGTCGGTGAAGAGCAGGTGATTTCCGGCGACGAGGCTTTGGCGCTTTTGGCGAGTGACGATGATCAGGCCTGGGATAGTGTTTCAGTGGCGGTCGTCAACGGCACCGAATCCGGCGCCTGTTCCGCCATAGAGCAGGTATGCCGAGCCATGACGGGTGTGCCAGTGTTGCTGGTTGGCGACCCTGAGCTCAAGGGTTTGTCAGAGGACGATGCGGCACGAGTGATTGCGCGGATGGAATGGCCGCTGAACTACACCAAGTTCGTGGATTCCCTGTACCGCGCACAGATCTATCGGGACCAGTTCAGCCGCAACCAGCAGCGCGGCCAGCAGCGTGGTGTGCAGCTGTTCCGCAGCCTTGTGGGAACCAGTCGTAAAGTCCAGCAAGTGCGCCAGTTGATGGAGCAGGTGGCCGACAAGGATGTGAGCGTGCTGATTACCGGAGAGTCCGGTACTGGGAAGGAAGTGGTTGCTCGCAATCTGCATTACCATTCTTCCCGCCGCGATAAGCCCTTTGTGCCGGTGAACTGTGGTGCCATTCCGGCAGAGCTGCTGGAAAGCGAGCTCTTTGGCCATGAGAAAGGCGCGTTTACCGGTGCCATTACGGCGAGGGTAGGGCGCTTTGAGATGGCGGAAGGCGGAACCTTGTTCCTGGATGAAATTGGCGATATGCCCCTGAACATGCAGGTGAAGATACTGCGGGTTCTGCAAGAGCGCACCTTTGAAAAAGTGGGCAGTAACCGCACCCAGACCGCTGACGTACGGGTGATTGCGGCGACCCACAAGCATCTTGAGGACATGATTGAATCCGGTGATTTCCGGGAGGATCTGTACTACCGGCTGAACGTGTTCCCCATCGAAATGCCGGCACTCCGGGAGCGAGTCGAAGACATTCCACTGTTGATCAACGAGCTGATTTCCCGGATGGAAAAAGAGAAGCGTGGTTCATTGCGGATGAACTCGGCGGCCATCATGAGCCTGTGTCGTCATGATTGGCCGGGCAATGTCCGTGAGCTGGCTAACCTGGTGGAGCGTCTTGCCATCATGCATCCCTATGGCGTGATCGGAGTGCAGGAATTGCCGAAGAAGTTCCGCTATGTGGATGATTATGACGAGAATCGCCCGGTAGAGGATTCCGGTATGCCCTCTTCCATACCAGGCCTGGTGGGGCTGGATGCGCCAGCGTTGCTGCCGGTGAACGGCATTGATCTGAAGGATTATCTCTCCAATCTTGAAAAGCAGTTGATTCAGCAGGCTCTTGATGAAGCCAGCGGCGTAGTAGCCCGCGCTGCCGAGAAGCTGCGGATACGGCGCACGACGCTGGTGGAGAAAGTGCGAAAGTATGGTCTGAGGGACGACTCAGAAGAAGCCTGATGACACCGGGGTTGCCGGTAAAAGGTGGCGTCAAAGGTTTGTAACCTGCGACGCCATTGTTGTTTCTGGCCGACGGTAATTCGTCACCCTGGGTATCGTTGATTTCGTTACTGTTTGAAAATAAACAATAAATACTAATTGGCACGCTGTTAGCTTTAACCTTTCCGAACAAAAGTATTGATGGCCCCGCCGGGCCTGTCAGGGGGAAAGGTTATGAGCCACGCACATGTCGTTATGGAGTCCCGCCACCAGCCGGATGCCAACGCTGCGGCTGATGTCAACGACAAGGTGACAGCACTGTTTCCACAGCAGGACGATGAGGCTGTAGATTCTGCGCTGGAACTGTTCAATCGCATGTCTCGGCAGATTACCGATTCCTATCGCACACTCGAGTCTCGGGTGAACCAGCTGTCCGGTGAGCTGTCTTATGAATCGCGACAGCGCCAGCAGGAGCTGGAGCAGAAAGAGCAGCTGGCAGATCGCCTGTCTACCTTGCTCAATGCTTTGCCTGCGGGCGTGGTGGTGCTGGACAAACATGGTACTGTCAGCCAGAGCAACCCGGCCGCCATTGCCTTGCTGGGCGAGCCACTGGAGGGCGAGCGCTGGATTGACGTTATCCGCCGCTGTTTCGCACCCCGTAACGATGATGGCCATGAGGTGTCCCTGAAGGATGGTCGCCGGGTCAGCATTGAGATCCGTACCATGGAGAATCAGCCGGGTCAGTTGATCCTGCTGACCGATCTGACTGAAACGCGCCAGCTCCAGTCGCAACTGGCTCATGCCCAGCGCCTCTCTGCCATGGGCAAGATGGTTGCCTCCCTGGCCCACCAGATTCGCACACCGCTGTCCGCCGCCATTCTTTATGGCGGCCATCTGAGCCAGTCGGATCTTGATGAAGAGCTGCGTCAACGTTGCGCCTCCCGGCTGATGTCTCGCCTGACCCACCTGGAACAGCAGGTTCGTGACATGTTGATCTTTGCCCGCGGCGAAACCCGGCTGGCGGAAGAGCTGGATTCGTCGCGTCTGGTGGAAGCACTCGAGTCTGCCGTGGACGGCCTCAAGCTTGCGCCGGGCGTGCAAGTGACCCTCGACAACCAGGTGCAAACGCCTTGCCGGCTGATGTGTAATCGCGATGCCCTGGTCGGCGCCTGTACCAATCTTGTGAATAACAGTCTGGAGGCGGGGGCAGCCGACGTTTCAATCGTCGTTTCCGCTACCTCTGGCCGCCTGGAAATCCGGGTTTCCGATAACGGGCCCGGGTTCGAGCCTGGTGAGGCAGGTCGGATTATGGAAGCCTTCTACACCACCAAGTCCCATGGCACCGGCCTCGGGCTGGCCGTGGTGCAGGCTGTGGTCAAGGCCCATCAGGGCGAGTTTTCGATTTCATCCCCCGGACAGCAAGGCGCCGACGCGATAGTTCGGCTGCCTATTCTGACAGCCCGGTTTTAAAGAACAGGTTGGAGGTGCATAGCATGGCAAAGGCCCAGATTCTGATTGTGGAAGATGACCACGACCTGCGCGAAGCTTTGGTAACGACGCTGGAACTGGCGAAATTCCAGGTGCGGGAAGCGGCCAGCGCTGAAGATGCGCTGGCAAGCCTGGCCCGGGCGCCGGTCGATATGGTGGTCAGCGATGTCAATATGCCCGGCATGTCCGGCCATGAGTTGTTGGCGGAAGTTCAGCGCTTGTATCCGGGGCTGCCCATGATGCTGATTACCGCGTACGGCCAGATCAGCCACGCGGTGTCTGCCATGCAATCCGGTGCCATCGATTATCTGGTCAAGCCGTTTGAGCCTCAGGTTCTGGTGGAAGCGGTCAGTAGGGTCGTGGGCGGAAGCCGCCAAAAGGCTGGCGATGAGCCGGTGGCTGAGGATCCGGTCAGTAAACGCATGTTCCAGTTGGCCGCGAAAGTGGCGGCCAGTGATTCCACAGTGATGATTTCCGGTGAGAGTGGTACCGGTAAAGAAGTGTTGGCCCGCTATATCCATCAGCAGTCACCCCGAGCGGATGAGCCGTTTGTCGCGATCAACTGTGCCGCTATTCCGGAGAATATGCTGGAAGCCATTCTGTTCGGTCACGAGAAAGGTGCATTCACGGGTGCCGTTGCAGCCTCCCCAGGTAAATTCGAGCAGGCCAATGGCGGAACCATCCTGTTGGACGAGATTTCCGAAATGGATCTTGGTTTGCAGTCCAAGCTGCTGCGAGTGTTGCAGGAGCGGGAAGTGGAGCGCGTCGGTGGTCGCAAGACCATTCAGCTGGATGTTCGTGTGCTGGCGACCACAAACCGTGATCTGGCGGACTACGTGCGCGAGGGCAAGTTCCGCGAAGACCTTTATTATCGATTGACGGTGTTCCCGATGCGGTGGCAGCCTCTGCGGGAGCGGCCGCTGGATATTCTGCCCCTGGCCCGCTCACTGCTGAAAAAACATTGCCGCAAGATGAAGCTGACCGGCATCACCCTGGCCGAGGATGCCCGTAAGGCACTGATGGCTCATGCCTGGCCGGGTAATGTCCGGGAACTGGACAATGCCATTCAGCGGGCGCTGGTGTTGCATCAGGGTAATGTAATCCACGCCGGCGATCTTTGTCTGGAGGTTGGGATTACCGGTGCCTCTGACTTTGGTGCACCCGCCGAGCCGTCCATTTCCGCCAGATCCATTGAGGTCCCAGCGGCCGACTTGCCAGACCCCGAGGCGGGGCTGGAAGCGGATTCAGCGGCTGATGAGGCGATTGGCTCACTCGGAGATGATCTGCGCCAACAGGAGTTCCGTATTATTATCCAGACCCTCAAGAAAGAGCGTGGCAGGCGCAACCGGGCAGCGGAGCAACTGGGCATCAGCCCGCGAACGCTTCGTTACAAACTGGCCCAGATGCGAGATGCCGGTATCGATCTTGATGCGGAGCTGGCCATGGCCTGAGTCAGGGCCTTTGTTGTCGACCTTATACTCCTTCGGGCACCCTTCGGGGTGCCGTTTTTTTACCCGCCTGCCTGGTCTTCTTTTTCGGTCTGGTTTCATCCCTGTCAATTCTTTGTCGCGCAGACGCCTTCCGCTGCGCAATGATTTATTAACCCGTTGAAATAAATGGTTTAATTGTTTCTGGCCTGTTGCTTGCTTTCAGTTCATTTGAGTCAGCAACAAGTACAGACCCGACAGGGTCGCCGGGAGAGTGTGATGGTTCAACGTGCCGACATAAACAATGTTCTGTCTGAGATCCGGAATCTGCGTACCCAGATGATGCAGAACCAGAGGATTGAACAGGATCAGTCCGTACGTGGCCGCATCGATGGCCCACGACAGGTTCAGGAAACCCAGGAAGTTCCCAGCTTCAGCGATATGCTGGGCAAGGCCGTCAACAATGTGCACGAGGTCCAGAGTCAGGCCAGCGAACTCAGGACGGCCTATGAAATGGGCGATCCGAATGTGGACATTACCCGGGTAATGATTGCTGCCCAGAAATCTTCGGTGTCTTTTGAGGCTCTGACCCAGGTGCGTAACCGGGTTGTGCGAGCCTATGAAGACATCATGAATATGCCGATCTGATAACGGAGCAACAGCATGGCAAGCGTACCTGCGGAAACCGCCGCCTCTGACCTGCCGGCTACTCAGGAGTCTGATACTCCGGAGAGCCGTAGCAATCTTTTGCTCGGATTCAACCGATTGAATCTGCTGCGCCAGGTCGGGCTTATGGTCGGGCTGGCCGCCAGCGTGGCACTGGGTGTAGCTGTGGTGCTCTGGGCCCAGGAGCCCAATTACCAGCCGGTGGTGGGGGATCTGTCTGCTTACAACCCGCAGGACGTGACCACCATCCTCGACAGCAACGGTATCGATTACAAGATGGACCCCCGCACCGGAGCATTGCTGGTGCCGTCTGAACAGGTCTATAGCGCGCGCCTCAAGCTTGCTGCTGAAGGCGTAACCGACCAGAAGACCATGGGCTATGAGTTGCTGGACCAGGAACGTGGTCTGGGAACGTCCCAGTTCATGGAAACCATCAGCTACCGGCGCGGACTGGAGGGCGAGCTGGCCCGGACCATCGCCGCCATGCGTGGTGTTCGAAATGCCCGGGTGCACCTGGCCATTCCCGAGCGTTCGGTGTTTATCCGGGATGCCCGTGAACCGACCGCCTCGGTATTCCTTGAAGTGTTTGCGGGCCGTCGCCCTGAGCCTGAACAGATTCGGGCCATCGTCAACCTGGTGGCCGGCAGCATTCCGATGATGAACCGGGATCAGGTGACTGTGGTTGACCAGAACGGCAATCTGTTGACGGGCGATGAGGTTCAGGCCGAAACAGACCGGATGAAAGACCAGTATGAATACACGTCCAGGGTTGAAGAGCGGCTGACCCGCCGTGTCGCCTCATTGATTGGCCCGATTGTCGGGGAAGGGCGTTACCGCGCGGAAGTCACCGCCGACCTCGACTTCTCTGCGGTCGAGCGTGCCGAGGAATTATACAATCCGGAGCAACAGGCGGTGCGTAGTGAGCGCGAGTTGTCTGAGCAGCGTGTGGCGGGAGCCCAGGGTGGTATTCCCGGCGCGCTGGCCAACCAACCGCCAGGGGCTGCGACGGTTCCGGAGCAGGCCACCGCCGCCCCGGGAGAAGATGGCGCTCCTGTAGCTCCGCCGGTGAATGTCCGGAGTGAATCCACCCGGAATTATGAACTGGATCGTACCGTCAGCTACACCCGTCAGGAGCTGGGTGCGGTCAAGCGGGTGACCGTGGCCCTTGCCGTGGATGACATGAAAGTGGTCGACCCGGAAACCGGCGAGGTGAGCTATCAACCCTGGCCAGAGGCCGAACTGCAACGGCTGAGCATGCTGGTGCGTGATGCGGTTGGCTATTCCGCGTCCCGCGGAGACAGCGTTACCGTCATGAATACCGCGTTTGCCCCTGAGGAAGCGGTGGAGTTTGAAGCTCCGGGCTTCTGGGAGCAGCCCTGGTTCTGGGATTTGATGAAGCAGGTATTGGCAGGACTGGTCATTCTGATTCTGGTTCTTGGCTTGCTGCGCCCCACCCTGAAGACACTGTCCGGTGGCGGTCGCCGCGAGCGTGGTGAAGGCGGAGAAGAGGGTGAGTATGGTGGCCTTGCTGATATTGAAGGCGGGCAGGCACTACGCGATGCCATGTCGTCTCAGGATGACCTGCTTTTGCCGGGCGCCACAGACAGCTATGATAGACAGTTGAATGCACTCAAAGGCCTGATTGCGGAAGATCCCGCCAGGGTTGCACAGGTTATGCGCCAGTGGGTGAATGTCGATGACTGAAGAAAACGGCCAGTTGCAGGGGGATGCCCCGAAAAAGCCGCAGCGCAAGATTCCGCGAGTGGAGCAGGCAGCGATCCTGCTGATGTCTCTGGGTGAAGCGGACGCTGCTGAGGTGCTCAAGCACATGGGGCCGAAAGAGGTTCAGCGGGTTGGCGTCGCCATGGCGCAGATGAAAGACGTCAGCAAGGACGACGTCACCTACGTGCTTAACCAGTTTGTGGACGCTGTCGGCGGCCAGACCGGTTTGGGGGTTGGTAATGACGATTATATCCGGGCGATGCTCACCCAGGCGCTGGGTGATGACAAGGCCGCGAGCCTGATTGACCGAATCCTGATTGGCGGCAATACCACCGGCCTGGATACTCTTAAGTGGATGGAGCCCCGGGCTGTGGGCGATATTATCCGTTACGAGCATCCCCAGATTCAGGCCATTGTTATCTCCTACCTAGACCCGGACCAGGCCGCTGAAATTCTTGGCACACTTGATGAAAAAGTGCGACTGGATGTGATGATGCGGGTGGCGTCGCTGGAAAGCATTCAGCCACAGGCCCTGCAGGAACTGAACGACATCCTTGAGAAGCAGTTCTCTGGTGGCGCGGCCTCCCAGACCAGTCGGATTGGTGGCGTGAAGCGAGCGGCCGATATCATGAACTTCATGGATCGGGGGATTGAGGGCTCGTTGATGGATTCCATCAAAGACATGGATCCGGATCTGGCGTCCACCATTGAAGACCTCATGTTCGTGTTTGATAACCTCAAGGATATTGATGATCGGGGTATTCAGGCGCTGCTTCGAGAGGTCTCCTCGGAGGTGCTGGTGGTGGCGCTCAAAGGTGCCGACGAAGCCGTCAAGGAGAAGATCTTCAAGAACATGTCCAAGCGTGCTGCGGAGTTGCTGCAGGATGATCTGGAAGCCAAGGGGCCGGTCAAGGTCAGCGAAGTCGAAGCGGCCCAGAAAGACATTATCACCGTTGCTCGCCGTATGGCTGAAGCCGGCGAGATCTCGCTGGGTGGTAGTGGCGAAGAAATGATGTGATGAAAGATTCCGATCAGGACAGCAAGCGCATACCGAAAGAACAGATGACCGCCTGGGAACGGTGGGAATTGCCCCTGCTTGATGAGCGCGGAAACCAGGTTGTCGAGGAAGAGGAAGTCAAGCCGCTGACCGCGGCCGACCTGGAAGAGATTCGCCAGGCTGCCCGCGAGGACGGTTTTCAGGAGGGCCGGCAGGCCGGTTACGCGGAAGGCTTTGAGCAGGGTCGCGCAGATGGGCACAAAGATGGCTACGCCGCAGGCGAGGCGGAGGGGCGGAGCGAGGGCGAGCAGCAGGCAGCGGAGCAGACGCGTCAGGAAGTTGCCTCCCGGATGGAACGGCTGGAGCATCTGATGGGTGAGCTGTTGTTGCCCATCGAGCGCCATGAAGACGAGCTGGAAGCGGTGCTGGTCAACCTCACTACCGTATTGGCCCGGGCGGTGGTCTTCCGTGAGCTCAGCATTGATTCATCCCAGATTCGCCAGGTGGTGCGTCGGGCTCTGTCGTCACTGCCCTCTACCGCCGATAATCTCCGCATTCATATTCACCCCGACGATATCGAGCCGGTACGGGAAGTGACAGAGCGCCTGGAATCACCGGCGGTCCTCATTGAGGACGACTCTCTCATGCCTGGTGGCTGTAAAGTGGAATCGCGCCATAGTCTGGTGGATTACACCGTGGAGAAGCGCTTCCAGCGGGTGGTTCAGGCTATGCTGGAAGAACAGCTGGCGGAGCCTGTCGGTCCGGATCAGGAGGAGCTGGCACCCAGTATGGGGGAGCTGACCGATTTTCACCGGGATGTGCTGAGTGATTCGGGCATGACATCACCGCCAGAATCCGAGTCTGACGAATTCAACGACCAGGGCCAGGACGATGACATCACGCCTGGCTGAACGGTTACGGCAGCTTCAGGGGGCCATCAGCGACGAGCCGGCGCCAGAATTGTCTGGCCGGCTTACGCGCATGGTGGGTCTCACGCTGGAGTGCGTGGGTTGCCCGATGGTGGTGGGGGACCGTTGTCTGATTCAGGGTGATAGCGCCACCAGTGTTGAAGCGGAAGTGGTGGGGTTTGAGGAAGATAAGGTTTACCTGATGCCGCTGACCGCCATCGAAGGTCTCAAGCCTGGAGCCCGGGTGATTCCTCTGGCCTCGGCCAGCAGGGTGCCGGTGGGCCCGCAAATGCTGGGGCGAGTGGTCAATGGTGCCGGCGACCCGTTGGACGGCAAGGGACCGTTGCAGGCAGAGGCCAGAGTGCAGCTGACCGGCGACATCATCAACCCATTGAACCGGGCTCCGGTGCGTCAGTCAATGGATGTGGGAATCCGTGCAATCAACGCGTTGCTGACCGTAGGGCAGGGGCAGCGTCTCGGCCTGTTTGCCGGCAGTGGTGTCGGTAAGAGTATGCTGCTGGGAATGATGACCCGGTTCACGGATGCTGACATTACCGTGGTTGGGTTGATTGGTGAACGGGGCCGGGAGGTCAAGGAATTCATCGAGGACATTCTCGGCGATGAAGGCCTGGCTCGTTCCGTGGTTGTAGCCGCTCCGGCAGATGACTCGCCGTTGATGCGCCTGCGCGCTGCCATGCTCACCACCCGAATTGCCGAATACTACCGCGATCAGGGTAAGCGCGTTCTTCTTTTAATGGATTCTCTCACCCGCTACGCCCAGGCACAGCGGGAGATCGCCCTGGCCGTTGGCGAACCACCGGCGACCAAGGGGTATCCGCCCTCGGTTTTTGCCAAGCTGCCGCAACTTGTTGAGCGCACAGGCAATGGCCGACCCGGCGGTGGTTCCATTACCGCGTTTTATACCGTTCTGACGGAAGGCGACGATCAGCAGGATCCCATTGCCGACGCAGCCAGGGCCATCCTTGATGGTCACATCGTCTTATCCCGGCGGCTGGCGGAAGAAGGCCATTATCCGGCGATTGATGTGGAGGCCTCTATCAGCCGGGTAATGCCCCAGGTGACTGATTCTGAGCATTTCTCCCGGGCCCAGAGATTCAAGCAGGTTTACTCCCGTTACCAGCAGGCCCGTGATCTGATCAGTGTGGGTGCCTATGTGAAAGGTTCCGACCCGGAGACTGACTTTGCCATCCAGCACATAGGCAATATGAGCCAGTTTCTGCAGCAGGGGCTGAATGAAAGTGCTCCCCTCACGGAGGCGATTGAGCAACTGATGGCGGTAGTGCCGGAACGACGTTCACCGGAACGAAGAAAGACGGCGGTGCCGAACCCCGCCGGCAATCGGGATAATGTCTGATGCTGCGATCGAAACGGCTTGAAGTTGTCCTCTCCCTTGAAGAGCGGAAAGAACAGGAAGCGTTGGAGCGCCTTGGTGAGGCCCGTAAGCAGGTGGAGGCGCACCGCGAACAGGTGGAAAACCTGGAGCGCTATCAGCAGGAGTATCGTGACCAGATCCGCGCGAGCCAGCAGGGTGTTGTTCCTGTGGCGCGGCTGCAGGCCTGGCAGGCTTTTATCGCCCAGTTGGACCAGGTGATTGCCCAGCAACAGCGGCAGCTGCAACAGGCTGAACAGGTGTTTGAAGCCAGGCGCCGGGAGTGGCAACAGGCCTGGGAACGTCGCCGTGGTATGGAAAAATACATTGAGTCCTGTCGGCAACAGGAACAGCGGGAACAGGATCTCAGAGACCAGAAACTGGCGGACGAAGCTGCCGGTCGGGCCTTTGCCCGGCGACAGCGATAATTGTAGTCCCCGGTGATCTGCATCAGATAACCCGGATGCAATTTCCGTTTATTTGACTATCCTTTACCAGATAAGCTTGCCATCAATGGCTGGCAGCGAAGGAAAGTCATTGGTGGAATGTGCCGGGAGGTTCAGGAATGCCTATAGAGACACGCCGGAGCGATGACGGCAAGACCCTCACGATCTGCGTGGAGGGTCGGTTCGATTTCAGTACCCATCAATCCTTTCGGGATGCCTACGAGCACAGCGAACCCACCGTCAGCCACTACGTCATTGATCTTTCAGACACCACTTACCTCGACAGCTCTGCTCTGGGCATGTTGCTTCTGTTAAGGGATCATGCCGGCGGAGATGGCGCCCGCATCTCAATCGAGAACTGCAACAGCGATGTCCGGCGAATTCTCTCCATTTCCAACTTCGAGCAGTTGTTCAGCATTCGCTGAGGCGATTCCCTTGAAGGTACTTCTTGCCGAGGACAGTGCCAGCGACAGGTTGATTCTGGCGCGGCTGGTAAGCCGCCTGGGCCATACCGTGATTGAAGCCGAAGACGGTACCGAGGCGGTGGATCTGTTCCGGGAGACCCAGCCGGATCTGGTGTTGCTGGACGCCCTGATGCCGCGGATGGACGGAATGGAGGCCGCTCGTCAAATCAAGGCTCTGGCAGGCGAGCGCCTGGTGCCGCTCATCTTTCTCACCTCCCTGTCGGGGGCGGGCGATCTGGCCCGGTGTCTTGAAGCCGGCGGCGACGACTTTCTCGTCAAACCCTACAATCGCGTGATTCTTGAAG
This sequence comes from Marinobacter sp. ST-43, assembly GCF_030541085.1. Taxonomy (NCBI): domain Bacteria; kingdom Pseudomonadati; phylum Pseudomonadota; class Gammaproteobacteria; order Pseudomonadales; family Marinobacteraceae; genus Marinobacter; species Marinobacter sp. ST-43. The sequence goes on from NZ_JASSVO010000001.1 coordinate 68,889, forward strand.
CGAAGATCAACGCGTTTAATCGTATGAGGGGGTTGCACCAGGCATTGTCGGACCAGCGTGACCATATTCGGCGCCAGAATCAGCAGATGCTGGACGAGCAGCGCACGGCGCGGCGGGTGTTCGATAACATTGCCCATACCGGTTGTCTGGATGCCCCCAACATCCGCCACCATGCATCCCCCCTCTCGGTTTTCAACGGTGATGTATTGTTTGCTGCTCAGCGCCCCGGGGGCGGCACTCTGGTGTTTCTGGGTGATTTCACCGGGCACGGATTACCTGCTGCCATCGGCGCCATGCCGGTTGCTGAAATCTTCTACGGGATGGCAGCCAAAGGCTTCGGCGCCCCGGATGTCCTCCGGGAAATCAACCGCAAGCTTCGGCGAATACTGCCGGTAGGCATGTTCTGTTGTGGTTTGATGGTTGAGGCTGACTTCAAACACAACAGCCTGCGTGTCTGGAATGGTGGCTTGCCGGATGGCTGGCTGTTGCGTGCCGCAGGCGACCGCGTCGCCATTCCGTCCCGGCATCTGCCGCTGGGCGTTCAGGAGCCGGACCAGTTTTCGGCCTCCATGACCGTGCTGGATGCGGCACCGGGCGACTGGCTGGTGATGATGACCGACGGGCTCCCCGAGGCGCCCAATAGTGGCGGTGAAAGCCTGGGCGAGGAAGGTGTCCTGAGCGTTCTGGCGGGTCTGGAAGCAGGGCAGGAGCCGTTCGAGGCCCTGCTGGAGAGAATGCAGCAGCACACCGGGAAGCCAGAGCTGGCTGATGACCTGACGCTCTGCTGCCTGCAAATGGTCCGGGCGGAGGCGCCAGAGGCAATGCCCGACAAGATTCCTGAATCGGCGTTGACGGGCCCGGCGGACTGGCGCTGCGTCTATGAGCTAAGGGAACAGACTCTCGCAGACTTCAACCCACTGCCGCTTTTACTGCATATCTGTATGGAAGTGCCCGGACTGAGGAGCCGCAGCGGTGAGGTCTACACCCTGTTGTCGGAACTCTACAACAATGCCCTTGAGCACGGTGTTCTGGCCCTGTCCTCAGAGTGGAAAACGTCACCTGGCGGTTTCAGTCGCTATTACCAGGAGCGAACGCGCAGACTGGGGAGCACCGATGGGCATTTCATACGGTTTTCTCTTGAGCATCAGCCCAGGGAGGGCGGAGGTACCCTTACCGTTGTCTGTGAAGACAGTGGTGATGGTTTTGATTTTGCTGAATATTCTGACACAGTGATGCAACAGCAGGCGGCTTCAACCGGCCGATACGCGGGCCGGGGGCTGGAAATCCTCCGGCGTATGACGCGAAATCTCAAGGTTCACGGCCGGGGCAATCGCGTGGAAATCGTCTATGATTGGTGGTTCCCCGACGCGGCCATAATCAGTGGCGCCTGAGTGCCGACAAACGAGGATAGCGAATGAACGACAAACCCCATCTTGACGTGGAGGCGCTGGCCGAACTGCAGGATGTGATGGAAGACGAGTTTGATGTCCTGATCCAGACCTACCTGGCAGACTCCCGTTCACGCATTGACGGCCTGAGGGAGGCGCTGGCAACGGCCGATCCGGAGCACTTCGCCAAGACCGCGCACAGCTTCAAGGGCAGTTGCATCAATATCGGTGCTCCCAGGCTCGGAGGCCTGTGTTTTGAGGCCGAGCAACTGGGCAAGGACGCCACTCTGGAACAGGCCCCTGCAGTGCTTGAACAGATTGAGGCCGAGTTTTCGGAGGTGGCTCGACGTTTGCTGAACTTTGGCCAGGAGGCCTGAACGTCACCCTGTGTGAAGGTTTGGCACCGCTTTTGCAGCTTTCGGGAAAACGCTCCGAACAGGGGCTACCTGAGATCTAAAGCGGCAAGAGGTTGCCATGCAACAGACCATACTTCCCCAGGCACCGGCGAAAACGAGTCAGCCAGAGGTCGGTGCAGCGAAATCGCAGGGCCGGAAGGACCCGGAGGCCGGTGACAGTCGTTTTGACGAGCTGTCCAGGGCCGAGCAGAAGCGGATGGATGCCAAGCGCGCCGAACGTCGGGATCAGGCTGATGCCGCGCAGGAACGCAAGGCAGCCGACCGGGCTGATGAGAAAGCCGAAGCCTCCAGTACCCGGCCCGAAAAAAACGATACGTCCACTGACCAAAAGCAGGTAGCGGACTCCGATTCACCGGCCCGTCCTTCCTCGGCCAGTGACACCAGCAATACCGGCGATACTGAGGCAGACGATGCCCTGGTCGTTGCCGAACCGCTGGTGCCCCTGACATTCGCCAATCTTCAGTCGCTGTATCCTGCAACCGCCAACCAATCCGGTACGGGCGGGCCTGAGAGCCTGGCTTCAAATATGGCGCTCACAGGAACTCAGGCCACTTCCGGACTGATCAAGGGCCTGCCGGGGCAAACAACTGCCGGGGGAGGCAGCACCGCTCTGGCTCCGGGCATGCAGCTAACCGACCTGCTTGCCGGTGCGACGAGCGCTGAGAGCGCCCGCCCCGTTGATCCGACCAGTCTGCTCTCCAATCCGAGATTCCAGAGTGTAATGGAAACCGCAGCGCAGCAGGCAGCACAGCCCGGAAAACTGGCTGCGGACGCCAACATTCCGCTCCGGGGCTACACCACCTCGGTGGATGTGCCGGTTGGACAGGCGGAGTGGGGCGACAAGGTCATGGGCAAGCTCAGTTGGCTGACCGCCCGCAATATGTCGGTTGCCGAAATACACCTCACGCCTCCGGATATGGGGCCAATGGAAGTCAAGGTGAAAGTCCACAACGATCAGGCCAGCGTCACTGTGCATGCGGCCAACCCGGTGGTGAGGGAGCAGCTCGAACAGCACTCCCACCGGCTCCGCGACATGCTGGGTGAACAGGGGTTGTCCCTGGGGCAGTTTGATGTCTCTGACCAGGGCGGTCAGCAGGCCGGTGGCGAGAGTGGTGAGGCCGGTGAGGGCGATGGTCGGTCTTCTGGTGGATCATCACTGGCCAGCCACGATGCTGATGCAGAGTCGTTGAGCACCGGCCAGCTTGATCTGGGCTGGCGGGGTGAAGTGGACGTCTTTGCCTGAGTCCGGATAATTTCTGAACAATTCAGCCTGCTGTCTTCCGACTTCTTTGCCCATCCCCTCCGGCAACGCTAAACTGCGGTTCTGAATACAGGGGATGGGCTGTCTGGCCCGGCCTTTGCATCACATCAGCGAAAGGTTGTTCGGAGCTTTCCGGACGCCAAAAAAGTGACAAGCGAGTGTTATGGCCGAAAATACTGCGACCGAAGCGCCTGCCAAAAAAGGCAAGCTGAAACTGATCATCATGCTGGTGATCATCATTATCCTGGCGGTGGGCCTTTCCGTGGTCGGGACACTCTGGTTCCTGGGCGGAGGATTGCCCGGCGCAGATGACGCCGAAACCACGACTTCGGCAGAGCCCGCGTTTGTCGCCAGCAGTTATACCGAAATTGAGAAAGCCCTGGTGACCACCGTTCAGGCTCAGGGTCGACAGCGCTATGCCCAGGTCTATGTATCATTCGAAGCCAAAGATCCTGCTGCCCTGGCCGCCGCTGACGTTCATATGCCGCTTATCCGCAGCCAACTGGTGATGGTGCTGGGCAGCAGCGACTTCATGCAGTTGCAAACGCCGGAAGGTCGTCAGACGCTGGCCGACAGCATGCTGCAGACTGTGAATCAGGTGCTGGAGCAGGAAGGGGAGCCGGCAATCGACCGGGTATTGTTCCGGAATTTTGTGGTTCAGTAATCATACCGGACGGATAACCAACAGTTAGGGGCAGGAACAGGTATGCAGGATTTACTGTCACAGGACGAGATCGATGCCCTCCTCCACGGGGTGGATGATGGTGACATCGATACCTATGAAGAGACCGATGATACCGGCGTAAAGAACTACGACCTCGCCAGCCAGGATCGGATCGTCCGTGGCCGCATGCCAACGCTCGAGATGATCAACGAGCGTTTTGCCCGCTATACCCGTATCAGTCTGTTCAACCTGCTGCGCCGCAATGCCGATGTCTCCACCGGCGGCGTCCAGATCATGAAGTTCGGTGAGTACATCCATACCCTGTACGTACCCACCAGCCTTAACCTGTGCAAGGTTCGCCCGTTACGCGGTACATCCCTGTTCGTGCTGGACGCCAAGCTGGTGTTCAAACTGGTGGACAACTTCTTCGGTGGTGAGGGCCGCCATGCCAAGATCGAGGGTCGGGAATTCACACCGACTGAAACCCGAATTGTGCAAATGGTACTGAATCAGGTCTTCCACGATATGAAAGAAGCCTGGCATGCGGTCTTGCAGGTGGAATTCGAATACCTCAGCTCGGAAGTCAACCCGGCCATGGCCAACATCGTCAGCCCGAGCGAAGTGGTCGTGGTCAGCACCTTCCATATTGAACTCGATGGGGGGGGCGGCGAACTTCATTTCGCACTGCCGTATTCCATGATCGAGCCAATCCGCGATGTGCTGGATGCGGGTGTGCAGAGTGATGTTGATGATGTCGACGAACGCTGGGTAAACGCCTTGCAGGAGGACATCAAAGAGGTCAATGTGCCCATCAATACCACCGTCTGCCGGCGCCGCATATCGTTGCGTGACATTGCCCGGATGAAAGCTGGCGATGTGATTCCGGTAGAGATTCCCGAGCACCTGACGGTGACCGCCAATGGTATTCCAATCTACAAGGCAACGCTGGGCACCCGCGACGGTAAGCTGGCGCTGAGGATTCACGACCGGGCCAAGTTGCCCAAGGTAAAGAAACAACTGAAGGTGGGACGCAATGGCTGACGACGACAAGAAAGACGAGCAGGAACTCAGCGAAGACGAAAAGCTGGCGGCCGAGTGGGAAGCGGCAATGGACGAGTCTGGCGATGCAGAGGGCTCCCGGGAAGACGAGTGGGCAGCGGCTATGGCTGAGGCTGAAGGTGGCGACGACCAACCTGAAGCCGAACGCCAGGACGTGCGTACCGCGCCCATGGAGGAGTTTGGCGCGGACCAGGGCGCTGGTGGTGGCGAGTCTCCGGACATCGACGTGATCCTGGATATCCCCGTCACCATCTCCATGGAAGTGGGCAACACCCAGATTCCGATACGCAATCTGCTCCAGCTGAACCAGGGCTCGGTGATCGAACTGGACCGGCTGGCGGGCGAGCCACTGGATGTGCTGGTCAATGGCACCCTGATCGCCCACGGTGAGGTGGTCATGGTCAATGAGAAGTTTGGTATCCGGTTGACGGACGTGATCAGCCCGGGCGAGCGAATCAAACGGCTGCAGAAATAATATGACAAGACTGACGGGCTGGTTGCTGTTGTGGGCTCCGCTGCCGCTGTTGGCCGAGGAAACGGCAAAGGCGGGCGAAATCGCCACCTCTGGTGGGCGTGCCCCGGATACTGTGGCGACGATACTGAGCCTGGGAGCGGGCCTGCTGGCAGTGGTGGCCATCATTTATGGTTGTGCCTGGCTGATCCGTCGGATGGGCGGCATGACCGGTATGAACAACAACGCCATCAAGGTGGTGTCTGTGCTGGCTATCGGTGCCAGGGAACGTATTGCGCTGGTGGAAGTGGGGCAGCAGCAGATTCTGCTTGGTATTACTCCCAGCACGATCAGGACCCTGCATGTATTTGATCAGCCGGTGGTGGATGCCGGCAATGCCGGCTCCAGTGACTTCGCCCGCAAGCTGCAGTCCATGATTGGCAAATCCTGGTCAGCGCCAGAGAGGAAAGACTAACGTCATGGTGGTGGCCATTCTCAAACGCGGTTTTCCCTGGCTTGCGCTGATTGCCGGCCTTTGTCTTCCCGCCCTGGCCCAGGCTGATCTGCCCGGCATTCCGGCATTTACGGTTGAGCCCGGCGAGAACGGCACCGAGGAGTACTCGGTAACCCTGCAGATCCTGGCGCTGATGACCGCGCTGACCTTCCTGCCGGCCATGCTGATGATGATGACCTCGTTTACCCGGATCATCGTGGTCTTTGCGATTCTTCGTCAGGCTCTGGGGCTACAGGCCACACCCTCCAACCAGATTTTGCTGGGGCTGGCGCTGTTTCTGAGCATTTTTATCATGAAGCCGGTACTGGAAGAGGCGAACCGGGTGGGCCTGCAACCTTACCTGCAGGAAGAGGTGACTTCACTGGAGGCGGTGGAACTGGCCAGCCAACCGTTTCGCAAGTTTATGCTGGAGCAGACTCGAGAAGACGACCTGGCGCTGTTCATGAGGATTGCCGATGTTCAGTATGAAACACCGCAGGACGTGTCTTTCTGGATTCTGATGCCGGCGTTTGTCACCAGTGAACTGAAGACGGCGTTCCAGATCGGGTTTATTCTGTTTATACCATTCCTGATCATCGACATGGTGGTGGCCAGTGTTCTGATGGCCATGGGTATGATGATGCTGTCACCCATTATCATTTCGCTGCCGTTTAAAATCATGCTGTTTGTGCTGGTGGATGGCTGGGCCCTGATCATGGGTACCCTGGCCGCCAGCTACGGGATCTAGGAGGCAATCATGACTCCGGAAACGGTTATCGACATACTGCGAGAGGCGCTCTGGCTGATTGTATTGCTGTCTGCCGTCATCATCGGGCCGGGCCTGGTGATTGGTCTTGTGGTCAGTACCTTTCAGGCGGCGACCCAGATCAACGAGCAGACCCTCAGTTTCCTGCCTCGCCTACTGATCACACTGATTGTGATCATTGCTGCCGGGCCCTGGATGCTGACCACCCTGCTGGACCACGCCAATGGGCTGATCTCCCGCATTCCCTATCTGATTGGCTGAGCCCATGCTGCCGGCGGAGTTCAGTGCAGATCTGATTGGCCAGTGGGTGGGGCAGCATATCTGGCCCTTATTCCGGCTGGCCAGTTTCCTCATGGTCATCCCCATCTTCGGTACTCAGTTGGTGCCCGCCCGTGTTCGGCTGGGACTGGCGCTGCTGATGACCATCCTGATTGCGCCCATGATTCCTGCCGTACCCCAGGTGGAAGCCCTCAGTGCCGACGCGTTCGTCATCACGCTGCAGCAGATCCTGATTGGCGTCGGCCTGGGCTTTGCCCTGACCGCACTCTGGCAGTTGTTTGTGATCGCGGGGCAGATGATTGCCATGCAGATGGGCCTGGGCTTTGCCTCCATGGTAGACCCTGCCAATGGGGTTAACGTCCCAGTGCTGGCTCAGATCTACACCATCACCATTACTTTGCTGTTTCTGGTGATGAATGGCCATCTGGTGGCCTTCGAGGTGTTCATCGAGAGTTTCTACACCTTGCCTATTGGCCTGGAGGGGCTGGGGCAGGATGGTGTGTGGGCGCTGGCCCATCGCATTTCATGGATGTTTGCCTCTGCCATGTTGCTGGCATTGCCGGCCGTGACTGCGGTTCTGATTGTGAACATCTCTTTCGGTGTAATGACCCGTGCGGCGCCTCAGATGAACATCTTCGCCCTCGGCTTTCCGATTGGCCTGATTTTTGGGTTGTTTGCTATCTGGGTCTTACACGCCAATTTCCTGCCACACTTCGATCAGTACACGCGGGAAACGTTTGATTTCATGCGCGCTCTGCAAGGGCAACCCTGACCATGGCCGAAGAGAACGACAACAGTCAGGAAAAAACCGAAGAGCCTACCCCCCGACGCCTCGAGAAGGCCAAGGAGGAGGGTCAGACGGCCCGTTCCAAGGAACTGGCCACCATGGCGGTATTGCTGGCCGGTGCTGGCGGGCTTCTGATTTTTGGTACGTCGCTTGGCGCATCTATTGAGTCCATCATGCGCGACTCCTTCGTAATCGAGCGCTCAGCAATTTTTGATACCCGGCATATGAGTGTTCAACTGATACTGGCGGCCAAAGAGGCCGCCTGGGCGCTGTCACCGATACTGGTGATGTTGCTGATTGCCGCCATTGCCGGCTCCATTGGCATTGGCGGTCTGCTGTTCAGTGCCAAGGCCATCGCACCGAAATTCAACCGGATGGATCCGATCAAAGGCCTGGGGCGAATGTTCTCCATGCGCTCCCTGATCGAGCTGGTCAAGGCCATTGCCAAGGTGGGGCTGGTGATGGCAGTCGCCATCCTGATTCTTAACCTGCGTACAGAAGATCTGCTCGCCATCGCCGAAGAGCCCACCGTTCCGGCCATAGAGCATGTACTGTGGACGTTGGGCTGGAGTTTCTTCTTCCTGTCCTGCGCCACCATTGCCATTGCCGCCATCGATGTACCCTTCCAGATCTACGATCACCAGAAAAAGCTCCGTATGACCAAGCAGGAGGTCAAGGACGAGTACAAGGACACCGAGGGCAAGCCGGAAGTCAAAGGCAAGATTCGCCAGCTTCAGCGGGAGATGGCGCAACGTCGGATGATGCAGGACGTTCCCAAGGCCGATGTGGTGATTACCAACCCCACCCACTATGCCGTGGCCTTGAAGTACGATCAGAAAACCATGGGCGCGCCAGTGGTGGTGGCCAAGGGGGCAGATGAAGTGGCCTTCAAGATTATGGAAATTGCCAGGGAGAACAAGGTCGAGGTGCTGCGAACGCCGCCACTGACACGGGCGGTGTATCACAATACCGATATTGGTGAAGAGATTCCGGATGGCCTGTACATGGCCATTGCTCAGGTGCTGGCCTACGTCTTCCAGCTGCGTCAGTTCCGCAAGGGCCGTGGGCCGAAGCCCGGCATGCCGGACTTCCCGATTCCGCCCGATATGCGGCGCGATATCTGAAGCCCTCTATTCCGGGGACCGGAATAGAGGCAGGATATTGCTTTCCGCGGGGTCAGCTGGATTCGTGCTCGTGAATCCGCTTGCCCCAGGCTTCCCGTTCGCCCGGCAGGATCAGGTTAAGGATGATGGCAACCACTGCGCACAGGGCGATGCCTTCCAGTTGGCCCAGCGCCATGTTGCCGATACCAAAGACCAGGGTCACGCCTACGATCACCAGATTACGGGACTGGGACAGATCCACCTGATGTCGGATCAGGGTATTCAGGCCCACAACGGCGATTGAACCGAACAGCAGGCAGAGGATGCCGCCCATAACCGGTACCGGAATGGTCTGCAACGCGGCGCCGAACTTGCCGACAAACGCCAGAACAATGGCAACCACCGCCGCCCACCACATAACTTTCGGGTTGAAGTTCTTGGTCAGCATCACCGCACCGGTTACCTCGGAATACGTGGTGTTGGGAGGACCGCCAAGCAGCGAGGCAGCGCTGGTGGCCAGGCCATCACCCAGCAGGGTACGGTGCAAGCCCGGTTTTTCCAGATAGTTCTTGCGGGTAACGTTACCGATGGCCAGAACGTCGCCGATGTGTTCGATGGCCGGTGCGATGGCGACCGGAATCATGAACAGGATAGCGCCCCAGCTGAACGCCGGCGCTACGAAGTTTGGCATCGCCAGCCACTCAGCCTGCTGGATGGGGGTGGTGTCAACAATGCCCATGATGGCAGAGAGAACGTACCCCACGAGGACGCCGAACATGATCGGAATCAGCCGGAAAATGCCCTTGGCCCAGACCGACATGATGATGGTCACGGCCAGGGAAATCATGGCAATCCAGATGGCGGTGTTGTAGGGGATCAGCTGGGTCTGGCCGTCACCGGTTTTGCCCGTGGCCATAAACACAGCTACTGGCGCGAGCCCCAGGCCGATGGTCATGATGACCGGTGCAATCACCACCGGAGGTAGCAGGCGGGTAACGAAACCGGTGCCGCGCAGACGAACCGCGCCGGACAGAATGATATACAGAATGCCTGCGGCCATCAGGCCGCCCAGGGTTTCTTCCAGACCAAAGCGGCCTTTGGAGGCCAGTACCGGTGCGATAAACGCGAACGATGAGGCCAGGAAAATCGGGATCTGGCCACCGGTGACAATGTGAAAGATCAGGGTGCCCAGGCCGGCGGTGAACAAGGCGACGTTCGGATCCAGGCCGGTAATAAGTGGCATCAGCACCAGGGCGCCAAAAGCCACCAGCAGCATCTGTGAGCCGGCAATGGCCTGTTTCCAGACCGGATCGTTGTTATGGTCGTGCATGCTCAGACGTCCTTCTGCTTGGTGCCGAAGATCTTGTCGCCGGCATCGCCCAGGCCCGGCAGAATGTAGCCTTTCTCGTTCAGGCGCTCATCCACCGACGCTGTGTAGATGGACACGTCCGGATGTTTTTCCAGAACCTTCTCCACGCCCTCTGGTGCGGCCACCAGAACCAGCGCCCGGATTTCGGTGCTGCCGGCTTTCTTGAGCAGATCGATGGTGGAAATCATGGAGCCGCCGGTGGCCAGCATCGGATCAATGATCAGGGCCATGCGCTGATCCAGCTCGCCCACGAGTTTCTCCAGGTAGGTTTCCGCTTCGAGGGTGTCTTCGTTGCGGATCTGGCCAACCACACTCACCCGGGCCACCGGAATCAGGCTCAGAACGCCGTCCAGCATGCCCAGACCGGCGCGGAGGATGGGCACGATGGTTACCTTCTTGCCGTGGATCTGCTCCACGGAGACCGGGCCGGCCCAGCCCTCAATGGTTTTCTCCTGAAGATTGAAGTCTTTGGTGGCCTCGTAAGTCAGCAACGCGCCAACTTCCTGTGCCAGCTCTCGGAAGTTTTTGGTACTGATGTCGGCGCGGCGCATGAGGCCGAGCTTGTGGCGGATCAGAGGGTGCTTCACTTCGTGGATCGGCATGGGGTCACCTGTGTGTTCGGGTTTCTGGCTTGAATCGGGATAATGCAAATGGCGAAAGGATACCGTATCTGGGCCGCTGCGTCAGGCGTTGAAAGGTGCGCAGACGTCAAATTTTGCAAGGGCTGGTACGGTTCTTGCGATACCACCCGGAAAGCGACCCCTGGTGTCAGATTTTCGACCCGGAAAATGCCCGCAGGCACAGATACGTGGAGACAGACCCGGCATGGACAGAACGCTAGTCCTTAACAACGTCAAATCCCTGACGCGGGGGAACCTCGGCATCCCCCTGATGCTGATGGGGCTGCTTGGCATGATGATTCTGCCCATGCCGGCGTTCCTGCTGGATGTGTTCTTCACCTTCAATATCACTCTGTCCATCGTCATTCTGCTGGTCTGTGTGTACGCCATGCGGCCGATGGAATTTGCCTCGTTTCCCACGGTATTGCTGGTGGCCACCCTGTTGCGGCTGGGCCTGAACGTGGCGTCCACCCGGATTGTATTGCTGAACGGCCATGAGGGCGGTGATGCTGCCGGTAAGGTCATCGAGTCCTTTGGTGAAGTCCTGATTGGGGGAAACTACGCTGTTGGTCTGGTGGTTTTCGCCATCCTTATGATCATCAACTTTCTGGTTGTCACCAAAGGTGCCGGCCGGGTGTCTGAGGTCAGTGCCCGCTTCACTCTGGATGCCATGCCTGGCAAGCAGATGGCGATTGATGCCGATCTGAACGCCGGGCTGATCAATCAGGACGAGGCCAAGTCCCGCCGTTCGGAAATCGCTCAGGAAGCGGACTTTTACGGTTCTATGGACGGTGCCTCGAAGTTTGTGAAAGGCGATGCCGTTGCGGGTTTGCTGATCCTGGCTATCAACATCGTTGGTGGTGTGGCTATCGGCATGATGCAGCACGGGTTGGATTTTGGTCTGGCAATGGAGCGTTATGCCCTGCTGACCATCGGTGATGGTCTGGTTGCCCAGATTCCCTCGCTGTTGCTCTCCACGTCGGCCGCCATCATGGTTACCCGGGTAACGTCCAGTCAGGACATGGGTGGCCAGATCATTCAGCAGATGTTCAGCGCTCCCAAAGCGTTGGGCATTGCGGCCGGTATCCTGATTCTGCTTGGCCTGATTCCGGGGATGCCCCACATCGCGTTTCTCGGCCTTGGTTTGCTGGCCGCTGGCGCAGCCTGGTTTATCTGGAAGAAACAGCAGCAAACGGTTGAGGATGAAGGTGGTTTTGTTGGCCGTGGCGGCATGGCTGGTGGTGCGGCCCGGCAGGGTGCGGAAATCTCTCCGGATCGTCCGGGTGGCGAGGGGCAGGCACTGCCGGCGCCGGGAGAAACCCGCGAGCTCGGATGGGATGACGTGGCCACGGTGGACATTGTCGGGCTGGAAGTGGGCTACCGCCTGATTCCGCTGGTAGACAAATCCCAGGGTGGACAATTGCTCAGTCGGATCAAAGGGGTTCGTAAGAAGCTTTCGCAGGATCTGGGCTTCCTCATGCCCTCGGTGCACATTCGCGACAACCTGGATCTTATGCCGAACGTCTACCGGATTACCCTGATGGGCGTGACCATTGCCGAGGCCGAGATCCATCCGGAGCGGGAGCTGGCCATTGATCCGGGGCAGGTGTTTGGCAAAGTTGAAGGCATTGCCGGCAAGGACCCCGCCTTCGGCCTGGACGCCATCTGGATTGAGTCCGACAGAAAGGATCAGGCCCAGACCCTGGGTTACACCGTAGTGGATGCGAGCACCGTGGTGGCGACACATCTGAACCAGATTCTGCAGAAACACGCTCACGAACTAATCGGTCACGAGGAGGCCCAGAAGTGGCTGGACCAGCTGGAGAAGATTTCGCCCAAGCTGGCGGAGGAGCTGGTGCCGACCACCATTTCCATCAGCATCCTGCTGAAAGTGTTGCAGAACCTGTTGAAAGAAGAAGTGCCGGTGCGGGATATGCGCTCCATTGCCGAGGCCATCGTGAACGTGCATCCGAAGAGTCAGGACCCGAAAGTGCTGACCACGGTGGCTCGCCAGGCGCTGCGCCGAATGATTGTTCAGAGTATCTGCGGCAACGACGCCGAAATCCCCGTTATCACGTTGGATCCAGACCTGGAACAGTTATTGCTAAAGTCTGTTCAGCAGAGTCAACAATCCGGCGGTCAGGATGATATTGGTCTGGTGCTTGAGCCCAACATGGTGGAAAAGCTGCAACGATCCCTTCAGGACAGCGTGCAACGCCAGGAAATGCTCGGCAAGCCTGCCATCCTGCTGGTTTCAGGGCCCTTGCGGCCAGTACTGGCGAAGTTTGCCAGCTATGGGGTAGAGCGTTTGCATGTGCTCTCGTACCAGGAAATCCCGGATAACAAACAGATCACGATAGTCGCCTCTGTAGGTCAATAAACCGACGGAGCATCGCGGGAAGCCAGAGCGCTTGCCGGTGGGAGGATGAAGCAGCATGAAAGTAAAACGGTTTTTTGCGCAGTCCATGGCTGAGGCCCTGAAGCAGGTAAGCCACGAAATGGGGCCGGATGCCGTTATTCTGTCTAACCGCCGGGTTGATGGTGGTGTTGAGATCGTGACGGCACTCGACTACGACGAAAACATGGCGCGCCAGCGTCTGGGTGAAAGAGCGGTTGAAGCCACCAACGGCTCCCGGCTGGCAGAGATGCAGGCCGAGCAGCATCGTCGGCTGGAAGATGAGCTGAACCGGTCCCGCAGTCGCATTCGTGAGGTTCGGGAAAAGCGCGCAGGAAGTGGCGCCTCAGGTGGCGCGGCGTCGTCCTTGTCTTTCGAGGCGGCCGATTTTCCGGCGTCACGTCCCAGTGATGTAACAGTGGCAAAGCCGTTTGCGGGTAGCGAATCCGGCGCCGGTGGCTATGCCGATGAACTGGCCAGTATGCGTGCCGAAATCAGCTCTCTGCGTGATCTGGTCAGTGGTAAGGCTGCAACTGCCACGCCGACCGGCAACAGCGCAGTTCAGCAACGATTGGCCGAGCGCCTGCAGGAGTTCGGTTTGGGCGCGGAGCTGGCCGGCTCTCTGTCCCGTCGGCACCGGGCCGGGCGTCTGGAGGACGGCTGGAAGCAGTCACTGAAAATGCTGGCGACCGGCGTTCGTACCGGTCGCGAAGACTGGCTTGATGCCGGCGGTATCTATGCCCTGGTCGGGCCAACCGGGTCTGGCAAAACCACCACCATTGGCAAGCTGGCGGCCCGCTACGTCCTTGAGCATGGTCCGGATTCGTTGGCACTGGTGACCACCGACCGCTATCGTGTGGCCGCTCATGAACAGCTCTTCGTGTTCGGCCGCATCCTGAATGTGCCCGTGCGTGTGGTGGATGAGAGCCATTCCCTGGATGACATTCTTGATGAGTTATCGGATCGACACCTGGTGCTGATTGACACTGCCGGCCTGACCAGTGCCGACCGCGGTTACCAGGAACAACTGGCGGAGTTGGCTCGCAGCGATCACAATATCCGTACACATCTGGTGGTCTCCGCCACCAGTCAGCCACGTATCATGAAATCCGTGTGGCATTGCTATAAGATGGCAAGCCTTGCAGGCTGCATCATGACCAAGATTGATGAGGCCCTGACCCTGGGCGAAGCGCTCGGGTTCGTTATGGAGACCAGCTTACCGGTGGCCTGGTACACCGATGGCCAGAAGATACCGGAAGATCTCCAGAGGGCGGAGGCCATTCCGTTAGTGCGCCTGGGCGTAGAACGGCTTAAGGCCGTGCAGAGCGCACAGACAGTCGCCGAAGGTGCCTGAGCCTCGTTGGCGACCAGAATAAAACACCGGCACGCGTGCCCGTACAAGAACGTAGTAAGAGACTGATAACAGTATGAGCAGACCACATCCGGTTCAGGTGATTGCGGTTTCCGGCGGCAAGGGCGGTGTCGGCAAGAGCAATGTTTCGGTCAATCTCGGTATCGCCCTGGCCCAGAAGGGGCGCCGGGTTGTCTTGCTGGACGCGGATCTCGGGCTCGCCAACATCGATGTGTTGCTCGGCATTACTGCTAATCGAAATCTGCAAGACGTACTCAGCGGCGATTGTGATCTGAAAGACGTGCTGGTGAATGGTCCTGGTGGTATCAAGATTGTACCGGCTTCCTCCGGCACCCAGCGTATGACCCAGCTCAGCGCCATGGAACATGCCGGCCTGATCAACGCTTTCAGTGAGCTGGGCGATCAGATTGACGTTCTGATTGTGGATACCGCCGCAGGTATTTCTGAATCGGTAGTCAGCTTCCTCAGGGCCTCGCAGGAACTTCTGCTGGTGGTCTGCGACGAACCTACCTCCATTACCGATGCCTACGCGCTGATCAAGCTGATGAACCGGGATTATGGCACGAACCGCTTCCGTATCCTGGCAAACCAGGTCCGCAATGAGCAGGAAGGCCGCCATCTGTTTGAAAAACTGACCCGGGTCACCGAGCGTTTTCTGGATGTGGCACTACAATATGTAGGTATCGTGCCTTACGACGAGGCCGTCAAGAAAGCCGTCCAAAGACAGAAAGCGGTATTGGATGCCTATCCGAGGGCGAAAGCCTCGCTGGCTATCCGGGCTCTGGCCGAAAAAGTGGATAGCTGGCCTTTGCCGTCCTCTCCCAGGGGGCATCTCGAATTCTTCGTGGAGCGGCTCGTCGAAGTCTGATCTGAATCCAGTCCTACAAGAAAACCGGATACATGACATTGGCGAAACATCTGGGAATTTACCACCAGGCCGGCGCCAGGAGCCCTTCAGCCCTGATTGAAGAGCATGCGCCGCTGGTCAAGAAAATCGCCCTTCATCTCATGGCCCGGCTGCCGCCATCAGTGCAGCTGGAAGACCTTATGCAGGCAGGTATGATTGGCCTGCTGGAGGCCGCGCAGCGCTATTCTTCCGGCAAAGGTGCCACCTTTGAAACCTACGCAGGGATTCGCATCCGCGGTGCCATGGTGGATGAGATCCGCAAGGGCGACTGGGTGCCCCGCTCAGTGCATCGCAACGCCCGGCGAATCGCCAGTGCTATCAAACAAGTGGAAGATCGTACCGGGTGCGAGGCCCAGGATGCCGAAGTAGCTGAAGAGCTCGGTATTGGTCTGGACGAGTATCATGCCTCACTGGCCGACGCGAACAGCGGTAGACTTTTTAGTCTTGATGAGCTCAATGAATCCGGCGAGCTGCCGATAGAAGAAGCAGAGACCAGTGGTAATCCACTGGACGGTATTGCTTCCGGCGCTTTCCAGCGCAGTCTGGCAGACGCCATTGAGCAGTTGCCTGAGCGTGAAAAGCTGGTATTGAGCCTGTATTACCAGGAAGAGCTCAACCTCAAGGAAATTGGGGCGGTGCTCGGGGTCAGTGAGAGCCGGGTAAGCCAGATTCACAGCCAGGCGGCGTTGCGACTTCGCAGCCGGCTGGCCGAATGGCGGGACGGTGACAACGACTGATCGGCCAGGTGCTGTGTTTCTCTTTCAGCAAGCTGTGTAGCTTTTGGTAAACGATGCTTTACAACGTGCGCAAACACCACACAATAAGCGCTTAAGGTAGCAGCCTGCTAGACTTCCAAAAGGCTGAATGAATTCCGGGTGTTACTGACTGGAGGTCCCATTGGACAAGAACATGAAAATTCTCATTGTGGATGACTTCTCCACAATGCGACGCATCATCAAAAACCTGCTGCGAGATCTCGGCTTCACCAATACGGATGAAGCAGACGATGGCAACACCGCGTTGCCCATGCTCCGAAGCGGCAAGTATGACTTCCTGGTGACTGACTGGAACATGCCCGGCATGTCGGGCTTTGACCTTCTGAAGGCTGTCCGTGCTGATGAAAACCTGAAGAACCTGCCGGTTCTGATGGTAACGGCAGAGGCCAAGCGGGACCAGATCGTGGCTGCGGCTCAGGCCGGGGTGAACGGATATGTGGTCAAGCCTTTCACGGCAGCCGTGCTGAAGGAAAAGATCGAGAAAATCTTCGAACGAATCCAGTAACCAGAGGTCGGATGGCTCGCCATGAGTGATACCAAACAGAACCATCAGGGCCTTGATCCGGAGGTGGCGGAGAAGCTTCAAAAGCAGGCCTCCGACCTGGCCGAGAATGTAAACGCCGGGAATTATGCCAAGGCGATGACCCTGATCAATGAACTGAGCGAGGTTCGCGATCAGAGTCTGTATCGGGAAGTGGGGCGACTGACCCGCAGCCTCCATGAGGCAATCCGGAACTTCCAGATAGACCCGCGTAATGCCGAGCAGAAAGAAGTGCTGTCGAAGATGAGCGACGCTTCTGACCGTCTGGCCTATGTGGTTCAGATGACCAGCCAGGCGGCGAACCGCACCATGGATCTGGTTGAGGAAAGCATGCCGGTGGCTCACGCCATGCGGGATGAAGCGGTTTCCCTGCGGGATGAGTGGCAGCGTCTGCGCCGTCGTGAAATGGAGCCTGCGGAGTTTCGCGAGCTTTATGGTCGCATCGACAAGTTCTTCGCGGGCCTGACGACAGACTCCGACAGTCTGTACCAGAATCTGTCGGAAATCCTGCTGGCTCAGGATTTTCAGGATCTTACTGGCCAGGTTATCCAGAAGGTCACCGCGTTGGTGAAAGAAGTGGAAGACAATCTTCTTGGCTTGGTAGTGATGGCCAGCCACGTGGATCAGCTGACCGGCACGGTGCATCAGATTGAAGAAAAAGAAGAATCGGCCGAAAAAGGGGTAGGACCACAGATTAAAGCTGATGAGCGGGAAGATGTAGTTTCGGGGCAGGACGACGTGGACGATCTGCTGTCCAGTCTCGGATTCTGATAATAAAGAGGGTGACGCATGGCGTTAGATGCTGATGAAGAGATCCTGCAGGACTTCCTGGTAGAAGCCGGCGAGATACTCGAAAAGTTGTCGGAGCAGCTGGTGGATCTGGAGCAGCATCCCGATGACAGCGATCTGCTGAACGCCATTTTCCGTGGCTTCCATACCGTGAAAGGGGGCGCTGGCTTCCTTCAACTGGAGGCACTGGTTAATTGCTGCCACTCTGCGGAGAACGTGTTTGATATTCTCCGGAACCACAAGCGCAAGGTAACACCGGACCTGATGGATGTGGTGCTGGAGGCGCTGGACAACGTTAATGCCATGTTCGAAGAAGTTCGCAACCGGGAAGAGCCGACGCCTGCGCCGGACGAACTGATCGAAGCCCTGGACGCCCTCGCCAAACCTGAGTCCGAGGATACACCGGCGGCGGAAGCGCCAACCCCGGCACAGGAGTCGTCGTCTGCGGATGTCGGGCCGCAAGGGGACCAGGGCGATATCACTGACGATGAATTCGAGCAGTTGCTGGACGCGTTGGCGGATGAAAAATCCGATGGCCAGAAACCGGTCGGCAACGGGCAGGTGAGCACCCCGGCCGAATCTGCCGGCGGCTCAGACAGTGATGAGATTACCGACGATGAATTTGAGGCCCTGCTGGATCAACTCCACGGCAAGGGCCAGTTTGCCGGCGCGCCTGCGGAAGTTGAAACAGCCAAGGCAGATACTGATACCAGCGGTGGCCCGGAAAAATCATCCGGCGACGCCGATCTGATTTCCGACGACGAATTCGAGAACCTGCTGGACGAACTGCATGGCAAGGGTGCAGGCCCGAGCGCAGGTGAGCCCAAGCCTTCACCGGCGCCATCCAGCAAGGCCGAACCAGCCCCGGAACCAAAGAAAGCGGAAGCCAAAGCTGAGAGTAAGGCCGCTGCCAAACCGGCGCCCGCGCCTGCCCGTGAGGCCGCACCAGCGGGCGAAACCACGGTTCGGGTTGATACTAAGCGCCTGGACGACATCATGAACATGGTGGGCGAACTGGTGCTGGTGCGTAACCGACTGCAGCGTCTGGGTTCCGAAAGCGAAGACGAACACATGCACAAGGCAGTGGCCAATCTCGATGTGGTGACTACGGATCTTCAGGCTGCCGTCATGCAAACACGGATGCAGCCGATCAAGAAAGTTTTCGGCCGTTTCCCGAGGGTAGTGCGTGATCTGGCCCGCAGTCTGAAAAAAGAAGTGAACCTGGTCATGCACGGTGAGGAAACCGACCTGGATAAAAACCTGGTCGAGGCGCTGGCCGACCCACTTGTGCACCTGGTCCGAAACTCCGTGGATCATGGTGTCGAAGCGCCGGACGTAAGGGAGAAGGCCGGAAAACCCCGAGCCGGAACCGTGACCCTGTCGGCGGAGCAGGAAGGCGACCATATATTGTTGTCCATCGTCGACGACGGTGCGGGTATGGATCCCAATGTCCTGCGTCGCAAGGCGGTAGAAAAGGGCCTGTACGACCAGGATGCGGCAGACCGTCTAACCGATAACGAATGTTTCAATCTCATTTTTGCGGCCGGTTTCTCCACCAAAGACCAGATTTCCGATGTCTCCGGTCGGGGTGTCGGTATGGACGTGGTGAAAACCAAGATCGGCCAGCTCAATGGCCAGATCAATATCATGTCCGAACAGGGCAAGGGCACCAGCATTATCATCAAGGTGCCTCTGACTCTGGCCATTATGCCAACGCTGATGATCATGCTCGGTGACCAGTCTTTCGCGCTGCCGCTGGTGAATGTGGTGGAGATTTTCCACCTGGATCTGACCAAGACCAATATTGTCGACGGCAAAGAATGCATTGTGGTGCGGGACAAAGTGTTCCCGCTGTTTCACATCAAGCGCTGGCTGGTGCACGGGGCGGCAGGACAGGCCGAGCCGGAGAATGCGCACGTGGTGATTGTGGCCATGGGCACCAAGCAGGTCGGCTTCGTGGTTGACCAGTTGATTGGCCAGGAAGAGGTGGTGATCAAGCCTCTGGGCCGGGCCCTGCAGGGGACGCCGGGTATGGCCGGCGCCACCATCACCGGTGATGGCCGTATTGCCCTGATTATTGATGTGCCGAGCCTCCTGCAGCACTACGGCTGAGCAGGAATTTCCGGGATTGTGTAGGAGAAATGGATGACAGTTTCTGTCCTGGTCGTGGATGATTCGGGCTTTTTTCGCAAACGGCTGACGGAAATCCTGACGGCCTCGGGCCAGATTAAAGTGGTAGGCGCCGCCACCAACGGGCGGGAAGGTGTCGAGCTGGCAGAAAAACTGCGCCCCGATGTGATCACCATGGATTACGAGATGCCGGTGATGGACGGCATCTCTGCCGTGCGCGAGATCATGCGCAAACATCCCACCCCGGTTTTGATGTTCTCGTCCCTGACCTATGAAGGTGCCCGCGTTACCCTGGATGCCCTGGAAGCCGGGGCAGTGGATTTCCTGCCCAAGAACTTCGAGGAAATTGCCAGGGACACCAGTCAACTTCAGAAAATCCTTATCCAGCGTATTCTGGATGTGGCCGGTAGCCGCCCGGGTGCCCGATCGGCGCCTGTGGCCCCGAGGCCGGCGGCACCGGCTGCGGAACCTCGCCGTGAACCTGTCGAGCGCGCCGGTTCGCGCCTGCACCGCCCGGTAACGACGGAACCCCGTAAAGACCCTGCGACCTCCGAGCCGGTTCGTAAACCCACCAGAAAAACGGCCGCCAGGCACTACAGTGTGGTAGCCATCGGCACTTCCACCGGTGGCCCCGTTGCGCTGCAAAAGGTGCTAACGGCGTTACCGGCTTCGTTTCCCGCGCCCATCGTATTGGTTCAGCACATGCCCGCCAGCTTCACTCCGGCCTTTGCCGAGCGGCTCAACAAGTTGTGTCGCATTGAGGTGCGCCAGGCCGAGGACGGCGACGTGCTTCGTCCGGGACTGGCCCTGCTGGCGCCCGGTGGCAAGCAGATGATGATTGAAAGTCGCGGCGGGCAGGCAAAAGTGCGGATTCTTCCGGGCGATGACCGCTTGAATTACAAACCCTGTGTGGATGTTACCTTCGGTTCTCTGGCCAGGAGCTTCCCAGGCAAAACCCTGGGTCTGATCCTTACTGGTATGGGTTCCGACGGAAAGGAAGGCTGCAGGATGATGAAGCAGTCCGGTTCCGTGATCTGGTCCCAGGATGAGAAATCCTCCGTCATCTATGGCATGCCGATGGCTGTGGCCAAAGCCGGACTGAGCGACGAGATTCTGGCGCTGGAGGATATTGGCGCGCGGCTGGTTGAAGGTGTGAGCTGATGGATATTCTGAGCCTGCTCGGAATCATCCTGGCGTTCGTGGCCATCCTGGGTGGCAATCTGCTGGAAGGAGGCGCTGTCAGTTCGCTGTTCAACGGCCCGGCCGGGTTGATCGTGGTGGGCGGAACTCTGGCGGCGACCATCCTGCAAACCTCCTGGCCGATGCTCAAGCGTGCCTTCGGTCAGGTTCGCTGGGTGTTTATTCCGCCCTACATCTCGCTGGAAGATGGCATTGGCAAGGTCATCGACTGGAGCGTCAAAGCCCGCAAACAGGGCCTGCTGGGCCTAGAAGGGCTTGCGGAGAGAGAGCCCGAGCCGTTTGCCCGGAAAGGGCTGCAGTTGCTGGTTGATGGTGCCGAGCCCGAGTCCATTCGCAGTATCATGGAAGTCGACCTGGAAACCCGGGAGCAGCGCGATCTGGAGTCGGCCAGAGTCTATGAGGCCATGGGTGGGTATTCCCCCACTATCGGTATTATTGGCGCGGTGATGGGCCTGATTCAGGTCATGACCAATCTGGAAGATCCCCAATCACTGGGTGGCGGCATCGCCACGGCCTTTGTGGCGACCATCTACGGCGTTGCCCTGGCCAACCTGTTGTTCTTTCCGGTGGCCAATAAATTGCGGGGCATCATCAAGGAACGCACCCGTTATGAGGACATGATGATCGATGGCATTATCGCCATTGCCGAGGGCGAAAACCCGAAATCCATCGAATTGAGACTGCGGGGCTTCCTGCAGTAATTCCGGGCCAGGGCTTCCTATGCGCCGTCGCAGACCACCCCAGGATGATCTCCACAACAAGGAACGCTGGCTGATTTCCTACGCGGATTTCATCACGCTTCTGTTTGCCTTTTTCGTGGTGATGTACTCGGTATCGTCCGTGAATGAGGGCAAGTACAAGGTGCTGTCGGAAACCTTCACCGGTGTCTTTAACGCCCCGCAGCGCTCATTACAACCGGTCACCGTGGGCGGCCAGCCGGTCCGGGCGCCGCAACAACAGCATGAAGATGTTATTCCGCCGCCGGTTACCGAGGCGCCCCGTAATCCGGAGCTGGATGCCGAGGGTCGCACCGAGGCTTTGCGAACCATGGCCAACCAGCTTGCCATGGAATTCGACGAATTGATCAATCAGGGGGTGGTGAGTCTGGAAACCAGCAGCGAGTGGATTGAACTCAATCTGCCGAACAGCATGCTCTTTGGTAGTGGTGATGCTGAGCCCCATTACGACTCTTTTGAAGTCATTGAAAAGATCGCCAGTGTACTGCGCAACCGCGACAATGCGGTCAAGGTGGAAGGCTTTACCGATAACCAACCTATTCGTACCAGCCGCTTTCCGTCCAACTGGGAACTTTCGACCGCCCGTGCAGCGGCTGTCGCCCGGATGTTGATGATGGAGGGCATCGAGCCAGAGCGCCTGGCAGCGGTGGGTTATGGTCAATACCAGCCCGTGGCCCGCAACGACACCGAGGAGGGCCGGCGGCGTAACCGCCGGGTGGTTCTGCTGATCTCCCGGGATGCAAGCATCCGGGGGGCGGTGCGCTGATCACCTGCAGGTGGCAGATGCGTATGGCTGAGCTGGCACACTTCCTGTATTACCTGTTGTTCATCGTCCGAATCGGCAAGGGGTTGCCGCAAAACCATCGATTCGGCTTTCAAGTTACCCGTATCCTTGCCGATAAGTTGAACAGAGGCCGGCGCATGACGCCAGGCTGAGCCGTTACCGGAGAACAAAACGTGCGTATCTGGGCTGTAGCCAATCAAAAAGGTGGAGTGGGGAAGACAACCTCTGTGGTCGCCCTGGGCGGACTGCTGGCCCAACGTGGCAAGCGTGTGCTGGTGGTTGATCTGGATCCGCACGGATCGCTGACCAGCTGGTTTGGTTATGACCCGGATACCATCGCCCACAGCGTATTTGATCTGTTTCAGCATCAGGGCAAGGTTCCTGAAGGCCTGCCGGCGCAACTGATCACCGATACCGGTTGCCCCGGGCTGTCGCTGCTGCCTGCCAGTACTGCACTGGCCACCCTGGAGCGTCGGATGATTGGCGTTGAGGGTATGGGGCTGATTGTCTCCCGTGCCCTGGCCCAGTTGTGGGATGATTTTGACTACGTGATTCTCGACAACACGCCGTCACTGGGTGTGCTCATGGTGAATGCACTGGCCGCTGCCCAGTACCTGGTGATTCCGGTACAGACCGAGTTTCTGGCCATCAAGGGCCTGGAACGAATGCTGCACACCCTGCAAATGATCATGCGCTCCCAGAAGAACGAATTACCGTACATGATCGTTCCCACACTCTATGATCGCCGGACGCAGGCTTCGGTCAAGAGCCTTAATCTGTTGCGCAAGACCTATCAGGATACCCTCTGGCGTTTCGCCGTACCGGTTGATACCAAATTCCGGGATGCCAGCCAGGCCGGGGTTATTCCCTCGCAACTGGATGCGGAAACCCACGGTGTCCGGGCCTACGATCATTTGTTGGACGACCTCCTGAAGCGAACCGGTTCGGTGAAGGAGCGTCAGCATGGCTGACAGAAAAATGACGCAACTGGCTGCGCCGGAAGCGGCCATTGCCAGTTATCTGGATGAGTTGCTGCACACCGCCACCAGCACTGCGTTGCAGGAAGAGCAGGTACAGCCTGAGCCGGAGCCGTTAGTGGCGCAACCGGAACCGGAGCCGCCGAAACCGGTAAAAACCGAAGCAAAGCCTGTCACCAGAGCCCGTCCTCGCCCAATCGTTCAGGCACCTGTGGTGGAACAGAAAGCGCCGGAGCCGGTTCAGACGGAGGCGCCGGTCACGGCCCCGGGCAACGATGGCGAGGTGCCACCGGCGCGCCCGGACTGGTCGGAAGAGCCGTTCGAGTGCCTGATTTTTACGGTGGCCGGGCTGCAGTTGGCGGTGCCGCTGGTTCTGTTGGGCGCCATCCATCGTATTGAAGAAGAGATCCGGCCAATTCCTGGCAGTCCCCGGTGGTACATGGGGATACGGCCGGATCGGGACCACAACCTGCGGGTTGTGGACACCGCCGAGTGGATTATGGCTGGCCGGGTACCGGCTGGTGCCCGGGACAATTATCGGTTTGTGATCCGGCTGGATGACAGTGAGTGGGGGCTGGCCTGTGACGATGTGGCCCAGTCTTTCACGCTGCGGCCGGATGAAGTGCGCTGGCGCACAGCGCGCAGCAAGCGCCCCTGGCTGGCGGGCACCGTGGTTGACCACATGTGTGCGTTGATCGATGTGCGCACCATGGCGCATCTGCTGGTGCGGGCAGAGCGTGAACACCATCTGGATCTGAGTTAAACAGGTCCGTTACTCAATGAAACCGTGTGAGGCTGGCACGGTTTGTGCCCTTAACTATAGTATTGGGCACTGATGATGAATTTTTGACGATCAGGTTGCCCGCCGGGCAGCCGAGAAGGAGAGAGTGCTATGGCATCCCCGAGCGGACAGCAAAATCAGGCCCAGGACGATCAGGTACTGCAGTACGTGACTTTCCGCCTGGATGACGAAACCTATGGCATCAACGTGATGCAGATCCAGGAAGTGCTGCGTTACACGGAAATCGCGCCGGTTCCCGGAGCCCCGGATTATGTGCTGGGGATCATCAACCTGCGGGGTAACGTGGTTACGGTTATCGATACCCGTCGCCGGTTCGGGTTGGCGGACGCGGAAGTGACCGATGCCACCCGGATTGTGGTCATGGAGTCGTCCAGCCAGGTGATGGGCATTCTGGTGGATTCTGTGGCAGAGGTGGTCTATCTCAAGGCCAGTGAAATTGAAACTGCACCGAACGTGGGGAACGAGGAAAGTGCCAAGTTCATCCAGGGCGTGTGCAACAAGAACGGCGAGCTGATTATTCTCGTCGAATTCGACAAGATGCTGTCAGACCACGAGTGGGCTGAAATCGCGTCGCTGTAACCGGCTTTTCACAGCGCAGTGATGGACGTCTCCCGTGGTCACAAACAACGGAGACGTCCATTATGAGTTTCATCATTCCCTCCTGGCTCCCCTGGGGCCTGACCGCTGCAGCCATCACTCTGGTTCTGGTTCAGGGTGTTATCCATGGCCGGCGTATCCGGGCCTTACAGGCTTCTGTCAAACAACGTTGCGATACCCTTGGCCGTGAACTGCATGCCACTACCAGTGGCAGCCTCGGCGTGGGGCAGCGCCTGGTAGCCTGTGAGCGGCAGATTCATGAGCTCAAGAACACTCTGGAAGAAATGCGGCAGAATGATCCGTTGCGAATTTCCTACGACGAAGCCGCGCGACTGGTTGATCTTGGAGCGGATATCGACGATCTTATGAATACTTGCGGAATTTCCCGTCCGGAGGCCGAACTGGTATCTGCCCTGAAGCGGCGACAGGCGGCCTGATCCGGCGTTTTATCGGATGCTGCTGAATGAAGAAGCTCTATCAGAGGGCCGTTGAGGCCCTCGCTGTTGTTTCCCGCCCTGATTTTGTTTCCGGTGCCGATCTCGTCCCCTCCATCACCGGCCACTCAATACCCAGAGAAGAAACGGTTCGACACCTGCTGAGCCTGATGCCAGAGATCGAGCCTGACCAGGTTGTCATGCACGTTGGGGGCGGCTCAGGTTATGTGACCGCCGTGCTGGCGGATCTGGCTCACCGGGTGGTTTATGTTGACCGCAACCCGGCACTGGTGGAAAAAGCCCGCGAGCGCTTTTTCAAGCACGGCGTCCATAATGTGGATGTTGTTCAGGCCTCGGCAGATACCGGGCTGGAACTGGACGCGCCCTGTGACCTGATTCTGTGTACGACCTTCATTCAGGACCCCAAGGCGCTTCTGCCGAACCTGCGCGAGGGCGGGAACCTGGTTTGCCTGGAGGGTCGGGCGGGGCCGGTGCCCAGTGTCGCCATGTTCCAGCGCAGGGGCGACAAGCTGGAGCGGGTCAGAACCCTGGGCTGGGTGGATTTCAACCGTAACTCTGAACAGATTCTGATTGATCTTGGCGTGGTCTCCGAAGCGGCACCGGCGGATGCCCGCACCGAGGCGGCGACCAAAAACGAACGGGTACTGGATGTCCTGCGTCGCCGGTTGAATCTGGAAGAGATTGATCTCTACCGGTCTCTTGCCCAGCAGCGGGGCATGACGTTTACCGATGGTGATGACGTACTCAGTCATCTGAATACGGACCTGTTCCGGCGTTTTTCCCGAACCTTTCTGGATCTCTCCCGCGTGATCCCGGTGTCGGAAGAGGACAGCACGTTGACCGTGGTCACCGACGACCCGGATGCACGTACCGATCAGATGGAACGGTTGACACCCAAGCATCGAATTGTCTGTCTGCTGGTGACACCGACGGACTTCCGGCGGATCTGGTCGGCGCTGGATCTGACTGTCAAGGGCAGCCGCTTTGTGGCGGAGCATGGCCTGTCGGTGGGCAGCACCGAAAAACCGGATACATCGGGCAATGATCTGCTCGGCAAGGACAGCAACAAACACATCAGCCCGTATCTGGTGTCTGTGTATGAGGCTATTCTGCTGGATGCCGTCAGCGAGAAGGCCAGCGATATTCATATCGAACAGTATGAGAACCGGGTGCGCATTCGCTTGCGGGTGGATGGCGATCTGCACGATTTACCGCAATACCAGTTGTCTGCCCGGGAAATTCGCGGCGTTATCAACGTCATCAAGCTTCGGGCGGAGTTGAATATCGCTGAGCACCGGTTGCCCCAGGGTGGGCGTTCCAGGCTGCAGCTCGGAGACACCTCCTACGATTTGCGGATCCAGACCCAGCCCTCACTGCACGGTGAGAATGCGATTATCCGTCTGTTGCCGCAAACCGGTCGGGCAATGACCATCGCTGAGTTGGGGATGTCATCGGCCATTGGTTCCCGTTATCAGCGCCTGCTGGATAACCCGGCCGGGCTGGTGCTGGTGGTTGGGCCGACCGGGTCCGGTAAATCCACCACACTGTATGCGGGGCTTCAGACGCTGGCTGATGATGGTCGCCGCAAGGTGATTACCGTGGAGGACCCCATTGAGTACTCCATCGACAACATCCAGCAAACCCGCGTACGTTCTGAAATAGGATTCAGTTTTGCCGATGCCATGCGGGCGTTCGTTCGGGAAGACCCGGATGTCATCCTGGTCGGTGAAATCCGGGATCAGGAAACGGCTCTGGAAGCCATTCGCGCCTCTCAGACCGGTCACGTGGTGCTTTCCACGCTGCACTGTAACGACGCCGTGGATTCCCTGCAGAGACTTTACGACCTGGGCGTTCATCCCAACTCCATCGCCGGCGAATTGTTGGCAGTGATTGCGCAACGGTTGGCGAAGCGAATCTGCAAGCATTGCCGCAAGCCGGCCAGGCCCGATCCTGCCATTATGGCGGAGGTTTTCCCGGACGGTGCGCCGGCGGATTTCCGGTGTTTTGAAGGGGAGGGTTGCGACAAGTGCAACGGCCGGGGTACTCAGGGCCGGGTCGCGATTGTGGAGTATATGGAGGTGGACGCGGATATCCGTAACGCCATCTCCAGTCAGCCTCCCATCGGGGAGCTGCGCTGGCGAGCGCTGGATGCCGGTCTCGTGACCATGCGTGACAGTGCCCTGGATCATGTCATAGAGGGCATCATCCCGCTGGCCGAGTTGCCTCGTATTCTGCCCCGGGAGCGCATGGCACCGGAAGTTCGTGGTGGCCGCAGGAGTATCGGATGAAAAACACCAAATTCCAGAACAAGGCGGCCCAGCGCGAGCCGGCAGAAGTAACCTACCGCGAGGAACTGGACAAACTGATGTCCATGGATCCGGGCCCGATGCCTCCTGGCTGGCTGATGTCGCCCCGGGGCGTCGAGAAGTTTCTGCTGGGCGATGAAAAACTGGGTATAGAGCGTAAGTTTGTCGCCGACCGGGCTATGGTGGTCCGGATCATCATTTCCCTGTGTACGTCCCGGGGGTGCTTGCTGGTCGGGGAGCCGGGTACGGCCAAATCCTGGCTGTCGGAGCTGCTCGCTGCGGCGATTTCGGGTAATTCCACGCTGACCTTGCAGGGCGGCGCCATCAGCCAGGTCAGCCAGTTGCTCTATAGCTGGAACGAAGCTCTGCTTCGTACCGAGGGCCCCAGCCGAAAGGCGCTGGTGCCAACCCCGCTGTTGCGGGGCATGATGGAGGGGCAGCTGGTCCGGTTTGAAGAAATCGCCCGCTGCCCGCAGGCGCTGCAGGATGCCATGCTGTCTGTACTTTCCGACAGGGTCGTGGTGATCCCGGAATTGCCGGGGGAAGACGGCGTTATTCTGGCACGGGAAGGCTTTAACCTGGTGGCCACCTCAAACAGTGTTGATGAGGGTGTTCACAGCATGAGTGCGGCCCTGAAACGACGGATGGACTTTGAGGAAATCCGGCCGATACGGCACCTGAACGATGAGATCGATGTGGTTCTTCGGGAAGTGGCCAGAGCCAACCGGCGTGCCGGAATCGATGTGGCGCTGGAGCAGTCGGTGGTGGAAGTGCTGGTGACCATCTTCCACGAATTGCGTAACGGGCAGACTCTGGACGGGCGAAGCACCGACCGGCTGGCAGGGGCGGCCCTGTCCACCGCCGAGGCGGTATCCGTGGCCCACGCCGCCAGCCTGAATGCGTGGTATTACGGTGGCGGCGCCATGACCGTTGAACACATGATGCACCACGTTATAGGCTCGGCCCTGAAGGATCAGCCGGAGGACCGCCGACGCCTGAAGCATTACTTCGATACCACTGTGGCGCCACGCAAAGGTGAGCATTGGCAACAGGCCTGGGCGTTACGTTCCCTGATCCACTGACGGGTTATCTTCTTCTGGCCGGGCATCTCCGGGTGTCCGGCCCCGGATGTGGAAAGCAAACGCCAGAATCTCCGCGATCACCCGGTACAACTCTTCCGGAATCTCTTCATTCAGCGACAGACGCGCCAGAATGCCGGCAAGCTCGGCATTCTCGTACAACGGAACATTGTTGTCGCGGGCAATCCGGATGATTTCCTCGGCCAGTTCCCACGTGCCGGTTGCCGAGATAACCGGTGCCCGTTCACCGTCGTACTTGAGGGCAACAGCGGCCGGGATATTGTTCTGTGCGTTTTCGGTCATGCCTTGGTATCCACCAGTCGGTGCTCCAGCCGGGTTTGCATCTGCTGAGGGCTGCCCCTGCGACAATCCAGGTCAGCAACTTCCAGCCCGAGGTCGTTCAGGCTCTGGCGCAGCAGCGGCAGCTCGCGATGCACGGTTCTCAGGGTGGTCTGGTTTTCAGCCCAGACCATAGCGCTCACGGACGGCGGCCGGAAGGTGACATCGAAATGCAGCGGGCCCGCATCGTCCAGATCCATAGACAGGGACAATCGCCACTCACTGGCGCTGGTCCGTTCCGGTCGTTTGTTGCCGTCTTTCTCCTGTGAGTACTGTTCCAGTCGCAATTGTGCCGTTCGGGGTTCCTGTTGCGGCGTTAACCATGGCAGTTCAATCAGCAGAGTGTTCACGGGCACGCCAGGTTCGCCGCCGGCCCTGGCATTCAAGGTCTGGCTGTGCAACTGGTTTACCGTAATCCGGTTCAACATGCCTGCAAGCAGTCGCAGGGTCTGCCCGACCGTGGCAGGTTCCCCGGTGTTCTTAGAGGCCGCGGGCGCTGGTGCCCTGGGAAACTGTAATGGGGCCTGTAGCAAATCCTGGCTGGCCAGGGGGGTCAGCCGGTTGAATTGCTCCGGCCCCTGGTTCTGGCTGGTGAGCAAAGCCGACACCACCTTTGCGAGTACCAGTTTAAGATCCGGTTGGCTGGCGGCGGAAGGGCCGGTCTGTAGCAATCGAGCCTCGGAAAACAGGCCGCTTTCAGACAACCACTGCCGCACCTGAGTGGCCATGGATTCGGTCTTGCCGGCGCCTGGCGCCAGGGCGTCAGCCTTGGGTAACTGGTTGATCAGCTTTTGCAAGGCCTGCTGTGCGGGCACTGGCAGAGGCTGTGCGCTGGTGGTAGATGGCAATTGCCCGGGTGGGGGTGGCAGTTTCAGGCCCTGGCTCATGGCACTGAACAGTTGTGTCAGGCCAGCCTGAAGGCTCTGTTGCCAGGGTAGTCGCTGGGCCAGGGCCCGGGCAACGGCACTCTCCTGGCCCGGCGCCAGCTTGCCTATCAGCTGCAATTCGTTACCGGCCCGCATGACCTTGATCAGATCGCCCACGGACAGATCCGGTGGCTGGTTGCCGGCAGCGACTTTCAGGGATTGTCCGCGCAGTTCCAGCAACAGCTCATGGCCCCCGCCTTTCTGCCTCAGGATCTCAGCCACTTTGGCCAACGCTGTCTCCCGATCAGCCAGCTGTAACTGGGCCAGTTGTTGTCTGGCCGAAAGCGCAGCCCCGGGCGCCGTGCTGGTGCCGGGAGTAACCGCGGCCGGACTCCGGGGGGGCTGGTCCGGCGCGGGCTGTTTCGGGGGTAAGGGTGGTGGTCCGCCGTTCAGTTTCATTGGTGTCGATTTGATGTCGGGCAAGAGTAATATGCTGGCGCTTTCGTTATAATACGCCGCGCTGGCAGTGAATGCCCTGATTTCATGTTGGCACCCGTGTGTCCTTCATTACATGCACCTGATGCCTGCTGCGCATCCATCGCTCTGAAACGGAGCCCTGATGTCCGAGCCGTTACTACAGGCGATAGATCTTGAGTGTGAACGGGACGAGCGCCTGTTGTTCCAGAATCTGTCCTTTTCCATACTGCCCGGTACGGTTACCCGTGTCGAGGGCCCCAACGGTACCGGTAAGACAACATTGCTGCGAATCCTTGCTGGCCTGAACGACGCCTGGTCGGGTCAATTGCTGTGGTGCGGCGAGCCCAGGGCCCGGCAACGCGAGTCTTTTCTTCGAAACACCCTTTACATTGGCCATCGGCCCGGCATCAAACCATTGCTTACCCCGGTCGAGAACCTGAAAGCGCTGATGGCCGGTCGTCGGGAGGTGAGCGACGAGGTGCTGGTTCAGGCACTGGCAGGTACCGGGCTGACAGGATTTGAAAACGTACCATGCCGGAATCTGTCTGCCGGGCAGCAACGCCGTGTGGCATTGGCCAGGTTGCTGATTGCCGACGAGCCACTCTGGCTGTTGGACGAAGTCTTTACTGCGATTGATGCAGACGGTGTCCGAGCGATTGAGTCGCTGCTACAGCAACGTGCCGAGGAAGGGGGGGCGGTGCTGGTGACGACCCACCATGAACTCCAGTTGCCAGGTATGAAACGCATCACCCTGGGTGCCGGAGGTGTACATGAATGCTGATCGGCGGCCGGCACTGAAGCCGGTGTCTGAATCGGTTGGCCCGATAGCCGCCATGGCGGCAGTTTTTGCCCGGGACGTCCGGGTGGCTTTCCGGCAGCGGCAGGATCTGCTGAACCCGTTGCTGTTTTTCATCATGGTAGTAACCCTTTTTCCCCTGGGAGTCAGCCCGGAAGTGGCATTTCTGAAACAGTCCGGAGCCGGTATCCTTTGGGTAGCGGCTTTGCTGTCGGTGTTGCTGTCGCTGGACCATCTGTTTCGTCACGATTTTGACGATGGGACCCTGGAGCAGCTGGTACTGCAGCCTCAGCCTCTGTTCCTGCTGGTGCTGGCCAAAACAGCCGCACACTGGGTGTTGACGGGCCTGCCACTGGTGCTGTTAGCGCCGGTTTTAGGCGTTATGGTGCACCTGGACGGGAACTCTATTGCAATTCTGTGTCTAACGCTCCTGATCGGCACCCCGGTACTGAGCATGATCGGAGCTATTGGCGCAGCTTTGACCCTGGGATTGCGCTCGGCAGGCGTGCTCTTGTCACTGCTGATCATTCCGCTGTACATTCCCGTGCTGATTTTTGGTACCGGCACGGTAGCGGCGGCAGCTGAAGGCGCGCCGGTTGGCGGATACCTGGCTCTGATGGGCGCGTTTCTGGTTCTGGCGGTAACCCTGTCGCCTTTCGCCTCGGCAGCGGCCCTGAGAATCAGTCTTTCGAACAGCTGATCGGTTCTTTGGGGCCGGCAACCAACCAAACGATAACAGTGAAGATGGTGACCAACTGATGTGGCAATTCTTTCACAAACTGGGTTCTCCCAAATGGTTCTTCGGGATTGCAACCCGGTTTATGCCGTGGTTGCTGGCGATCGGTATCATTCTGCTCCTTGCCGGCCTGGTCTGGGGGCTGGCGTTTGCTCCCAAAGACTATCTGCAGGGCAACAGCTATCGCATCATTTTTATCCACGTTCCCACTGCCTTTCTCGCCCAATCCATTTACATCATGATGGCGTCCGCCGCCATCGTTACGTTGGTCTGGCGCATGAAACTGGCGGATGTCTTCGTGAAAGCCGTGGCGCCGGTTGGCCTGGTTTTTACCTTCCTATCGCTATTCACCGGCGCCGTCTGGGGTAAGCCTACCTGGGGGACCTGGTGGGTGTGGGACGCCCGGCTGACTTCCATGCTTATTCTGCTTTTCCTCTATGGCGGTGCTATCGCCCTCGATCGGGCCATCAATGACGAAAAATCCGCTGCCAGGGCGGTAGCGGTGCTGGTGCTGGTGGGGGTGGTAAATATCCCGATTATCAAATACTCCGTGGAGTGGTGGAATACACTGCACCAGCCGGCCACGTTCAAACTCACCGAAAAGCCCTCTATGCCCGTTGAGATGTGGGTTCCGCTGCTGCTTTCGGTGCTCGGTTTATACCTGTTGTTTGGCTGGCTGGCGTGTCTGCGCATGAAAACCGAAATTGTCATGCGGGAGCAAAAAACCCGCTGGGTGAGAGAGCTGGTGATGGCGGGGAGAGGCTGACCGATGGCGTTTGATTCTTTTTCAGCATTTATCGCAATGGAAGGCCATGGTCCCTATGTCTGGGCCTGTTATGCCGTGTTCGCCGTTCTGCTGGTGGGCCTGATGATCTGGTCGTCCCGGCATCATCAGGCGGTTATGGCCAGCTGCAAACGCCGTTACCAGCAGCAGGATAGCAGCACCAGTGCCCGGCCAAAACAGGCCGCTACGTTCGCCCGTGTCGAAGTTTCCCAGGAATAAACAGCAGGTAATCCATGCATCCGATCCGAAAAAAACGACTGACCATTGTGCTCTTTCTGGTGGCCGGTATTGCCATTGCGGTAGGCCTGACCACCTATGCCCTCCGACAGAATATCAACCTGTTTTACGATCCTACGGAAATTGCTGCGGGTAACGCGCCGGTTGATGTCCGGATCCGGGCCGGTGGCATGGTTGAAGAGGGCAGTGTGGCAAGGGATACCGACAGCCTGAAGGTGAACTTCCGGGTGACCGACTATGCCGCGTCGGTGCCGGTACAGTACGAGGGCATACTGCCTGATCTGTTCGCCGAGGGGCAGGGCGTGGTTGCCATGGGGCGGCTGAATGAACAGGGCGTGTTCGTGGCCGATCAGGTTCTGGCCAAACACGATGAGAACTATATGCCACCGGAAGTGGCCGAGGCGCTGGAGCGCTCTTCCAAGGGGCAGCACAAGTCTGCTGATGTGGAAAAAGCCGCGGAAACCACGGCGTACTGAGCGCCCAATTCATTTCTGACGTTGGAGAAACCCGATGTATCCGGAACTCGGACAGCTTGCACTGATTCTCTCGTTGCTGCTGGCAGTACTTCTCTCCGTGGTGCCGCTTGCGGGCGCTCTGACCGGGCGTGACAGCCTGCAGGCATTTGCCCGGCCACTGGCGTCCGGCATGTTTGTGTTCACCGCCCTGGCGTTTGCGATCCTGACCCACGCCTTTCTGGTGGATGACTTCTCGGTGGCCTATGTGGCCAATAACAGCAACAGCATGTTGCCCTGGTACTACAAGTTCAGCGCGGTCTGGGGCGGCCATGAGGGCTCGTTGCTCTTGTGGATACTGATGCTCATAGGCTGGACGCTGGCCGTTGCCATCTTCAGCCGTAAACTGCCTTCGGTGATGGTATCCCAGGTGTTGTCGGTTCTGGGCATGGTCTCCGTTGGCTTCCTTCTGTTTATCATTCTGACCTCCAACCCGTTTGACCGTCTGCTGCCGAACGTACCGGCAGATGGGCAGGATCTGAATCCGCTGTTGCAGGACATCGGCCTGATCATGCACCCGCCCATGCTCTATATGGGTTATGTTGGTTTTTCGGTGGCCTTTGCGTTTGCCATTGCGGCATTGATCAACGGCCGACTGGATGCGGCCTGGGCTCGCTGGTCGCGCCCCTGGACCACGGTTGCCTGGTCCTTCCTGACGGTGGGCATCGCCCTGGGCAGCTGGTGGGCCTATTACGAGCTTGGCTGGGGCGGCTGGTGGTTCTGGGACCCGGTTGAAAATGCCTCACTATTGCCCTGGCTCTCGGGTACCGCCTTGATGCACTCGCTGGCAGTCACGGAAAAACGCGGGGTCTTCAAGAGCTGGACCGTGTTGCTGGCTATTGTCACTTTCGCACTGAGCCTGCTGGGTACCTTCCTGGTTCGTTCCGGTGTGCTCACCTCCGTTCACGCCTTCGCGTCGGATCCGGAGCGAGGCAGTTTTCTGCTGGCGCTGCTGGGCATTACCATTCTGGCCAGCCTGACCCTCTATGCCTTCCGGGCGCCGGTAGTGCATGTCCGCTCCCGTTATGGCTCTCTGTCCCGGGAAATCTTCCTGCTCCTGAACAATGTCTTGCTGGTATCTGCCACGATGCTTGTGGCCATCGGCACGCTTTACCCGCTGGTGCTGGATTATCTGGATCTGGGCAAGCTGTCTATTGGTGAACCGTTCTTCAATACCACCTTCAGTCCTCTGGCGGTGGCAACTGGCCTGCTGCTGGGCGCAGGCATTTTCTCGCGTTGGAAGAAAACCGACGGCGGCTGGCTGGCCCGCAAGCTGCTGTGGCCGCTGGCCGTCAGCCTGATTGCCAGCGCGGGGGTGATGATCGGCTACGGAGGGTTTGCACCCTGGGCCTTCCTGGGTGTGTTTGCGGCCATGTGGGTAGCGGTGGCCACCGCCTGGGACCTTTGGGATAAATCCGCCTCCCGCAAAGGGCGCTGGCATGGCCTGAAGCGCCAGTCCCGCAGTTACTGGGGCATGGTTCTCGGGCATCTGGGGCTTGCCATGGTGATGGCCGGTGCGACGGTGGTTTCCAACTACGGGATTGAGCGTGATGTGCGCATGCAGCCGGGTGACCGCGCTATGGTGGGGGATTATGAGATTGTATTCACCGACATTGGTGAGCGTCGTGGCCCCAACTTTACCGCTCAGTACGGCAGCTTCAATGTTTACCTGGATGGGGAGATCGTGACTGACCTGCATCCGGAAAAGCGACAGTATCCGGTTGGCATGAGTGTGATGACCGAAGCGGACATTGATGCCGGCCTGTTCCGGGATATATTTGTAGCCATTGGTGAGCGTATCAGTGACGATGCCTGGGCTATCCGGCTGCAGTATAAACCGTTAGTGCGATGGCTTTGGCTCGGATCCCTGGTGATGGCCATTGGTGGATTCCTGGCGATTGCCGACAAGCGATACCGTATTCGTGTGCGCGATGAGGAAGCCGTGAAAAGCGGCGAGCCGGCAGCGCCGGGTAAAGTGGCGGAGGCGTCCTCATGAAGCGGATATTGCTGTTCCTGCCGCTGGTGATTGCCGTCGGCGTGGGGATATTCCTGTTTGCCGGCCTGGGCAAGGACCCCACCAAACTGGAATCCGTGCTGATCGGCAAGCCCGTTCCCGAATTCAGCCTGGAGTCTCTGGACAATCCGGAGGTTCAGTTGGATCCCTCAGTTTTCCAGGGCGAAGTGTCCTTGTTGAATGTATGGGCCGAGTGGTGCCCCTCATGCTGGGATGAGCATGAATACCTGATGTATCTGGCCCGGGAACAGGGAGTTCGTATTGTGGGCTTGAACTACAAGGATCAGCGGGAAAGTGCCTTCCGGTTCCTGAACCGGCTGGGCAATCCCTACGAGACCATTATCTTCGATCCGAAGGGAACGCTGGGTTTTGACCTGGGCGTGTATGGCGCGCCGGAAACCTTTGTTATCGACGCTGAGGGAGTGGTGCGCTATCGCCACGTAGGTGTTGTGAACCAGAAAGTCTGGGATGAAGTGCTCTTGCCGGTTATCGCTCAGGCCCGGGGGAACAGCTGATGCGTTTGTTGCCTGCTTTCTTTGCCGTATTGATGATGCTCTCGGGGCCGGCAATTGCCGAGGTGTCTGAAGTCTATGACTTCGATACCCGGGCTGAAGAACAGCGTTATCAGCAATTGATCTCAGAATTGCGCTGTCCCAAGTGTCAGAACCAGAACATCGCCGATTCCAATGCGCCGATCTCCAAGGATATGCGAGACGAGGTCTACCGCATGATGCAGGATGGGGCCTCCAATGAACAGATCGTGGGTGCTCTGGTCGACCGTTTCGGCGAGTTCGTTCAGTACAAACCGCCGGTGGATAACCGCACCATTCTACTCTGGGCCTTTCCGGCGATTGCCACCATTGGCGGTTTTCTGATTGTGGCCGGTGTGGTGTGGCGTGCCCGCAGACGTGAAGACGAACCGCCCCTGAGTGCGGAAGACCGCGCCCGGGCAGAGCAGATTCTGGCCAGTCAAAGTGACAAGGCTGATCGCCGATAACTCCCATTCATTTCGAGACGTGACGATATTTCCATGACCGATACCTTCTGGATTGCCGGGACCGTACTCATTCTGGTGGCCCTGGCCTTTGTGCTTTATCCAGTCTTTTTTCATAAACCCCGGGCCCGCCTGGAGGCGGATCTGAGAAATCAGAATCTTCTGGCCTACCGCACCCGGCTCAAAGAGCTGGAGAACGAGCACGAGGCCGGCATACTGGATGACGAGAGCTACAAGCAGCTGAAGGAAGAGCTGGCGGGCGCCATGCTCGATGATGTACCGGAGGAGCCCGTTACCCAGCGACGAGTACCCGGGCGGCGTAGCGCCATGGTTGTCGCCTTGCTGGCGATCCTGGTATTACCGGTGGGCACCTATTTCGGGTATCAGGAATGGGGTTCCATGGATCAGGTGGAGCAGTTCCTTGCGATGCAGGAAATGAATGCCACGCAAGGCGACCAGACGGCCCGCATGGCGGCATTGGCCGACCAACTGCGCAAGCGACTTGAAGAAAGCCCGGACAATGCCGATGGGTGGGCGATGTTGGGGCAGACCTACATGCGTCTTGAGCGCTATGAGCAAGCGGCCGAGGCCTATCGCCGTCTTGCCGATGTGGTATCCGAGGACCGAAACGCCAGCGCGGTGGCCCTGGGGCTGGCTGCACAGGCTAACTATTTTGCCAGCGAAGGCGAGATGACCCCGGCGGTTACCGATGCTATTGCGGCTGCCCGGGCCCTGAACCCGGATGAGGTCAATGCACTGGGGCTGATGGGCATCAATGCCTTCGGTCAGCAAAACTACCGGGAAGCCATTGAATACTGGCAGCGTATTACCGAGGTAGCGCCGGACCATCCACAGCTCGGGGCCATCCGTGGCGGTATCGAGGAGGCCTACCGACGCCTGGGCGAGACCCCGCCTGAGGGAGTTGCCTCCGAGCCTCAGCAGGCTGCTGGACCGGGCGTGTCCTTACGGGTATCGCTGGACGAAGGTTTGCGCCAGCAAGTGGCTGACAATACCGTGCTGTTCATCTTTGCGCGGCCAGCGGCTGCGGCGGGCGGTGCGCCGGTTGCTGTTGCCAGGATGACAGCCGGCGATTTGCCCGCCGAGATCCGGCTGGATGATCGTTATGCCATGTCCCCTGAATCTGCGATTTCTGCACAGCAAGATGTGGTGGTGGTCGCCCGTTTGAGCCGCTCAGGCAGTGTTAATCCGCAGCAGGGAGACTGGGAAGGCCGGGTTGAGGCAGAGGTGCTGCCCCCGGCGGAAGCGGAACCACCTGTCGAGTTGGTGATTAACCAGGAACTGACCAACTGAAATTGAAAAGCCCGTCACTTCGACGGGCTTTTTTCTGGGCCGGAATCAGCGCGAGAGAGACGCGGGATACAGCGGCGGCAGGTCTGGCGATGACGCTTCGTTGTCCCGGGCGGTGTTCCGGCGCAGGCTATCCAGTGCCTGTTGCAGTTGTTGCCTCGCATTCTCTTCGTGGGTATGGTGCTGGCCCGAATACAGTCCGGCCTGAAAGCGGTCAAAGGCGGTTTTCAGTGCGCGGTCTTCTGTCAGTTTGAACAGATCCGAAACGGAATCAAATGAGAGCCTTGGGAAGCGCAGTCGGGCCCAGCGCAGCAGCAGCGTAGACGTTTCCCCGGAGCCTCGTTTGACCGCAGCCTGAAGTGCTTCAAACGCTTCACGTTCGTTGTCGATGCCGCCATCGACGGGTTCTTTGGAGCCCGGTGCTGAGGTTTGACGAGCCCGCCACCAGAGCGCCAGGGTCAGCAACCAAAGGGCCGCAAACACAACCGTAGCCCAAAGCCAGAGGCGGTTTCCGTATGGTTCTGAGCCCTCGGTTGTCTCCGGGGTTACCGGTGAACCTGTGGGCCTCGCTGAATCGTCCGTTATCTGTGCGGGCGGCGCGGAGGTGGCGTTATCGCCGGTAATCCGGAAACGGCGCTCCGGCAACACGGCGTGCTCCAACTGGTCGGTGTCGGTGTTCCACCAGGGTACACGAAGCGCGGGCAGGGTGGTTTCGCCCGCCTGGACAGGCACCAGGGCGGTCACCTGCTGCAGTGTGGCGCGAAGTCCCTCCGGAGTGGTTTCGGTATTGCGCAGGGGCTGTTCCGGGTAGCTGCGGATGGCGTCCGGTAGCTCCCGGGATATAGGCGGCAGGGCTTCGGCGGGCAATCCTAGCGCCTGTAGGGTCACTTTCCGGCTGAGATTGCTGCCGACGGCGAGTTCCTGGGTAGAGGGCAGGCCTTCGTCGCTCAGGGTCAGACTTCGTGCTGGTAACCAGGGCTGATTGTCCGGATATCCGGCAGGTACGGGTTTGACCGGAACGTCATAGAGTTGCTGCCGGTCGCGAAGGAAGCGCAACTGGCCCGAGGCATCCCTGGCCTGGCCCTCAAACCGGATAGGCTCCAGGCTGAGAGTGCCCGGTGTTTGGGGAAAGATGGCGTAACGCCGCTCAACCACCCGATACCGGATTCCGTCGCGATAGCGGGTAAACTCACGCTGTTTGCCCAGTGACTCGATGATGGCGTCCGGGTGCTCAGGCTCCGACAGCTCTCCCCGGATCAGGTTGCCGGAGAAGAACAACTGTATGGTCAGTACCAGCTGTTCCTGAACGTACACTTCCGCCTTGTCTGCGGACAGCTCGATAAAGCTGTCACGGCTGGCCGCCGGTTGATCCGGAGGGGTGCCGGAAATAACCTCGATGTCGACCGGGTCGGAAATGGAATCCTTGAACATCAGTTCGGGAATTGTCAGTGTACCGGTGCTGGTCGGGGCGAGCTGATA
This sequence comes from Marinobacter sp. ST-43, assembly GCF_030541085.1. Taxonomy (NCBI): domain Bacteria; kingdom Pseudomonadati; phylum Pseudomonadota; class Gammaproteobacteria; order Pseudomonadales; family Marinobacteraceae; genus Marinobacter; species Marinobacter sp. ST-43. The sequence continues at coordinate 107,934 of NZ_JASSVO010000001.1, forward strand.
GGTCCAGGTTATTTCGCCTACCATTTCGTTGTTGACGGTTTGCACGCTGTAGCGCTGGTTGCGGGCCAGAATTTCGAAATCCGGCTCCACCTTTTCGATATCTGGCGAAGGCAACTGTGACAGATCGAAGCTGAACAGATTGCTCAGATTGATGTCGATTTTCATGGAGCCCTTGACGGTCAGGGTCAGTACCTCACCTTCGTAGAGCTGGGTGCGATCCGGTTCCACCACCAGTTTGTCGGCAGCATGACCGGCCGCTGACAGGAGCAGTAGCAGGAGTGTCGCGGCAAGGGAGAGAACGCGCGTTACCATGGTGTGTCGCCCTCATCGGGTGTTGTCTGTCGTTGTTGGTGCTGTTGCAGGAACTTGCGCTGCAGCAATCCGCCGGGGTTATCCGGTATGCGGCGCAGCCACTGTTCCTGGCCCTGGCTCAGGGGTTGTTCTGATATTTCGGCCGGCGCACTGGCAGGATTCTGCCCCTCTCCGGAAGGCCCATCCGGGTCTGCCTGGGCATTTGCCTGCTGCTCCTGTGTGCCATCCTCCGGTTGTGGCTCTCCGGCGTTATCCTGTGAATTTTCGCCGTTCTCGGAGGGCTGCTGTTGCTCGCCAGGGCGGGGATTCTGATTCTCGCCATTGTTGTTTGCGGAATCCTGCCCGGCGCTGTCCTGGCTGTCATTGCCCTGGCCTCCGGAGCTATTCTGCTGTCCGGGATTCTGATCGTTGCTTTCCTGGTTGTTGTCGCCTTCTCCCTCGCCCTGGGATTTCTGTTGCTGGTTCAGGAGCTGCTTTACCAGTTGCTGATTGAAGTGCGCATCTTCGAAATCCGGCTGCTGTTCCAGTGCCTGCTGATAGGCGTCGACGGCTTCTTCCAGTTGGCCGGCCCGGGCCAGGGCGTTGCCCCGGTTGTAGTCGCCAATGGCACCCGGTTGGTTGGCAAAGGCTTCCGCGGCGTCGCTGTACTGGCCATCACGATAGAGTGCTGAGCCGCGCCAACCCGGCTGCTCCAGAACGGTGGCCGCCCTGGCCGGATCCTGCTGAATGAGGTCCGGGCCACGCTGGTCTTCGCGCTGCCACAGGCTGCCCCAGTCCAGGGCCTGAACCGGGCGCGGTGCGCCTGCCAGCGGAATCAGCGCAAAGGCGAGAATGGCAAAGGCTCCCCGGCGCCAGCCCAGAATCAGTAACGGCAGGGCCAGCCAGAGCAGCCAGTAACCGTCGTCCTGCCAGCGATTAACGGTCATGCCGTCCTGTTCGTTCTGCCATTCGTCGGTCTGTGATGGCTCCAGGGCCAGGGCGCGAATATCCTGGTCATCCAGGGTCAGTTCGTGGCTGGTTCCGCCGTTGATGCTGGCCAGTTGGGCCAGGGAGTCTGGTTCGGCCTGGCTGATGACAATCCTGCCGTTGTCCCGAATGAATCCGCGCTTTGCCAGGGGGATGGGGCCGCCTTCGCGGGTGCCCACCACCAAAGTACTCAGGGGATAGGGAGTATCTGCCAGTTGCTGACGGATTGCACTGTATTGCTGTTCCGGTACCGCCTCGGAGATCAGCAGTATGCGACCCTGGCCCGGTGCGCCCTGGTCCAGCAGGTCGACCGCCTGCCGCACGGCCAGATCGGCGCGGTTGCCCTGGGCAGGCATGATGGTGGGGTCCAGCACGCTAAGCATGGCCTCAATGGTGCGGGTGTCGCCGGTAAGTGGCGTTACCGTGTGGGCGTCGCCGGAGTAGACCACCAGCGCCGTCAAACCGCCTTTTCGCTGCTCGAGAATGTCGCGGACCTTGCGTTTGGCCAAGGTCAGCCTGTCCGGTTCTACGTCGGTGGCCAGCATCGAAAGTGACAGATCCAGAAGAATGACCAGGCTGTCCTGGGTTTGTTTCAGGGGAGTCGGTGCCTGTCGCCAGCTTGGCCCGGTGAGGGCAATTGCGAGCAGAACCAGAGCCAGACTCAGGGGCAACAGGGGCGATCGGGTGGTGCCAGTAGTTTCGTTGGCCCGGGAACGAATCAGGGGCTGTAACAGGTGAGCGGGGATGTATCGGGCCCATCCGGTCTCACCCTGGCGAAGTTGATGTCGGGCCAGAAACAGGGCTGGAACCGCCAGTAACAGAATTAACCACAAGGGGCGCAGAAAATGGAAGTCAGCCATGGCCAGCCTCCGTAGCGGTGTTTTGCTGATAACGGTTGGAGGCCAGTCGCAGGGCAATTAACAGAAGCCAAAGCCCGGCGGCCATGCCGGCGGGCCAGGCGTAGAGTTCTGTCACCGGCCGGTAGAACTGGCCATCCTGTTCTATCGGTTCGAGCTGATTGATGCTGTCGTAGATCATTTCCAGCTCTGGCAGGCTTCGGGCCCGGAAATACCGGCCACCGGTCTGTTCTGCCATGCGCGTGAGCAGTTCCTCATCAAGGTCCCTTGAGGGATTGACCCGCCTTGAACCCAGCAGCCCGCGCTGGATCATGGTATCGGCGCCGATGCCGATGGTGTAAAGCCGCACACCGGCAGCCTGGGCAATTTCCGTGGCCTTGTCCGGGCTGACCTGGCCAGCGGTATTTGCCCCATCTGTCAGCAGGATCACCACGCGTTGTTCCTGTGGGCGTTCGCGCAGACGTTTCACCGATAATCCGATGGCGTCCCCGATGGCGGTGGCCCGGCCAGCCATGCCCAGGCCTGCCTCGAACAGCAGGGTCCGTACCGTTTCCCGGTCGAAGGTCAGTGGCGCCTGAACGTAAGGTTCGGTGCCGAACAGAATGAGCCCCAGCCGGTCGCCCTCACGCTGGTCTATGAAATCATCCAGCACCCGTTTCACCGCCTGCAAGCGGTTGATGCTGCGGCCCTGAAGCACCATGTCCTGTTCGTCCATGCTGGGAGAAATGTCGACCACTAACATCAGATCGCGGCCGGTTACGGGCATCTGGATTTCTTCGCCAACATGCTGAGGGCGGGCCAGGGCGACCACCAGGCATAGCCAGGCCAGCAATAGCAGAAGCTGGCGCCAGAGCGGCGTTGATCTTCCCCGGGAGCTCACGCCCGGCATTCCGGACAACCAGTGCCCGACCGGAATGACCGGAGCATCCACCGGTTCGCTCTGCCGCTTGCGGTTACCAAGTAGCAGCGGCAGCAATGCCAGTAACAGCACCCACGGGTAAGCCAGACTGATCATGACTGGGCCTCCAACCAGGTTCTGGCGAACGCCAGCGCCTGTTCAGTCTGTGCGCCGGGACGTGGTTGCCAGGTGCTTGTGACCATAGCCTCAACGACGGGACGGGCGGCGATGCGGTCTTTCGGCGCGGTTTCCAGGAGGAAGTCGATCCACTGCTGCCCGGTCATGGCCTCTGGATGCTTTTCCGGATGACTCTGCCGTGCCGCTCGTTTGAGCAGGGCATTGAGCGCCGCGAACCATTCCGGCGCAGGCCGGGCCTTGGTTTCAAGCTGTTGCAGTTCGGACCAGGCTCTGCGTTTCCAGCGAAGCTTTCGGCGCTCACGGCGCCACAGCCACGCAAATACCAACACAGCGGCAATCGTCAGTATCGCCAGCAGCCACCAGCCAGGGGCCGGGGGCCACCAACCACCGGTAGCTGGTAACTGGATATCACGAAGTTGTGCCAGGGGATCCTGAGGGTTCATCCGATGCGACCTCCCGGGCCCAGCAGCAGGCGCAGGGTCTTAGCCGGATCCTCTCCGGTCGACAGCGTTGCAGAAGCCACGCCGGATGCCCGAAAACAGTCGGCCAGACGTTGCTCATGGGCGTCGATTTTGCCTTGCCAGGCCTGCTGGAAGCGAGGATTAGAGGCATCGAACCAGATCGGGCCGTCCGGGCCGGCAACGGCAAACCGGCCGGAAGAAGGCAGTGCCTTTTCCAGCGGGTCCTGAATGCGGATGGCACTGACCGAGTTGTGCCGGCTCATGGCGCCCAGCAGGGTAGTGGTCTGCTCGGTGATATTCATGAAGTCACTGATGATAAAAACGCGGGAACCGGTGTGTGTGACCCGGCGGGCTTCTGCCAGCGCTGTGTCCAGCCCATGGCTGGAGTCCGTTGCAGGGGGCGGTGGTGTTTTGCCCTGGTGCTGGTGGTTGGCCAGGTGATCCAGAAGGCGCAAGACGGACTTACGGCGCCGGGCGGGCCGGAGTACGGCCAGGTCCCGGTCATTGAATACCAGGCCCCCCACCTGGTCACCTGCCCAGAGTGCCAGCCAGGCCAGCAGAGCCGCAACCTGGGCACCCCGAACCTGTTTGTAGGCGCCGGCACTGGCAAAGAACAGGGTCGGCCCGAGATCGACAATCAACAGTACCGGTCGCTCCCGCTCTTCCTCGTACAGCTTGGTGTGCGGTGCCTGGCGCCGGGCCGTTACCCGCCAGTCTATACTGCGAATGTCATCACCGGGTTGGTACTGGCGCACTTCGGAAAACGTCATTCCGCGCCCTTTCTGCCGTGACTGCCGTAGCCCGGCCTGGCGTGACCGGACCGGTTTTACCGATGGCAGCTTCAGAGCTCGTGCATCTGCCTGCAGGCGCACCAGCTCTGGCAGGGTAATGAGAGTGGCTGGGCTGGAATCTGCCATGACGCTGTGATGGTCTCCTGTCAGCAACACCTCAGGCGGCAACCGGAACCCGGTCGATCAGCCTCTGCAACACGGAATCGGCGGTCATGCCTTCGGCCTCGGCTTCAAAGGTCAACAGAATCCGGTGGCGCAGCACATCGTAAGCCATGGTCTGAACGTCGTCCGGTGTCACGTAATCCCGTCCATCGAGCCAGGCCAGTGCCCGGGCGCATCGGTCCAGTGCGATAGTGCCGCGGGGGCTGGCGCCGAAGGCGGTCCATCGAGCGAGTTCAGGGTCCAGGGTTGCGGCATCTCGGGTGGCGAGAATCAACGCCAGCAGGTACTGCTCCACAGGTTCCGCCATGTAGATATCCGAAACCGCCTGCCGGGCGGCCATCACTTGTTCCTGGGTTAGACGAATGTCTACGTTCGGGATTCCCTGACGGTAGTCACTGCGCGCAAGGTGCAGAATCTCACGCTCGGCATCGGCAGAGGGATAGTCAATCACCACATGCATGAGGAAGCGATCAAGCTGGGCTTCCGGCAGCGGGTAGGTGCCTTCCTGTTCAATCGGGTTCTGGGTCGCCATCACCATGAACAGTTTGGGCAGGGGAAAGGTTCTCATGCCAACACTGATCTGGCGTTCGCCCATGGCCTCGAGCAGGGCCGACTGGACTTTCGCCGGTGCCCGGTTGATTTCATCGGCGAGCACCAGGTTGTGGAAAATGGGACCGCGCTGGAATTCAAAGGTGCCGGTCTCCGCGCGGTAGATTTCGCTGCCGGTGACATCGGAAGGCAGCAGATCCGGAGTGAACTGGATCCGGTGGAAGTCACCCTCCAGATGGTCGGCCAGTGCTTTCACCGCGGTGGTTTTGGCCAGCCCCGGCGCGCCCTCAACCAGAAGATGGCCATCGGCCAGAAGGGCAATCAGTAGCCGGTCGACCAGTTTGTCCTGGCCAATAATACGCTTGGCCAGCTGTGCTCTGAGATCACCGAACGTTTGCTGTAACGACATGAAAATAACTGCTCTTGATGTATGAATGCCTGCGTAAGTGATTGCCGCAGTTTTGGCGTCTGGCCGGCAAAAATCAAGGGTTTGACTATGCTTATGTGACGATACCCTGATTACGTTTCTTTCACACAAACCAGAGGTCGGATATGAATGCGCTGACAATCGCCAGCAAGGATCAGTTTTTCGAACAGTTGGCCGATGCGTTCTCAGAAAAGATTGCAAAAACCGAGGCAAAGAAGATCGCGGATTTTGCCAGACAGCATTATGCTCATATTCCTCTGGAGGAGCTGGTCAGTCGCCGCTTCTCGGATACCTACGGTGCCGTCCTGGCGGCGTGGCAATTCCTGCAAAAACGCAGTGCTGATGAAACCCCGGTTTCGGTGTTCAACCCGGACCTGGAAAGCGACGGCTGGCAGTCCACCCACAGCGTTGTTTTCATTCTCCATCCCAATATTCCGTTCCTGATTGATTCCCTGCGCATGGCCATCAATCAGCGGGAAATCGGCACCCACTCCATTCAGCACTCCATCCTGCGAGTGGAGCGGGATGACAATGGTAAGCTGAAGAAACTGCACACCACCAAAAAGGCATCGAAGGACGCAAGCTACGAAGCGTTCATCGTGCTTGAAATCGACCGCCACAGTGCCCCGGAAGACCTGCGCGACCTGGAGCAGACTCTGCAGAAAGTGCTGCATGAGGTACGCATTGCGGTGGGTGATTTCCCGATTGTGAAAGAGAAGGTCAGCGAGATCGTCAAGGAGCTGGATGCCACCACGGCTGGAATCAGTGAGGAAGGTAAGGAAGAAGCCCGGGCTTTTCTGTCTTGGCTGGTGGATGACCACTTCACATTCCTGGGGTACGACGAATACGACTTTGCCAAGGACAAGCAGGGCATGGTGGTACGCCGGGTGGAGAACTCGGAGCTGGGTATTCTTCGGGTCAACAACGAACGCCCGGATCGGGTTCGGCTGAATGAGCTGCCACAGCGTACCCGCCATGAAATGACCCGTTCCGATGACATCTTCATCTTCGCCAAATCGGCGCAGCGGTCTCGCGTGCACCGGCCGGCCTATCCGGATTACATTGCGGTCAAGAAATTCAACAGCAAGGGCGAAGTGGTGGGTGAGCGCCGCTTCCTCGGTCTATACACCGCTCGAGTCTACAACGAGCGTCCCGATGAGATTCCGCTGTTACGGCGCAAGTTCCAGAGCGTGATGAAGCGATCCGGCTTCCTGACCGACGATTACGCTGGCAAGGAGCTGGAGCAGATCCTGACGCTGTATCCGCGGGACGAGCTGTTCCAGATTGAAACCGACGAACTACTGCGTGTTGCCAAGAACATTCTGTACATCCAGGAACGTCGCCGGATTGAGCTGTTCATGCGGGAGGATGTTTACGGCCAGTTTGTAACCTGTCTGGCCTTCTTCCCCAGGGACATCTACAACACGGAGCTGCGCCTGAAGGTGGAACAGGTGCTGCTGGATCGCCTGGAGGCCGAGGACATTGAGTTTGTTACTCATTTTTCCGAATCGGTGCTGGCCCGGGTACAGTTCACCATCCGGGTGCCACAGGTGGAAAACCGCCAGTTGCCGCTGGCTGAGATCCGCGACAAGGTTATTGAGCTCGCCCAGTCCTGGCGCGACGGCCTCTACGAGGCATTGAGCGAAGCCTATGGCGAAGAGCAGGGCAATGAGCTGTATCGCGTCTGGGCAGGCGGTTTCCCCGCCAGCTACACTGACATGTTTTCACCTCGCCGGGCGGCCATCGACCTGGAGCACATCACTGCCTCTGCCCGCGACGATGATCTGGCCATGAGCTTCTACCGGGCCCTGGAAGAAGACGAGAACACGCTGCATTTCAAACTGTTTTATCCGGACGAGCCGCTGCCACTGTCGGATGTGATGCCGATTTTCGACAATCTCGGTTTCCGGGTGATTGGCGAGCACCCGTTTGAGGTGATTGACCGAACGGGTAAAACGGTTTGGATTCATGACTTTACCCTGCAGTCCCACACTGGGAACGTGGTGGATATTCACCGTATTCGCCCGATTTTCGAAGAGTTGTTCCGCCGGGTCTGGCACGGTGAAGCCGAAAACGACGCCTTTAACCGCCTGTTGTTGTCCTCCTACATGAGCTGGCGTGAGATCGCGTTGCTGCGTACTTACGCCCGCTACATGCGCCAGATCCGGTTCTCCAACAGTCAGACGTTCATTTCCAACACGTTGGTCAACCACGTCAACCTGACACGGATCCTGCTGGAGTACTTTGAGGTTCGATTCAACCCTGAGCGTTTCAAGAGTAAGGGTAAAAGCGAGGCGGCCCAGCAGAAACTGGAAATCGAATTCAACGCCGGCCTGGATGAAGTGGAGAACCTCAGTGAGGATCGGGTGCTACGGCTGTATCTGGAGCTGATGCAGGCGACGTTGCGCACCAACTACTACCAGCCGGATGGCGAGGGCCAGCCCAAGCCCTACATCAGTGTGAAATTTGACCCGTCGCAGATTCCGGACATGCCGCTGCCATTACCCATGTTCGAGATCTTTGTGTATTCCCCTCGTGTGGAGGGGGTTCACCTGCGTGGTGGCAAAGTGGCCCGTGGTGGTTTGCGCTGGTCGGATCGGTTCGAGGACTACCGCACAGAAATTCTGGGCCTGGTAAAAGCGCAGCAAGTGAAAAACGCCGTCATTGTGCCGGTGGGCGCGAAGGGTGGCTTTGTGGCCAAGCGTCTGCCCGATCCGTCCGACCGGGAGGCATTCCAGGCAGAGGGTATTGCGGCCTACAAAACATTCATCCGGGGCTTGCTGGATATTACAGATAACCTGGTGGATTCCGGCATCCAGCCGCCGGAGCGGGTCATCCGCCATGACGAAGACGATCACTACCTCGTGGTGGCGGCTGACAAAGGCACCGCCACTTTCTCCGACATCGCTAATGGCCTGGCCGCGGAATACGGCTTCTGGATGGGAGATGCCTTCGCCTCCGGTGGTAGTAACGGTTATGACCACAAGAAAATGGGCATTACTGCCCGGGGCGCCTGGGTCTCGGTGGAACGGCATTTCCGTGAGATGGGCATCAACCCGGCCGTGGATGAATTTACCGCCATCGGCATCGGTGACATGGGGGGCGATGTGTTTGGTAATGGCCTGCTGTGCTCGGAAAAAACCCGGCTGGTGGCCGCCTTCAACCACATCCACATCTTCATTGACCCGACCCCGGACGCCGAACGCAGCTACAAGGAGCGTAAGCGCCTGTTTGAACTGCCGCGTTCCGCCTGGACCGATTACGACAGCAAGTTGATTTCAAAGGGCGGCGGCGTATTCAGCCGCAATGCCAAGTCCATTCCGGTCAGCCCGGAAATGAAAAAGCTGCTGGGCATCAAGGCGGACCGAGTTCCGCCCAATATGCTGATCAGTCACATACTCAAGGCCGAAGTGGACCTGCTCTGGATTGGTGGTATTGGCACTTACGTGAAGGGCAGCGGTGAAAGTCACTCCGACGTGGGCGACAAGGCCAATGATGGCCTGCGGATCAATGGTGCCGAGCTGCGTTGCAGGGTTGTAGGCGAGGGCGGTAACCTCGGCTTCACCCAGATGGGGCGGATTGAATACGCCCTGAAGGGTGGTCGCCTGAATACCGACTTCATCGACAACTCGGGCGGCGTCGACTGCTCTGACCATGAAGTGAACATGAAGATTCTGCTCAACCGGGCGGTAGCCATGGGCGATCTGACTGGCAAGCAGCGCAACATCATGCTGGAGGAAATGACTGATGATGTTGCCTCGCTGGTGCTGAAGAACAACTACCGTCAGACCCAGGCCATCAGTATCGCCAGCGAGGATGCCGCCACCCGGCTGGAAGAGTATCGTCGGCTGATGAATACCTTCGAGAGCGAAGGCAAGCTCAACCGGGCGCTGGAATTCCTGCCGGATGACGAAACCCTGTCTGAGCGCAAGCTGGCCAAGAAAGGGCTGACGAGGCCGGAGCTGTCGGTGCTGATCTCCTATGTCAAAGGAGACCTGAAGCAGGTGCTGATCGACAGCAATCTGCCGGACAACCCCCTGCTGGCGGGCGAGATGTACAAGGTCTTCCCGCGGGATCTGACCAAGCGTTTCTCGAAGGAGCTGGGTGAGCACCAGCTGCGGCGGGAGATCATCGCAACCCAGATCGCCAACGACATGGTCAACCACATGGGCATTACCTTTGTGGAGCGCCTGAACCAGTCCACCGGGGCTGACGCGGCGTCCATTGCCCTGGCCTGGATTATTGCCCGGGATGTGTTCCGTATCGACAGCTGGTGGGACAAGATCGAAGCCCTGGATTTCCACATCTCTGCGGATCTGCAGATGGAGCTGATGCAGGATCTGATGCGTCTGATGCGTCGGGCTGTGCGCTGGTTGCTTCGTAATCGCCGGGCAGAACTCAATATCCAGAGTCACATGGAGCGGTTTGCCGACAGCGTCTGGGCCATTACCTCGGGTCTGCCGGAATACCTTGGCGACCAGGCTCGTGCCAATTGGGAAAAACGCAATGATCAGCTGATGGCTGCGGGTTTGCCGAAGGAACTGGCGTCGGTGCTGGCAGGAACCGGCTATCTGTATTCCTCTCTTGGTATTATCGAGGCACAGGAAGCCACAGGCATGCCGCTGAAAACGGTGGCCAACCTGTACTACGATCTGGGTGACCGTCTCGACCTGACCTGGTTCGCTAATGCCATCGCAGCGTTGACGCCAAGTTCCCATTGGCAGGCCCTGGCGCGGGAAAGCTTCCGGGAGGATCTGGACTGGCAGCAACGGGCTCTGACCACCGGTGTGCTGAAAACCGCTGAAAGCCCGGAGAAAGTCACCGATAGTGTGAACGCCTGGGAGCAGCGCAACCAGCACATGATTGATCGCTGGAACGCGATGCTGGCGGAACTCAAAGGTGTAAGGGAACCGGAATACGCCATGTTCTCGGTCGCACTGCGGGAGCTGCTGGACCTGGCGCAAAGCACCATGCACCAGAGCCCGGAAGACGTAACGACCAACTGACTATTGCGTTATGTCGTTGATTCCCGTTCAATCCCGCAGCGGGAATCAATGGCAGGAGCAACAAGATAATGGCACCACTGAAACATCTACTGGACAAGAACCGGGCCTGGGCCAATGGCATCAAGTCGGTGGACCCGAAGTTCTTTGACCGGCTCTCGAACCAGCAGGCACCGGAGTACCTGTGGATCGGCTGTGCCGACAGTCGGGTACCTGCGAACCAGATTGTGGACTTGCTCCCCGGTGAACTTTTCGTGCACAGAAACGTGGCCAACGTGGTTGTACATACAGATTTCAACTGCCTGTCGGTGCTCCAGTTCGCCATCGAAGTGTTGAAGGTCAAACACGTATTGGTGGTGGGGCATTACGGTTGTGGTGGCGTGCGCGCGGCATTGCTGAACGAAGGCTTTGGCCTGATTTCAAATTGGCTCCGCCATGTTCAGGACGTGCGTGACCGTCACCAGTCCGTACTGGACGCCATTCCCAATGTGCAGGACCGGGTAGACCGCCTGTGTGAGCTGAACGTGGTAGAGCAGGTAGGGCATGTGTGCCAGAACAACATCGTTCAGGAAGCCTGGCGTCGCGGCCAGCCATTGACTGTGCACGGTTTCGTTTACGACGTGGCCGACGGTCTGTTGAGGGATATGGGGCTCTCGATCGCCAGTGAGGCAGACCGGGAAACGATTCGTCAGTCCAGCCTGGATGAGCTGATCGAACGACCGGTCCGCTCCGGGCGCCAAAAAATATAATGCGAAGATTGTCAAAAACTGTCAAAAAATCGTGATGTCCGTCACTTCCTGACCCGTGGCGTCATCACAGTAGTGACCTTCTGCGTCTGTTACAGTAGCAACTGTAAGCAGTAAGGGAGGTAAACCATGAAAGAACTGATGCAGAAAGCCCTGCAGGCACTGGGAACCCGCAGAAACGAAAGTTCTGCCATGGATAGCGCAAGGGCTGAGGCCAAGCGCACCGAAGCACGCACCCCGGAAGATTGGGGAATGTCACCTGAAGACGCCCTGCGTGTGGGTACGGTTGCACGTTACAAATAATATCTGGCTCTTCCCGGGCGGCCCCAGAGGCCGACCCCGATAGCGACAGCCCCGACTGATGCCACAGGGCAGACTCGGGGCTTTTTTCCGGTTAGCATACGCGGCTCATGATTCTGGCAATGGTCCGCTACCCATGTCTGCACTGCCCAATACCCACGAAGTTCTGCTCCGCAATGCGCATCTGTTGAATGGACGCCCAGCGCTGTTAGGCGTCTCGGATGCATCGCTTTTGCCCCGATGCCCGGTTCCCGGTATCGCGATGACCGAGCACGCCGGTCTTTGGCAAATCCTGTCCCATGACACTGACTGGGCTGGCTGTTTTGGTTACGAGCCAGATCGGCAGCAGCAGGGCTCTTGCGATACCGTGGTGGTATTTTTGCCTAAAGCCCGGGCTGAGTGTGAGCTCCGCCTGGCTTTGGCTCGTTACCTCGGCAAACCAGGTGCGGCACTGGTGGTTATTGGCGAGAAGAAGGAAGGCATTGCCGGTGCCATAAAGCAGTTTTCCGTCGTCGCCGGGGAGGTTGTAAAGGTCGACAGCGCCCGCCATTGCCAGGTCTGGTGCGGCAGAAATACCCAACCCCTGACCGAATTCCGGTTGACTGACTGGCTCAGCTGGACGGAGCTTTCCTGCGCTGGCGTGGCGCTCTCTGTTGCCGGCTTGCCAGGCGTTTTCAGTCTGGGTCGACTGGACGATGGCACCCGGATGTTGTTGGAAACCCTGGCTGAGTCACCCCTGGGTGTCGATCGGGTGCTCGATTTCGCTTGCGGTGCAGGTGTTATCGGGTCCTGGCTGCATGGTTTTCATCAGTTGGCGGGGAAGAAGCCGATTCGAGTAGATGGGACCGATGTTCAGGCGCAGGCCGTGTTCTGTGCCCGGGAAAGTTACCGTAAGGCAGGAGTAAACGGTGAGATTTTTGCCGCCGATGGCCTGGCAGCCGTTCAAGGCAAATGGCCGGCCGTGATCAGCAACCCGCCTTTCCACACCGGTGTAAAAACCGATACCTCCATGACCGAGCAGTTCCTGGCCCAGGTGGCCGCGCATCTCGCGCACGGCGGCGAGCTGAGGCTGGTGGCCAACAGTTTTCTGCCGTATGAAGCCCTGATTCGACAACACATCGGCCCGGTTGAGAAACTTGCGCAGGACCGGCGGTTTACCGTTTACCGGGCATTTCGGAAAAAGTCGGGCTGAAAAACAGACAGAAAAAAGCCCCTGGGGTAAGGGGCAAAAGATCTTGTCCGGAAAAATGCGGCCGGCCAGCCGGGTCAGGGCTGGGGCATGACCGGAAAGGGTGTTCGGCGTGAACACCCCTAACTTAGGTTTAATTTCTAGAATAAACAGCCTAAAAGTGTTTATTTTCCCGAAAGCTGCCAACGGAAGCCCAAAATGACAACTGTCAGACTCCAGACACCTGCCGGTGAACTCCGCCTGATCCGGCCTGGCGGAACGGCTGGGCTGCGCGCCTGGGACGCTGCCGACGAGTTGTTGTTGTCGGCTGCGGAGCCTTATCTGGCATACGGTTTGCGCGTGCTGGTGGTGGACGACCAGTTTGGTGCGCTGACCCTCGGGCTTGCCTGCTATCAGCCGCAGACAGTTGCCGACAGCGCGACGCTCGCCCACTCCCTGTTGACGAACGCTTCGCTCAATCCGGCGTTGCCCGACTGCCCCGCGGTTTTGAACTGGCGTCGGCCACCCTCAGGGCCCTTTGATCTGGTGCTGCTCCGTATTCCCCGCCAGGCCGGTTATCTGGCCTGGTTGTTACGGTGGCTCAACAGCGTGCTGGCGGAAGACGGGCGCATACTGGCGGGCGGTATGATCAAGCATCTGCCCGATCGTAGTGTTGATGTGTTCGCCAGTGCGGTGGTCACCGAACAGGTGTTGCCTGCCCGCAAAAAGGCGCGGGTAGTGGTGTGTCGTGGTGGCTCGGCCACATTGCCGGAATGGCAGGAGCAATGGCGCGGCTACCCGGTGGCAGGATTGCCCGGGCCGGTCGAGGCACTGCCCGCAGTGTTTGCCAGAGAAAAGCTGGATATTGGCACGCGGGAGTTGTTACCGCTGATTCCTCAGACGGTTAGTCGAGTGCCCCCGGCTGGGCGGATTCTGGATCTGGCGTGTGGAAATGGCGTGCTCGGGTTGTCTGCGCTTGCCGGCAGACCGGGTGCCGAAGTGCATTTCAGTGACGTATCCAGCCAGGCCATTGCCAGTGTTGAGCATAACCTGAGCCGGTATGAGGGCGGCGATTGCGTGCACTTATGGCATCAGGACGGCATCGCAGATGATTTGCCTGACTATCAGCTTATTCTGCTGAACCCACCCTTCCATGAGGGTGGCGTGGTAGGCGATCACATCGCACTGAGACTGTTCAGGGATGCCGCCCGGCATCTGGCGCCGGGCGGCCGCGTATTGATGGTGGGCAATCGCCACCTGGGGTATCACCGTTCCCTGAAACAATACTTCAGCAGCGTTGAACAGAGAGCTGCAAGCCCGAAATTCGTGGTGTTCGAAGCCCGGAATGGCGCGGTGTGAGTCTCAGGCCGTCGCCGGGCGATCGTAGCCGAGGCGCGCGAGGGTATCCACGATGGTCTGGGTTTGACTATCAATCTCGATGTTGACCTTTTGCCCCTTAGTGGCCTTCCCAAACGTGGTGGCACGCAGGGTCTCCGGGATAAGGTGGACGTTGAAGCGGTTACCTTCCACCTCGCCAATGGTCAGGCTGGCGCCATTGATGGCAATGTAGCCTTTGGGGAAGATGTACTTCGCCCAGGTTTCCGGTAGTTCGAACCATAGGGTCACGTTGTTTTCCGGCCGCAGAATATCGACGATGGTTGCGGTAGTGTGGATATGGCCACTGAGCAGATGGCCGCCGATTTCATCGCCGATTCGGGCGGCGCGCTCGAAGTTGATTTCGTCGCCGGGTTTCAGGTCGCCGAGGGTGGTCAAGCGCAGGGTTTCCTGCATGGCGTCGAAGTACAGCCGGTGGCCTTCCTGGCGGGTAACCGTCAGACAGGTGCCGTTGATGGCAACCGAGGCACCGATGGTTACGCCCTGAACCCGGTCTTCCGGGAACTCGATCACGAAGGTGCTCAGGCCCGGCGCCGCGATCACGTTTTCGACCCGTGCAATGCCCTGAACGATACCGGTAAACATACATGCTCTCCTGAAAGCCGTTGATTGGCGCAAGCATACCGGCGCCTGCCAGTGTTGCCAAGAAGTCTGCAAGCCGCTTATGACGGCAAAGCCGACATTCAAGAATTGTTCGTAAAGGTCGATACTTGCATAAAGAACCTGAAGAACAGTGAGCTCAATGGCGGAAAATACAGCAGTAGACAAGACAGATCCGGCCAATGCATCCGGAGCGGTCCTTCGCCCCGGTCGGGCCGCTGATCCGGTGCCGGCAACACCGGAATCTGCCCTCAATGCCGCGCAAAGAACCGCTGCTCTGCAGGCTGACGATGACCAGGGCCCGAACGCTGAATCTGGCAGCGAGCAGCCCGGGGCGCAGGAATCGCAGGATCGGACTGCCGAGACCGGGTCGGAGAATCCGGATATCGAGCAGGCGCTGGCGGAGTCGCGACAGCGCAAGCTGCGTCTTATGCTAAGGCAGTGTGACCGGGTTCTGCTGATGGACTTCAACTTGCTGGCTATGTCGGACTGGCCGGATAACTATCAGATGGCAGCTGCGCGGCGTAGCCGAGACCTGTGGATCTTCAGTGCCCTTTTGGCTGCGACGTTTTTCCTCAGTGGTTTGACCGGTTTTGTGCCGGCCTGGGTAGCCGGTGGAGGTTTTGGCGCTTTCGTGATTATTCTGTTGCTGGGAGTGCCGTTTATCCGTCGGATTTACACGTCCAGCCCCTCCTATATGGATTTAATTATTCGCCGTCAGCGCATGCTTCGGGATGCCCGCAAACATGCGGCCCACCTGGAGGGAAAGGACGGGCTGATATGGCAGTGTGCGCGTATGGCAGAGTACAACCCGACACTGCGTCATACCCGCTTCAGTGAATTGCTCAGACTGTCTGAGCAACGGGTGTTGCCGCGTTATCTTACCCGGCGGGAACATGTTCGGCTGTATCTTATCTATCTGCTGGAAGCCGAGAAAGCCTATGGCAAAGTCCAGCAAGCGTTTTTCGACGGCAATCAGGACGCGATAGACCGGGGGTGGCAGGCAGTGGCGGCGGTTCCTGAAGACCGAGCTTGACATGACAGGCCTTCAAACGTATGTTTCAAACAGACGTTTGCTAGAGGCTCTGACAACAAAATGGCGCAGTCTGATACCGTTGACCGCATTCTTGACGCTGCCGAAGAGCTGTTTGCCGAGCGTGGGTTCTCGGAAACATCGCTTCGTATGATTACCAGTAAGGCTAAGGTAAATCTGGCCGCTGTCAATTATCACTTTGGGTCTAAGAATGCCCTGATCCACGCCGTGTTCGCCCGGTTCCTGACGCCGTTTTCGGCCACCCTGGATACCGCCTTTGATGAACTCGAAGAGCGTTGTGATGGCCAGCCGCCCACGCTGAACCAGACCCTGTGGGCGCTTACGGAAAGTGCCGTGCGCATGCCTCAGCGTAATGAGAAAGGCATATCCATCTTCATGCGCCTGCTCGGTCTTGCCTATACCCAGTCTCAGGGCCACCTGCGTAAATTTCTCGAACAGGAATACAGTGAGCCATTTGGTCGTTTCATGCGCTTGCTCAAAGAGGCCACGCCTGAGTTGTCCTCGGTTGATCGCTACTGGCGCATCCAGTTCATGCTGGGAGCGACGGCCTTCACCATGTCCAGCAGTGATGCCCTGATTGATATTCTCGAAAACAAGCTCGGCGTTGAAACCACGGTTCAGGAAATTGCCGCACGCCTGGTGCCGTTCCTGGCCGCAGGCATGAAGGCTCCAGACAAAATGCTGGTGCCGCCTACCGCTTCAGGCGTTTCGGTTGCCTGAACTCCCCCGCCTCGGGTAGTCTTCCCTCTGGTTCGCAGCCGGAGGGAAGTCGTTACCAATGCCCGATAACAAGCCCCCCGGGGTTACCCTGTCCATTGATATCGCCAATCAGTTCCTGACACTGGCTACTCAATCGGGTGATATCATTGCCCGCTACCCGGTATCCACCGGCCTGAATGGCCCCGGCCAGGCCGACGGCAGTGGCTGTACCCCTGTTGGCAAGCATTATATCCGCGCCCGAATCGGGGCAGGGCAGCCATTAAATACGGTGTATCGTGGGCGCCGCCCCACTGGCGAGATCTACAGCCAGAGTCTGGCGGCAGCGAACCCGGGGCGCGACTGGATTCTTACCCGTATACTCTGGCTTTGTGGCTGTGAATGGGGGCGAAACCGTGGGCCGGGGGTAGACACTTTTCGTCGTTTTATCTATATCCACGGCACGCCGGACAGTGAACCTATGGGAGTTGCCAGATCCCATGGCTGCATCCGGATGCGCAATACCGATATTGTTGAGCTTTTTGACCGGGTTCCAGCGGGGACTCCAGTCAGTATCTATTAATCCGCATAATTCAGAGGGACAGGATGATTGGCGAAGTTTTGGGTGTACTGAATGGCTGGATAGAGCAGTTCGGGTTGCTATCTGAAGGTTGGCGGGCCGGTGTGCTGGTTTTCCTGCTCGTGCTGGGGACGGCGGCGGTTGCCTATATTGCCAGTCATGTGATTTCTGCGCTGGAGCGCAAATTCGCCAGCACTCATAACCTTTGGGATGATGCTATTCTGCACGCGGTCCGTCGCCCTGTCGTGGCTTTCGTGTGGCTCCAAGGGGTGTATTGGGCTGCCGAAGTGGCTCACCATTTTTCCGAGGCTGAGGTCTTCAAGGCTAACGGAACGTTGCTTCAGATCGGTTTTGTCTGGGTGGTGGTCTGGTTTTTTATTCGGCTGATCAAACAGTTCGAGAATATCCTCACCTCTCCGATCAAGATGCGCAAGCCGATGGATTACACCACGGTCAATGCCATCAGCAAGCTGTCGCGCGCGGTTGTGATTATTACCGCCGCTCTGACCGCCCTGCAAACCCTGGGCTTCAGTATTTCGGGCGTGCTGGCATTTGGTGGTGTCGGGGGCATCGCGGTTGGTTTTGCCGCGAAAGATCTCCTGGCGAACTTTTTCGGTGGTTTCATTATCCATTTGGACCGTCCGTTCAAGGTGGGGGATTGGGTTCGATCCCCGGATCGGAGCATTGAGGGTACGGTTGAGCATATCGGATGGCGACTGACCACCATTCGCACCTTCGACAAGCGCCCGCTTTATGTCCCCAATGCGGCGTTTACCACTATTGCAGTGGAAAACCCATCACGTATGACCAATCGCCGGATCTACGAGACCATCGGCATTCGCTATGCCGATGTGCATTCCATGAAAACCATCGTGGACGAAATCCGGGAGATGCTGAAGAATCATGAAGAGATTGATGCCAACGAGACCTTGATCGTTAATTTTCTGGCGTTTAACTCATCGTCACTGGATATCATGGTGTACACCTTTACCAAAACCACCCAGTGGGTGCGTTTCCATGAGGTGAAGGAAGATGTATTACTGAAAATCAGTGACATCATCGAAAACCATGGCGCCGAGGTGGCCTTCCCGACGCGCACGCTGCATCTGCCGGATGGGGTGCGGGTAGACGGGCGCGATTCCTCAAAGCGTGAGGACTCAAACGACAAGTCCTCGGACAAGGACGCTGATTCCGGAAAATCCGGAAAAAATATCGATCATGATGGCGGTTACGGTGAAGCCGATTCAGATTCCGGAGACGGGGAATGACAGTAACGAATGACAATGTACCGGTAGGCATTATCGGTGGTACGGGGCTGACCAGCCTGAGCAATATCCAGATCACCGGAGAAGAGACAGTGACAACTGCGTGGGGTGAGCCCTCCTCCACGCTGGTGCGGGGGCAACTAGGTGATCAGCCTGTTATCTTTCTCGCGCGTCATGGTAACCCGCACCGGATTCCGCCCCATCAGGTCAATTACCGGGCCAACATTCAGGCGTTGCATGATGCCGGCGCTCGGGTGCTGGTGGGTGTAAACGCGGTTGGTGGCATACATGCCAATATGGGGCCGGCCCACATCGTGATCCCGGATCAACTGATCGACTACACCTGGGGCCGGGCCAGCACTTTCTTCGAAGGCGAGCTGGAGGAAGTTACACACATTGATTTTACCTGGCCCTACGATCAGGAAGCGCGTCAGGTGTTGATTGATGCTGCTCGCGCGGCGTCGCTGTCATTTTCCGGGTTTGGCGTCTATGGCGCGACGCAGGGGCCCAGGCTGGAGACGGCGGCGGAAATCCGCAGGATGGAGCGGGATGGCTGTGACATCGTTGGTATGACCGGCATGCCCGAGGCAGTGCTGGCGGCAGAGCTGGGCTTGCGGTACGTCAGCCTCGGGCTGGTGGTGAACTGGGCTGCGGGTAAAACCGACCACATTATTACCATGGCCGAGATTGAAGAAGCGATTGCCCAGGGCATGTCCGGCGTTCGGCAGATTCTGGAGCGTTCAATGGCAAGTCTGGGGCAGCTTGCGCTTACCCCTCAATCTTCTTGAAGAAAACCAGGACGCCGACGGTGGGGGAGTCGATGAAGTGGATTTCCTCACTGCGCATCCGCCGCGTTTCACGAATCCAGGTCACCAGTTCTACTGGTGCCGGACGGAGTTGGTAAGCGGTACCGGTGCCTTCTGATGCTGAACCACCGGTTTCGCTATCAAGTGTATTGCCAGAGTCCTGATCGGAAAACTCCGCAACCGCTTCGGTCTGAGGCGGTGTTTCAGGCTCTGCCGGCACAGCCTCGGGATCGTCGCTGACGGCCCAGTGGTTAAGCTGCACATTAACGTGCAGGTAGCGCTGGCGGTCAATGGTGATCTGGCCTTCCACCGCTCGTTGGCCAGACTCGGCCAGCCAGTCACCGATTGCGACACGCAGAGGTTCGCCCTCGTAGTCGGGCGGAAAGGCTTCATACCAGCCGGCACTCGCCAGTACCCGGTAGTTACCGCTTCGCTCGAGCCGGTTGGCCGCCTCGCCCAGGTGCAGTTGGTTGCGGGGTATCAGGTTGAGTTCGGTTACCCGCTCCCCGGATTCCTGCTCCACCCAAAGGGTTTTGCCGGCCTCTTCGACAGGTTCCACCGACTTGTTCGCCATCTGCTCTTCAATGCCGGCCGGGTCCACCAGACGCTGTAAAATCACCAGCTCTGCCCGGTAGTAGTCGTTCGGGACATTGCCTGAAGCGCCCTGGGCCCACAGGGTTGCCGGTGTGAATGCAACTGAGGCGAACAGCGCGGCACTGGCCAGGGTTTGCCGGGAGCATAAAATGTGAGCTTGCAAGGGCGTTACTCCACCTGAATCCTTTTTTGTCATGATGCCTTTGCCGGGGCCTTGTCGGGCGCCAGTTCTTCGAGCATCGCTGCGATGGCGTCGAGTTTACCATCGGTTGAGTCATCATTCAGCCGGAAGCGAAAGCTGTTGGCGCCTTCGAGCCGGTATCGATCCGGAGCGGATTGCACTTTTTTAACCAGTTCGAGAGGGTCGACCGGTGTCGTTGCCCCGAACTCAAGCCGCACCCATTCCTTGCCGGCATCCACTTTCACGATGCCCAGAGTCTCTGCCTGCAAGCGTAGCTGTGCCTGGCGCATGAGGTTCTTGGCCGGGGGCGGTAATAATCCGAAGCGGTCAATCATCTCAACCTGAAGTTCTTTTAATGCCTCACGATCCTTCACGCTGGCAATACGCTTGTACAGCATCAGGCGGTTGTGGACATCTGGCAGGTAGTCGTCGGGAATCAGGGCCGGAATGCGCAGGTTCATTTCGGTGCCGTGGCTGAGAGGCAGCTCGGCGTTGGGCGTGCGGCCGTCGCGAATCGCTTTTACGGCTTCGTCCAGCAGCTGCATGTAGAGGGTAAAGCCGATGCTTTCGATCTGACCGCTCTGTTCTTCACCCAGCAGCTCGCCAGCGCCCCGGATTTCCAGGTCGTGGGTGGCCAGCATGAAGCCTGCGCCCAGGTCCTGGGATTCGGAAATCGCATCCAGTCGCTTCCTTGCATCGGCGGAAATGGCCTTTGGCGGTGGTGTCAGCAGATAGGCGTACGCCTGGTGATGAGACCTGCCCACGCGACCCCGAAGCTGGTGCAGCTGCGCCAGGCCAAATTTGTCTGCCCGTTCAATAATAATGGTGTTGGCGCTGGGGATGTCGATGCCGGTTTCCACAATAGTGGTGCACACCAGTACGTTGAAACGCTTGTGGTAGAAATCCGACATGATCTGTTCCAGCTGGCGCTCGCGCATCTGGCCGTGTGCCACACCCACCCGCGCCTCCGGAATCAGTTTGCGCAGATCTTCCGCGGTTTTCTCGATGGTGGCGACATCATTGTGCAGGAAATAGACCTGACCGCCCCGCAGGATTTCCCGCAGAATCGCTTCTTTCACCATGGCGTCGTCGCGCTGGCGCACAAAGGTTTTCACCGACAGCCGGCGGGCTGGTGGGGTCGCGATAATGGACAGGTCGCGCAGGTGGCCCATAGCCATGTTCAGGGTTCTGGGAATCGGTGTGGCGGTGAGGGTCAGCATATCCACCTCGGCCCGCAGGGATTTCAGTTTTTCCTTCTGCTGAACGCCAAACCGGTGTTCTTCGTCGATAATCACCAGCCCCAGATTCTTGAAGTTGATATCGCCTTGCAGAAGCTTGTGGGTGCCAATGACGATATCTGCCTTGCCTTCCTCTATGGCAGTGATGGCCTTGCTGGTCTGGCTGCCGCTGCGGAAGCGACTCAGAAGCTCTACAGTTACCGGCGTATCCGAGAACCGGTCACGGAACGACTCGTAATGTTGCTGGGCCAGAAGAGTAGTGGGCACCAGCACGGCCACCTGTTTGCCAGACCAGGTGGCCAGAAAAGCCGCGCGCATGGCGACTTCGGTTTTACCGAAGCCGACATCGCCGCATACCAGCCGGTCCATCGGGCGTTCGCTCGTCATATCCTCGAACACCGATTCGATGGCCACCTGCTGGTCCGGCGTCTCCTCAAACGGGAAGCCGGCAGCAAAGGTCCGATAGGCCTCTTTCGGGTCCTCAAACTGGAAGCCTTTCCGGGCTTCCCGGCGGGCGTAAACATCCAGCAGTTCTGCGGCGGTGTCGCGGATTTTTTCCAGCGCTTTTTGCTTGGCGTTGCTCCAGCGTTCTGTTCCGAGCTTGTGGAGCGGTGCGTGTTCCTCATCGGTGCCGGCGTAACGGGAAATCAGGTGCAGGCTGGACACCGGTACATAGAGTTTGGAGCCGCCGGCGTATTCCAGGGTCAGGAATTCGTCGGATTGGCCGCCGGCGGTGAGTGTCTCCAGCCCCTTGTAGCGCCCTACGCCATGGTCGATATGCACGACCGGTGCGCCAATTCTCAGTTCAGACAGGTCCCGGTAGCCGGCATCGTCGGTTTCGGTTGGTTTCTGGCGCCGGCGACGCTGCAGCACCCGCTCGCCAAACAACGCCGTTTCGGTAATCAGTGCCAGATTCTGGCCGGGCAACACCATGCCCTGTTCCAGTGGGGCAATGGTGATGGCCAGAGTGGTGCTCTCGTTTTCGAGGAATTCCGACCAGCTCTGCACGGTTGCCAGCTTGAGCTTGTGATCGGCCAGGTTGTCAATCAGCGCCTCCCGGCGCCCGGACGATTCAGCACAGATCAGGATGCGCCCGTGGAACTCCTGGATGAACCGTTTGAGACGCCCTGCCGGATCAGCGGCGCGCCCGTCCATGGCGACATCCGGGAGAGATTCGGTACCGCAGTTGCTGGCGCCCGCGCCGTCTTCGGCCTGACTGCTGCAGGTAATGCGGGGGTAGTGTTTGAGTTGCCCGAACACTTCATCCGGCTGCAGAAACAGCTCGGAGGGGGGCAGAATAGGGCGCAGGCGATCGTGACGGCGGTCTTCGTAACGGGCCCGGGTTTCCGCATCAAAGGCATTGACGGCATCATTGAGACCGTTGGCGGTGAATACCAGGGTGCTGCCCGGCAGATAATCAAACAGCGTGGCGGTTTCATCGAAAAACAGTGGAAGATAGTACTCAATGCCAGGCGGTGTGATGCCGTGGGTAACATCCTGGTAAACCGGCGCGTCTTTGTCGGCATTGGGGAAGTATTCAAACCAGCGATTGCGAAAGCCTGAGCGGGCTTCCTTGTGCCAGGGAAATTCGTTGGCTGGCAGAAGTTCGATGCGTTCGGTTTTATCGATGGATCTCTGGGTTTCCGGGTCAAAGGTCCGGAGGGTTTCGATTTCGTCATCGAACAGATCAATGCGGTAGGGCAGGTTAGAGCCCATGGGGTAAATGTCGAGGATGGCCCCCCGTACCGCATACTCGCCGTGTTCATACACGTTGTCGGTATGATGATAACCGGCTGCCTCCAGTTGCATTCGCCAGCTGTCGATATCCAGGGTCTGGCCCACTTCCAGCAGCAGGGTATTACCCTGCAGATAGCTCGGGGGGGCAAGCCGGTGCATCAGGGTGCGTGCCGGTACTACCAGAATGCCGTGGCGTGTGCCGGGTAACCGGTGCAGGGAGCGAATCCGCCTCGAGGTAATGTCCTGGTGTGGCGAAAACAGATCGTAGGGCAGTGTTTCCCAGTCGGGGAGCGACAAAAGCTCAATGCCATCGGAGGAAACGGTGGCGCCGTCTTCATCCGTGGGCAGCCCCAGGAAAAACCGGATGGATTGCTCCAGCTGGATGGCTTCGCTGGTACTTTGGGTGATGACCAGTGTCAGACCTTTGTGGGCGCGGGCGCTCTCGCAGATGGCCAGGGCGTCGGCACAGCCATTCAGTTGCCCCCATTTTCTGTGGTCGGCAGCCTTTTCAGGGGCAGCGGGGGCGATAAGCGGGGCGTGGGCCTGGCCTTTGGTCATGGGGCAAGCGTTCTCCTGAATAAATGCATCATTTGCCGGGGCGGCGCTATTCTATCGCCCGGTTGTGACAGTGTCATGGTCGGGGCAGACAAACGGCTATTTGCCGTATCGCCTTTTAAGTTGGATAATGTGCGCCCCAAATTATTTCCAGTGCTATACGAGGTTCCAACCGTGAGTCACGAACAGATCAACCAGCACCTGTCCAACTGGACTGACCGGGAGTCTACCGCAGAAGCGATGATCCCGTTGATCGGCCGCCTGTACCGTAAAAACAACGTTGTTACGTCCGTATACGGCCGTGCGATCATCAACCAGTCTGTTATCGATATCATCCGCGCCCATCGTTTTGTGCGTCAGGTTGAGGACAGCGAGCTGTCTGTTCACGATACGCTGCCCATTCTCGAGGCGATGGACAAGCTGGAGCTTGGCCGCGCTCACGTGGATATTGGCAAGCTGGCGGTCAAATTCAAGGCAGAGGGCGGTGACCTCACCGAGTTCCTGAAAAAGGAAATCGGCCCGGTGGTTGGCAAGTACGCCGAAGAGGCGGCCAAGGATGCCAAGGAAGAAACGAAGGATGTGGTGCTTTACGGCTTTGGCCGGATCGGCCGACTGCTGGCGCGGATCCTGGTTGAAAAGGCCGGTGGCGGCAACAACCTGCGCCTGCGTGCGATCGTTGTCCGCCAGGGTGGTGCTGACAACGATCTGGAAAAGCGTGCCAGCCTGCTGCGTCGTGACTCCGTGCATGGTCCTTTCGATGGCACCATCACGGTCGATGCCGAGAACTCTGCGCTGATCGCCAACGGCAACTTTATCAAGGTGATCTACTCCGATGGTCCGGACAAGGTGGACTACACCGAGTACGGCATCAACAACGCCATCGTGGTCGACAATACCGGTAAGTGGCGCGATGAAGCGGGCCTGGGCCTGCATCTGAAGTCCAAGGGTGTCAGTCGAGTGATTCTGACTGCGCCGGGCAAGGGCGACATCAAGAACATCGTTTATGGCATCAACAACGACTGGATCACCGACGAAGACAAGATCCTGTCTGCTGCTTCCTGTACCACCAACGCCATCACTCCGGTACTGAAGGCCATCAATGACGAGTACGGTATTGAGGATGGTCACGTTGAAACCGTTCACTCCTACACCAACGACCAGAACCTGATCGACAACTACCACAAGGGCAGTCGTCGTGGCCGCAGCGCCCCGTTGAACATGGTTATTACCGAAACCGGCGCGGCCAAAGCCGTTGCCAAAGCACTGCCGGAGCTGAAAGGCAAGCTGAGCGGTAATGCTATCCGGGTGCCGACACCGAACGTGTCCATGGCGATCCTGAATCTGAACCTGAAAAGCGATGTGGATGCCGAGCAGGTAAACGAATATCTGCGCGATATGGCGCTTCACTCCGAGCTGCAGAAGCAGATCGACTTTGTGAACTCTCCGGAAGTGGTTTCCACCGATTTCGTGGGCTCCCGTCATGCCGGTATCGTCGATGCCCAGGCTACCATCGCCAATGGCAAGCGTTTGATCCTGTACGTGTGGTACGACAACGAATTCGGCTACAGCGCCCAGGTTGTGCGTTGTGTGAACCAGATGGCCGGCGTAACCTATCCGATCTTCCCGAAGCGCGCCCGCGACTAAAGTCGTAGGCCGGTCTCGGCAGTTGATTGACAGAAAGCCCCGGTAGCGCCAGCTGCCGGGGTTTTTTGTTACTTCGGCCGTACAAAACCATTTTTGTTACCGGTGGAAATAGGTTTCCTTAATCTCTATAATTGGCGCGATTTTGGGTATGTCTGGCACCCCGTTTCTCATCTTTTCCTGCGTCAAATGGCAAACAGCAGCAACTGCTATGGCATTTGAACCTCAAGGTGCAGCCGTTCGGCGCAATCCGGACAGGAAACCAGGGTCGCAGGGGCCGGGCGTTACAAATCCACAGAAACAGTTTCTGATGATTGGATGAGGCTAATGATCAAGATCAAAAAAGGCCTGGATCTTCCCATCAGCGGCGCTCCCGAACAGACCATTACAGATGGCAAGCCGATTCGCCACGTGGCATTGATCGGTTTTGACTATCACGGCATGAAGCCGACCATGGCTGTGAAAGAGGGAGACCGTGTCAAGCGCGGTACGCTGCTGTTCACGGACAAGAAGACCGAGGGCGTTCGTTATACTTCACCAGCCGCAGGCGTGGTGAAAGAAATCAATCGCGGTGAGCGTCGTGTATTCCAGTCTGTTGTTATCGAAATCGATGGCAACGATGCGGAAACCTATGCCCGTTACAACGATTCGGACCTTGCCGGCCTGGAACGCCAGCAGGTGGTCGACAACCTGGTAGAGTCCGGCCTGTGGACAGCTTTCCGCACGCGGCCATACAGCAAGGTTCCGGAAATCGATTCCGCACCGAATTCCATTTTCGTGTCTGTGATGGACACCAACCCCCTGGCGGCAGACCCCACCGTTATCATCGGCGAGAACAGCAAGGCTTTTGAAAAAGGCCTGACCATCATCTCCCGCCTGACCAACGGCAAGGTATTTGTAACCGGCAAGCCCGGCGCGAATGTTTCTGTGCCCAAGGCCGACAATATCGAAGTACACCAGTTTGACGGTGTGCACCCGGCCGGCAACGTAGGTACCCATATCCATCACCTGGATCCGGTATCTGCCAGCAAAACTGTCTGGTCCATCAACTACCAGGACGTTATCGACATCGCCAAGCTGTTCGAAACCGGTGAAGTGCCGGTAGAGCGCATTGTGGCGATTGCTGGCCCGAAAGCCTCCAAGCCCCGCCTGGTTCGTACCCGTCTGGGTGCCAGCCTGCAGGAGTTGCTGGACGGCGAAGTGGCGACTGACTGTCAGGTTCGTGCTATTTCCGGTTCTGTGTTTGGTGGCCGTCGCGGCGAAGGCCCCTGCGCCTACCTAGGCCGCTTTGCCAACCAGGTAAGCGTGCTGGAAGAGCAGAGCAAGCGTGAGTTCATGGGTTGGTTGTCTCCGGGCCCCAACAAGTTCTCGGTGCTGAATATCTATCTGTCCAAGCTTAACCCGGGCAAGCTGTTCAACTTTACCACCACCACCAATGGCAGTGAGCGAGCCATGGTGCCGGTAGGTGCGTATGAACAGGTTATGCCGCTGGATATCCTGCCAACCCAGCTGCTGCGCGCACTGATTGTGGGCGATACCGAAATGGCACAGAAACTGGGTGCCCTGGAGCTGGATGAAGAAGATCTGGCGCTGTGCACCTTCGTGTGCCCCGGCAAATATGAATACGGTCCGATTCTCCGCGAGAACCTGACCCGAATCGAGATCGAGGGCTAATACGATGGCAATCCGACAGTTTCTCGATGGAATCGAGCATCACTTTGAAAAAGGCGGCAAGTACGAGCGCTGGTACGCCCTGTACGAAGCCGTTGATACAATTTTCTACTCGCCTGCGAGCGTAACCAAGACCACCTCCCATGTGCGTGATGGCGTAGACCTCAAGCGCATCATGATCACTGTGTGGCTGTGTACCTTCCCGGCCATGTTCTTCGGTATGTGGAACATCGGTTTCCAGGCCAACAGCTTCCTGGCAGAAAATGCCGGCGCCCAGATTGCCGACGGCGGCCTGCGTGAAGCCTTCATTACCGCCCTGGCGGTAACCGGAGCCGGAGCCGGCCTTTGGGATAACTTCGTCTATGGCCTGGCGTATTTCGTGCCCATCTACGCGGTTACCTTCATTGTGGGTGGTTTCTGGGAAGTCCTGTTTGCCACCGTGCGCAAGCACGAAGTGAACGAAGGCTTCTTTGTGACCTCCGTACTGTTTGCACTGATCTGCCCGCCCACCATCCCGCTGTGGCAGGTGGCCCTGGGTATCACCTTCGGTGTGGTGATCGGTAAGGAAGTGTTCGGCGGTACCGGCAAGAACTTCCTGAACCCGGCCCTGACCGGTCGTGCCTTCCTGTACTTCGCCTATCCGGCGCAGATTTCCGGCGACACCGTCTGGACTGCGGTTGACGGCTTCAGTGGCGCGACGGCGCTGAGCTGGGCCGCCAGTGGTGGTCTGGAAGCTCTGGAAGCTCAAATTGGCTGGATGAGCGCCTTCATGGGCACCATTCAGGGCTCGATGGGTGAGACCTCGACACTGGCCATTCTGATTGGTGGCCTGATCCTGTTGGCCATGAAGATTGCCTCCTATCGCATCGTCGGAGGTGTGTTGATCGGTATGATCGGCATGTCGCTGCTGCTAAACATCATAGGTTCCGAGACCAATCCGATGTTCGCGGTTCCGGCGCATTGGCATCTGGTCATGGGCGGGTTTGCCTTTGGCATGATGTTCATGGCGACGGATCCGGTGTCCGCCGCGATGACTGACACGGGTCGCTGGTGTTTCGGTATTCTGGTAGGCGTGATGACTGTGCTGATCCGCGTGATCAATCCGGCGTTCCCGGAAGGCATCATGCTTGCCATCCTGTTCGCAAACCTGTTCGGGCCATTGATGGACCATTACGTGGTTCAGGCCAACATCAAACGGAGGCTTGCTCGTGGCTAAAGCTAAAGAAACCGTCTCCCGCACGCTGATCGTTGCGCTGGTGCTGAGTATCGTGTTCTCTGTCGTGGTATCCACCGCGGCGGTCATGCTCAGACCTGCCCAGGTCAAGAATCAGCATCTTGATATGACAACGAACATTCTCTCTGCCGCAGGTATGCTGGATCAAGGCGATACTGCAGAGCAGATTTTGCAGAAATTCGAGAGTTTCGATGTTCGCCTGGTGGATTTGGATACTGGTAAATTTGTAAAGCCTTCCGCCGTTGGTGTTGCTGAGCCCATGAAATATGATATGTACAAGGCTGCCTCGGACCCTCAGTTGTCTACGGATATTCCTTCCTCGGAAGACAAGGCTGGCATCAAGCGCCGGCCGAATGTTGCCAGGGTGTATACGCTGAGCGAGAACGGAGAGCTAGTGCGTGTGGTACTGCCAATTCATGGTTATGGCCTCTGGTCTACATTGTATGGCTTCATTTCGCTGGAAGGTGATTTGAACACCATTGAAGGGCTTGGCTTTTACTCCCACGCCGAAACTCCGGGCCTCGGTGGGGAGGTAGACAATCCACGCTGGAAGTCGCAGTGGGTGGGGAAGAAAGTTTATGATGGTGATCGCACTGAACCGCAGATCAAACTGGTTAAAGGTGGCGTAAACGTTGATGCAAAAAAAAGGCAGCATAAAGTGGATGCTCTGTCCGGGGCAACGTTGACCAGTCGCGGCGTTGAGCAACTGGTTAACTACTGGATGGGCGACCGCGGATACGCGCCGTTCCTGCAAAAACTTCGTGAAGGGGAGGTCTGATCATGGCAGATGCATCAGCCAAACAGGTTCTCTTCGAACCGATCTTCAGCAATAACCCGATTGCCCTGCAGATCCTGGGGATCTGTTCAGCGCTGGCGGTTACCACCAGCATGAACGTTACACTTGTTATGTGCGCGGCGGTTATTGCCGTTACCGCATTTTCCAACCTGGCCGTGTCCCTGGTACGCACCCAGATTCCGGGCAGTATCCGGATCATCGTGCAGATGACCATTATCGCCTCCCTGGTAATCGTGGTTGACCAGGTGCTCAAGGCCTATGCCTACGAGATTTCCAAGCAGCTCTCAGTGTTCGTTGGTCTGATTATCACCAACTGCATCGTTATGGGCCGCGCGGAAGGCTTTGCCATGAAGAACGGCCCCTGGCTGAGCTTCCTGGACGGCGTTGGTAACGGTCTGGGCTACTCGGTACTCCTGATCTTCGTTGCCTTCTTCCGTGAATTGCTGGGCGCCGGCTCACTGTTCGGTGTCTCCCTGATGCCGGTGGTGAACGAAGGTGGCTGGTACATTCCTAACGGCTTGTTGCTGCTGCCGCCGAGTGCGTTCTTTATTATCGGCCTGGCGATCTGGGGTCTGCGGACCTGGAAGCCGGAGCAGGTTGAAGAGCCGGACTATAAAATGTCTCGCCATGTCGCCAAGGAGGCCTTCTGATGGAGCATTATATCAGCTTGATTCTGAAGGCTGTTTTTGTTGAAAACATGGCGCTGGCCTTCTTCCTGGGGATGTGTACCTTCCTGGCCATCTCCAAGAAGATCGAGGCCGCAACCGGTCTTGGCATTGCCGTGGTGGTCGTGCTGACGGTCACCGTTCCGGTGAACAACCTTCTGTACAACAGCGTTCTGCGCGAAGGCTCCCTGGATTGGGCTGGCCTGCCGAACGTAGACCTGAGCTTTCTCGGATTGCTGACGTATATCGGGGTAATCGCGGCGATTGTTCAGATCATGGAAATGGTACTGGACAAGTATATCCCGGCGCTCTATGCCGCTCTGGGTGTGTTCCTGCCACTGATTACAGTGAACTGCGCCATTCTGGGTGCCTCGCTGTTCATGGTGGAGCGTGACTACACCTTCGGCGAGAGTGTGGTGTATGGCTTCGGCGCCGGCCTTGGCTGGGCCCTGGCCATCATTGCTCTGGCGGGTATCCGTGAAAAGCTCAAGTACAGCGATGTTCCGAACGGACTGCGTGGCCTTGGCATCACCTTCATTACCGTTGGTCTGATGTCACTGGGTTTCATGTCGTTCTCCGGCATCTCACTGTAATTCACCCGGTGATTCGGTTTAACGAAAAGGCGAGACCATGAATACAGAAATTATTCTCGGCGTGGTCATGTTCACCGTTATCGTTCTGGCGCTGGTTGCGGTTATCCTCGCAGCCCGCTCCAAGCTGGTAAGCACCGGTGACGTGACCATTGAGATCAACGACGACCCCGAGCACACGCTCAAGACCGCCGCGGGCGGTAAGCTGCTGGGTACTCTGGCCAACAGCGGCATCTACCTGTCCTCTGCCTGTGGCGGTGGCGGTACCTGTGCCCAGTGCAAGTGCAAGGTTCTGGACGGCGGTGGCGCCATGCTGCCCACGGAAAAGACCCACTTCACTAATCGTGAAGAAAAAGAAGGCTGGCGCCTGTCTTGCCAGGTTCCTGTGAAGCAGGACATGAAGATCGAAGTGCCTGAAGAGTTCTTCGGTGTGAAGAAGTGGGAATGTGAGGTTATCTCCAACCACAACGTGGCCACCTTCATCAAGGAACTGGTACTGAAGTTGCCTGAAGGCGAGGAAGTAGACTTCCGCGCCGGCGGTTACGTGCAGCTGGAATGCCCTCCGTACGAAATCAACTTCAAGGATTTCGACATCGAGGAAGAGTTCCACGAGGACTGGGACAAGCACGATATCTGGCGCTACAAGGGCGTGAACAAGGAAGAAACCATCCGGGCCTATTCCATGGCGAACTACCCGGAAGAAAAAGGTCTTCTCAAGTTCAACATCCGTATCGCTACGCCGCCTCCTGGAACTGATCATCCGCCAGGTATCATGTCCACTTACGTGTTCAACCTGAAGCCGGGTGACAAGGTCACCGTCATGGGACCGTTTGGTGAGTTCTTCGCCAAGGATACCGATGCGGAAATGGTGTTTATCGGTGGTGGTGCCGGTATGGCGCCCATGCGCTCCCACATCTTCGACCAGCTCAAGCGCCTGAACTCCAAGCGCAAGATCAGCTTCTGGTACGGTGCGCGTAGCGTACGCGAAATGTTCTACGTGGAAGACTTCGACGGTCTGGCTGCAGAGAACGACAACTTCGAGTGGCACGTGGCGCTTTCAGACCCCCTGCCAACCGATGACTGGAACGGCCCTACGGGCTTTATCCACAACGTGTTGTACGAAAACTATCTGAAGGACCATCCGGCTCCGGAAGACTGTGAGTTCTACATGTGTGGACCCCCAATCATGAACGCGTCTGTGATCAAGATGTTGAAAGATCTTGGTGTAGAAGACGAGAACATCATGCTGGATGACTTCGGAGGTTAATCAGACCGCATGACATCCCGCATGTTTCGACCCGCCAGGGTAGCCGTGGTCAGCGTCTTTATGGCGCTGGCTCTGGCCACCCTGGCGGGTTGTTCGTTTCAGGAAGAAGAAAAAGTCTGGGAGATCTCTGGCGGGATTTTCGGGACGACCTATCACATTAACGTCGTATTGCCAGAAGATGAGCAACGGCTTCAGACTCTGGCCAAGGGCATCGAGAGCACGCTGGATCAGGTGGACAATGCCATGTCGACCTGGAAGCCGGATTCCGAGCTGTCTCAACTGAACAGTCTGCGGGACCAGTCGGAGTGGATTGAGCTTTCGCCGGCATTGTTCGAGGTTATCCGGCGGTCAGTCGAGATTGCTGAACTGACGGGTGGGGCGTTCGACGTGACCATTGGCCCGGTAGTGAATCTCTGGGGGTTTGGGCCCAAGGCGCGGCCTGAACAGATACCCTCCGACGATGAACTGAACACCGTACTTGGTGGCACCGGTTGGGAGCACCTGGAGTTCGATGAATTGGCCAGTGCCATTCGCAGCGAGAAGCCCCAGTACATTGATCTGTCGGGTATTGCCAAGGGCTATGGCGTGGATGCGGTGGCCCGTTACCTCGACAGTGAAGGTGTTGGCGCTTACCTTGTGGAAGTGGGCGGCGAAGTGCGTACCAATGGACGCAAGCCGGACGGTACCGCCTGGCGTCTGGCTATTGAGCAACCGATAGAGCAGGGCCGGGCAGTAAATAGTGTGGTGGCGCTGGATGCTCAGGCCATGGCGACGTCCGGCGATTATCGTAACTATTACGAATCGAACGGCCAGCGGTACTCCCATACAATAGACCCTGAGACGGGAAAGCCGATTGGTCATCGACTGGCATCGGTTACGGTTATTGCAGAAGACTGTATGACGGCAGATGCCTTGGCAACCGGCTTTAATGTGATGGGTTTTGACAAGGCCATGGGCTTGGCAACCCGTGAAAACATTCCCGCATTTTTTATTGTGAGGGGAGACAACGGCTTTGAAACCCACCAAACACCGGCGTTCTCGTCTTACCTTGTCCAGTAAAGGAGGGCAGTAATGGGTACCTTTCTTTTGGTGTTGTTTATTGTGGTGCTGCTGATTGCCGGTATGTCGATCGGTGTGATTTTCGGTCGAAAGCCGATCAGCGGAACCTGCGGTGGTATTGGCGCTCTGGGAATCAGTACTTCCTGTGAGATTTGCGGGGGCAATACCCAGAAATGCGAAGAGAGCCGGAGCGGCTCGGATGAGCCAGTAAAAGCGGAAGACCTGGCATACGATGCCACCAAGGCCGACAAATAACCGCTCCAGGCCAACAATACATTAATAACTATAGCTACGCTTTCAGAGTGTAGATAAGGAGTCAGTGCGCGCATGGCAGAGCATCATTACGACGTGGTGGTTATTGGCGCCGGTCCTTCGGGAGAAGGGGCGGCAATGAATGCGGCGAAGCACAACAGGCGCGTCGCCATCATTGAAGACAAGCCTACGGTTGGCGGTAACTGCACCCACTGGGGCACCATTCCGTCCAAGGCACTGCGTCACTCGGTCAAGCAGATCATCACCTTCAACACCAACCAGATGTTCCGGGACATTGGTGAACCGCGCTGGTTCTCTTTTCCGCGGGTATTGCAGAACGCCCAGAAGGTGATTGGCAAACAGGTGAAGCTGCGCACTCAGTTCTATTCCCGTAACCGGGTAGACCTTATCAACGGCCGTGCCGCATTTGTCGACAAGCACCGGTTGGAAATCCGTGGCAACAAGTCTGTGGAAACCATCCATTTCAAACAGGCCATCATTGCCACCGGTTCCCGCCCGTACCTGCCGCCCGATGTCGACTTCCGTCATCATCGGATCTACAACTCAGACTCCATTCTGAATCTGTCCCACACCCCGCGTACCCTGATTATCTACGGTGCCGGTGTCATTGGGTCGGAATACGCCTCTATCTTTGCTGGACTGGGTGTGAAGGTAGACCTGATCAACCCGGGCAGTCGCTTGCTGTCGTTCCTGGATGATGAAATTTCCGATGCCCTGAGTTACCACCTGCGTAACAACGGTGTATTGGTTCGCCACAATGAGCAGTATGAATCCGTGAAAGGTGACGATCACGGCGTTGTACTGTCACTGCAATCCGGCAAGAAGATTCGGGCCGATGCCTTCCTGTGGTGTAATGGCCGTAGCGGCAATACCGAGAATCTGGGGCTTGAGAACGTGGGCCTGACACCGAACAGCCGGGGCCAGCTGGCGGTAGACGAGCATTACCGCACGGAAGTCGAGCATATCTATGCCGCCGGCGATGTGATTGGCTGGCCAAGCCTGGCCAGTGCCGCTTACGACCAGGGGCGGGCGGCCTCGTCTGACATTACCCAGGACGAGTATTTCCGCTTTGTGGACGACGTGCCTACCGGCATTTATACCATTCCGGAAATCAGCTCTGTTGGTAAAACCGAGCGCGAACTGACCGAAGCCAAAGTGCCATACGATGTCGGCCAGGCGTTCTTCAAGGATCTGGCGAGGGCGCAGATTACCGGCGAAGCCGTGGGCATGCTGAAGATTCTGTTCCACCGGGAGACCCGGGAAATTCTGGGGATACACTGCTTTGGTGACCAGGCCGCCGAGATTGTTCACATCGGCCAGGCCATCATGAACCAGGAAGGGGAAGCCAATTCCCTGAACTACTTTATCAACACCACCTTCAACTACCCGACCATGGCGGAAGCCTATCGGGTAGCTGCCCTGAACGGCCTGAATCGGATCTTCTGATCAGGCCGTTGTCCATCAGAGCCTTGCTTCAGGCGGGCTCTGGTGCGGTTTCCCGTATCGGCAGGTTCAACACGGCCTTGGCCCGGTTATCGAAGAACATGCGGGTGCTGGTGGGGTAATCGGTAATAATACTGTCGACCCCCATCTCTTCCAGAAGCAACATGTCGTGGATACGGTTTACCGTCCAGGTAGACACATGCATGTTCCGCCGGTGCGCCGTTTCGACCATGCCTTTGGTCAGAATCTTCCAGTTCACACAGAAATATTCGCAGCCCAGCCGGGTGGCCAGATTCAGTGGCTTGGGAAACTTGCGCTCGGCCACCAGGCCGATGCGTATATTTTTGTCGCGACGGCGGATTTCACGCAGAAACCAGGGGTCGGAAGAGGTGATTGCGGCGGTTTGGTACAAATCCCGGCGCTGGATGATCTCGGTCAGTCGATTGCACAGAATGTTCAGCCTGGGCCGGGCATCCTTTTTCACCTCCAGTTGAAGGTGCTCAATGTCATCAAACTGATCGAGCAGATTCTCCAGCGAGGGAATGCCGGTTTTCCGGGACCAAGAACTGGTATTGCGGCGCGCATCCATCTCGGCCAGTTCGGCGGCGGTATACTTGCCGACACTGCCTTTCTGGCCGGTGGTGCGGTTCACGGTCAGGTCGTGCACCAGCACGGGAATGCCGTCTTTCGACAGCACCAGATCCAGCTCAAAATGCCGGATGCCATGCCGGTGGGCATGGATGAAGCCAGGCATGGTGTTTTCCGGAGCCTCTCCTTTGGCTCCACGGTGACCATAAACGATCATTCTGCTGTAGTTTCCCTGAGGCGTTGGTATATGGCCTGGCGTTTCTTCCAGGTCTCGTGGCACAGGCGAATATCTTCCAGGTAGGCCGGTAATTCGCTCATCAGAAGGGCCTGAGGGCCGTCTACCAGAGCTTTCTCCGGTTTCGGGTGGAAGTCCACCAGCACCATGTTGGCGCCGGCAATAACCCCCTGTGCGGTTGCGTGCATCACATCCAGAATACCATCCGGTGACTGGTCCCGGCTGCCCACGGAGTGGGACGGATCCACACACACCGGCATGCGGGTCAGGCGTTTTACCGCAGGCACATGGGCAAAGTCCACCATATTGCGGTGGGGCAGGCCGGCCTCGGTTTTCATGCCGCGTAAACAGAAAATGACGTTGGCGTTGCCCTCGCTGGCCAGATACTCGGCTGCGTTCAGGGATTCATTCAGGGTGATACCGAAACCACGCTTGAGGAGCACCGGGTAGGTGCTCTGCCGGCCAATGGCCTTGAGCAGTTCGAAGTTCTGGGTGTTGCGGGTCCCTACCTGCAGCATCACGCCGGTTGGCCGGCCGAGTTTTTCCAGGCAAGTGTCGATTTCCTCGATATGGCTTTCGTGGGTGATTTCCATGGCAATCACCTTGATACCATGCTTGCCTGCTTTCTCGAACACCCAGGGCAGGCAGCCCTTGCCGTGGCCCTGGAAGGAGTAAGGGTTGGTGCGCGGCTTGTAGGCCCCCATTCGGGTACATACCTCACCGTTGTCTTCCAGCGCCTGCAGCATCATTTCCACATGCTCGGGCACATCCACCGCGCAGAGGCCGGCGAAAATGTTCAGGTTGTTCTGGCTGAACTCTACACCATTATAGGTGAAGCCACTCTGGCGCTTGTCATCCTTGTGGCGGCCAAGAATGCGGTAGTCCTCGGAGATCCGGATGGCGCGTTCCACCGCCGGCAGGGCTTCAATTTCTGCTTTTTCCAGGGATTTGGTGTCGCCCAGCAGGTAGATTTCGGTCAGTCGCTGGCTGGCACCCTGAATTTCGTGTACCCGGATGCTGACGCCCGGAAGGTTTTCCAGGTATTCCATGGTCTGGCGATAGGCTTCACTATCGAGCGCGGTGTTGGGGTGAAGAATGGCTAACATGGAATCTCCTTGAATCAGGATGCGGATTCTTCCGCCCGGTGCCGGGCCTGCATGAACTCGCGATGATTAAGATGCAGCAGGTCTGCCATGCGGCGAATAAGGTGTTCCTCGTATTTGTCGATACGGCCGTCGGCAAAGGCAACCCGCCAGATACTCTCCAACAGGGACTGCTTCTGTTGCTGATCCAGATGATCGTTAATCTGCCCGGTAAACTGATACAACGATGTGGCGTCTTCGGCGTGGGCGAGGGCATCGTGCAGGATTTCCTCAGCCTCTTCCCGGGTAATCTGATGAGCCTTCACCGCACAGTCGACAATGGTCTTCAGTTCCCGCTCGTCTTCCTGGTTGTCTACCCGCGAAAGTTGCACCATCAGGGCGGTGGCTGCCACGGCCAGTTGATGTGCATCCGGCTCGACCGGTTCTGACTCGGCAACGGAAAACAGTTTCTTCAGGCGTTCGATCATGGTCAGTTACTTCGTTTCAACAAATGTCAGGCCGCCTGCGCGAGCTGGCGGACCCGGTTCTCCAGTTCGATCTGGTCTGCCGCAAAACGGCGAATGCCATCAGCCAGCTTTTCGGTGGCCATCGGGTCTTCGTTGGATTCCCACCGGAACAGCTTCTCGTTAACCTGGCCCGGTTTGTCGGTCGAGGAGGCCGTCTCCGGGTTGAGTTTCCTGGCCAGAGTGCCCTGATCATCCTTCAGCTCCTGAAGCAGTGCCGGACTGATGGTGAGCCGGTCGCAGCCGGCCAGCATTTCGATTTCGCCGGTGTTGCGGAAGCTGGCACCCATTACCACTGTGTTGAAGCCATTGGCCTTGTAGTAATTGTAGATGCGTGAAACCGAAAGTACGCCAGGATCTTCCTCGGCCGGATAGCTGTCGCGCCCGGAGCTGGCCAGGTGCCAGTCGAGGATACGGCCCACGAACGGTGAAATCAGATGGGCGCCGGCCTGGGCACACGCCACTGCTTGCACAAAAGAGAAAAGCAGCGTCAGGTTGCAGCGGATGCCTTCCTTCTCAAGCTGCTCTGCTGCACGGATACCCTCCCAGGTGGAGGCAATCTTGATCAGAACACGGTTAGTGTCCACGCCCTGGCGGTCGTAAAAGTCCACCAGGCGGCGGGCACGCTCCAGAGTGGCGGAGGTGTCGAAGGACAACCGGGCATCTACCTCGGTGGAGACCACGCCCGGAATCAGCCCGAGAATTTCCTTGCCAGCCAGCACTGCCAACATGTCGGTTGCGACCGTAAGTTGTTCGGCATCCGAGCCACCGTGCTTGGCCGCATAGGCCACGGCCTTTTCCAGCATGGGGCGATACGCCTCTGAGGCCGCGGCCTTCAGCAGCAGGGAAGGGTTGGTGGTGGCGTCTTCCGGGCGCCACTGCCGGATAGCATCAATATCGCCGGTGTCGGCCACAACCGTGGTCATGGTTTTAAGCTGTTCGAGTTTGCTGTTCATTCGTCCTGTCATCCCGATGGTTCGGTGTTATCCGGGCATTCATCCACAATGCCCTTTTAACTCCTACAATAACGGCAGCTTACGACAGTAACAAGACAACAAAAGGTATGGTGGCGATCAGGTTTCCAAACTGGGTTCCGGTTCTCTGACTTTCGCCAGCGCCTGTTCGACCACTTCCAGCCCGGAGCCGGGTTTGTTGGCATTCTCACTCAGATGACGGCGGAACTGCCGTCCCCCCGGCTGCCCCAGGAACAGGCCCATGATATGGCGGGTAATGTGGGTGAGGTACGCGCCCCGGTCCAGCTCCTGCTGAATGAACGGGAACATGGCCCGGAGGGCCTCATGGCGGCTGGTAACGGCCGGTGGCTCACCAAATAGTTCAGTGTCTACCTCGGCCAGCAACCAGGGATTGTGGTAGGCCTCTCGCCCCAGCATCACGCCATCGGTGTGGGCCAGATGCTCATGGCAGTCCTCGAAGGTTTTGATGCCGCCATTGATGATAATCTCCAGGTGCGGATAGGCCTGTTTCAGGCGATACACCCAGTCGTATTTGAGCGGCGGAATGTCCCGGTTTTCCTTCGGGCTCAAGCCTTCAAGAACGGCAATACGGGCATGCACAATGAATGTCTTGCAGCCGGCTGCGGCCACGGTTTCAATAAACTCGCACAGCTCGTCCCAGGATTCCCGGCCGTTGATACCAATGCGGTGCTTTACCGTAACCGGAAGGTCGGTGGCCTCAATCATTGCGGCCACGCCCTCTGCTACCTTGTCTGGATGGCCCATCAGACAGGCGCCGATCATGTTGTTCTGCACCCGGTCGCTGGGGCAACCCACGTTCAGGTTAACCTCGCTGAACCCGAACTGTTGCGCCAGCCGCGCGCAATGGGCCAACTCGTTAGCGTCGCTGCCGCCGAGCTGAAGCGCCAGCGGATACTCTGAAACATCGTGGCGCAGAAAGCGCTCGGTATCGCCATGGATGAGCGCACCTGTGGTGACCATTTCTGTATAAAGCAGCGCCCGCTTGCTGAGGATGCGGGCCAGGTAACGAAAGTGCGGGGTGGTCCAGTCCATCATGGGAGCGACGCAGAAGCGACGGGACAGGGCCTTGGTGGTGGCTTGTTCAGAAGTCATCGTATTCCGGATACAGAAAAATTCGGAGTGGAGTCTAACACGAAATATGATCAGCCCTGCCTCCGTAGTATCCTAAATCCGGCTCTCTATACCTGCATGGAGTAATCCAATTTATCGGAACGACTGGATGATACTGCCACCGCCAAGATCCCCAGCCAGCTTCTTTCGGGCCCTCTGGTTCTGTTTGGTTGCTGTGGTGGCTGGTGCCCTGACACTCTCTCAGGCAAATGCCACGCCATGGACGTTCTCGCTCCAGCAAGGTCGGATGGACCTGGCGCTGCCTGACTATGAAATCGCCGGCTGGAAAGCGACGGGCATTCACGCAGATATCGTCAATTCCGTTGAAGCAAGTAACAAGCAGGTCGGCGTTACCTTCCGCCCGGGGTCCCGGCTGACAATAGCCCGCATTGCCCGGCAATCCGGAAGCACCCCCGCAGAGTTAATTGATGTTCAGCTGGATCTCGCGGATACCGAGGTAACCGTTGATCTCGGCGCCCCGGGTGCTATGCCGGAACGCACCCGCATCTCCGGAAATGTGCGCATCGACGTAGCGGAAGTCCGCCACCCGAGCCTGAAGCCCCAACGCCGGTGGTTTGAGGGAGAGGTGAGCGGAACGCTGGCAGATCTGGAGCTGGCGGGAAAACTGAATGCCAGCTCCGGCCTGATAGCCAATCTCGTCTTGCGTAACCGGTCGGCGAGCGACTTCACTGCCGACATCCGCACGACCATGGCTGCGCAGAACGCAGGAGAGGCGCTTGCGGCCACCCTCTTGAACTGGCCGGAATTGCTTTCCCTGGACAGCGGTGAACTAACACTTCAGGCA
Organism: Marinobacter sp. ST-43; assembly: GCF_030541085.1. Lineage (NCBI taxonomy): Bacteria > Pseudomonadati > Pseudomonadota > Gammaproteobacteria > Pseudomonadales > Marinobacteraceae > Marinobacter > Marinobacter sp. ST-43. The sequence continues at coordinate 147,391 of NZ_JASSVO010000001.1, forward strand.
AATCTCTGGGTGGAGCCAAATGAACCGCTGGCGGTGGATGCCCGGCTAGACCTCTCTGATGTTTCCGGGGTAATGGACCGTACGGCGCTCACCAACCTGAGTGGGCGCCTGTTGTTTGCCCTGGAAGCGGACACATTAACCGCCGCCCTGCGAGACATCCGGATAGGCGAAGTCGATTCCGGAATCGGCATTGGGCCGATTCAGCTCCTGGCGGATTACGAAGCGAACCTGGCTGCGCCGCTCAGGGGGCAGCTTGCCGTTCAGCAGGCGACAGCCGAGTTTCTGGGTGGCCGGCTTCGCGTAGCGCCGCGCACTGTCGATCTCTCGAATCGTCCCTGGCAGGTTCCCATTGATGTCTACGATCTTTCGCTGGAGCGACTGCTGCAGGCGTATCCGGCAGAGGGCTTCTCAGGCACTGGCACCTTGACAGGCCGCATTCCGGTAGCGGTGACCGACGCTGGTGTGCGAGTAGACGAGGGCGCACTAAGGGCGGTATCGCCCGGTGGCAAACTCATCATGCCGGCCGAGCGACTGCAGGCCATGTTGGGCAGCAGCGATGCCATGGATCTGGTGGTGCAAGCTTTGCAAAACTTTCACTATTCGGTGCTGGAGAGCACGATAGACTACGATGAAGAGGGAAAATTGGCGCTCGGTCTGAGGCTGGAAGGTGAGAATCCGGATCTTCGTGGCGGGCAGCCGGTTGTGCTCAACATCAATCTTGAAGAGGATATCCCCGCCCTGTTAACCAGCCTTCAGCTGAGTGGCAGAGTGAACGAAGCCGTGACCGAAAGGGTTCGGGAGCGGGTACAACAATCCGGGCAGGAGGCAGTGCCATGACAAATCTATGGCGTTGGTGCCGGCCATTGGCGGCCAGAACATTGCTGGTTTTAATGTTGCCGCTGGCGCTATTTGCGTGCACACCCACTGTGCAGATGGCGGCACCAAAAGAACCGATTACCGTCAACCTGAACGTAAAGATTCAGCACGAGATCTACGTGAAGGTGGACAAAGAAGTAGACGAGCTGTTCAGCGAACAGGGGCTGTTCTGAGTAACACCGGACAATGCCAACGGCTGACCAAGGGGTTGAATATGAAACGATTGATACAACTGGGCGCCTTTGTGTTGGCGCTCGCCATAGCAATACCGGCGCTGGCCATGGGGCTGGAAGAAGCGAAACAGAAACTGGACACGGCTAAACAGCAGGGCCTGGTGGGGGAAACGCCAACCGGTTACCTGGACGTGGTGCGTGCAGAAGGCGATGCCCAGGCTGTGGTGAAAGCCATTAACCAGGCCCGCCGGGATGAATACACCCGCATTGCTGAAAAACACGACATTCCGGTGACACAGGTTGAGACCGTGGCCGGTCAGAAAGCCATTGAAAAAACGCCCGCAGGCCAGTTTGTGTTGATCAACGGCAAATGGGTGAAGAAGTAAGTCTCAATCGGCCGCTGGGGCCTGCTGCCGAATGGGAGCGGAACCCGTGCTGGTCGACCAGAGCGGATAGGGAATACCTGCCAGCCGGTTCATCACAAAGGCATGGGCCAACAGCAACGCCACTCCCGCCATAAGCACGGGCAACTGCGCCGGATTGGGCATCAGGCCCAAGGAAACGATCAGTGCGGTGGCACCGGCCGGAGGGTGAGCCACCCGAAACACCACCATCAGGCAGCTGGTAAGCCCCAGCGATAACGCCGCCGCCCCCACCCTGGGCAGATCAACACCGGTCATGAATGCCGACGCCTGCCCCTGCAGCCCGAACATGTACAGAGCCAGCAAGCCCATCAGGGCGCCAATCAGGTGCCCGCAAAGTGTATTTCTGGGAGACGCCGGTTGCGCCATGGGCACATAGAACAGAATAAAAGCGGTGGCACCGAGGGAGGGGAAAATGAAAGCCTCCTGCGTAACCAGCGCCACAAACGACACCAAAGCAATACTGAACCCGCCATTAACCAGGTTGAACACCGCCATCACCGTGGTACGGCTGTACTTGCTCGCCAGGCGCTCCAGGTGCAGCGCCTGAACCAGGCCTTTGGCCAGCTGCCAGCGGAGTTGTTCGTTCCTGCGTCCCATACTGCCTGTTCATGCCCTGATTTGGTGCGTTAAAGGGTGCGGGATGATAAGCACTGACGAATATCAAGGCAAACAGGGATTTTCGATAATGGTTAAGAGCTTTATGAATAACCTGAGCTTTTGTCAGAAAGAAGACGCATAAAAATACCGGGTTCCCTTTCCGCTCATAACACCGTATTTTCTGGGAAACCGTTGAACAAAGAGTGCGGCATGGGAAGCAATTGGCTGATAGGCATTGATCTGGGTGGCACCAAAACCGAAGTCATCCTGATCGACCGGCATAGCCAGGAGCATTTTCGCCAACGGGTACCAACCAGCGTCGGCAACTATCAAGCCACCCTGCAAACCATCCACGCCCTGGTACAAAAGGCCGAAGCCCACGCCGGCACCACCGGAATACCCGTGGGCATAGGCATACCCGGCAGCGTTTCGGGCAAAACCGGCCGCATTAAAAACGCCAACTCCACCTGGCTGAACGGCCAGCCCATGCAGCAACACCTTCGTGAACTCCTGCAACGGCCCGTAACCCTGACCAACGATGCTAACTGCCTGGCGCTTTCCGAAGCCACAGACGGAGCAGGGCGCAACCACCACACGGTATTCGCCGCCATACTAGGCACGGGCTGTGGCGCAGGCATCACCGTGAACGGCCAGCTGCTGACCGGCCCCAACGGCGTAGCCGGCGAATGGGGCCATAACCCGTTACCCTGGACACCGGAAGCTGAACTGCAACAGCGCCCCTGCTTTTGTGGCCGGTATGGCTGCAACGAAACCTTTCTTTCCGGAACCGGGTTGTCACTCACTCACAAACTGCACACGGGACAGCAACTGCCCGCCCACACCATTGTTGCAAACGCACGAAATAGCGACCCGCAAGCCACCGAAACCCTGCAGCAATACCTGGAGCACCTGGCCCGAGGCCTGGCCGCCGTTATCAACGTGCTGGACCCGGACATCGTCGTGCTGGGTGGCGGCATGAGTAATGCGGAACAGATATATCGGGAACTGCCGGGAAGGCTTTCGAGCTATGTGTTTGGGGGTGAGTGTGATACGTCGATTGTGAAAGCCGCCCATGGAGACTCCAGTGGGGTGCGCGGAGCCGCTTGGTTGGCAACTATCTGAATCCAAAGGTAAAGCGCCGCCATACGACACAAACTGTTACTCCGTCGCCCGCACTGAGTGTAAGAACGTTGCCACCAGCGGGCAGGTTGCGGTCTGAGCAAACTAGGCGAAACTGCGGGAGCTCGAGTGGCTGCCTTAGGCGGCTGGACAAAAAGTCGGTCGCTGGTAACCTGGTAGAAAAGAATTGGGCGCGAAATAGTAGCAAGGAAACCACCGAATGTCAGACACGCTGGGCTATTACAATGCCAATGCCGAAGCGTTTGTGGATTCAACTCTGGATGTATCTATGGATGACATTTATCGCGTCTTCCTCCCTCATGTGGCCGACGGTGGCCACATACTTGATGCGGGTTGTGGCTCTGGCCGAGATGCTTTGTATTTTCACGGTCATGGATACCGGGTTACCGCCTTTGATGCATCGCAGGCAATCACCGCGCTTGCTCGTCAGAAAACTGGGCTTCCGGTTGAGCATCGGTCGTTTCTGGATGTTGAAGAACTGCATGCCTACGACGGAATATGGGCCTGTGCCAGTTTGCTACATCTTCCCGCAAGTGAAGTTCCGAGCGCTTTAACTCGCCTTTGGTCTGCTTTAAAACCCGGAGGCACGTTGTATGCCAGCTTTAAGCTTGGCGAAGGCGAACGCCAAAGTGGCGGGCGGCATTTTACGGATGCAAACGAAGAGTTGGCTGCGCAATGGTTTGAAGCCGTCGAGAAGGATGTCCAATTAACTTTCTGGCGGACTCTCGATCAGCGGCCCGAGCGTGATGAGCAATGGCTAAACATGCTTGCTCATAAAGCACCAGCAGCACATGACAGGCTGACTATCGGAGGCAGACAGCATCATTTCTTGCCGAAACTGTGCCATGCGATACGTTCAGCTGGCCAAGTAGATATGGCTGTCGCATTTGTGAAAACGACGGGCTTGAATTTGTTGCTTCCGGATCTTCTGGATGTGATTCACAAAGACAGGGAGCCTGCCCCAGCACGGGTGAGAATACTAACCAGTGATTACCTCGATATCACTGATCCGGAAGCATTGCGCAAGCTATCCCTGCTGCAAGATCACGGTGCACAAGTTGCCGTCTACGAGAGCAAAGGAAGTAGTTTTCATATGAAAGCCTACCTCTTTGCGGGGCATGGTGGTTCTCGTCACCATTGGGGAAGGGCGTTTATTGGTTCTAGTAATATCAGTCGGCAAGCGCTTCAGGATGGACTGGAGTGGAACTATCAAATCGATTATCCACCAGAAACCGGCTATCTGGAGGCTGTAAACCGTTTTGAAGAACTTTTCCGGCATCCCAATGTCGTTCCGCTAACAGATCATTGGATCGACGAGTATGCTAAAAGGCGCGTTCCCCCACCTCAGCCAGTAGCGCCTGGTAGTACTGAGCAGGAAGCCCCACCAACACCTAATGAAGTGCAAAAGGCTGCGTTAAAGGCTCTGGACGAGACCAGGGGCGAGGGATATAAGCGAGGCCTGGTTGTTTTGGCTACCGGCCTTGGTAAAACGTGGTTGTCAGCCTTTGATGCCAAGCAGTTGGGTGCGCGGCGAATTCTGTTTGTGGCGCATCGAGAGGAAATTCTGTACCAGGCCGCCGAGACTTTTGTCCGAATAAAACCAGATAGTCGCGTTGGTTTTTATATGGGCAAGCAGCGGGATCATTCTGTCGATATCCTCTGCGCGTCCATACAAACGCTAGGCAAAGAGTCCCACCTTGAGCGGTTTGCTCCTCAGCATTTTGATTACATTGTGGTTGATGAATTTCATCACGCAGCCGCACCGACATACCACCGGCTCCTAAAGTATTTTGCGCCACAGTTTTTATTGGGGCTGACAGCCACACCTGACCGAACGGACCGGTCTGACATTCTGTCACTTTGTGACGACAATCTGGTTTATGAATACCCGTTATTCGATGGCGTAAGGGGCGACTTCCTTGTCCCATTCCATTACTACGGCATTTACGACGAAACCGTGGAGTATCAGGAAATTCCCTGGCGCAACGGGAAGTTCGATCCTGATTTACTCGCCCATAAACTCGCTACTATGGGGCGTGCGCGCCATGCGTTGCGGGTCTGGAATCAACATAAACAAATCCGCACATTGGCCTTCTGTGTGTCCCGCGCACATGCGGATTTTATGGCTCGGTATTTCCAAAAGAACAAGATTAGAGCCGTTGCCGTTCATGGTGATTCAGAAATGTCCCGAGGTGAAGCACTCGAGTTGCTGGAGTCGGGTGATCTCGATGTTATTTTCTCCGTGGACCTGTTTAACGAAGGTGTGGACCTTCCCGCGATTGATACGGTTTTGTTGCTCCGGCCAACCGAATCGAAGGTTTTATTTCTTCAGCAGATCGGCCGAGGTCTGCGTAAGAGCAATGGTAAAGAGCGGCTTGTGATTCTCGATTTTGTCGGGAACCACCAAAGCTTCCTTCACAAGCCCCAAGCCCTTATGGGGCAGTCGATGAACCAGCGTCAGCTTGCTGATTTTGCGAGAAAAGCAGAGCAAAATCGGCTGGAATTGCCCGATGGCTGCTTCGTTAATTATGATCTGGAAGTGATTGAGTTCCTGAAAGGGCTGGATCAGAAGGGGACAGAGAAGGACTATCAGGCGCTCAAAGACACGCTGGGGCGCAGGCCAACGCTTACTGAGTACTATCATTTTGGGGCTAATATTAGCCAGATGCGAAAGCAGTATGGGAGTTGGTTTGGTCTGCTGAGCGCTATTGGTGACGCCTCGGAAGCTGAAAATGAGTTGCTGGCTAAACATAGTGATTTTTTCGTAGAGGTCGAGAAAACCTCCCTGAATAAATCATTCAAAATAATATTGCTTGAGGCATTTCAGACAACTGGTGGCTGGACTGGTGGTGTCGAGTTTCCCAAACTTGCGGATGAGTCGTGGAAAATAATGGCTCGCCGGCCTCGATTATTTGCGGAAATTCACGATTCTGTCCGTCATTTGGATGGTGTAGCGCCTGAATGGCAGAATTATTGGAGAGAGAATCCCGCTAAATATTGGACGAACAAGTCGCCCGCTTTTTTTGTTTTGGAAAACGGACGATTTGAGTCAACAGTCACTGTTGATACGTTTGGATTAGGGATTTTTGAGTCAATGGTCCAGGAACTCATCGACTTCAGGCTAGCCCAATACTTGACTAGGTCCGAGACTGTTCCGGCGACCGAAGTGCAGAATAACGTAGTGGCGATGTCGTCGGAGGGTACAGAACTCCCTTTCTTTCCAACTCTTAAAATTGCCTGCGGCCACTTCAGAAACAGCAGAGTTGATGCGATTGAAGACGTGGAATACCGGTCTCTGGGTAACGGCTACGGGCGATTAAACCCGGAGAAGCATTTCATTGCGAAAGCCTCAGGTAATTCCATGAACGGTGGCAAGAATCCTATCCACGATGGCGATTACCTACTTCTCGAACAGATCAGCTCTGGCGCTGCAGGGAAAATCTCTGATGCCACGTTAGCGATCGAAAGATTGGATGAGGCTGGCGATACCCAATATTTGCTCCGAACTGTTCGGAAGTCCGCTGAGGGTGAATATATTCTGGAAGCTGCGAATCCAGCCTACGAGGATATTGTTCTCACCCCGGAATTAGTAGAGCAGTTTAGGACCTTCGCCCGGTTGAAAGAGGTTATCTCGCCGCTGGAAATGGCTCGCGGACAGGAATTGCTGCGAGAAGACATACCAGCTCTTTTCGGTGCGGAATTTAACCCAGGGAACTGGCAGAGTGGTCATGTGTTTTTGAAAGAGGCAGGGGCCCATGTTCTTTTAGTAACACTTAATAAGCAGGGCAAAGCAAGTCAGCACCGCTATATCGATCATTGGGTCGACGAAACTACCTTTCATTGGCAAAGCCAGAATTCAACGACGCCAGAGAGCAAGCGTGGTAGAGAGCTGATTCACCATCAGAAGCTTGGACTGTCAGTGCATCTGTTCGTTCGTGAAAATAAGCTTCGTAATGGCAAATCGGCTCCGTTTACATACTACGGTCCAGTCGCATACAAAAGTCACACGGGTAGTGCTCCGATGAGTGTTCTTTTTAGTTTGCTGGTTTAGGAGTTAAAACACTCACCAACTCCCCCGCTGAAACCTCCCTGCACCCACTCACATTCTGCCCACTCCACAACGGTGAAAAATCGCCGGAGCCCGCAGCTTCAGCCGCTGCCCTGAGTGGTGCGATGGCGTTGGTTGCCAGTGGAAATGCCGGTGCGAGCTCTGATATTGGCCCGAGTTCTCGCATTATCCGGTTAACAATGCCCCGTGCAGGGCCTCCGGAAAACAGGTTTGTCAGGGCGGTATGCCTGGCCTGCGGGCTTTTGAGTGCCTGCCGGTGCAGGGGGCGGGTGGTTGCCTCGGGACACAGCATAAACGCCGTGCCAATCTGCGCTGCCGCTGCGCCAAGCTTCAACGCGGCCTGTACTCCCTCTGCAGTTGCAATGCCACCAGCCGCGATAACGGGAATGTTCACGGCGTCCACAATCTGAGGCAACAGGGCGAAGGTGCCCATTTGTGTGGTCATGTCCCTCGTAAGAAAAATCCCTCGATGACCGCCCGCTTCCAACCCTTGGGCGATAATTGCGTCTGCGCCGTGTTGTTCCAGCCAGATGGCTTCCTCCACAGTCGTGGCGGTAGAGAATATCTTTGCCCCGGCTTGCCGGACTCTATCCAGCAATGCCGGCTCTGGTAGCCCGAAGTGGAAGCTCACCACTGCCGGACGGGAGGCTTCAACAATAGCTGCGGATTCTTCGTTGAAAGGCATGCGGCCGGGGCCGTTGCTGATGGTGGCTGGATCTATCTCGAATTCTTGGTAATAGGGCGCCAGTGCCTGCCTCCATCCGGCCTCCTGCGAGTCATTCGGGGCGTGCGGTGTATGGGCGAAAAAATTGAGGTTATAGGGGCCACCCTGGGTGGCTTCATTCAGTGCCTGAAGTTCTGTTTTCAGTGCATCGGGGCCGAGCATGGCGCAGGGCAGAGAACCGAGGCCGCCGGCGTTGGTAACCGCGGCTGCCAGGCGGTAATCCTGAACGCCAGCCATGGGGGCCTGGATGATGGGTTTTTCTACGTGCAGTATGTCCAACAGTGGATGCGGCCATGATCGGGGCATAATGTGGGATCCTTAAAGGCGGTTTTCCGATGCTGAGTCAGCTTTTGCTGTGTTGATGTCGACGGAGGGACTCCAGTACTTCGGCTTTGATTCCTTCGCGTTCAAGTTGTTCGAGCACCTTGGCGAGTTGATCAGCGAGCACAGCATGTCGCTGGTTAAGGTAGTGGTAGAACGTAAAAGTCGTCACGGGCTTTCGGATCGGCTTTAGCCGATGCCAATGTTCGTTTGTCAGCGGTGATATGCCCTCAACATCCGAGACGAAAGCCACGTCAACTCTCCCTAGCTCCAGAAGGGAGCGGACCTGATCGTAATCGTCTGCAAGGATAGGCTCCATGCCGAGCTCTCTGGCTTTGTCCTCGGCGATGATGGCCCCCCGGAGTACAGATACCCGAAGAGGTTGATTCTTGGGTGAGTGTGGCAGGTCGTGGGTTTCTGTCTCCCGGACAACGGCCAGAAGCTTGCCCTGGAGAAGAGGGAACTCAACCCTCACGAGGTTTGGGTAATTCGATGCGACGGCATCAACCCGGTAGAGGTCGCCATCCAGGCCGCCATTGTCGGCCAGCAGAAGAGCGCGTTTGGTGGGCACCTCCATCACGGAGACACCGACACCCAAACGTTGGTAGGCGATTTCCAGGATTTGCCTTGCGGCTGTTGCGCTGGGCACACCCTCAATGGTTGCCAGTCTGACTTCTGCCGGCAACCCGTTGGCCGTCGTATGGGGCGCAACGAATGCCAGAGAGGCAAGCACTGCGATCAGTAATCGGCGTATTGCTTCCATAGTCTTTCCCCTCGGCTCCTTTCAAGGGTGTCCCTTCATGTTAGTTCCGATCTGGACGTCTGGCTGTTTTTTTCGGTTACTGAACTTTGCGACCAGTGTATTCCGAGAAGTCCGGCTTCTGTGGCTGGTGCTGGTCGTCGGTCATATAGGCAGAGGTCAGCACGAACTCTGCGGTGGCCCGGTTGCAGGCAACGGGGATGTTCCAGAGGGCGGCTATGCGCAGCAGGGCCTTGATGTCCGGGTCGTGGGGCTGAGGTTCGAGAGGGTCCCAGAAGAATACCAGCAGGTCGATTTCACCTTCAGCAATCTTGGCGCCGATCTGTTGGTCGCCGCCCAAAGGCCCGCTCAGCAGGCAGTTGAGGTCTTTGCGCCCGAGGCTTTTACTCAGTAGCCGGCCGGTGGTACCGGTGGCGTACAAGCGCAGCGGGGCAAGCCGGGTGCGGTTTTCGTTCGCCCAGTCCACAAGTTCCTTTTTCTTGTTGTCGTGCGCCACCAGGGCAACGGATTTTACGGCCATGTTGCGTCCTTTGTTCTGTGAGAGTCCGTGAAAGGGGCAGAGTGTTTCATAAATGCGTGGCCCGGGAAATAGGACGATGGCGGCATCACGCCGGCCCCCCGTTGCGTCAATAGCCAAACGCGGGGCATTGATGTGTCTGTGGTGTGCCCTCCGGAAGTGGAAACGCCAATGGTGGAGGCCGAGCGGCTGAACCGCCCCAGGCAAACCGAAGCGCTGAAGCTGATGGCCGGCACCTTGCCTCTGGAAGTTGCTGTGGCGCAGATTCGCAAAGGTATCGACCGCCGCCGTTTTATGATTATCCCGGGTTGGCGGGCCAGGGGGCTCTGGTTCACGAACAAGCTTTTGCCTGGCACGCTTACCCGCAAGTTTGCCGACTTTCTGGTGAGCCGATGAAGCGATCCAAACCTCAGGAGAGTGCCTGATTAAGGTCGGCGATCAGGTCTTCCGCATCCTCCAGGCCAACGGACAGGCGTAGCATGCCATCGCCAATGCCCCGTTTGAGGCGTTCTTCCCGGCTCAGGCCGTGATGACTGGTGGCGCTTGGTTGGCTTACCAGGCTTTCTACGCCGCCCAGGCTGGTAGCGAGCAGAAAGACGTTCAGGGAATCCGCCACTTTTTCGGCTGCCTGCTGGCCACCCTTCACTTCAATACTGAGCATGCCGCCGAAGCCGGTCATCTGCCGTTTCGCCAGTTCGTGGCCTTCGAATGAAGGCAGGCCCGGGTAGTGTACTTTGGTGATTTTCGGATGTTGTTCCATGGCTTGAGCAACGGCCATGGCGTTTTCGTTGTGTTGGCGGACTCGTAATGGCAGCGTGCGCAGGCTGCGGGAAAGCAGGGCAGCGGTTTCCGGGGCAATCAGCTGGCCCAGGTTCTTGCGCCAGGCAACCACGGGTTTTGCCAGGCTTGCAGAGGTCATCAGGGCACCGGCGGTCAGGTCGCTGTGGCCGCCCAGGTATTTGGTGGCGCTGTGCAAGACGAGATCTGCGCCCAGTTCCAGCGGTTTCTGGTTAATGGGGCTGGCGAAGGTATTGTCCACCGCCACCAGTGCACCGTTCTGGTGGGCGGTTTCAGCAATGGCGCGAATGTCCAGGATCGCCATGTTCGGGTTGGCCGGGGTTTCAAAATAGACCAGCTTGCCCGGTTCGGTGAGCGTTTTCGCAAGCTGGTCCTGCTCTTCACGGAACAGGAAAGTCACTGGAATCCCCAGCGCCTGGCAGTGATTCTTCAGCAGTTCCTGGGTGCCGCCATACAGATCGCCCACGCACACAATTCCGTTACGGCCATGGGCCAGAAGAGTGGCCGAAATTGCCGCCATACCGGAGGCAAACCCCAGGGCTACTTCTGCGTTTTCCAGCCCGGCCAATCCCTGCTCCAGTTCCTGAATGCTCGGGTTGGTGCCCCAGCGAGTGTACAGGTTACCGTCGCTTCGCCCCTCAATCACATCCAGTAGGGCTGCCGTATTCTCAAACCGGTAGGTGGTGGTGTTGTATACCGGCGAGTAGGGGCTGCCGAAGGCATCCTTGTGGCGGCGATTGTGGATGATGCGAGTCGCGGGGCCTTGGTTGTCTGGGGTGGTCATGGTGGTTCCTGTTCGTCGCTAAATTGTATTGGATGGAGCCGCAGACATTTTGTGACTCAAAATGTCTTTTGGCCCGACAACAGTTTCTGAGCTTGTTCCCTGAGACCTGCGAAAATTGGACCGGCGACTTTGTCGGGAAACTCTGTGGGTAGTAATGCGCTGACGGATTCGATGACGCTATCAGTGTTGGCTGCCGTTTCCTGCATTATGGCTGTAGCCCGCTTTGGTGAAAAGCCGGCGGCCTTTGCCGTTGACAGGAAATGTCGGGTAAGCATTCTGCTCCAGTGGTAGTGGCGACTGCGGCCTTTTAGCGACATGGCCATTTTGATCCTTGCGGGCGGCAAGCTTCCTTTTGCCATGAGTGGAAAGGCTGATATGACATCGTAGAGTGGCGTCATTCGGTAGGCCGATTCAGGTTCAATGAACAGGCTGAAGTTCTTTGCATGTCCGTCGATGGCGGCAAGTAGCCAGAACACCAGCTGGGTTTTGAAGAAGGTTTCCCGGTCGTGGCGGGCATTCTGGGAGCCTTCCAGCAGCTTCATGCATTGCTGAATGCCGGGGCCGCCATCGCTTTCGTATTTAAGGGCGGGCGCGACTCCCAATGCCTGGCACAAGTCTTCCTGCGGCAAGCGCATAAGCCACGAGCCATCGCTGGACCATTTCCGGTCAAAACGTTCAACAATCAGGATACTTTTGCGACCAAAGCGCGCAATGTCCGCATTGGCGGTGGGCAGTCCAAAGGCCTTCAGAATCTGGAGACAGAGCCACTCGTTTTCGCTGCTGTCGCGCAGATCTATGTGGCTGTGCTCCAGAAAACCAATCGGTAGTTTGAATATGTGGCTGGTGGGGGTTACTCCCTGTGGAAGTTGCCACTGGTTTTGGTGCCACAATAATGCGGTTTTTTCCTGCGCACCGGCCAGAGAAATGCGGAAATCGTGATCCTTGGTCATGCCCAGAGGGGCATCTTGGTAGCCCTCCAGAAGGTGTTCGATCTCTTGGTTGCTGAGTGGTATCGCTACGGTTTGTTCAGTGGATGGAAGCGTCGTCCCATTGGGATAGAGCTGGATGGCGCCTATGCAGTCTCTGCCAACGCTGGCGAGTAGATCGAATGGATGGTTGCTGGCGACACGAAATCGGGCCTGCATACGCGTTCGAAGGGTATCGGAATCTGGTAGCAGGTTATCGAAGAAGTTATACACCCTTTCGCCTTTGTAAGGCGAAAGGGTGAGCGGTAAAGATAGTGAAATGGCACGGGCACCAGGTCGGTTTACCCACTCCCGGAGATATTGAAAGGTCATTGCTCCTGAGCGAGCCTTTTCCAGGATACCAACTTCTATCCCGTTTAGCGCTACCAGTAGTTGTGACATTTCACCACTCCTGATCCCAACCGGACTCAGCTTGTTTTGAGTTGCGGTCACTCAGATGCAGTTCCAGGTCAAGAGCTGTAAGCAGTTTGAAAAGGGTCTCTACCCGGGATGCTTCAGGCCTGTTCTCGAATCCAGATATGGTCGCCTGCTTCACGCCAACACTGTCCGCCACCGTGCTTTGGCTGAGTTGACGCTCTTTCCGGATATTCTTCAGGGCTTGCGCCAACATTTCTGGTGAAGTGATTTTCACGTCTATCCCCTACAAAGGATTTTGTAAACAATATACCCTTGGGCGGATAAAGTCTATTTAGCCTTTATCGAGGATAAGTTTTCAGAAGTTGGGCTCTCGGGTATTTGGTGGCCGGAGAGTGAGCTGCATTGTAGACTGTTGCGTATCCTGACGATAACCGAGTTGCTCAACCGAAAGAAGGAAGACGCTTTGTCCATCAAATTGACCCAGTTCAGCCACGGTGCCGGATGTGGCTGCAAGATTGCTCCGGACGTTCTGGACCGCATCCTTCACACTGATGCTCCCGAATTTCACGATCCGCGACTGCTGGTGGGCAACAGCAGCCGAGACGATGCTGCGGTTGCCGATGTGGGTAACGGCCTTGGCATTATCAGCACCACCGATTTCTTTATGCCGGTGGTGGACGACCCGTTCGATTTCGGCCGTATTGCTGCCACCAACGCCATCAGCGATGTCTATGCCATGGGCGGAAAGCCCGTGATGGCTATCGCCATTCTGGGCTGGCCGGTCAATGAGCTGGAACCGGAAATTGCCGCCAAGGTGATCGATGGTGGTCGAGCTGTGTGTGCTGAGGCGGGTATTGCCCTGGCCGGTGGCCACAGCATTGACTCACCGGAGCCGATTTTCGGGCTGGCGGTGACTGGCCAGGTGGCTGTTGACCGTATTATCCGAAACGATACCGCTCAGGCGGGCGATTTGTTGTACCTCACCAAGCCACTGGGCGTCGGCATTCTCACCAGTGCTTCCAAGAAAGGTAAGGTTACTCCTGAAGATCTGGCCGTGGCGGTGGAGAACATGGCGACCCTCAATAAGGTTGGCGAAGCGTTTGCCGAGGTGGATGGTGTCAATGCCATGACTGATGTCACCGGCTTTGGTCTTGCCGGGCATCTGTTGGAAATCTGCCGGGGTAGCGGCCTGAAGGCCACGGTTAGCCGCAAGGCTGTGCCGGTGCTGCCAAATCTGAAGCCCTATATTGATGCCGATTGCATCCCTGGTGGCACCCACCGCAACGCGGCGGCCTTCGGCAAGGCGATTTCCGGTATGACCGACGCTGACAAACTGTTGTTCTGTGATCCGCAAACCAGCGGTGGCTTGATGGTTAGCGTGGCCGAAAAGAGCCGGGAAGCCTTTGAGGCCATCGCCCGTGAGCATGGGCTGGATTTGCAGCCTCTGGGGCGTCTGCAAGCCGCTGGCTCTGACGAAAGTCTGGTGTTTATCGAAGACTGAGCCCGGCGAAATATAAAGCCGCATCGGAATTGCTCCGCTGCGGCTTTTCTTTGTTTAAGCGTGGCCGTTACCGGAATACCAGCGGCAGAGCATTGAATCCGCCCGTAGGGAACATCGCCCGCTCAGGCGGTTCGCCTGCCACGGGTTCTATGGCGTCTACCTGCTTCAACAACTCTTCCATGAAAACTCTCAGTTCCATTCGCGCCAGCGGTGCGCCCGGGCAGATATGAATGCCAGCGCCGTAGAGCAGGTTCTTCGATGCGTTCTGGTGCGGGCAGAACTGGTCCGGGTTGCCGAAAGTATCTTCGTCCCGGTTGGCGGATGCCCAAAGAAGGGTGATTTTTTCGCCGGCGGGAATGGTTCTGCCGCTTATCTCGACCTCTCGGGTGGTTACTCGGCGGTTGGAAATGAGTGGGGCGTCCATTCGCAGGATTTCGTCAATGGCTTCGGGGAGCTGCTCTGGCGCGGTCTTAAGGTTGTTCAGCAACTCGTGGTGGTGGGCCAGATAGTTGGTCAGTATCGAGATGCTGGCGGAAATCGTGGCCAGTTCGCCGACCGTCCAGTTGCGCAATAGGCTGACGAGTTCTTCGTCGCTCATGGGTTTGCCGTTGACCTGCTCCCGCAGTAACCGGGTGGTGACATCGTCGGGCGCTTGGTCACCGGCCTGACGGCGGGTATCCAGCAGTTCCCGAATATAACCGTCGAACTCTTCCGCAACATCGGCCATGGCAGCACGGTCCCGGGCCAGGGTTGCCCGGTGATTCTTCATCACCCACTCGGCCAGTGGTTGATGCAGGCTGTCTGGCCAGCCCATAAACGCGCACTGAATCTGTAACGCAAAGGGGCGGCTAAGCGCGTTGACCACATCCAGCGGCTTGTTTTTGTCCAGGGTTTGTACCAGCGCCCGGGCCACCTTCCGGCATATCGGTTCAAAGCGCGCCATGGGCTCCGGCGCAAAATAGGGTTCGATGGCCTTGCGGTAGGGGGTATGTTCGGGCGGGTCCATGCCATTCGGTACGGACAGGTGGGCGGAGACGGCGTTGCTGAAGGTGTGGTGATCCTCCAGTACCTGCATGACATCGGCATGGCGAAACAACGTCCACTGCTGGTAATCACTCCAGGCCACCGGGCATTCCTTGCGCATGGCATCGTAGGCGCGGATCTGGTCCTTCTGAACCTCGGCTGATCTGGGATCCCAGTCTTCGTGGTGCTGCTCTGCCATACGGCCTCCTGATCTGTCGGTTAGCATTGGGGAAATGCTACCACCGGAGGCCGCTCTGCCTTTGGAGAAATATCAAGTCCTGATATTTGTAAAGGAAAGTGCTTATGGGTTTCGGGTAACGCCAATCACTTTCAGGTGGATGGGCTTACGACCTTTCATGGGCCATTCGATACTGCTGCCAATGCTCAGCCCCAGCATGGCGGCGCCGGCCGGTGCCAGTATCGAGACTTTGTGATCGGCGTCGCCTACCTCATGGGGGTATACCAACGCCACTTCGTGCTCCTCGCCGGTGTCTTCGTTCAGAAAGCGCACTCGGGAGTTCATGGTCACCACGCCCTCTGGCATGTCGGCCAGCGGTTTCATGTCGGCACGGCTGAGTTCGTCTTCCAGCCCATCGGCTACGTCAGACTGGCCGGCGACCCGCTCAAGCAAGGTGCTGAGGCGGTTGTAATCTTCTTCTGCAACAGTGATAGGTGGCAATTCAGCCATAGGAATCTCCAGGTAAACAATCGATTGTTGGTTAGGCGCTGAATCCGGACGGGAAGAGAGTGGATTCAGCGAAATCAGAGGCGGATGGCAGCCCTGCCGGTGTTCCCGAAGGAGGACCGCAGTGCCAGAGATATCGTGTAATTGCCTGAACGCAGAATGTTCACGGGAATTGCACTTCGCCTTTCGAGTTGAAGAAGCTCTGAATCTACCCCCGGGTGAGCAAAATGGCAACTGCGAACTTGCCGAAGATCTGTGCTAGTGTCTTGCACCTGTGAACGGGCTGGTGTCTGGTTGTCGGGAGGTGGTGATGCCAATGGTGGTTCAGGCTTTGATTCCTGTCTTCGTGCTGATCATGTTGGGCCATGGCTTGCGCCGCGTGGACTTTCCCGGAGGTGATTTCTGGCCCCGTGCGGAGCGCTTCACCTATTACGTACTGTTTCCTGCCATGCTGGTGTTCAAGCTTGGGCAGGCCCGGCTTCCTCCTTCCGCCTACGGTGATACGGCGATGCTGATTATCGCCATGCTGCTGGCGATGACGCTGGTGCTGGTCGCTGCGCAGTGGCTCTGGGGCTGGTCCGGTCCGGTGTTTTCATCGGTATACCAGGGTGCGATTCGTTTCAATTCCTACGTGGGCCTGGCCGCGGGTGGCATGCTCCTGGGGGATGATGGGCTCTCGCTCACGGCTATCGCCGTAGCCATTATGGTGCCGTTGTTGAACCTGCTGTGTATTCTGATGTTCGCTCTGGTAGCAGGGCGAGAGCAAATCAATCTGGCGGCGGTGATTCGGGCGATTGTCACCAACCCGTTGATCGTCGGTTCGGTCATTGGCGTGCTCTGGAGCTATTTTCAGGTAGGGTTTCATCCCTTGCTGGCGGGCATACTGGAGCCGTTGAGCAATCTGGCGCTGCCAATGGGGCTGATGTGCGTGGGAGCTGGTTTGCAGCTCAGTGCCCTGCGTGGTGGATCGGTACCGTTTATGGTGTCGTCGGCCCTGAAGCTGGTGGCGTTTCCGCTGATGACGGCGGGTCTGGCCTGGATGCTCGGGCTGGAGGGGCTGCTGGTGCAGGTGGCGGTGCTGCTGGCAGCCTTGCCTACCGCTACGTCGGCTTACATTCTGGCGCGCCAGCTTGGCGGGGACGCGCCGCTGATGGCAGGGATCATCAGCGGGCAAACCCTGTTGGCGATGGTCTCTATTCCGGTGCTACTGAGCCTGCTCTGGTAAGCACTTGAGAACCGCATCGGCCACAGATTGCTGAAACTCGATGTAGCCTGCCGGTGTCGATTCAATGTCGGTTGCCAGCGGGTCCCAGGTGCTGAAGGTGACGTTCAGTCCTTCGGTAATGGAACGCCACCACTGGCGGTTGAATTGGGGCTCGGTCAGCAGGCACGGGTGATTGGCAGCTTCGAGCTTGGCCTGAACATCGGCGATGTGTCGGGCGCCAGGGGAAAGTTCCGGGTTCAGGGTCAGAACGCCTTCCAGCGTCAGCCCATAGTGCTCGGCGTAGCGGGTAAAGGCATCGTGATAGGCGAACAGGCTGATGTCATCCAGGCCGGCAAAGCTCGCTCGAATACTCTGCTCTTTGTTGAGCAGTTCGGTTTGAAAACGCTCCAGGTTGGCATTCAGTTCCTCGGGGTTTACGCCCTCAAGTTCGCTCAGTACATTCCGGATGTCTTTCGCCATGTCCAGTGCCAGCATCGGGTCTACCCATATATGTGGGTCTTCGCCGTCGCCGTGATCGTGATGATGGGCGTCGGATTCGTGATCATGCCCATGCTCATCATGATGCTCGTCGTGCTCAGATTCTCCACCTTCGCTCTCCAGGAAAGCCACCGCCCGGCCGGCGAACTCCTTGCCACCGAGCAGACGGTTGAGGAAGGTTTCCATATCCGGGCCGACCCAGAAGATGACATCCGCTTGTTCCAGGGCACGCCGCTGAGAGGGCTTCATGCTGTAGTTATGAGGGCTGGAACCGGGTGGTACCAGTGTTGAGACCTCCACACTGTCACCCGCGACGGCTTTGACCAGAAGTTCAACAGGTTTAATGGACGCAACCACATTGGTAGCGGCGGCGGGTGTTGCGATAGCCAGGGCTGAGAGAGCAATGGCCAGGCGGGTGATTTTCTGCGGCATGGTATATCGAATCCTGCATGTGCGTGAAACGTTATAATATAACAATATTTGTCGTGGATGCAAAAGCCGCCCATGCGAAACCGCAGGATGGCCGCTATAATGCGCCCTTTATAAATCGGCCACTTATTTTCAGGATGGTTTCATGACAGTACGCACCCGAATTGCCCCGTCGCCCACCGGCGATCCACACGTTGGTACCGCCTACGTGGCCCTGTTTAACCTTTGCTTTGCCCGTCAGCACGGCGGCCAGTTCATTCTGCGCATCGAAGACACCGATCACGCCCGCAGTACCGCTGAATCCGAGCAGGACATTCTGACTGCGTTGCGTTGGCTGGGTCTGAATTGGGACGAGGGTCCCGATGTTGGCGGCCCCCACGGCCCGTATCGCCAGTCTGAGCGCAAGCACATGTATGGTCAGTATGCTGAGGATCTGGTCACCGCTGGCCATGCGTTCTATTGCTTCCGTACACCGGAAGAGCTGGATGCCATCCGCGAAGAGCGTAAGGCTCAGGGCCTGAATCCCGGCATCAAGGGCGATCTGGAGCTGCCGGAAGACGAGGTGAAGCGCCGTCTGGATGCGGGTGATCCGTACGTTATCCGCATGAAAGTGCCCGTTGAAGGCGTGTGTGAAATTCAGGATATGCTCCGGGGTACCATTGAGATCGATTGGGCCCAGGTGGACTGCCAGATTCTGTTGAAGTCTGATGGGATGCCCACCTATCACCTGGCCAACGTGGTTGATGACCATTTGATGGGCATTACCCACGTGCTGAGAGGTGAGGAATGGATCAATTCCGCGCCCAAGCACAAGCTGCTGTACCAGTACTTCGGCTGGGACATGCCAGAGTTGTGTCACCTGCCGCTGCTGCGCAACCCGGACAAGAGCAAGCTGTCGAAGCGCAAGAACCCGACCAGTATCAACTTTTACGAGCGTATGGGCTTCTTGCCAGAGGCTGTGACCAACTACCTGGGTCGTATGGGCTGGTCCATGCCGGACGAGCGTGAGAAATTCACTCTGGATGAGATGATCGAGAACTTTGATATCCAGCGCGTGTCCCTGGGTGGCCCCGTGTTTGACGTGGAAAAACTGCGTTGGCTCAACGGCCAGTGGATTCGTGAGGAGCTGAGCGACGAGCAGTTCATGGCGCGGATGCAACAGTGGTGGTTTAACCAGGACGACTTGAAAGCCCTGGTGCCCCATATCAAGGGTAGGGCAGAAGTGTTTTCCGATGTGGCGCCCATGGCCCAGTTCATGTTCAGCGGCATGCTGAACCTGAAGCCGGAGGACTTTGCCCATAACAAACTGGATGAAGGCCAGATCAAGCGCGTGCTGCAGTTTGCCCTCTGGAAGCTGGAAGCCCAGCGCCACTGGAGCAAGGACACCATCTTTGCCGACATCAAGGCGCTGGCGAAAGCCATGGACCTGAAGATGGGCGATTTCATGTTCTCGATCTTTGTGGCCATTGCCGGAACGCCTAATTCCTGGTCGGTGATGGACTCCATGGCGTTGCTGGGGCCGGACATGACCCGCTCTCGTTTGCGTCATGCCCTTGAGGTTATGGGCGGCTTTTCCAAGAAAGAAACCAAGAAAGTGGAGAAGGAATACGTCGCTCTGGGTGTTTGATGAGCGGTTTGTTGGTTAATTGAACGATGCGAACAGGGATGTTCAAAAAACTTTAAAAAAAGCGGAATCGGGTGTTGACGCCCCAAGGGCGGATCCTTAATATACGCATCCGTTGAGGGGCCATAGCTCAGCTGGGAGAGCGCAACACTGGCAGTGTTGAGGTCAGCGGTTCGATCCCGCTTGGCTCCACCAATTTCTAGTCCCCTTCGTCTAGTGGCCTAGGACTCCGCCCTTTCACGGCGGCAACAGGGGTTCGAACCCCCTAGGGGACGCCAATTAGGCTTGACGGTTTAGTCCACCGGATAGCCATCAAAAAAACCGCCTTCGGGCGGTTTTTTTGTGTCTGAACGAATGATCGGCGGGATTCGCGCCGTTTAGGGCGCCAATCCCGGGTGGCCGGTTCAGGCTCGTATGGCAATAGCGCCTTTGCCCACTCCCTCGTAGGCTTTTACCCGGATTTCCTCTCCGGAGAACTCCGCTTTCAGTTTGTCCGCAATGTGGGCGGCAATCAGCTCTACGGTTGTGTCCGTTTCCAGCATGTATACGCTGTGCTCAGGCAGTGTCAGGGCAAACTCACCCTGGTTGGCTTCATACTCGAAGGTGATATAGCCAATGCCATCCTCGCCCACGAACCGGCGAGCCACGTCTTCTTCCGTGCCCACATAGATATCCTGCCAGAGCTTCGCCCAGCGTTCTTCCAGGTCGTAGGCCCGGTGTCCGTTGCGGTCGATGCGGATCGGGGAGCGATGCCCATGGGCAATGCGCTGGCAGTTGCCCAGGTGCTTTTTCAGGCCGTGCACGTAGTGGTAGTAAGCGCCTTCAATGACTTCTTCGCGCAGGTTGATGTCGACGGAGGTGACATTGCCGGGCAGAACGGCTTTAAGCTCTTTTTCCAGCAGGGCGGCCACAGCAGACGGGACGACCCGGTCCGAGGACAGCCAGACAACGGCTTCGTCCGGCGAGCTGTGCTCGATGTGACCGCCGCCAGAGAGTGCCCAGCGGAAAGTGTTGGGCGCGTCCTCGCTCCATTGCAGGCCTTCGTATCCGCGGGGAATCACCAACCGGTGGTCAACGCGTTCGTCAATCACCCTTTTGATGGTGCGCTTGACGTTGCTGAAGTCAAAGACCATGCCCTGTTCGTCCAGTTCTCCTCCCAGCACCACATCGGCAATCCAGCTTTCGCCAACCAGGCCTCGAGCGGGATCCAGATAGGCGAAATCAATCACAGTGAGGTTGTCGACAAAGAGATGGTTCATGGAGGGTCCGGCGTGGTCAGGTTGCATGATGGCGGAATTCTAGCAAAAATCGCTGCATTCAGCAGTTTCAGGGGGCGCATCATAAACGCGAATCATAGCATCAAGGATCCGCAGTTTCCGGCATTGGTGCTGGCAGCCGGCCAGGCGAGACGAATGGGGTGTTACAAGCAGGCCTTGAAACTGCCAGGTGGCGATTCATTGCTGGGGCACGCCATTAGTCAGGCGCGGCAGCTATCGGCGCAGACGTGGGTGGTTGCGGGCGCAGGCTACCCTCTGGTGCGCTTTCGCTGCAATCGGCAACCGGCGCACTGGGTGGTTAACGAGCGTTGGCGGGAGGGCTTGTCGACGTCGTTGATTGCCGGCCTGCAGGCGCTTTCTCCCGCTGCTTTGGGTGTGTTTGTGCTGTTGGCAGACCAGCCCTTACTGGATACCGAAGGGCTCAGACGGCTGTCCGCAAACGCCCGGCGGAAGCCAGAGGTGCCCTGGGCAGCCAGTTATGGCAAGCGGGTAGGCGTGCCAGCCTGGATTCCGAAATCGCTCTGGGGAGATCTGTTATTGCTTAAGGGCGATGCGGGGGCGGGGGTGGTTCTGAACCGGGCCGGAACCCGTCCGGTTGAAATAGCCGGGGTGCAACAGGACGTTGACACCCCTCAGGACTGGCAGCAGGTCCGTGGGCAATTAGCCGAACAGGCCGGATAACCAGGCGATTCCTACGCTGAAAATACCCAGACTGATGGCCAAGCCAACGGTATAGATGCGCGAGTTGGCCGAGCGCTGCTGAGACACGTACAGATCGATGGTGCGCTGGGCAATGTCCTCGGCGGTCTCCCGGGAAATCTCGTGGGCCTGCTGAATGGCTTCCGACTGCAGGGTTTGCCAGAACTCGGTGTCGATGGTCTGTACGCTGGTGATGTGGTCCTTCAACTCCGCCATGTGCTCGGAGGTGAACCCGGCGTTTTTGGAGAGTTCTTTTTTCAGGGAGGTAAGTTCGCGACCCAGGTTCAGGTTCACTTCGGCGGCCACTTCGTCGCGCAGGTTGCGGGTGCGTTCATCCAGCATCTTGCTGAGTGACTCCAGGCGCTCCTCAATGGTGGCTTCCTGCTTGCTGCGGGTTTCGTCCAGCGCACGCTTGAGGTGATCGAACTGCTCGTCGAAAAGGGAACTGAGCAGTTCATGCAGCCGGTTGTTGATATGAGTCTTGACCGCCGAGCGGGCAATCTGCTCAATCAGGTCGCTGGTCAGAGGCACCACATTCGGGGCGCTTTGGCCGTTCAGGCCGCTTTCTGCTTTTGGCGACAGTTGCACAGAGGCATCCTCCGGAAAGTCCATGGGTTCGTCATCTGACTCGCGCAGGTCATGGCCGTTCATTTCAACAGGTGCTTCTGGCACGTTCCCCTGCTCGACGTCACTGGCCAACTGCTCCAGCATCAGGTTGAGACCTTCGTTGTGAGGCGGCTTGGTAAGGATGTTGTAGACACCAAAGTTGCGCGCTTCCTCCATAAAGGAAGAGGATTTCTTGGAGGTACACATGATGATCGGAATGCCGGCCGTTTCCGGGTTGTTCTTGATGGCCTTGGTGGCTTCCACGCCATTCATGCCGGGCATCAGGTGATCCATAAAGATCACGTCTGGCCGGTCGTGGCTCTTCAGGAAATCCAGCGCTTCTTCTGCTGATCCCGCCATGTTCACTTCCATGTCCCGACTCTCGAGCAGTTTGCTTAGCGCAAACCTGGCAACTTTGGAGTCGTCCACCAGCAGAGCATTTTTGATTGCCATGTCACTACCTCAACCTGTTACTGCAAACGCGTGGGTGCTGCGACCGGGTGATTACCAGCCTTCCAGTTGCGGGCACTGGGTTGCCCGATAACTCTTTTCCCGATAACAGACACCGGGTTCCGTGGTGCGGGCGGTAAACACTTCGCCGGCCGCGGTTGTCAGGCGAACCTGTCCATAGGGTTCACCATGGCGGAAAGTGGCCTCGATGGAGCTGCCGTTAGGGTTGCGCAGCAGGCCTTTGCCGTGGAACTTGCCTTCCATGTACTGGCCATCGTATTTCTTTCCGTCAGCAAAGACTTCCGAGCCCTTGCCATGAAATTCGCCGTTGGAGAATTCGCCTTCGTAGGAGCGTCCGTCCGGGTAGGTGAGGGCGCCCTGGCCGTGGAATTCATCATTCCGAAAGCCGCCAACGTACAGGATGCCATCGGCGGTGGTCAGGGAACCATGGCCATTCATACGGCCCTCCTCCCAGTTTCCGGTCAATATGTCGCCGTTGGCCAGGGTAAGCGTGCCCTTGCCGTGGAACTGATCGTTCTGGAACTGGCCGGTATAAGTCGTGCCGTCTGCGGAGCGCCAGCGCCCCTCACCGTGCCGCTCGCCCCGTTTCCAGTCGCCCTCGTAGCGGCTTCCATCGGCGTACCAGGCGGTACCGGAACCATCAAACTCGGCGTCCACGAAGTGGCCTTCATAACGCAGGCCGGAGCTATCTTCCCAGGTGCCATCACCAGTGGTGACGCCGCCGCGCCATTCACCATTCCTGTAGCTTACGGTGGTGAAGGCTTCCAGTTTGCCGACCAGCGTGAGTTCGTCGCCGGCTTCCAGTGCCACTGAATTGCTCCAGGATTGGTATCCTGGCTTTTCGATGGTGATGTCATAGCGGCCGGGGTCCAGCTCCAGGTCCAGGCGGGTGGCGCCATAGGATTTACCGTTGATCGTAACCTGATCGCCTACCACGTTGGAGCGTAACACCAGGGTGCCGGTTTTCGGAGGCTCGGGCGCGGGTTTCGTCTCCGGCACGTCGCGTTGGGAACGCATAGCCGAAACTGGTTCGGCCATGGCCAGCATTTCCGGGTTTTCGGGCATTGGTTCAACGGTGAACGGTTCGCTGTTTGCTGCTGTTTCGGTCTGTTCGCCGGTGGCCGGAAGCGCGTTGTCGACGGGCTGCGGCGTCTCCGGAGTGTCTGCCAATGGTGTCTCGCGGGTATCAGCAAACAGCGGCTCTTCAGCCACAGGTGCGGGTGTTTCGGCTTCAATCCGGGTTGTGGGTGTTTTCGCGGCTGAGGTTTCCGGCGCGGTGGCATGCTCCACGGTTTGCGCCAGAGCCGGAGCTGTGGTGTCGGTGGTATCCAGATCCTTGCGAACCGATGCGAATCCGGCAGTAACCAGAAGCATGAGCGCAAGTGCATTGATGAACAGCAGCGGCCTGAAATCGACCATGACAAAACCTCTTGATCCAAGTGTTCCGGATGCTTTGTTATGGATTCATCTTAACCACTGTCTGCAACGTTATGTAACAGAAAGTGTCTGAACTTGATCAGAATGCCGGTCGTATCACATTTTGTCCGGAAGCCGATCATGGTTAAGTTGCTCCCAGGACTTCATGTAAACATCGGCTTCATATTGATAGGGAGACCGGAACGGGGTCAGAACAAAATCGAATATCAGGAAAAAGGAGCCGATCGACAGCCAGGCGATCGTCAGGGTGCTGATGGTCGTGGCCTGTTCCTCCGGATTGGAGTTGACGAACTCCTGCAGCAGCGGGATCAGGTCACCGGCCATGACTACCGGGTTGAAGCTGGCCAGGACAAAGGGCAGCCAGAAGGCAATGAAAATGGGGAAGAAGCCGTAAGACCACAGCACACGCCGTAACAGGTAGATAGCAACTTCCCGCCAGAATCGCTGTCGAATCTCGGGAACTTTGCGGATTCGCTCGAGATACTGGCGCCGTTCGGCCCACCAGGCGGCAACTTCAGGGGCGTCGATGTGGGATTTGTCTGGGCTGCGGTCTGTCATGGATTGGCAGGCTACCTTGTTGAGTCCGTTCCGTGCATGATATCCGATACTACGTGTTACCCTGTAATTCTCCAATTGTTCTATACACAGGATTTTTTAATGGCTGCAGTGACTGACAACGCAATCCATCCGGCTTTTGAGAAACTTCGCAGTCACCGGATCGGCACCCTGAACCTTGAGGTTGAGGAGTATCGCCACAAAAAGACCGGTGCACGCCATCTACACCTGGCAGCGGACAACGACGAGAACGTATTCTTCGTTGCCTTGCGAACATTCCCGATGGATTCGACCGGTGTCGCCCACATCCTGGAGCATACCGCCCTGTGCGGCAGTGAGCGTTATCCGGTGCGTGATCCGTTCTTCATGATGATTCGCCGCTCCCTGAACACTTTCATGAATGCGTTCACCAGCAGCGACTGGACCGCTTATCCCTTTGCCAGCATGAACCGAAAGGACTTCGACAATCTGCTGTCGGTATACCTGGATTCCGTGTTCTTCTCTAAGCTGGACCCGCTGGATTTTGCACAGGAAGGTCATCGCCTGGAATTTGACAAGCCGGATGACCCATCCAGCGACCTGGTCTACCGGGGTGTGGTCTACAACGAGATGAAAGGGGCGATGAGTGCACCTACCTCCCAGCTCTGGCAGAACCTGACCAGCCATCTGTTCCCGACCACGACTTATCACTACAACAGCGGCGGCGAGCCGGACCATATTGTCGATCTGAGTTATGACGACCTGGTGAAGTTCTATCGCCACCACTACCACCCGAGCAATGCGATTTTTGCGACCTACGGCAATATCCCGGCCCGGGAACACCACGAGAAGTTTGAAGAGCTGGCGCTGAAACGGTTCGATCGGCTGGATATTGAACTGCCGGTGAAAGACGAGAAGCGCATGTTCGCGCCGGTCCGGGTAGAGCAGGGCTATGCGGTAAATGAAGGTGAGAGCACCGACAACAAGACCCACATTGTGATGGGGTGGTTGCTGGGCCACAGCTTCGACCTGCAGGAAAATCTTGAAGGCCAGTTATTGTCTGCCGTCTTGCTGGAAAACAGCGCATCGCCGTTGATGCGGGCGCTGGAAACCACAGACCTGGGCCATGCGCCGTCTCCCATGTGCGGGCTGGAGGATTCCAACCGGGAAATGACCTTCGTTTGCGGTATTGAGGGCAGCGAGCCGGAGCGCAGGGCGGATCTGGAACAGCTGATTGAGTCTACGCTGCAGAAGGTGGTGGATGACGGTGTCAGCCAGGAGCGCCTCGAGGCCATCCTGCATCAGTTGGAACTGCACCAGCGGGAGATTGCCGGAGACCAGTTCCCCTACGGCTTGCAACTGATCATGAGCGCGATTGCCCCCATGGTTCATGGTGGTGATCCGGTGGAACTGCTGGATCTCGAGCCGGTATTGGCGACATTGAGGGAAAAGATCAAGGATCCCGAGTATGTGCCCGGGCTGATCCGGCGCAAGTTGCTGGAGAACCCGCACCGGGTAACCCTGACTTTGCGCCCGGATGAAAAACTCGAAGGCCGTCGTCAGCAGGCCATCAAGGATGCCCTTGCCCGGCGCAAGGCGGAGCTGTCCGACGATGATATCAGCCATATTGTGCAGCGTGCTCAGGCACTGGAAGAGCGCCAGATGCGCAAGGATGATGATTCCATACTGCCCAAGGTTGGGCTGGATGATGTGCCGCTGCAGATGCCGGAGCCGGAGGGACGGTACGATGCCGAAACCGGTGCGACCGTTTATTCCCGAGGCACTAATGGCCTGGTGTATCAGCAGGTGGTGCTACCGCTGCCGGCTCTGAGCAAAGACGAACTGTTGCTGTTGCCTTATTACACCACTCTGATTTCCGAAGTGGGGTGTGGAGAGCTGGATTACTTGCAAATGCAGGATCGTATTTCTGCGGAATCTGGCGGCATCGGCGCTTCTTTTACTGCCAAGGGGCAGATTGATGATGTTCAGGCCATGACCGGCTATCTGATTTTCAGTGGCAAGGCGCTGAGCCGCAACAGCAAAGCGCTGACCCGCCTGCTGAAGGATGTCTACACCGGGGCCCGTTTTGACGAAAAAGAGCGTGTTCGTGAGATCATTGCCCAGATCCGGGCTCGCCGTGAGCAGGCGGTGACGGGCAGCGGGCATGCCCTGGCCATGGGCGCAGCGGCTCAGGGCGTCAGTTCCGGTGCCTGGTTGTCGTACCGTCTGGGTGGTCTGGCTGGAATTCGTGGTACCAAGGAGCTTGATCAGCAGCTCAAAGATGAAGCCGGCCTGGCCGATTTCTGTGGCAAGCTGGCCGCGCTGCACAACCGTATTCGCAGCCAGAACCGCCAGTTCCTGCTGATTGGTGAGGACGACCAGTTGTCGCCCATGCTGGATGAGTTGGGCACTTGCTGGAGCGGAGTGTCTGCAGAGGGTGAGGGTAACTGGTCCATGGAGCCGGTCAGCTACAACACCCGGGAGGCCTGGCTGACATCTACCCAGGTCAATTTCTGTGCCAAAGCCTACCCGACGGTTGCGGTGGATCATCCCGATGCGGCTGCGCTGACGGTACTGGGAGGCTTTCTCCGGAACGGTTATCTGCACCGGGCCATCCGTGAAAAAGGCGGGGCCTACGGTGGTGGCGCCGGCCAGGACAGCGTGAATGGTGTTTTCCGGTTCTTCTCCTATCGCGATCCACGCCTTGCGGAAACCCTGGATGACTTCGATGCAGCGCTGAACTGGTTGTACAGCGAAGCGCATGAGCACCAGGCTCTGGAAGAGGCTATCCTGGGTGTGATCGGCCAACTCGACCGCCCCCGCTCGCCAGCCGGAGCGGCTCGCCATGCTTACCACAACAGGCTGTTCGGGCGTACGCCGGAGCAGCGCGCACGTTTCCGTGAGAGGGTTCTTGGTGTCACTCTGGACGAGCTTAAGCGCGTGGCCAAGACCTGGCTTGCGCCTGAAAAGGCCAATGTGGCCGTGGTGACAAGCCCCGACAACCGTGCGGTTGTGGAAGGGCTTGGCATGGACATTCAGGAACTTTGATCTGACTGGCAGAGGGCCATTGGCTCTCTGCCGGGTTTCCTGCCTCAGCGGTGCCGCTTCAGGCCCGTTGTCACCATGATTCTGGTCGAGATTTCCTCAACGGAATACGCCGTAGTATTCAGATAGGGAATCCGCTCCCGCTTGTACATTAATTCGATTTCCTCAATCTCATGCATGCATTGCTGCAACGACGAGTAGCGGGAGTTTGGCCGGCGCTCGTTACGAATGGTGGCAAGGCGTTCCGGTTCGATGGTCAGGCCAAACAGTTTTTCCTTATGGGGCCGGAGCGCTGCGGGCATCTTCTGGTCGTCCAGGTCTTCTTCGGTAATCGGATAGTTGGCGGCCTTGATGCCATACTGCAGGGCCAGGTACAGGCAAGTGGGCGTTTTACCGCTGCGGGATGCTCCGATCAGAATCAGGTCGGCCTCGTCGTAATGCCGGGTGCGGGCACCGTCGTCATTGTCCAGCGCAAAGTTGACTGCGTGGATCCGGCGCTCGTAGCTGCCCGCGTTATTGATGGAGTGGGATTTGCCTACGGAGTAGGAGGACGACGAGTTGAGTTCCTGCTCCAGAGGGTTCAGGAAGGTTCCGAAGATATCCACCATAAAGCCGTCGGCCCGGCTGATGATTTCCCTGATGCCGCCATTAACGATGGTGTCGAATACCAGCGGCCGTTCCCCATCGATTTCCGACGCTTTGTTGATGCGGCTGACAAGATCTCGGGCCTTCTCCTCATCGTCGATATAGGGCACGGTAACCCGCTCAAACTCGATTTTTTCAAACTGCGCCAAAAGGGCATGGCCGAGCGCTTCTGCCGTAAGGCCAGTGCCATCAGAGATAAAAAACGCCGTTCTTTTCATGGTCGTATCCGGTCTGGTTTGAACTTGTTCCCGGGAGTCTTTGGTTGCCTCCCTAGGTAATTTCCTCAGCTTACAGTATCATACACGCCAGATTCGAGACTCCGCGCTACACAGACTGAAGGGAGACACGCTTTGGAAGATTACATTATCTGGTTTGACCACCTGGGAATGTCCGACGTAGACCGGGTTGGAGGCAAGAACGCCTCCCTCGGTGAAATGATCAGTAATCTCGCCAATGCTGGTGTTACCGTCCCTGGCGGTTTCGCTACCACTGCTCATGCTTACCGTGAATTCCTGGCCACCGACGGCCTGAGAGACCGCATTGACGAAGCCCTGGATGCCCTGGATGTCAACGACGTTAATGAACTGGCGCGGGTTGGCTCCCAGATTCGCCAGTGGGTAATCGACACCGCGTTTCCGGAAGTTCTGGATAACGCCTTGAAAGAAGCCTATGCCAAGCTTCGGGCCGGTAACGATCAGATGGCTGTCGCGGTGCGTTCCTCCGCCACCGCCGAGGATCTTCCTGATGCCTCTTTCGCCGGCCAGCAGGAAACTTTCCTGAACGTGGTGGGTCTGGAGCAGGTTCGTACCTCTGTGAAAGAGGTGTTTGCCTCGCTGTTCAATGACCGGGCGATTTCCTATCGCGTGCACCATGGTTTTGATCACAAGCTGGTAGCGTTGTCTGCCGGTATCCAGAAGATGGTTCGCAGTGAAACCGCTTCCAGCGGTGTTATGTTCACCCTGGATACCGAGTCCGGTTTCCGCGATGTGGTGTTTATTACCTCCTCATACGGCCTCGGTGAAACCGTGGTGCAGGGTGCCGTGAACCCTGACGAATTCTATGTACACAAGCCGACCCTGGAAGCCGGACGTCCGTCGGTATTGCGCCGTAACCTCGGCAGCAAGGCCATCAAGATGGTTTACCATTCCGAACCGGGCGAAGGTAAGTTTGTTGAAACCGTGAAGGTGGAGCAGGAAGACCGTAATCGTTTTTCCATCACCGATGCGGAAGTGGAAGAACTGGCCAAGCAGGCCATGATCATTGAAAAGCATTATCAGCGCCCGATGGATATTGAGTGGGCCAAAGATGGTGATGACGGCAAGATCTATATCGTTCAGGCCCGGCCGGAAACGGTCAAGAGCCGCGCAGCTGCTAATGTGATGGAACGTTACCTGCTGAAGGAAACCGGCAAAGTGCTGGTGGAAGGTCGCAGTATCGGCCACAAGATCGGCAGTGGCCCGGTGAAGATCATCACCAGCATTAACGAAATGGACCGGGTACAGGCCGGCGACGTGCTGGTTACCGATATGACCGACCCGGACTGGGAGCCGGTGATGAAGCGGGCTTCCGCCATTGTTACCGACCGTGGTGGCCGTACCTGCCACGCCGCCATTATTGCCCGAGAGTTGGGTATTCCAGCGGTTGTGGGCTGTGGCGATGCCACCGAGGTGCTCAAGGATGGTCAGGACGTGACCGTCTCCTGTGCCGAAGGGGACACCGGTATGATTTACGAGGGTGCTCTGGACTTCGAGCTGCGTGAGAATACCGTGGACTCCATGCCCAACATTCCGTTCAAGATCATGATGAACGTGGGTAACCCGGACCGAGCCTTTGACTTCCAGGCGCTGCCCAATGAGGGTGTGGGCCTGGCCCGCCTTGAGTTCATCATTAACCGGATGATTGGCGTGCACCCGAAAGCGCTGTTGAACTTCGACGGTCTGCCCCGTGACATCAAGCAGACCGTGGAAAAGCGCATTTCCGGCTATGCCTCACCGGTGGATTTCTACGTGGACAAGCTGGTGGAAGGTATTTCCACCCTGGCAGCGGCGTTCGCTCCCAAGAAAGTGATTGTGCGTTTGTCCGACTTCAAATCCAATGAGTACGCCAACCTGATTGGCGGCACTCTGTACGAGCCGGACGAAGAGAACCCGATGCTGGGCTTCCGTGGTGCGTCGCGCTATATCTCCGATACCTTCCGCGACTGTTTCGAGCTTGAGTGTCGGGCCCTGAAGAAGGTCCGCAATGAAATGGGCCTGACCAACGTTGAAGTAATGGTGCCGTTCGTACGGACTGTCGGTGAAGCCGAGCAGGTGGTGAACCTGCTGGCGGAAAACGGCTTGAAGCGCGGCGAGAACGGCCTGCGGGTCATCATGATGTGTGAACTGCCAGCCAATGCCATTCTGGCGGAGCAGTTCCTGGAGCACTTTGATGGCTTCTCCATTGGCTCCAACGATCTGACTCAGCTGACGCTCGGTCTGGACCGGGATTCCGGCATCATTGCTCACCTGTTCGATGAGCGTAACGATGCAGTGAAGGCGCTATTGTCCAACGCGATCCAGGCCTGCAAGAAAACCGGTAAGTATATCGGCATCTGTGGTCAGGGCCCGTCAGATCACCCGGATCTGGCCAAGTGGCTGATGGATGAGGGCATTGATACCGTGTCCCTGAACCCGGATTCGGTACTCGATACCTGGTTCTTCCTGGCCGACGAGAAGATCGACTGATCACCACCACTTTGGGAAAAGGAGAGCGACAACGTGAGCAATATCATTACTCCGGATCTGTGTGACGAGTTTCCGGAAGTGCAGGTGGTCGAGCCTGGCTTCAACAATTACGGTGGCGTGCGCCAGTTCGGCGGAGAAATCGTCACCGTGAAGTGCTTTGAAGACAACTCAGTGGTGAAAGAGCAGGTTGGTCTGCCCGGTAACGGCCGCGTGATGGTGGTTGACGGTGGTGCTTCCAAGCGCAATGCGCTGCTGGGCGATATGTTGGCTGAGAAAGCCGCGGAAAACGGTTGGGCCGGCCTGATCATTTATGGCTGCATCCGGGATGTGGACGAAATTGGACAGACCAATCTGGGCGTCCAGGCCCTGGGCACTGTGCCACGCAAGACCGAAAAGCGTGGTATCGGTGATCTGAATATCCCGGTGACATTCCACGGTGTGACTTTCAAGCCCGGGCAGTACGTGTATGCCGATAACAACGGCATCATCGTCTCCGAGAAGCCGCTGGTTTAAGCCGCGGCCTCGGCACAGACAAAAACGGCGGCCTTTGGGCCGCCGTTTTTTATTGGGTCACTTCTATGATGTTGATTCCGAGCAGATAACCATCACCATCCGGCTCACAACGCACCACCTCACCGAGCGTCTCCAGGGGCGGGAACTGATCCCCAGCGGACTCCATTCGGGTTCTCAGTTCTTCGCCAATCCTGAAAGGTTGCTCCACTGCTACTTGCATACCGGCGGCACTGAGATCGCGGCAGGTACCGGTCTGGGTTTCACCATCGTTGCCGGTAATCGTGACGGTGCTGTTCACCTGCATACGATGGAAGTCGCGCTTCTCAGAGTAATCTTTCATCACCTTTACGCCCAGTTGTCGGTTTTTCTTGTCGGTTTGAGCATGGGAATGATCAGGGCCAGCAGTACGCCGCCAAACACGAGGCCCGCGCCCAGAAGCATGAAATCAGATTCCTTGCTGGCCTCAAGACGCTCGTTTTCTGCTGTCAGTACTTCCAGATCATTCCGCAGTTTCTGGTTTTCTTCGCGCAATTCACGGTTACGACGCTCAAGATTGATGGAGTCAGCGGCAATATTCTTGATGCGTTGTAGTTCAGTTTGCAGGTCTTCTGCCCGATTGGAAAGATTATTCTCGGTATTCTGCAGAGCGTTTCGGTCTTCGGTAACGGTTGCCAGCTGCTGCCGTGTTTCGGTCAGCTCGGCCCGTGCCGTATCCAGCTGCTGGCTGACTCTTCGTAGTTGGTCTGCGGCGATGGGTTCATTGCTCAGGTATTGGCTCGACACCCAGCCTTCGGTGCCTTTCGGGGTGCGTACGCGGGTGTAGCTCTCACCGGTTTCGAGAACTTCCAGTGGCGTGCCGCTGGGAACCGCGTTTTCGATGATCCGGTACTGGGTGCCAGCGCCCGAGCGCACAGGCAGGTAAAGCTGATCATCGACCCAGACGGTGCGCGCCTGCGCAACGGAAACGGAGCTGACAATAAGCACAAGGCTGAAAAGGAGGCGGAGCGGTGTCACGGAGTACGTTCCCTGATAGTGTTATTACTGATGATTTAAACCCGCAATTCTGTCATAAGGTGGCCGCTATTCAAGCACCTCAGCGTTACAATCCGCTCATGCTGGCGGCCGCTTTGTTCAGGGCAGCACCACCTTGTAGGGTTTGACGATTACTTTTTCATACACGCCGGCATCGACATAGGGATCGGCATCGGCCCAGGCCTGAGCTTTCTCAAGTGATTCGAACTCAGCGATGACCAGGCTGCCACTGAAGCCTGCTTCGCCAGGATCGGGCGAATCAATGGCCGGATGGGGGCCAGCTACCAGTAACCGGCCTTCGGCCTTGAGCTGTTCCAGTCGGGCCAGGTGGGCAGGCCGGGCTTCTTTGCGCAGGGGCAGGCTGTTGGCAATGTCTTCGCTGATGATGGCGTAATACATGGGTTCTCCGATCGGTGATCAGCTGAGGTTAGGGGCACTGCCTGAAGGCTGATACACTGGTGCCCGT
Organism: Marinobacter sp. ST-43; assembly: GCF_030541085.1. Lineage (NCBI taxonomy): Bacteria > Pseudomonadati > Pseudomonadota > Gammaproteobacteria > Pseudomonadales > Marinobacteraceae > Marinobacter > Marinobacter sp. ST-43. Next base: position 180,330 of record NZ_JASSVO010000001.1, read on the forward strand.
TTCGTTATTCAGGATTGTTCGTGACTATACCCCAAGACTCCAGAACATGCATTGATCTGCATTGCCATAGCACGGCATCCGATGGCGCGCTGTCTCCAGAGGCCCTGATAGCCAGAGCCGTTGAGCAGGGTGTTAGTCATCTGGCATTGACCGATCATGACACCATCGCAGGTCTCGAGGTGGCGAGAGGTGCGGCGTCAGGTTCCGGTTTGTCCCTGATTAACGGCGTGGAGCTTTCCTGTGTCTGGCGCAGTCATACCATTCATGTGGTCGGGCTCGATTTTGACGAACGTGATCCTGCGTTTCTCACCTCACTTGAGCGCCAGAACGAAAACCGCTGGCAGCGGGCTCGGATGATCGCCGACAGGCTAAGCCGCCTGAACGTCGACCAGCTTCTTGAGCGGGCGACGAAAGTGGCCGGAGGGGACGTGCCCGGGCGCCCGCATTTTGCCGAAGTTCTGGTAGAAGACGGTGTTGTACCCAAGGTGGCGCACGCGTTTAAACGGTATCTGGGAACTGGCAAGCCTGGAGATGTAAAGGCGTGTTGGCCCGATTTGCCGGAGGTGGTGCAATGGATCGTGGCGGCCGGCGGGATTGCTGTGCTGGCGCATCCCAGGAAATATCGTCTCACAGCAACCCGTTTACGGGCATTAACTGCGGATTTCGGCCGTGCCGGAGGGAAGGGCATTGAGGTGTCAGTGTCGGGCCAGTCCAGTGGCGATCTGGGTTTTGTGGCCGAGCTGGCGCGGCGGGAAAAACTCTGGGCCTCTCAGGGCAGTGATTTTCACTTCCCGGGAGCTCCCTGGTGTGAGCTGGGGCGCATAATGAAAATGCCAGAGGGGCTGGAGCCCGTCTGGCATCATTTTCGGCAACCGATTGAAGCCTGAGGCTTCAATCCGGCGCGTGGAACAACAGGTAGAGGTCGGTCAGAGAGTCGGGGATGGCCTCTGCCATCTTGGCTGACAGCTTCTCGTCATTCCGGACTTTCTGGAAGTCCTCGTCCTCAAACAGGCCGGACAGTGTCAGCATCGGCACCATAAGGTCCGCCACTTCATCCTCATCCGCAGCCTGAAGCCAGGCCTCCTCGTGCTCGAGGAAGGTATCGACAAAGCCCGCGCACCAGTTTTCCAGAGCATTCATCGGGTCGCCGTCTTCTGGCTCCGGCAGCTCCAGTGGCTGACCCATATCCAGGGCGTGGGCCATATCCCGTGCAAGCTCATTTACACAATGGGTAAACGTGTCGGGAATGCCGGTATCCGGCAACTGATCTGTGCCTGTGGCAAGGCGGAAGAGGTCTTCCGCCTTCAGGCTGACCGGCCCGATCACGCTGGCACACACCACGCCGTGGAACCCGAAAAAGTCCAGGGCGTGATCTCCCCAGGGTTCTGCGAACAGAATGTCTTCCAGCGCTTCGATGTCCGAGTTGCTCAGCATGATCAGTTGCTCCCGGCCTGCTTGGCCTCTTCTGCCTTTTTGGCTTCTTCGGCCGAGCGTTGGCGCTTGCGGACCTCCCTTGGATCATTATAGGCCCGGCCCGGAGTCACCGGGATAGCTTCCGATGCACTGGCTTCCTGAGTCTCTTCTTTCTGCTCCGCTGGCTTTTCGCTGGCCGGAGCTGGCTCGGCTGTTACGGGCTCTGCAGGCTGCTCCGGTTTGTCAGCGGGGTTTTCACTGCTGGATTCGGCCTGCTTCTCCGGCGCCGTATTTACTTCAGCCTCGGTTTTAGCGACCTCGGCTTTCTGTTCCGGCGCCTTGTCGGCTTTATCCTCGGCAGCTTTCTGGTCAGATGCCGCTCCGGTTTCCGGCTCAGCCGCCTTCGGTGAGTCAGCCTTGGCTTGCCGGGGTGCCTTGACCGGTTCTTTGTCTGCGGCTTTGGCAGGCTCGGCGCTCGCCTTTTCTGCAGGCTGCTCGGCTTCTGTTTCGGTGACCTGCTCGGTACGCTGAGGCTTGGCTGCCTGTTTCTGCTCGGCTTCTGCCGGCAAGCTCTCCTTGTCCCCCTTGTCTTCGGCAGCACCGGATTTTTCAGCGCTACCCGCAGAGCGAGGCTTGCGCTGGCGGCCGGAGCTACGGCCTCTGCGGCCGTCTGACTTCTCTTTGCGGCTGCCATCTTCCTTCGCCTCAGGCTTGTCTTCTGCTGACGGAGCCTCTTTCTGCTCTGGCTGTTCGGTTTTGGCTTCCGGCGTTGTTGCGGTCGCTTGCTCGGCTTTATCTACGTGCGGCTCACTGGCTTTAGCGTCCACAGCAGCAGTCTTGTCAGCCGCTTTTTCCGGCTGGGTATCTTTCTGGTGCTTCTCGCTGCGTTCCGCTTTGCGTGCTGCTGGCGTAGATGCCGGAGTCTCGGCGGGGGAGCCGTCCCGGTTACGTTGCCGGCGTGGTTTGCGTTGCTTGTCGTCACCGCCCTGCTTGTCGTTGGAAGGTCCCTTCTGGGACTCCTGCTGTTCCCGGTTGTCCTGCGGGCCTTTCTGGTCACGCTGGGGACGGTTCCGGTTCTGGCCGCGACCCTGTGAGTCCTTGCGGTTGTCCCGGCGGTTGTCATTGCCCTTGCTGTCGCCAGAGCGGTCGTCCCGGTTGGAACGGTTCTGGCCACCGCGTTCACCACGATTCTGATCGTCACCACGGCCACCACGATTGCGGCCCCGGTTGTCGTCGCCACGGTTCTGCTGGCTACCCTGGCGGCGATCGTTGCCGCTGCGGTTGCCGCCGGAGCGTTGGTCATCGCGGGCAACGCGGGATTTGCGGCGATCCTGGCGGGCCTGGTTCCGACGCTCTTCACTCCGGTTGCGGTTGGTGTCGCGGCTGGCTTCCTGCTCCGGTTCTTCGCCCCGGAAGAAGCACGCGATCTTCTTGCCCAGTTTGCGGAACAGGCCTTCTTCCTGCTCAGCAGCAGCCGTTGGCGCAGCGGCTGTCGGTGCTGGGGCTGGCGCAGAGGGGCGGATAGCTTTCACGGCGGCCTGTTCGCGCACCGGTTTCTCGGCACTTGCAACTTCTACGGCTGCCTCTTCCTCGCGCTCGCTGTACTGTTGAGCTACCTGATGGCTGGAGACATGCTCTGGAGAGGTTTCGTCCTGACGCAGGCGCAGAATCTCGAAGTGCGGCGTTTCCATGTTGGGCACAGGTGCGACCACAACCGCTACGCCTTGACGGGCTTCAATGTCGGCCAGCTGCTTGCGTTTTTCGTTCAGCAGGAAGGTGGCCACAGAAACCGGCACCATGGCTCGTACTTCTGCGGTCTTCTCCTTGGAGGATTCTTCGTAGATCAGGCGCATGATGCTCAGCGCCAGAGATTCGATACCCCGGATGGTGCCCTGGCCTTCACAGCGTGGGCAAACCTCGCTGCGGGTCTCGCCCAGTGAGGGACGCAGACGCTGGCGTGACATTTCCAGCAGGCCGAAACGCGAGATCTTGCCAACCTGAACGCGGGCCCTGTCGAGTTCCAGCGCTTCACGCATCTTCTGCTCGACTTCCCGCTGGTGTTTGGCTGGCGTCATGTCGATGAAGTCGATAACGATCAGGCCGCCCATATCCCGCAGGCGTAGTTGCCGCGCGATTTCTTCGGCCGCTTCAAGGTTGGTCTGCAGGGCCGTTTCTTCAATATCCTGCCCCTTGGTGGCCCGGGATGAGTTGATGTCAATGGACACCAGGGCTTCGGTCGGGTCGATGACAATCGAGCCGCCGGAGGGCAGTTTCACTTCGCGCTGGAACGCCGTTTCGATCTGGCCTTCGATCTGGTAACGACTGAACAGAGGGATTTCGTCCTTGTACAGCTTGATCTTGTTCTCGAAGGTGGGCATGACCGCCCGAACGAAGCTCAACACGTCTTCGTAAACGTTATCGGCATCGATCAGGACTTCGCCGATATCCTGGCGGAGGTAATCGCGCACGGCGCGGATGATCACATTGCTTTCCTGGTGGATCAGGAAAGGCGCTTTGCGCTCGCCAGCCGCCTGGGTAATGGCTTCCCAGAACTGTACCAGGTAGTCGAGGTCCCACTGGAGCTCTTCGGTGGTGCGGCCAATACCGGCAGTACGCACAATAATGCCCATGGACTTCGGCACCTGGACACCGTTCATGGCCTCTTTCAACTGGGCTCGGTCATCGCCTTCAATCCGGCGTGAGATACCGCCTGCACGGGGATTATTCGGCATCAGCACCAGATAACGGCCAGCCAGGGAGATGAAGGTGGTCAGGGCGGCGCCCTTGTTGCCACGCTCTTCCTTGTCGACCTGAACGATCACTTCCTGACCTTCAGAGACAACATCCTTGATGTTGATTTTGCCCTCAATCTGCCCGGGCGATTTCTTGAAATACTCTTTGGAGATTTCCTTCAGGGGCAGGAAGCCGTGGCGCTCTGCGCCAAAGTCAACGAAAGCCGCTTCAAGGCTGGGTTCTACGCGGGTAATGCGGCCCTTGTAGATGTTGGCCTTTTTCTGTTCGCGGGTACTGGATTCGATATCAAGGTCGAACAGCCGTTGGCCGTCAACCAGCGCGACGCGCAACTCTTCGGGATGAGTTGCATTGATCAGCATTCTTTTCATGGAAAGAAAGGGTTCCTGTCGTTTGTTGGTGACAGAAAACCGGGGGGATTCGCATCAGCGAAGCAGGATGTGCGTGCCGCGGGCCCTTTACAGCAGGCAGGCCGGCGGCCAGACGGATCATACCCTTATGGGGTGCAATCCTGGGTGTCTGAGACCACCGCCGACATCCCGCCTGCCGGTGGGCAGGTCGAGGTCGAATAGGGTGAGAGTCTGTTGACGCATAATATCCGTTTCAGGTTCACACAAGCCCCTGGGTCTCACGTCGTATTGGTTTGCTGGACGGCCCGGGTTTGCGTGGCAATGATTCTTCGCGATGTCGCCCGACGGTTTTCCAGTCGGTTTTCCTCTCCCGGAGCAGGTAACAGCCTTTCTCGGTCTGGCCTGTGATTCCGGGAGTCTGTTTCCCGCTGCATCCGTTAATGATTGGTTTTGCAGCGTTCAAACTCTTAATCAGTATCGGTATACTGCTGCCGCTCCGGCTTCTGACCAGAGTTCGTCAGGCCGTAGACAAACGGCAGAGCACTCCGGAATATAACAGGTACGGCGTGGGCAGGCAACTCCTCAGTTGCGTCCGTCCCGGTATGCTGGGGCGGCCATACGATGCCGCAATTCATCAACGCAAGGGTTTACATGTCGCGCTCCCCCGATTCCCGTAAGACAAAGGGTCGTCGCCCTGCCACGGACAAAGCCCGTGGTGTCGGAAAATCTGCTGTCAAAGCGGGGTCTGAGCGTGCTCCGGGAAAGGTGGCGACAGAGGTTCAGTGGATTACCGTTGATGAGGATATGGCAGGGCAGCGGGTGGATAATTTCCTGCTTGCACGATTGCGGGGGGTGCCTAAAAGCATTGTCTACCGCATTGTCAGAAAGGGTGAGGTGCGGGTAAACAAAGGGCGTGTAAAGCCTGATACCCGTCTTAATCCGGGGGATGTGGTCAGAATTCCGCCGCTGGTGCAGCAGGCCAGGGCGGAGCAGCCCAGGCCCGGCAGTCGGGTGCAGGGGGTTATGGAGGCTGCGGTCGTTTTCGAGAACGATGAAATGCTGGTGGTGAACAAGCCCTCCGGTATAGCGGTTCATGGTGGAAGCGGACTGAGTTTCGGTTTGATTGAAGTGTTGCGCTCGGCCCGGCCGGAAGCCAGGTTCCTTGAACTGGTTCATCGTCTGGATCGCGATACGTCTGGTCTGGTAATGGTGGCCAAAAAGCGATCCGCGTTACGGTTTTTGCAGGATGAGCTGCGGCAGAAGCGGATTCGCAAGTATTACCACGCTCTGGTGGTCGGCAGTTGGCCGGAAAATGTTGATCGTGTTGCTGAGCCGCTGTTGCGTTTTGAGATGCCTAATGGCGAGCGTCGGGTTCGGGTCAGTGAGGAGGGCAAAAGTTCCCTGACTTTGTTTACCTGTTTGCAGCGATTTCAGGGGTATAGTCTTGTTGAGGCATCGCCGGTGACCGGCAGGACTCACCAGATTCGGGTACACAGTGCCTGGGCGGGTCATCCGATTGCGGGCGATGACAAGTATATGGATGATGCGAGCCTGAAAGCTTTCCGGGCCATTGGTGGGCAGCGCTTGATGTTGCACGCCAGGGCTCTTGAGTTTTCGCTTCCGGGTTCGGGTGAGCCCATGCGGCTGGAAGCAGTATACGACGGGCCCTTTTCCGGGGTGCTCGAAGAATTGACCAAGCGAAGCGGGAAGCGGTCTTGATGAAGGTAAAAGTCGTTATTTTTGACTGGGACGGAACGCTGATTGATTCAGTGGACCATATCGCTGACAGCCTGCACCAGGCGGCAACGGAGCTGGGGTATCCAGAGCTGGAGCGAGAGGCCTATCGCGACATTATTGGTCTGGGCATGATTGAGGCGCTGGAGAAGCTGTATCCGGGTCTGAGTCGTGAGGAGATGGTTCGTATTCGTGAAGGTTATGCCGGTTACTTCTTCAAGAAGGTGACCACGCCCCAGAATGTGTTCGACGGCATGGCCGATGTGGTTGCCGATCTCCGGGGTTCCGGGCGTGGGTGTTCGGTGGCGACTGGCAAGAGTCGGCGGGGTCTTGAATTGGCGTTGACCTCCAGTGGTCTGGGGTCGCATTTTGATATCACGCGCTGTGCGGATGAAACCCGGTCCAAGCCGCATCCGTTGATGCTGGAGGAAATCCTGGCGTTCTACGGCTATGAACCGGAAGAGGCTGTGATGATTGGCGATACCCGTTACGATCTGGAGATGGCTCAGCGTATTGGCATGCCCTCCATCGGTGTGGAGTGGGGGGTGCATAAGCGTGATGTGCTTGAGACCTATGATCCTCATGCAGTGGTGAATTCAGTGGCGGACCTCCGGAAGGTGTTGGGTCTGCGCTAACAGCAGGACGTTGCAAGTAAGGAAGACGAATGAGCGAGTGGGATTCGGATAAGCAGTCGGAGTGGGGCGACAAGCCCGTTGAGTCAGAAGCCCGGGGCGCCCGAGGTGGCTTGTTTGGCAGCAGGAAGCCGTCGATGCCGCCGGAGACGGGGCGTGATTGGCGTCTGATTGAAAAGCTGGTGATGTCCTTGCAGGCAGAGCAGCGACGCAGTCGTCGTTGGGGTATTTTCTTCAAGCTACTCACGTTCGGATATCTGTTTGCGCTGCTGTTCATGATTCGTGCGCCCTTCGGAGAAGGCGTCGGGGCCACAGTGGGAAGCCATACCGCGCTGGTAGAGGTGAGTGGCCCGATTGCTGCTGATGAGCTGGCCAGTGCAGATAACCTGGTCGGGGCATTGCGTGCCGCGTTTGAGGCCGAGAGCTCGAAGGCGGTTGTGCTGCGGATTAACAGTCCGGGCGGCAGTCCGGTGCAGTCCGGCTATGTCTATGACGAGATCAAGCGGTTGAGGGAGGAGTATCCCGACAAGAAGATCTACGCGGTGATTTCTGATATTGGTGCATCGGGCGCTTATTACATTGCCGCAGCAGCCGATGAGATATACGCCAACCGGGCCAGTCTGGTCGGATCGATTGGTGTAGTGGCCGGTGGTTTTGGCTTCACTGAGGCGATGGAAAAGATTGGCGTGGATCGTCGTCTCTATACCGCAGGTGACAACAAGGCTTTCCTGGACCCGTTCTCGCCGGAGCAGGAGGAAGAGGTTGCGTTCTGGCAGAGTGTGCTTGAAAACACCCACAAGCAGTTCATCGAAGCGGTCAGGCAGGGACGTGGCGATCGCCTGGCGGATGACCCCAGGCTGTTCAGTGGCCTGGTCTGGAGTGGTGAGCAGGCGGTTGAGCTGGGGCTTGTAGATGGTCTGGGCAGTTCATCCTGGGTCGCGCGCCAGTTGGTGGGCGAAGAGGAGCTTGTCGATTACAGTCGCAGCCGCTCTCCTTTTCAGGAGTTTGTGGATCAGCTGGGGGTGGCCGTTGGTGAAGGTGTCGCAACCCGGTTGATGGAGTCACGACTGGAGCTCCGATAAGTTGCCTCGGGCATCAGTCCAGCAATGGATTGATGCCCAGCTCTCTCAGTATACGGGTGAGCGCAATCAGCGGTAGGCCGATCAGGCTGTTGGGATCGTCGCCCTGAAGGCGGCTGAAAAGGGCGATGCCAAGACCTTCCATCTTGAAGCTGCCCGCGCAGTCGTAAGGCTGCTCTTTCTGCAGGTAGCCTTCAATTTCCTCTTCCTGTAAGTCCCTGAAGTGCACCTCAAACGGTTCGCAGTGAGTTTGAAGGTTGCCGCTTCGGGTATCCAGAACGGCCAGACCGGTGAGAAAGCGCACCCGGTTGCCACTGCTTCGCATCAATTGCTGTTTTGCTGTGTCGTAGCGGCCGGGTTTGCTCAGGAGGCTGCCATCCGGTAATGCCGCCACCTGGTCGGAGCCGATGATGATATGGTCCTGAAAGCGCGGGGCGAGAGCTTTTGCTTTGCTTTCTGCAAGTCGGACGGCCAGGGCTTCGGCTGCTTCTCCTGGAATGGGTGTTTCGTCGATGTCGGGGCTGGCAGTGTCGAACGCAAGGTTGAGCCGGGCCAGCAATTGCTTTCGGTAGGGTGAGGAAGAGGCCAGTAGCAGCTTGGGAGGAAGCATAGGGTTTCAGGTCCGGTCGGTTGGATATGGGAGTTCTTTCGGGCTGATATCGTAAAATACCCCTATTCCGGGCGAAAGGCCCGGTAGAAAGTCGATTAAGTCTTTGACAGAGGCGGGTCTCGCCCCTAAAATTGCGCGCCTATGTCCAAAGCGCCGATCGTCGAACTGCCCAGATCTGTCGACCCAAACAAGTTGGCAGAGCAGAACACAACGCTTGAAGGGGTGATTCCTTTCAGGGGGCTTTCTCGTTTTCGTGAAGCTGTGCCGGGACTGCCAGAAGATGGTGAGTGCAGCGTAAAGCTGTCTTTCTATCGGGATGGGGAGCGTCGCCGGATAGTGTCGGGTGAGTTGTCTGCGCCGGTCATTCTGGAATGCCAGCGCTGCATGGGTGACATGCAGGTGACTCTGGAATCCCGTTTTGATCTCGGTCTGGTCATCAGTGATGAGCAGGCGCAGCGGTTGCCGAAAGCGTTGGAGCCATTTCTGGTAGAAGATTTCAACGCCGATCTCTGGGCAATGGTGGAAGACGAGTTGCTTCTGGTGCTGCCGCCATTTCCGCTCCACGAGCGGGAGGAGTGTCCGGCAAAAGAAGATCTTGAAGCGCTCGAAGAGCCCGAGGCTGCCGAAGAGCCCGAGACAGAGCAAAGAAAAGAGAACCCGTTCAGTGTTCTGGCGGGACTTAAGACGACAAAGCATTAACGTATTCGAAAATAGGTCAGGAGCATAACCATGGCTGTACAGCAAAATCGCAAAACTCGTTCAAAGCGTGGCATGCGCCGTTCACACGACGCACTGAGTGCTGCTGCTCTGTCTACCGACGCAACAACTGGTGAAGTTCATCGTCGCCATCACGTGTCTCCAGACGGTTTCTACCGTGGCAAGCAGGTGGTTGAGGCTCGCGACGAGTAATTCGTCGGGAATTTCTTCTGACCTGTGCCGCATGGACGAGTGGTGAACACGCCGGTCACCATTGCCATTGATGCTATGAGCGGTGATCGCGGTGCCGCGGTTGTCGTCCATGCTGCGCTGGAAGCAGTGCGTGAAAACGAAGCCTTGAGTCTTGTTCTGGTGGGAATCCGGAGCGAGCTCGAGGCTTTGTTGCATGAGGGGCATGCCCGTATTCGCATTGTTGAGGCTGCCGACGTCGTTCGTATGAACGAGCGGCCTTCCCATGCCCTCCGCCACAAGAAAAACTCCTCTATGGCCATTGCGCTCAGTCTCGTGCGGGACGGAGAAGCGCAGGGCTGTGTCAGTGCCGGAAATACCGGTGCGCTGATGGCATTCGGTCGCTCGATCATTCGGATGTATCCCGGGATTGAACGTCCTGCCATCGCAAAGCTGATCCCCTCTCTGCGTGGCCGTTGCCATGTCCTGGATCTTGGTGCCAACGTCGATTCCACAGCGGAGAATCTCTACCAGTACGCCCTGATGGGGTCCCTGATGGCATCCGCTATCTGCCGCCAGTCCGAGCCACGGGTGGCACTGCTGAATGTCGGTGAGGAAGAAATCAAGGGTAATGAACAGGTCCGGCTCGCATCACACATGCTGGCCCAGTGCGACACCATCAACTACATCGGTTATGTCGAGGGAAGTGACCTTTTTCGCGATGTCGCCGATGTTGTAGTGTGTGACGGTTTCGTGGGCAATATAGCCCTCAAGACCGGAGAGGGGGTTGCCGGCCTGTTGATCGAATTGCTGGAGCAGGCATTCACACGCTCCATGTACGGTCGTTTTGTGGGCTTGCTGGCCAGGCCGATTATCGGGCGACTTCTGCAATTGATGGACCCTTCCAGGCACAATGGCGCCAGTCTGCTCGGGTTGCAGGGTGTGGTCATCAAGAGTCACGGCAACGCCAATGAGCGGGCGATGCTGGCGGCGATCCGGCAGGCCGTTCGTGAGGTTCAGCTGGAAGTGCCACGAAGGATCAACGAAAGACTCGATGATCTGATGTTATGATCCCTCCTCGTTACCGGGAGCGCGACTAAAGTCGTCCCGCATCCCGGCTCTTATTCGCGGATAATTGGCCCTGATTGTACTATTGGCTAATCTTCAGTAACCCTTCAATGACGATAAGATTCCGCTTATGAAATCAGCGTTTGTTTTTCCCGGACAAGGCTCCCAGTCACTCGGCATGTTATCTGCTGCCGCTGAAGCGTGGCCGATGATCACCGAAACGTTTGACGAGGCGTCCAACGTTCTTGGCTATGACCTGTGGCATCTTTGTCAGCATGGCCCCGCCGAAGAGCTCAATAAAACCATGGTTACTCAGCCTGCTCTGCTGACCGCAAGTGTTGGGCTGTGGCGGCAGTGGTGTGTATCTGACGGCCCCCGGCCGGATTTTGTTGCTGGCCACAGTCTGGGTGAATACAGCGCCCTGGTGGCGGCGGAAAGCCTGGATTTTATTGAAGCTGTAAAGCTGGTTCAGCTGCGCGGTGAACTGATGCAGGATGCCGTGCCTGAAGGGCAGGGGCGTATGGCGGCCATTCTGGGTCTTGAGGACTCGGATGTGGTGTCGGCGTGTGAGGAGTCTGCTGAAGGTGATGTGGTTGCCGCAGTGAATTTTAACGCGCCGGGCCAGGTGGTTATTGCCGGTAGCGCAGCGGCCGTTGAAAGGGCCATTGAAGCCTGCAAAGCCAAAGGTGCCCGCAAGGCCATGCCGTTGCCGGTTTCGGTTCCCTCCCACTGTGCGCTCATGAAGGGGGCGGCGGAACAGTTGGCTGAAGCCCTTGAGGATATTCGGTTTAACGATGCTGTCATTCCCGTTGTCCAGAATGTCAATGCTGAGCCGGCAAGGGATGCAGAGGTGCTGAAAGCTAATCTGCTCAAGCAGCTATACTCACCGGTGCTGTGGACAAACTCGGTACAGCGGCTGTCTACCGAAGGGGTGGGTGTGGCTGTTGAGTGTGGCGCCGGCAAGGTACTGGCCGGTTTGATCAAACGTATCGATCGTTCTCTGCCGGTTCACGGCATCGAGAGTCCTGATTCTCTGGCTGAAGCCCTTAAGGCCTTTGGTCAGTCCTGATTACACGGAGTGAATTATGTCTTTGGAAGGCAAAGTTGCATTGGTAACCGGCGCCAGTCGAGGCATTGGCAAAGCCATTGCTCATGAACTTGCCCGGCAGGGAGCCGAAGTGGTGGGTACCGCGACCAGTGCCGAGGGGGCCCAGGCCATTACCGATGGCCTGAAAGAAGCGGGTTTCAGTGGCTATGGCATTGTTATGAATGTGGCAGAGCCCGAGAGCATCGAGGCTGGCCTCAAGCAGCTTGCCGAGCAATCAGGTGCGCCCCTGATTCTGGTCAATAATGCCGGCATCACCCGTGATAACCTTCTGATGCGCTTGAAAGACGATGACTGGTCTGAGGTTCTGGAAACCAACCTGTCCAGCGTCTATCGCACCAGCAAGGCGGTATTGCGTGGTATGGCGAAAGCCCGTTGGGGCAGAATCATCAATATCAGCTCAGTGGTTGCTGGTATGGGAAATCCCGGGCAGGGCAATTACTGTGCGGCGAAGGCCGGTGTTGAGGGTTTTACCCGTAGCCTGGCCAAGGAAATGTCTAACCGCGGTATCACGGCGAACTGCGTGGCACCTGGTTTTATTGACACAGACATGACCAAAAAACTGGACGATAAGCAGCGTGAGGCTATGCTGGAAATCATACCGGCTGGTCGCCTGGGGTCGCCGGAGGAGGTTGCCGCTGTGGTGGCTTTCCTGGCATCGGACGGCGCCGCTTACGTAACCGGAGAAACCATTCATGTGAATGGCGGCATGTACATGGGTTAAGTCCGTTCCGGGCTGGTGTGCAACCCCTTGTCGCACAACATGTTTGACAGAATCCCTGCTTGTTTGCAGGTGGGGTTTAAACTAAACTGGCAGCCATAGAGTTGCTTGGTTGACACATAAAGTGAGGACATTATGAGTACAGTTGAAGAGCGCGTTAAGAAGATTGTTTGTGAGCAGTTGGGCGTGAAAGAGTCCGAAGTTCAGAACACATCTTCTTTTGTAGAGGATCTTGGCGCTGACTCACTGGACACTGTTGAGCTGGTTATGGCCCTGGAAGAGGAATTCGAGACAGAGATTCCTGACGAAGAGGCCGAAAAGCTGGGCACCGTTCAGGACGCGATCGACTACATTGTCGCGCACACCTGATACCCTGCGAATCAGATAGCCAGGCAAAAGCCGTCCTTTGGGCTTATTGAAGGACGGCTTTTTTATTGGTCGGACATTGGCCAGCAGTGAACCATCAGAGACGGAACAATCGGGTGATTGGGGATATGAGCAAGCGACGGGTTGTCATCACGGGAATGGGTATGCTTTCTCCGGTGGGGAATGATGTGACGTCTTCCTGGGAAGCCATTCGTGCCGGACGCAGTGGCATCGGACTGATTGACCGCTTTGACGCGTCCGAGTACACCACTCGCATTGGCGGTGCCGTCAAGGATCTTGATATCGAGCCCTGGTTGTCCAGCAAGGAAGCGCGAAAGCTGGATGCCTTTATTCACTATGGCCTGATTGCAGCGCAGCAGGCGGTAGATGACAGCGGCCTTGAGCAATACAGCAAGCTCGACAAGGAGCGGGTAGGGATTGCCATAGGTTCAGGTATCGGTGGCCTGGAATACATCGAAAAGAACGTTCTTCAGATGGATAAGGCCGGCCCGCGCAAGGTTTCGCCGTTTTTTGTGCCGGCATCCGTCATCAATATGATTTCCGGTAATGCGGCGATCCGTTTCGGCTACAAGGGGCCGAATATTGCGATCGTGACCGCCTGTACCACTGGAACACACAATATCGGCTATGCCGCCAGAACCATCGCCTACGGCGATGCCGATGTCATGCTGGCCGGCGGCTCTGAAATGGCGACCACACGCAGCGGCGTGGCGGCATTTTCCTCCGCCCGGGCCCTGTCGACCCGCAATGATGAGCCGGAAAAGGCCAGTCGCCCCTGGGATCGTGACCGTGACGGCTTTGTACTCAGTGATGGCGCCGGCGTTGTGGTTCTGGAAGAGCTGGAACACGCCAGGGCGCGAGGAGCAACCATTTACGGCGAAGTCATCGGCTTTGGTATGAGCGATGACGCCCATCACATCACGGCCCCCCCGGCCGATGGTGAGGGTGCGGCGCGCTCCATGCGAAATGCCATCCGCGATGCCGGCATCAGCCCGGATCTGGTCGGATACATCAATGCCCATGGAACCTCCACTCAGGTTGGCGATGTGGCTGAGGTGGCTGCAGTCAAATCGGTGTTTGGCAGCCATGCGGAAAAACTGGCCATGAGCAGCACCAAATCCATGACCGGACACCTGCTGGGCGCCGCGGGTGCCGTTGAGGCTATATTCTCGGTATTGGCAGTCCGGGACGGGGTGTTGCCGCCCACCATCAACCTTGATCATCCGGATGAAGGTTGTGATCTGGACTTTGTGGCGCACAAATCCAGAGATGCCGATGTGAAGGTCGCGTTGTCGAATTCGTTCGGCTTTGGCGGCACCAACGGGACCCTGATCGTCAGCCGCTACGAGGGTTGAGCCCGGGTGTTGAAGCTCTACTGGGCAGACGACGACTGCCTGCTCCCTGGTGACCGGGGGCTGGCATATGGAGATGGCCTGTTCGAAACCATCAGTGTGAACGGGGATTCCGCGCCTTTGCTGGTCTATCACCTTGACCGGTTGATGCGGGATGCCGGGCGCCTGGGTATTCGGCTGAGTCGGCCCGAACTGGAGTCAGCGGTTGCCCATGCAATGAAGCGCTATGGCGCCATTCATGGCATCAGCCACTGGGTGCTCAAGCTGGTGGTAACCCGTGGCAGCGGTGGCCGCGGATATCGGCCGGCAGCTGATGTCAGCCCCCATCTGTATCTGTTCCATTCTGTTCTTCCTCCGCTACCGCCCGAAACCGGGGTTATGGTGGACTTCTCCCGGGTACCGTTGACGGTCAATCCACTCCTGTCTGGCATCAAGAGCCTCAATCGGCTGGAGCAGGTAATGGCGGCCCGTGAAATGAAGGATCCAACGTTTGAATTGCTGATGACCAACGCGGCAGGGCATGTAGTTGAAGGTACCAGAACCAATTTATTCCTGCATGGCCCTGATGGTTGGAGAACACCTCCGGCGGCCTCGTTGGCGGTTTCCGGTGTGATGCGCCGAAAGGTGATCGAATGCCTGCTCGCGGCGGGTGAGCCGTTCCGGGAATGTGAACTGCAGGTGGAGGACCTGCTGGGCCGCGAATGCCAGGGTCTGTACCTGACCAACAGCGTGCTTGGAGTTGTTCCGGTTCGCAATCTGGCGGGCCTTGATTTGCCTGTGGGCAACCGGCTTGCGACAATTTGCGATCCTCATAAGCGACCGGATTGATGCGCGTGTTCAAAAAGCTACTCGTAGGTATTGTTGCTCTTGCTGTTCTGGCGGTTACCGGCAGTGGTCTCTGGCTCTGGCAGGGTTTGAAAACACTTGAGACCCCGGTTGTCCTTGACGAGCCCACTCTGTTTTCTGTCGAGCCCGGTACGGCGTTTGGTCGCGTTGCGCGGGAGCTGGCTGCGAAAGGATTTGTGGATGATCCGCTCTGGCTGCGGATTCACGGGCGCCTGAACCCGGAGCAGACTCTGATCAAGGCTGGGGACTACGAGTTCACCTCTGGTATGACCCCGGTCGACATGATCAACCAGATGGTAGAAGGTAAGGTCAAGCTCTGGTCCGTGCAGTTTATCGAGGGCTGGACCTTTGCCGAGATGCGGGCAGCGCTGGCGCGCACCGACAGGCTCACCAGGCAGACCACCGATTGGACGGATGAGGAGATCATGGCGGCTCTGGGAGCCGAAGGGCAGCATCCCGAGGGCTGGTTTTTCCCGGATACCTACCTGTTTCACGGTGGTGAAACCGATCTCGATATTCTCAAAAGGGCCTACAACATCATGACCGAGGTCCTTGAGGAGGAATGGCAGAACCGTGAGGAAGGGCTTCCGTACGACAACGCCTATGAGGCACTGATCATGGCGTCGATTGTGGAGCGTGAAACCGGAGTGGCCGGCGAGCGACAACAGGTGGCGGGTGTGTTCGTCCGGCGCCTGAAGAAGGGTATGCGCCTGCAGACGGACCCAACGGTTATTTACGGTATGGGTGACAAATATCGGGGCCGGATTGGTCGCAGTGATCTTCGTACCTGGACACCCTATAACACGTATCGCATTGATGGCCTGCCGCCAACGCCTATTGCGTTACCGGGACGAGAATCCATTCATGCCGCGTTGCATCCGGATGACGGCGATGCCCTGTACTTTGTCGCCCGGGGGGATGGCAGTCACAAGTTTTCCCGTACGCTTGCCGAGCACCAGAAAGCCGTGCGTGAGTTCCAGCTGAACCGCCGGGAAGATTACCGTTCATTCCCGGCCCCGGATTCAGAAACCAGCAGTAACGGAGAGCAATGATTTTGGCCAGAGGGCGATTCATTACATTCGAGGGTACCGAAGGGGTTGGCAAGTCAACACAGCTGGATAACGCTGCGAAAACCCTGGAACGGCTTGGTATTGATTACATTGTGACCCGTGAGCCAGGTGGCACCCCTATGGCAGAAAGCATCCGTGAGCTGTTGCTGGCCCCCAGAGAGGAGTCAGTACACGAAACCACCGAGCTGCTGCTGATGTTTGCCGCCAGGGCTCAGCACCTCCATAACAGAATCCTCCCGGCACTTTCCGCCGGTAAGTGGGTTCTCTGTGACCGGTTTACCGATGCCACCTTCGCCTATCAGGGAGGTGGCCGTGGCGTCTCCAGAGAACGGATTGCGTTGCTTGAGGCTCTGGTTCAGGGTGAGATGCGTCCGGACCACGTTATCCTGCTGGATGCACCTGTGGAAACCGGTATGGCTCGTGCTCGAAAGCGCGGTGAGCTTGACCGGTTTGAGCGGGAGGCGCAGGCATTTTTTCAGCGGATACGGGAAACCTATCTGGAGCGCGCGACGGAAATGCCCGGGCGCTACCATGTGGTAAACGCCGCCTTACCCCTCGAGCAGGTATCCGAGAGTGTATCAGCCCTCCTGACCGCACTGGCAAAACTGCCGGTTTCTGACTGACAGCAGACAGATCGCTGGCGAATCCCGGTGTTTTCGTGCACTTTTTGTAATGTTCTGCTTTAATTGAGGAACATTCTCGATAACGGCTTTCAGTAGTAATGCTCAACGCGAAACTTTTGAAGCTACCCACGGCTGCCCAACAGCATCACCATGAACACCACCAGATCGTGGTCGGTGTGCGCGGGCAGGCGGAGCTGAGCATTGATGGATCCGGTGCCTGCCTCGACACCTGGAAAGCCTGTCTGGTACCTACAGAGGCGCGCCACGATTATTGTGGTGATCAGCAAAACCACGTGCTGGTCATCAATGTTGATCCCTTCTGCGCAGCACTGTCGACACCACTGCACTCGGACTACGACAAGTTGATGCGGCTGTTTGAGAAGCCGCGTACGGTACAGATGGATAACCGTATTCAGGGGTTGGTCCAGTTTGCCGCCGGTGAATTCGACCGTTCACCGGATAACCGGGCGCTGCATCAGCACCTCGCCGCCAGTATTCTTCATTGCATGGCTGAGCGCATCGTCGACCGCCCCCCCGTTTCCAGTAACAGAAACAGTCTCAATCCCGAGGACATCCGCCGCTATATCGTCGGCAATCTTCACCGCAAGATAACCGTCCAGGATCTGGCCGGTGTCGCATGCCTGAGTGTGAGCCGGTTTCATGAGATTTTCCGGCAGGTTACCGGGACAACGCCGCATCAGTTTCTGCTGCAAACCCGCCTCGATCAGGCAGTTGGGCTGCTATCCTCGACCTCGCTTTCGGTTTCTGAAATCAGCTATCGCACCGGCTTTTCATCGCAGAGTGCGCTGACCAACGCGCTCAGAAAACATCGGGGCATTACACCTTCCAGGCTACAACTGAATGAACATGTGGCCTGATTCAGGCGTGGATTCGTAGGTTTTGACGTCAGTCCCGTAGGATTCTGCAAAATAATCGTAGGATTTTGTAAGCCTCGAATCCGTAGTAATACTAATTTATATCGCCCGAGGACCGAGGCTCCGGAGCTGAGCTGGCTGGTCGCAAAGATCTGGCGATCAGCTATATTCAATGAGGAATCCCGGCAAGTTGATTCTTGCTACAGGTCTGACGAATCCGAGACATACAAAAAAACGGCACACAGTGCCGATCTTTGATCTGGTGTTGTGCCAATCGAGCGGATCTTATCCGACTCATAAAACCGGAGGAGCCATATGGCTATTGGAGTTTGGATCAGTCTATTTGCGTATTTCGCCCTGATGATCGTAATTGGCCTCTGGGCCATGCGCACATCATCAGCCACTGCTGAGGATTACATGCTGGGGGGCCGTGCCCTCAGTCCTAAAGTTGCGGCGTTGTCAGCCGGCGCATCAGATATGAGTGGGTGGTTGCTGCTGGGTTTGCCCGGCGCCCTCTATGTTACCGGTCTGGCCTCGGCCTGGATTGGTATCGGTCTGTTTGTTGGTGCTTTCATCAACTGGGTTGTGGTTGCACCCCGGCTGCGGGAGCAGACCGTGCATTATGGCAATGCACTCACCATCCCGGCGTTTCTGGCCAACCGTTTCCCAACCAAGGCTCTGCCGCTGCGCACAGTATCCGCCATCGTTATCGTGCTGTTCTTCGCGGTTTATACCGCCTCTGGCCTGGTTGCCGGCGGCAAGCTGTTTGAAAGCGCCTTCGCTGGTATCTTTAACTTCGGTGGCATGAGCGACTACGCCGCCGGTATTGTGATCACCCTGGGTGTGGTGCTGGCGTACACCGTTGTTGGCGGCTTCCTCGCGGTGAGCATGACGGACTTCGTGCAGGGCTGCATCATGATGCTCGCTCTGGTCATCATGCCTGCAGTAGTGCTGTTCGGCGAAGGCGGTGGTGGTTTCGCCCAGGCTTCCGAGACCTTGAACAGTGTGGATCCAACGCTCCTGTCGTGGACGGAAGGGCTCACGGTGATTGGCTGGTTGTCGGCGGTTACCTGGGGGCTCGGCTATTTCGGCCAGCCGCACATCATCGTACGTTTCATGGCTATCCGTACCGTGGGTGAGGTAGGGACTGCCCGTAATATCGGTATGTCCTGGATGGGCATCTCCCTGATTGGCGCGATCGCGCTGGGTGTGTTTGGCCGTGCCTACGCTGTACGTAATGGCCTGGACGTTGCTGATCCGGAAACCATTTTCATTGTTCTGTCAGATCTGTTGTTCCACCCGCTGATTACCGGTTTCCTGTACGCCGCTCTGCTGGCGGCAGTCATGAGTACCATCTCCAGTCAGTTGCTGGTTTCCTCCGCCTCGCTGACCGAAGACTTCTACCGTCTGTTCCTGCGCAAGGAAGCCACGGATAAAGAGTGTGTCAATGTTGGCCGGGCCTGTGTTGTGGCGGTTGGCCTGGTGGCAGCCTTTATCGCGTCTGATCCGGATTCCCAGGTTCTGGGGCTGGTCAGTAACGCCTGGGCGGGCTTCGGTGCTGCCTTTGGTCCGCTGATCATTCTGGCTCTGACCTGGCCGCGTACCAACGGTGCAGGCGCACTGGCTGGCCTGATTGTGGGTGCAGCCACCGTGATGATCTGGATCTCTCTGGGCTGGAATGGTGAGTTCATGGGTGGCCCGGGTGTGTATGAGATTATCCCGGGCTTCGTTGCTGCGTTTATCGCTATCGTTGTGGTAACTCTGGCCACTTCCGATGCCGGTGAGTACCAGCACATCGAGCGGTAACAGAATTCACTGGTAACAATCAGTGTTCTGATAAGGGCTCCCCGCGGGGAGCCCTTTTTTGTGCAGGAATTCGGGTTCTGGGGGCGGGTCGCGGGGTGGGTATGTCCTTTCTTCCGGGAAAAATAACTCGCTGCGCTCAGACATCTTTTTCCCTGCAGAAAAGACATACCCGCCCCACGCCGGCGTAGTACAGGCGCAGATTTCCCTGGGTAGCAATTGTTTTGGTTTACCGGGACACAAAAAAACGCCAGCCCGAAGGCTGGCGTTTTCAGATCAGAGGTAGGCTACCTCAGAAGATCTCAGGCTACGGAAGCCTCAGACGCCTTCTGGGTGTACTCTTCCATCTGGTCGAAGTTGAGATACTTGTAGATCTCTTTGGACATGCTGTTCAGGTCCTTGGCGTACTCCATGTACTCCGCCGGAGTCGGGAGTTTGCCCAGTACCGCGCCCACAGCAGCCAGTTCCGCAGAAGTCAGGTACACGTTGGCACCATCACCCAGACGGTTCGGGAAGTTACGGGTAGAGGTAGACAGAACCGTTGACTTCGGAGCGACACGTGCCTGGTTACCCATGCACAGGGAGCAGCCCGGCATCTCGGTGCGAACACCGGCGGTGCCGTAGGTGTTGAAGTAGCCTTCTTCCATCAGCTGCTGCTGATCCATCTTGGTGGGCGGAGACATCCACAGACGGGTGCTCAGGGCGCCCTTGTGTTGCTCCAGCAGCTTACCAGCGGCACGGAAGTGACCAATGTTGGTCATGCAGGAACCGATGAACACTTCGTCTACCTTGTCACCAGCCACTTCGGACAGGAACTTGGCATCGTCCGGGTCGTTCGGGCAGCACACGATCGGCTCTTTGATGTCAGCCAGATCGATTTCGATCACGTGGGCGTATTCTGCGTCTTTATCAGCACGCATCAACTTCGGATCTTTCAGCCACTCTTCCATCTGCTGGGCGCGACGCTCCAGGGTACGCGGATCGCCGTAACCCTCAGCAATCATCCAGCGCAGCATAACGATGTTGGAGCGCAGGTACTCAGCCACGGAGTCTTCCGACAGGTTGATGGTACAACCGGCAGCGGAACGCTCGGCAGAGGCGTCAGACAGTTCGAACGCCTGCTCGACAGTCAGGTGCTCCAGACCTTCGATCTCCAGGATACGGCCGGAGAATTCGTTGATCTTGCCTTTCTTCTCAACAGTCAGCATGCCCTGCTTGATGCCGTACAGCGGAATGGCGTGTACCAGGTCACGCAGGGTGATGCCAGGCTGCATTTCGCCTTTGAAGCGAACCAGAACGGATTCCGGCATATCCAGCGGCATAACGCCGGTAGCAGCGGCAAAGGCCACCAGGCCAGAACCGGCCGGGAAGGAGATGCCCATCGGGAAACGGGTGTGCGAGTCACCACCGGTACCTACGGTGTCCGGCAGCAGCATGCGGTTCAGCCAGGAGTGGATGATGCCGTCGCCCGGACGCAGGGAAACACCGCCACGGGTGCGGATGAAGTCCGGCAGGGTGTGCTGCATTTCAACGTCAACCGGCTTCGGATAAGCGGCGGTGTGACAGAAGGACTGCATCACCAGGTCTGCCTGGAAGCCCAGACACGCCAGGTCTTTCAGCTCGTCACGGGTCATTGGGCCAGTGGTGTCCTGGGAGCCTACGGTCGTCATGTGCGGCTCACAGTAGGTGTTCGGACGAACGCCTTTGCCTTCCGGCAGACCACAAGCCTTGCCAACCATCTTCTGGGCCAGGGTGAAACCCTTGTCGCCAGCTTCAGGATCCTTCGGCAGACGGAAAATGTCGGTAGCGCCCATGCCCAGAGCCTGGCGGGCCTTGTTGGTCAGACCACGGCCGATGATCAGCGGAATACGGCCGCCAGCCTGAACTTCGTCCAGGATCACATCAGATTTGAACTTGAACTCGGAGATGGTTTCGCCGGCTTCGTTCAGGATCTTGCCTTCGTACGGGCGGATTTCGATGACGTCGCCCATGTTCATGTTGTCAACCGGGGCCTCGAATACCAGGGCGCCAGCATCTTCCATGGTGTTGAAGAAGATCGGGGCAACCTTGTTACCGATACAGACACCGCCGGCACGCTTGTTCGGCACGCCCGGGATATCTTCACCGAAGAACCACAGAACAGAGTTGGTGGCAGACTTACGGGAAGAACCGGTACCCACTACGTCACCAACGAAGGCAACGGGCAGGCCTTTGGCCTTGATTTCGTCGATCTGGCTCATCGGGCCAGTTACGCCGGGCTCTTCCGGCTTCAGGCCGTCACGTTCCATTTTATAGGCAGCGCGGGCGTGCAGCGGGATGTCCGGGCGGGACCAGGCATCCGGGGCCGGAGACAGGTCGTCGGTGTTGGTTTCGCCGGTCACCTTGAACACCACCATTTTGGTGCTCTCGGGAACCTTCTTCTTGTTGGTGAACCACTCGGCGTTGGCCCAGGACTCAACCACGGACTTGGCAACGGCGTTGCCTGCGTCCATCTTTTCCTTCACATCGTTGAAGGCGTCGAACATGAGCAGGGTTTTCTTCAGCTGCTCACCGGCCAGCTCGGCCAGGTCGCTGTCGTCCAGCAGCTCAACCAGGGTCTCGATATTGTAACCGCCCTGCATCATGCCCAGCAGCTTTACGGCGTATTCTTTGCTGACCAGCGGGGAAGTGGCCTCGCCCTTGGCGATGGCAGACAGGAATGCAGCCTTAACGTAGGCAGCTTCGTCTACGCCCGGCGGAATGCGGTTTTCCAGCAGGTAAACCAGGGTTTCTTCTTCACCGGCCGGCGGGTTCTTCAGCAGCTCAACCAGGGCGGCGGTCTGCTCGGCGTTCAGGGGCTTGGGAGGAATACCCAGGGCTTCACGTTCGGCAACGTGTTCACGATAGGCTTCTAACACGATATGGACCCTCATCAGTTGGAATGTTCCGCGCTGTGGGCGTGATGCCCGGCGGGAGTTTTTTGGCGAAAAGGCCGCAGGAGCCTCTGAATAACGCCTCAAATCACTGATGGGGTTTCAGGATTTATTCAGAGACTCCTTGATCTGGCGCTGCATTCTATAGGAAACCCCTTATAAAGTTAAGTTGGACAGAGGTCGGAGGAATCTGTTAAGTGCGCTATACTCCGGCCTCCCGAATTTTCAGCCTGAACCGCGATATGAACGACGCCCTGCAAGAAATTCACGATTTCCTACCGTGCCGTACCCCGCAAACCTGGATTGACAGCGCCCTGGCAAACCAGGACCTGCTGCTGATCGACCATGCGCACTGTGAAAAAAAGGCCGCGTCCACGGCGCTGAGTCTGATGTACCGTTACGTGGACAACACCGAGTTGCTCAACAAGATGTCGCGTCTGGCCCGAGAGGAACTGAGGCACTTCGAGCAGGTACTGGCGATCATGAAAAAGCGGGGGGTTACCTATGCCCATCTGTCACCGGCACGGTATGCCGCCGGCCTGCGGGAAGCGGTACGAACAGAGGATCCCGGGCGGCTGGTCGATGTCTTGATCGTCGGCGCCATTATTGAGGCCAGATCCTGTGAGCGTTTTGCTGCCCTGGCTCCCTCGCTGGATGAAAAGCTGGCTGAGTTCTACAACAGCCTGCTTAAATCCGAGGCACGTCATTACCAGGATTACCTGACGCTGGCCGAGCAGGCCAATGGTGGCCCGGTGGATGAACGCGTTGTGCAGTTCCTGGCCATCGAGCAAAAGCTGATTGAATCTCCGGATTCCGAGTTCCGCTTTCACAGCGGCCCGGTTCTGGCAGGTTGAAGCTCCTGGCAAAGTGACATCCAGCGGGCGATTCCGGCGCTGCGGTATTTCTGTTTGTGCAGAATGAAGTAGAACTGACGGTCGAATTTCCGATAGTCGGGGACGCTCAGGGGGACCAGGCTACCGCGTTTGAAAGCGTCGGCCAGAACTACTTTGGACAGGCATCCGATGCCCAGATCCGCCTCGACGGCCCGTTTGATGGCCTCGGTATGTTCCAGTTCCAGCAGGATGTTGAGGTCTGGCAACAGGCCGTGCATCCCCCGTTCGAAGCTCTGCCGCGTGCCAGATCCCGGTTCCCTCATAATCCAGACCGCCTGACGAAGGTCCTCGTCGGTCAGAGCCTGTTTTCGGGCCAGGGGGTGTGACGGAGAGCAGAATACCGTCAGTTCGTCTTCCCGCCAGGGAATTACCTCCAGCTCCGGGGACTGTAGCTCGCCTTCAATCAGACCGATATCCAGTTCGAAGTCCCGGACCCGGCGGGCTATGGAGCTGGTGTTGGCCACCTCCAGTGAAACTTTCGGGCGGGTAGGGGTATTCATGTATTTGGCCATCACGCCCACGGCCAGATAGTTCCCTATAGTCAGGGTAGCGCCGACTTTCAGGGCGCCGACTTCTGAATGTTTACTGAACGCCTGTTCCAGTTCCGTGGCCTGCGCCAGCAGGGACTCTGCCTTGGGCCGGTAGAGTCGGCCGAGTTCGTTCAATTGCAGCCGTTTGCCCACGCGGTCGAAGAGCTGGATATCGAACTGGCTCTCCAGTTCTTTCAGGGCGCTGCTGGCGGCGGACTGGGACATGGCCAGCGATTCGGCAGCCCGGGTGATGTTCTGGAAATGGGCGGCGGCCAGGAAAACTTCGAGCTGACGAAAGCTGTATTTCATAGGGTCTCTTCCGGTGGAAGCTGTTTATCGGAAAAATCGAATAGCCTTATGAAAACAGCCCGTTTTGTCGATTTCAAGCAAAAGGTTAAACTATTCTCAATTCCTGATGGACTGACGTTAATAGGCGAGGGCTCCCATGAGCAACCTGATGAAAGAAACCGTAACCAGTGTGCACCACTGGAACGATACGCTGTTCAGCTTCAAGACCAGTCGGGATCCCGGCTTCCGCTTCAAGAACGGTCATTTTGTAATGATCGGTCTGGAGACAGATGGCAAACCGTTGATGCGCGCCTACAGTATTGCCAGTGCGAACTATGAAGAAGAGCTGGAGTTTTTCTCTATCAAAGTTCCTGATGGCCCGCTGACCTCGCGCCTGCAACAGATCAAAGTGGGTGACGAGATTCTGGTCAGCCGCAAGCCAACGGGTACGCTGGTATTGGACAATCTTCTGCCGGGCCGAAATCTCTGGCTGATCAGCACCGGCACCGGGCTGGCACCGTTCATGAGCATCATCAAGGATCCGGAAGTTTACGAAGCCTATGACAAGGTGATTCTCACCCACGGTGTGCGCTACATCTCCGAGCTGGCGTACCAGCAAGAGATTGAAGAACTGCCGGAGAACGAATTCTTTGGTGAGATGGTCAGTGGCAAGCTGGTGTATTACCCGACCGTGACCCGGGAGCCCTTCCGCAACCAGGGTCGTCTGACGGATGCCATGGAAACCGGCAAGATCACACGGGATCTGGGGTTGCCGGATTTCGACGTGGAGCAGGACCGCTTCATGATCTGTGGCAGCCCGAGCATGCTGAAGGACACCTGTGCCATTCTCGATAACATGGGCTTCCGCGAAGCCCGTGGTGGCGACATGGGCCACTATGTGATTGAGCGGGCTTTTGTGGAGCAGTAACTGCGACTAAAGTACTAGCGGAAAATCCTGTGGTTAACGCCACAGGATTTTTTTTGCGACAAAATTTGTGTGTATAGTTTGCGCTCTTTCATAGCAGGACTATGCCCATGTTTACCCTCGACATTCAGCCTCGATTCAGTGATACAGACGCGCTTGGTCATATCAGCAATACCTCCCTGCCGGTTTGGTTCGAGCAGGGACGTACTCCGATATTTCGGATTTTCCACCCGTCGCTGGACGTAAAAACCTGGCCGCTGATCATTGCCCGGCTGGAGATCGACCTGTTGGCCCAGAGTTACTGGCACATGCCCGTTGAGATCAGAACCGGCGTGGGCAACATTGGTAACAGCTCGTTCCAGGTGGTTCAGGAGGCCTGGCAGGATGGCAAGCAGATCGCCCGTGGTGTCGCGACACTGATTCACTTCGATTACGAAAATGAAAAGTCTGTTCCCATCCCTGAGGCCATCAAGGCAGAATTGGCTGAACATAAGGTCAAGGATACGGCGTAGTGGTGCCGTCAATGGAGGAGCTGTGACCTCAAGGCTTTCTTGTCTGGCGATGGCGCTGGCAGGCTCTCTGCTGCTGGCCGGCTGTGATTCCGGGGAAGAGCAGGGTGCGCCTGATGATCCCTCGGGTTCCTCCCGGCGGGCGGTTTCGGGTGTGGATATTTCCCTGGCCCTGGAGCCGGCTCAACTGGACTGGGTCGGCCAGAGGATTTTCCAGAATGAGTGTGCGGGGCGGTTCCAGTGCCTGGTGCACTGGAACGAGGGGGAAGCCTTCCCGTCCCTGGGTATAGGACACTTCATCTGGTATCCGGAGGGGGTTGAGGGCCGTTTTGTCGAGAGCTTTCCGCAGTTGATTACCTACATGAGTCAGCGACAGGCGTCGGTGCCGGACTGGTTGCGCGGGCTTGATCCTCTGGATGCTCCCTGGCCGGATCGCGCGGCCTTTATGCAGATGCAGGATTCGATCCGCGTTGCCGAACTTCGGGAGTTTCTGGCAGGCACTCAGGGTTTGCAGGCAGAATTCATCTTTCGCCGCGCCCAGGAGTCGCTGGGCACTATTCTGGATGAGGTTCCCGATCATCATCAGAAAGTTGTTCAGGGTTATCTTGAGGAGTTGAGCGCTACCCCGGGTGGCGTCTATGCACTGATGGATTATGTCAATTTCAAAGGTGAAGGGCTTGCTGAATCCGAGCGCTACAAAGGTGAGGGTTGGGGGTTGTTGCAGGTGCTCCTCGCCATGGATCCGGAGCCGGGGCAATCGACCCTTGATGCGTTCCGGGTGGCGGCGGGGGAGGTGTTGACCCGCCGCGCCCGAAATGCCGAAAATCCGATTGAGCGGGAGCGCTGGCTGCCCGGTTGGCTAAAACGGCTGGAAACCTACCGGGAGCCCATCACCGACACGATGGCTACAAAGGCCTCTTGAGCAGCTCGGGTTCCTGCCCCGGGCGAGCTTTCAGCCACCAGATATTCTTATCCCAGTCTCCCAATACAATCCTGCGTGCGGGCTTGCCATTGGCTTCCAGCTCATGAATGGCAGGACGGTGGGTATGGCCGTGAATCATCAGTTGAACATCATGGGCCTCCAGTTCTTTCACCACTTCCTCAGGGGTCACATCCATGATGGTCTCAGCCTTGCCCTGATTCTTCGCCATGGAGATTTCCCGCAGTTGCCGTGCCATCAGCTGACGGTCTTTGAGTGGGCGGGCGAGCAGCATTTTCACGGTTTGCGGGTTACGCATATTGGTCCGGAACTTCTGATATTCCACATCGGCCGTGCACAGGCTGTCACCGTGCATCAGTAGGGCAGGTGTGCCATACAGATCCACTACCGTCGGATCATCCAGCAGAGTGGCGCCGGCGCGCGCGCAGAAGTCTTCGCCAATGAGGAAGTCCCGGTTGCCGTGCATCAGGTAAATGTCGGTGCCTGTGTCCCGCACCTCCCGCAAGGCCGCCGCCACCTGTTCCTGCAGCGGTGTGCGCTCGTCATCTCCAATCCAGGCTTCAAAAAAGTCGCCAAGAATGTATAGACGCTCAACGCCCAAGGCTTTTTCTCTGAGGAAGGTCAGAAACGCACCCGTAATATCCGGGCGCGACTCTTCCAGGTGCAGATCCGAGATAAACAGCGTGGTCACGCGTCCTCCAGAACCTCGGCTTTTTCAATCACTACGTCCTCAAACGGGACGTCCTGGTGGCCGGCGCGCATGGTGGTGCGAACGGCGCGGATCTTGTTGACGGTCTCCATGCCCTCGGCCACCTTGCCGAATACGCAGTAGCCCCAGCCCTCTGCGTTCTTGGCGGTGTGGTCCAGAAAACCGTTGTTCTCAACGTTGATGAAGAACTGGGCGGTGGCGGAGTGGGGGTCCATGGTGCGGGCCATGGCAATGGTGCCGACCATGTTGCTCAGGCCGTTGTCAGCCTCGTTCTGGATAGGTTCGCGGGTTTTGCGCGGCGTCATGCCAGGCTCAAAGCCGCCGCCCTGAATCATGAAGTTGCTGATAACGCGGTGAAAAATCAGGCCATCGTAAAAACCGTCGCGAACGTACTGTTCGAAGTTTTTGGCGGTTTCCGGGGCTTTCTCGTAGTCCAGTTCCAGCTTGATATCACCGAAGTTTGTCTGCAGCAGAATCATCAGGGTTTCCTGTGTTTGGGGATCGGAATGTTTAAAGTGGCTATTGTACTCAAGAGTTTCGTCCGGTGCATGAGTCCGGCATGGATTTGTGAGTATAATAGGCGGTTTAAACGGAGCATCCGGACAGCTCCCATGATTCATTCCCTGTTGACAGAGATTGTATGAGCGCCGAGTCGAAGAAAGCCCACAACTTTATCCAGAGCCTGATTGAAGACGCTATCGCCAAAGGGGAGCACACCGGGAAGGTGGTCACCCGCTTCCCCCCGGAGCCCAATGGCTATCTGCACATTGGTCATGCCAAATCGATCTGTTTGAATTTCGGCATTGCCGAAACCTTTAACGGTGAGTGCAACCTGCGCTTTGACGACACCAACCCGGAAAAGGAAAGCCAGGAGTATATCGACGCTATCAAGCAGGACGTGGAGTGGCTGGGCTATGAGTGGGCCGGCGAGGTGTGTTACGCGTCGGATTACTTTGATCAGCTCTACGCCTTTGCCGAAGAGCTCATTCAGAACGATAAAGCCTATGTCTGTGCCCTGAACGCTGAACAGATGGCCGAGTACCGGGGCTCCCTGAAAGAGCCCGGCAAGAACAGCCCATACCGGGATCGCCCGGTAGAGGAAAGCCTGCAGCTGTTCCGGGACATGCGCGACGGCAAGTTCCAGAACGGTGAGCTGGTGTTGCGGGCCAAGATTGATATGGCATCCCCGAATATCAACCTGCGGGACCCGATTCTGTACCGGATTCGCTACGCGGATCATCACCAGACCGGCAGCAAGTGGTGCATCTATCCGATGTATGACTTTACCCATCCGATCTCCGATGCTCTGGAAGGGATTACCCATTCCCTGTGTACCCTGGAATTCGAGGATCACCGGCCGCTGTACGACTGGGTGCTGGACAATATCACCATCCCCTGTCATCCGCGCCAGATCGAATTTGCCCGGCTGAATCTGAACTACACCATTACCAGCAAGCGCAAACTGAAGCGGCTGGTGGATGAAAACGTGGTTAGTGGCTGGAACGACCCCCGGATGCCGACGATTTCCGGCATGCGCCGTCGTGGTTACACGCCGGAGTCGATTCGCAACTTTTGCGACATGATCGGCGTCAACAAGGCTGGTGGCACTGTGGATGTCGGCATGCTGGAACACGCAATCCGGGAGGATCTGAATAACCGTGCGCCCCGCGCCATGTGCGTGATGCGTCCGCTCAAAGTCACCCTGACCAACTACCCGTCTGACCAGACGGAGACCCTGACTCTGCCGGTGCATCCGCAGAATCCGGATATGGGCGGGCGGGAAGTGACCTGGAGTCAGACCCTGTTTATTGACCGGGAAGATTTCGAGGTAGAGCCGCCGCGCAAGTGGAAGCGGCTGGCCCCGGAACAGGCGGTGCGGTTGCGAGGTGGTTACGTGATGACCTGCAAAGAGGTTGTGCGTGACGGCAGCGGCGAGATTGTCGAGCTCAAGTGCGAATACGATCCGAATACCCTGGGCGTGAATCCGGAGGGCTACAAACCCAATGGCGTGATTCACTGGGTGTCGGCCAGCGACAGCGTGGAGACGGATATCAATCTTTACGACCGCCTGTTCAACCACGAGTCTCCGGACAGCGACAAAGAAGGCGATTTTCTGGATCACCTGAACCCGGAATCTCTGGTCGTACTCAAAGGTGCCCGCGTTGAAAAAAGTCTGGCTCAGCCCCGCGCCGATCTGCCGTACCAGTTCGAGCGCGAGGGATACTTTTTCTGCGACCAGGAACTGACTGAAAAGTCTGGCAAGCCGGTGTTCAATCGTACCGTAACGCTGCGGGATTCCTGGGGTAAGGGAGGCAAGTAATGCGTATCTACAATACGCTGACACAGCAAAAGGAAGCGTTCAAAACCCTGGAGCCTGGCAAGGTTCGTATGTACGTGTGCGGCATGACTGTCTACGACTATTGCCATCTGGGGCATGCCCGGGTGCTGGTGGCGTTTGACGTGGTGACTCGGTATCTGCGGCATCGCGGGTACGACGTACACTACGTGCGCAACATTACCGATATCGACGACAAGATCCTGCGCCGGGCTGATGAAAACGGTGAGGTGTATACCGACCTGACCGACCGGATGATCCGGGCCATGCACGAGGATGAGGCAAAGCTCGGCGTGCTGTCACCCAATGAGGAGCCCCGGGCGACTGCCTTTATCGACGACATCATTGCCATGATCCAGAAGCTGATCGCTGGCGGCCACGCATATGCTGCCGATAATGGCGACGTGTACTTTGCTGTGGAGTCATTCCCGGATTACGGCAAACTGAGCAAGAAAAAGCTGGAAGATCTGGTGGCCGGTGCTCGAGTGGATGTCCAGGAGGCCAAGCGCAGCCCCGCGGACTTTGCGCTCTGGAAGGCCGCCAAACCGGGCGAGGTGAGCTGGCCGTCGCCGTGGGGCGAAGGTCGCCCCGGGTGGCATATTGAGTGCTCCGCCATGTCTACTAAGTGCCTCGGTGACACCTTTGATATTCACGGTGGCGGGCCGGATCTGCTGTTCCCGCACCATGAAAACGAAATCGCCCAGTCGGAATGTGCCACCGGCCACACCTTTGTGCACACCTGGATGCACGCCGGCGCCATTCGAGTGAACAAGGAAAAGATGTCCAAGTCGCTGGGCAACTTTTTTACCATTCGCGAGATTCTGGAAAAGTACCCGGCGGAAGTGGTTCGCTATTTCCTGGTGTCCAGCCACTACCGGAGCCAGGTGGACTATTCCGAGGATAACCTGGCGGAGGCCGGGCGAACCTTGACCAAGCTCTATCATGCCCTGCGGGGTATCGTGCCGGCGAAAGAAGCGGATGTAGCGGAAACGGACCACGACCGTCGTTTTGCCGAGGTAATGGATGATGATTTCAATACTGCTGGCGCCATTGCCGTGCTGCATGCAGTGGCGAATGACATCAATCATTACCGCCGGGAAGGTGATGAAGAAGCCGCCAAGCGCAGCGCGGCCGTTCTGGTGCGGCTGGGTGCTGTGCTCGGTCTGCTGCAGCAGAACCCGGAAGCCTTCTTCCAGGCGGATACCGGCAGTGAGCTGACCGCCGAGGACATCGAGGCCATGATTCAGGCCCGTGCCGATGCCCGTAAAGCCAAAGACTTTGCGGAGGCCGATCGCATTCGCGATGATCTGCTGGAGAAGGGCATTATCCTGGATGACAGCCGTGAAGGAACCACCTGGCGCCGGAGCCAGGACTGAGTTGATTCGCGCAATGTCGCATTGTGCCGGTGGGAATGACCTTGTAGGGAATTTCACGTACAATGCGGCGCTCTAATCAGAACGTCCCCGCGCTATCGGCGCCATCAGGGGAGTCGGGAACTACAAACCCATTGAGGCAAGCAACGATGACAGAACGCGTTCAAGTTGGCGGCATCCAGATCGCCAAGAATCTGTACGATTTTGTAAATAACGAAGCGATTCCGGGCACCGGTATTGAAGCTGACAAGTTCTGGGCCGAGTTCGACAAGATCGTGAACGAGCTCGCTCCGCGCAATCGCGAGCTGCTGCTCAAGCGTGACGAAATCCAGGAAAAAATGGATACCTGGAACCGCGAGCACAAGGGCCAGAAACTGGACATGGCCGAGTACAAGGCGTTTCTGAAAGACATCGGCTACCTGGTAGATGAGCCGGCGGATTTCAAAATCTCCACCTCCAATGTGGATCCGGAAATCGCCACCATGGCCGGCCCGCAGCTGGTTGTGCCGGTCATGAATGCCCGTTTCGCCCTGAACGCGGCTAACGCTCGCTGGGGTAGCCTGTACGATGCCCTGTACGGTACCGACGCTATTTCTGAGGAAAACGGTGCTGAGAAGGGCCGTGGCTACAACCCGGTTCGTGGCGCCAAGGTGATTGAGTGGGCCCGCAACCTGCTGGATGGCTCTGCGCCTCTGGCTTCCGGTAGCCATAAAGACGCCGCAAAATACTATATCGACGGCGGCAAGCTGGCGGTTAAACTTCAGAACGGTGACGTGACCGGTCTGAAAGACGAGTCCGGTTTTGTGGGTTACACCGGCGCTGCCGATGCCCCCACTGGCGTTTTGCTGGTGAAGAATGGCATGCATTTCGAAATCCAGATTGATGCCAGCCATCCGATCGGCAAGGATGACGGTGCCCACGTTAAAGACGTTCTGATGGAATCGGCCCTGACCACCATCATGGACTGCGAAGACTCAGTTGCCGCGGTGGATGCTGATGACAAGGTTGTCGCCTACAAGAATTGGCTTGGCCTGATGAAGGGCGATCTGGAAGAGTCCTTCGAGAAGGGCGGCCAGATGATGACTCGTCGCATGAATGGCGACCGCACCTACACTGGCGCCGATGGCAGCGAGCTGACCCTCAAGGGCCGCAGCCTGCTGTTCGTTCGTAACGTTGGCCACCTGATGACTAACCCGGCCATTCTGCTGAAGGATGGTAGCGAAATCCCCGAGGGCCTGATGGACGGCCTGGTAACATCCCTGATCGCCATCCACGACCTGAAGGGCGACGGCAAATTCCAGAACAGCACCAAGGGTTCTGTGTACATTGTTAAGCCCAAGCAGCACGGCCCGGAAGAAGTGGCGTTCACCAATGAATTCTTCGGTCGTGTTGAAGACGCTCTTGGTCTGCCGCGCTTCACCCTGAAAGTGGGCATCATGGACGAAGAGCGTCGCACCACCGTGAACCTGAAGGCCTGCATCCACGCTGCCAAAGAGCGCACCGTGTTTATCAATACCGGCTTCCTGGATCGCACCGGTGATGAGATTCATACATCCATGGAGTTGGGTCCCTTCATCCGTAAGGGGCCGATGAAGCAGGCTGCCTGGATCAACGCTTACGAGCAGTGGAACGTTGACATCGGCCTGGAAGCCGGTCTGTCTGGCGTTGCCCAGATTGGTAAGGGTATGTGGGCCATGCCGGATCTGATGGCAGGCATGCTGGAGGCCAAGATCGGTCATCCGAAGGCTGGTGCCAACACCGCCTGGGTTCCGTCTCCGACAGCCGCTACCTTGCATGCCACTCACTACCACCAGGTGAACGTGTTTGATGTGCAGAAAGAGCTGGCCAACCGTCAGCGCGCGTCTCTGGACGACATCCTGACTGTGCCGGTGATGGAGGATCCGTCGTCCTTGAGCGCCGAGGACATTCAGCAGGAACTGGACAACAACGCCCAGGGTATCCTTGGCTACGTTGTACGCTGGATCGACCAGGGTGTGGGCTGCTCCAAGGTGCCTGACATCAACGATGTGGGCCTGATGGAAGACCGTGCGACACTGCGTATTTCTTCGCAGCTGCTGACCAACTGGTTGTACCACGGCATCTGCTCTGAAGAGCAGATCATGGAAACCATGAAGCGCATGGCTGCGGTTGTTGATAAGCAGAACGCTGGTGATGCGGCATACCGCAACATGGCTCCGAACTTTGATGACAGCATCGCCTTCCAGGCCGCTGTGGATCTGGTTCTGAAGGGTCGCGAACAGCCGGCCGGTTACACTGAGCCGCTGCTGCACGCTTACCGTCAGAAGGCCAAGGCCAAATACGGGCAGTAAAACGCCCGTCCATAAAAAACCCCGCTTCGGCGGGGTTTTTTATTGGGGTTGCCCCCGCTGACGAAGAGTTCGTGGGATGGCGCGTCAGGTGTCGGCGTGCAGCACGTCGGCGGCGTAAAGGGTGTTTTCCAGCAGGGTGGCAATGGTCATGGGGCCGACGCCGCCCGGTACCGGGGTGATGTAAGCCGCACGCTCTGCTGCAGCGTCAAAATCGACATCGCCACAGAGTTTGCCATCATCCATCCGGTTGATGCCCACATCAATGACGGTGGCGCCGCGTTTGACCCACTCGCCCTTGATGATGCCCGGTTTGCCCACTGCGGCCACCAGGATGTCTGCTTCCCCAACAAATTTCTCGAGATTGTCGGTAAATCGATGGCATACCGTTGTCGTGGCTCCCTTTAGCAGCAGTTCCATGCTCATGGGGCGACCGACAATGTTGGAGGCCCCGACAATAACTGCGTGCTGGCCTTTGTAGGGGGTGCCAATGGAGTCCAGCAGGGTGATGACGCCTGCCGGTGTGCAGGGCCGCAGGGTAGGCTTGCGCTGCATCAGGCGGCCGATGTTGTAGGGATGAAAGCCGTCTACGTCCTTGTCGGGCCGTATCTTTACCAGAATCGGATCAGCATCCAGGTGCGAGGGCAGGGGAAGTTGAACCAGTATGCCGTCAACGGCGGGGTTCTCGTTCAGCTCGTCAACCAGCGCTTCCAGTGCCGCCTGGGAGGTATCTTCCGGCAAATCATAGGACAGCGACAGGATGCCTGCCTGCTCGCAGGCCTTGCGTTTGTTGCCAACGTATACCTGGGATGCCGGATCGTGACCGACCAGTACCACGGCCAGCCCGGGCGCTCTCAGGCCCTTCTGTTTTCTGGCTTCGACACCGGCGGCCACCTGTTGCCGGACCTGTGCAGCAATTTCTTTTCCGTTAATCAGTTTGGCGCTCATGTTTCCGTCTTGTCGGTTTGGGCGTAAAAGTGAAGGCCGGGCATTGTCTCATGCTTCAGGGTTAACGCCAATGTAGAGGGGTGGTCGGGAACTCCAGCGGTTACAGGTGGTCACTTATAGGACTGTCTCGGCAAGGAATTTTCAATTCCGTGTTGACGGACGCGATCGGCGCCGGTAATATGCGCGCCAACTTTGCTGAGGCACTTGTTGTTCAGTTAACGGGGTATAGCGCAGTCTGGTAGCGCGCCTGCTTTGGGAGCAGGATGTCGGGAGTTCGAATCTCTCTACCCCGACCACTTTCTGGATATTCAGGTGGGCGAACGG
This sequence comes from Marinobacter sp. ST-43, assembly GCF_030541085.1. NCBI lineage: Bacteria > Pseudomonadati > Pseudomonadota > Gammaproteobacteria > Pseudomonadales > Marinobacteraceae > Marinobacter > Marinobacter sp. ST-43. The sequence goes on from NZ_JASSVO010000001.1 coordinate 214,647, forward strand.
TCAAGCGCCCGTAGCTCAGCTGGATAGAGCATCCGCCTTCTAAGCGGATGGTCGCAGGTTCGAGTCCTGCCGGGCGCGCCATCTCGTTAATCGCAGATTGGTACCGGACTCGCCGAACCAGCAAAGTTGAAGTAAGCAGTAGTGTGCCGGCAGGCACCTCCCTGATGTGGTGGACGTAGCTCAGTTGGTAGAGCTCAGGATTGTGACTCCTGCGGTCGAGGGTTCGAACCCCTTCGTCCACCCCACTTTTCCCCTTGTTTGTTTCCGAGCACCCTGATTCCCTGTTATGGTTCAGAGTTGCGCCGGATATGCGAGAGTGGCGGAATTGGTAGACGCACTGGATTTAGGTTCCAGCGGGTAATACCGTGAGAGTTCGAGTCTCTCCTCTCGCACCACCCTTTCTTTTTTCTGATTTGTCCCCATTGTGTTTTCGTACCGCGTTGTTAGGCGCGTCTCAAACCCATATTCAGGGTGGCCGGGTGATTCTCTCGGCGGGGCAAACCGTGATAAACTACCGGCTTTTAATTTTGCGTCCCTTTGGGGTGAGCTGCTCCTGCCGGGATTTTGGTTTAATTTTCATTCACCTACAGAATCTGTAATTTGAGGAACTTCCATGCAAGTGTCTGTTGAAACGACCTCCAACATCGAGCGTCGCATGACGATTGGTGTGCCCGCCCAGGAAATCGACCAGGCGGTTCAGAAACGCCTGCAGGAAACTGCTCGCACCGTGCGCCTGAACGGTTTCCGCCCTGGCAAGGTTCCCATGAGCGTGGTCAAGCGTCGTTTTGGTGACAGCATCCGCCAGGAAGTGGTTGGCGAGGCTATGCGCGACAACTACATCAAGGCGCTGCAGGAGCAGGATATCAATCCGGCGGGCTGGCCCAAGTTGGAGCCGAAGACCATGGAAGAAGGCAAGGACCTCGAGTTCGTTGCGACTTTTGAGGTTCTGCCGGAAATTGAGCTGGGCGATCTGAGCAAGATCAACGTTGAGAAGCCGGTGTCTGAAGTTGCCGACAAGGATATCGACAACATGATCGATAATCTGCGTCGCCAGCAGGCCACCATGAAAGAAGTCAAGCGCAAGTCCAAGAACAAGGACATCGTGACTATCGACTTCAAGGGCTCCATCGATGGTGAAGAATTCGAAGGTGGCTCCGCTGAAGGTCATCGTCTGACCCTGGGTTCAGGTCAGATGATCCCTGGTTTTGAAAAGGGCATTGTGGGTGGTAAAGCCGGCGAAGAGCTGGAAATCGATGTCACTTTCCCTGAGGACTACCATAACGAAGACCTGGCGGGTAAAGATGCCAAGTTCGCGATCACTATCCACAAGGTAGAAGAGCCGCAGCTGCCGGAGCTGGATCAGGAATTCTTCAAGCGTTTCGGCATCGAAGCTGAAGACGAAGCCGCTTTCCGCGAGGAAGTGAAGAAGAACATGGAGCGCGAGCTCAAGCAGGCAGTATCCAACAAGGTCAAGAACGACGTTGTAGATGGTCTGCTGGAGACCACCGAGCTGGAAGTACCTGCGGCTCTCGTTGACCAGGAAATTGATCGCCTGCGTCAGGACGCCGTTCAGCGCTTTGGCGGGCAGGTGGATTTCCAGCAATTGCCGAAGGAAATCTTCGAAGAGCAGGCGAAGCGTCGCGTGAAGACCGGTCTGCTGTTCCAGGAAGTGGTCAAGAAAAATGACCTGAAGGCTGACGAAGCGAAAGTGGAAGAAAAGATCCAGGAGATCGCTTCTACGTATGAACAGCCGGACGAGGTTGTTGCACACTTCAACAGCAACCCGGATCAGAAGGCTCAGGTTGAGTCTTCTGTACTGGAAGATGCCGTGGTTGATTTTGTGCTTGGCGCGGCCAAGGTAAAAGAGAAGAAGATGAAGTACGAGGAAGCGGTGCAGGCCGGTCAGCCCCAGCGCTGATGGCCGCCGGGCTCTGGCCCGGTGCCGTGTTCTGGAAGCAGCCGGCGTGTCCGGCTGTTTTCATCTGGGCGATCTGCTGGCAGAGTATATGGGGTACCGGAATACAACGGGCTCCCGTTGAAGCAGGAGTCCAAACCATTGTCCATAAGGAGTTCAGGCGCACATGACGCAGAAACCGTTTGATGGCCCTACAATGATAACCAGCTCAGGCCTGGTGCCGATTGTTATTGAACAGACGGCACGCGGCGAACGTTCGTTCGACATTTATTCCCGTCTGCTCAAGGAGCGGGTGATCTTTCTGGTTGGCCCGGTTGAAGATCACATGGCAAACCTCGTGGTTGCCCAGTTGCTGTTCCTGGAATCCGAAAATCCGGACAAGGATATCCATCTTTATATCAACAGTCCGGGTGGCTCCGTTTCCGCCGGCATGTCCATTTACGACACCATGCAGTTCGTGAAGCCGGACGTAGCAACGCTTTGCATCGGTCAGGCAGCCAGCATGGGTGCTTTCCTGTTGTCGGGTGGCGCGAAGGGCAAGCGTGCCTGCCTGCCGCACTCCCGTGTAATGATTCATCAGCCGCTGGGCGGCTATCAGGGGCAGGCGACGGACATCGAGATCCATACCCGTGAGATCCTGAAAATCCGCAACACGCTCAACGAGCTGCTGGCGGAGCACACCGGTCAGGACATCGAGACCATCGCCCGGGATACCGACCGTGATAATTTCATGGATCCTGCCCAGGCCAAAGAGTACGGGTTGATCGATACAATACTTGATAAGCGCGTATCGAATAAATAATACTGAAAGTCATCGCATCACTACCGGCCGGCGTACACACTGATGACACCGGCCAACGAAGAACAGAGGTATTTCAATGGCAGATGAAAGAAACGGCAGAGGCGACGATAACGGCAAGTTGCTCTACTGCTCGTTTTGTGGAAAGAGCCAGCATGAAGTCCGTAAGCTCATTGCAGGGCCCTCGGTGTTCATCTGCGACGAGTGCGTTGATCTGTGCAATGACATTATCCGGGAAGAGATTCAGGAGAACGCCCCGGAGGAGGCCAGCGACCGCCTGCCCACGCCGGCAGAGATCCGTGAGACTCTGAATGAATATGTTATTGGCCAGGATCGCGCCAAGGTCGTTCTGTCTGTAGCGGTGTATAACCACTACAAGCGTCTTCGCTACGGCGAGGGCAAGAGTGATGTCGAGCTGGGCAAAAGCAACATTCTGCTGATCGGTCCCACCGGTAGCGGTAAGACCCTGTTGGCGGAAACCCTGGCGCGCATGCTGAATGTACCGTTTACCATCGCGGATGCGACCACGCTGACCGAAGCAGGCTATGTGGGTGAGGATGTTGAAAACATCATCCAGAAACTGCTGCAGAAGTGCGACTACGATGTCGAAAAGGCCCAGCGCGGTATTGTCTACATCGACGAGATCGACAAGATTTCCCGCAAGTCCGATAACCCGTCCATTACCCGGGATGTATCGGGTGAGGGTGTTCAGCAGGCTTTGCTGAAGCTGATCGAGGGTACTGTCGCTTCGGTTCCTCCTCAGGGTGGGCGTAAACACCCCCAGCAGGAATTCCTGCAGGTGGATACCGGTAACATCCTGTTTATCTGTGGCGGTGCCTTCGCCGGCCTCGACAAGGTTATCCAGGAACGCTCTGAGCGCAGTTCCATTGGCTTCTCGGCTACAGTCAAGAGCCAGGACGACAGCAAGAGCACTGGCGATATCATTCGCGAAGTCGAGACCGAGGATCTGGTGAAGTTTGGCCTGATTCCGGAATTCGTCGGCCGTCTGCCTGTGGTGGCCACGTTGACCGAACTGGATGAAGAAGCACTGGTGCAGATTCTGACCGAGCCCAAAAACGCCCTGACCAAGCAGTATCAGAAGCTGTTTGATATGGAAGGGGTGGAGCTGGACTTCCGGGAAGACGCCCTGCGCGCAGTGGCCAGAAAAGCCATGGAGCGCAAGACCGGTGCCCGTGGTCTGCGGTCGATAATGGAAGCGACCCTGCTGGATACCATGTATCAGATTCCCTCTGAGCATGATGTCTCCAAGGTGGTGATCGACGAGAGTGTGATCAAGGGCGATTCAGAGCCCTTCAAGATCTACGCCAGCAGCGATCACGCCAAGGCGGTGCCCGAAGACTGAGCGGGCACAGGGCGTAGAATACCGGGTGATATAAAAGGGGCGTTCAACGCCCCTTTTTCATCTCAGGCCCTTATCGTTTGCTCCCTGATATTTCCCATCGTAAAAAGATTGCAATTTTTGTCAGCGCCCCAATGTTGGGTGATATGCTGAAAGAAATACTGTCAGAGGATTCCCCATGACCCGTATACCTGATGAAACTGTGCACGAATACCCGCTGCTTCCTTTGCGTGATGTGGTGGTGTTCCCGCACATGGTGGTTCCGCTGTTTGTGGGCCGCGAAAAATCCATTCAGGCGCTGGAAGCGGCAATGGAGGGCAGCAAGGAAATCCTGCTGGTAGCCCAGAAAGATGCCTCCACCGACGAGCCGGGCCCGAAGGATGTATTTGCCATGGGCACCCTGGCGACGGTGCTGCAGATGCTTCGGCTGCCGGATGGCACCGTCAAGGTTCTGGTAGAGGGTAATTCCCGAGCCAGCATTTCTGACATCGAGGAAGGCGATTACCTGTCCGGCCAGGCCATTCTGATGGATGAGGAATCCTTGCCGGAGCGCGAGGAAGACGTCCTCACCAAGACCCTGATGGACGAATTCGAGAAGTACGTGAAGCTGTCCAAAAAGGTGCCATCTGAGGTTTCCAATGCTTTGACCGGTATCCACGAACTTGAGCGTCTGGTCGATACCATGGCCGCGCATCTGGAGATGCGGATTCCCGAGAAACAGGAGTTGCTGGAAGCTCTGGACGTTCGTAAGCGGGTTGATCTTCTGCTGGGCAAGCTGGACGGTGAGATTGATCTGATCGAAGTGGAGAAGCGCATCCGTGGCCGTGTGAAAAAGCAGATGGAGCGCAGCCAGCGCGAGTATTACCTGAACGAGCAGATGAAAGCGATCCAGAAGGAAATGGGCCAGCTCGGTGAGGGTAATAACGATTTCGAGGAACTTGAGCAGAAGCTTGAGGAAGCCGGTCTGCCGGAAGAGGCCCGGAAGAAAACCGAAGCAGAGCTGAACAAGCTCAAGATGATGTCTCCGATGTCCGCGGAAGCTACCGTGGTGCGCGGCTACATTGACTGGATGCTGGCGGTCCCCTGGAAGAAGCGCAGTCGGGTTCGTCACGACCTTGAAAAGGCCCGTGAAATCCTGGACCGGGATCACTACGGCCTGGACGAGGTGAAGAAGCGTATTCTGGAGTATCTGGCGGTTCAGAGTCGGGTCAAGAAGGTGAAAGGGCCTGTGCTTTGCCTGGTAGGGCCTCCCGGGGTTGGCAAGACCTCCCTTGGCCAGTCCATCGCCAAGGCCACCAATCGCAAATACACCCGCATGGCGCTGGGTGGTGTGCGTGACGAAGCCGAGATACGAGGCCACCGCAAGACTTACATCGGCGCGCTGCCGGGCAAGTTGTTGCAGAAGCTTTCCAAGGTGGGTGTGAAGAACCCGCTTTTCCTGTTCGACGAAATCGACAAGATGGGCATGGACCATCGTGGCGATCCGGCCTCGGCTCTGCTTGAGGTGTTGGACCCGGAACAGAACCATACGTTCAATGACCACTACCTGGAGGTCGATTACGACCTCTCTGATGTGATGTTCGTGTGTACCTCCAACTCCATGGATATTCCACCGGCACTGCTGGACCGCATGGAGATCATCCGGATTCCCGGATACACCGAAGATGAGAAGGTCAATATTGCGTTGCGTTACCTTCTGCCCAAGCAGCTCAAGGCCAATGGTCTGCGCAAGGACGAACTGAAACTGCCGGAAGAGACCATTCGGGACCTGATCCGCTACTACACTCGGGAAGCCGGTGTACGGGGTCTTGAGCGCGAAATCGCCAAGATCTGCCGTAAGGTGGTGCGTGAGCACGTAGAGAGCAGCACCAAGGCCTCGGTGACCCTGACGCCGGATCTTCTGGAGGATTACTCAGGCGTCAAAAAGTTCAAATACGGACTGGCAGAAGAAACCAACCAGATCGGACAGGTGACCGGTCTGGCATGGACCCAGGTCGGGGGCGAGCTGTTGACCATAGAGTGTGCTTTGACGCCAGGTAAGGGTCGTGTCGTTAAAACCGGCTCGCTGGGTGACGTTATGCAGGAATCCATTCAGACGGCACTTACGGTGGTCCGGAGCAGGGCGGCCGGCCTGGGTGTGGCGGATGATTTCCACGAAAAACACGATCTTCACGTGCATGTACCTGAGGGAGCAACCCCGAAAGATGGCCCGAGTGCCGGTATTGGTATGTGTACAGCACTGGTTTCTGCACTGACCCGAATTCCCGTTCGGGCGGATGTAGCGATGACCGGTGAAATCACCTTGCGAGGTCGCGTTCTGGCGATCGGCGGCTTGAAGGAAAAGCTGCTGGCAGCCCATCGCGGCGGCATCAAAACTGTCATCATCCCGGATGAAAATGTCAGGGATCTCAAGGAGATACCGGACAACATCAAGGAATCGCTGGAGATCCGCCCGGTCAAGTGGATTGATGAGGTTCTGGATATTGCGCTGGCCTACCAGCCGGATCCCCGGTCTGAAAATGCTGACAAGGAAACCGGCAAATCGGCCACTTCTGATGATTCCGGCGACGCTGCAGAGCGCATAAATACACATTAAACACCGGATGAGTTGTTGACACGCCTGAGAGCCCGTTGGTATAACTGTTTCGCCGTGAAGCAGCCAATACCAAGGGCTCCCGCGCAGTAAGTGCCTATTCCGAACACCGGTTTAATGCCGCAAGGAATAAAAAAACTGAAGAATGGAATTCTCCCATCGCTTATGCGATAGTCGAGAACGTCCGCGAAAAAACAAACCGACCTATAACATCTTCAACCTGAAATCGAAGGGGTTTAGTGTGAACAAGTCCGAACTGATCGATGCAATTGCAGAGTCCGCAGACATCTCCAAAGCCGCAGCTGGCCGTGCGCTGGATGCCATGACCAACTCTATCACCGGTGCACTGAAGAAAGGCGACCAGGTTACCCTGATCGGCTTTGGCACCTTCTCTGTGAAAGAGCGTGCTGCCCGTACTGGTCGCAACCCGCAGACTGGTGCAGAAATCAAGATTCCGGCCTCTAAAGTGCCTGGATTCAAGGCAGGCAAGGCCCTGAAAGACGCCGTTAAGTAACGGTTCTTTCTCTGGCAGTTCCCGGTTTCGGGAACTGCCATCAGAATTCAAGGCGCATTCCGGTAAGGGTGCGCCTTTTTGCGTGTTAACTGTGGCTCTCTCAGCTTTCGCCTCACCACTACCAACAGCAGAACCTTGAACAGGGATTCGAGAACAACATGCTTCAAGATATTCGGGATAACGCCCAGAGTACGATCGCCAAGGTTATCGTTGGCCTATTGATTATTTCCCTCTCGATCTGGGGAATGGATGCCATCATCGGCGGCTTCACTGGCGAGCCAGAAGTGGCAACGGTTAACGGCCAGGACATCACCGAGCGGGAGTTTCTGCGCACCGTACAGATGGAAAGCCAGCAGCGCCTTATGCAGATGGAGAATCCGGATCAATCCCTGTTGGACGAAGATCAGATTCGCCGCGACGTGCTGGATGCGCTGATCCGGGAGGCCGTGCTCACTCAGGACGCTCAGAGCCAGGGGCTGGAGCTGACCGACGCCGACATCGATTCCCTGATTACCCAGATGCCCCAGTTCCAGGTGGATGGCCAGTTCAATCGTGATCGGTTTGTAGCCACAGTGCGCAATCTGGGCATGGGCGTTGCCGAGTTCCGCGAAAGCATGCGCAAGAACTATGTGGTAAACCAGATTCGCGCGGCGATCGTCCAGACTGGTGTCGTGGCACCTGAGAATGCAGCCCATTTGCTGGCCATTCAGAATCAGACCCGTGACTTCCGCGTGCTGACCCTTGATGGCAGTAGTGTTCAGGACAAGGTGGATGTGACCGAGGCGGACGTGCAGGCGTACTACGACGAGAACCGTGACCAGTTTCGTCAGCCAGAGCAGGTGGATGCTGCCTACATTACCCTGTCCCAGGGAGCGTTGGCGGAGTCCATTGAAGTTTCCGAAGATGAAGTGCGGGCCTATTACGAGGAGCGTGCTGAAGAATACGCACGGGAAGAGCGCCGTGCCGCTCACATTCTTGTAGAGGCCGGTGATGAAGGGCAGGCGACTCTCGCAACCATCCAGCAGCGTCTTGAAGACGGTGAGTCGTTTGCCGTCCTGGCCGAGGAATACTCAGTCGATACCGTCTCTGCGCAGGAAGGTGGTGATCTCGGTTTTGCCGGCCGTGGTGTCTACGATGAAGCCTTTGAAGACGCTCTGTTTGGGCTGGAAGAAGGCGAAGTTTCTGGTCCGGTTGAGACCAGCTTTGGTCTTCATCTGATCAAGCTGGAAGAGGTGCGCCGCTCCGATGTGCCTGCCTTTGACGAGTTGCGTGAAGATCTGCGACTCGAATTGGCCAGAACCAAGGCCAGTGAGCGTTTTGCGGAAGTTCGCTCGCAACTGGCTGATGCGGCCTACGCCGCCGACGATCTTGCCAGCCCGGCCGAAGAGCTGGGTCTGGAAATTCGGGTGGTCGAAGGTGTCAGCAGGGATGGCGGTGCAGCACCCTTTGATCATGCGGGTCTGGTACGTCAACTGTTCTCTGAAGATGTACTTGAGGGTGGCTACAATACCGAGCTGATCGACGTGGGTGATAACGTGTCGGTCGTTGCCCGGGTGCGCGAGTATCACGAACCGCGCCAGTTGGAGTTGGCCGATGTGGAGCCGGAGATTCGTCGGATTCTGGAGAGAACCGAAACCCGGGATGCGCTGGCAGCCCGTGTTGATGAGCTCGTGGCTCAGCTTGAATCCGGTACCAGTGCTGACGAACTTGGTGCCGGTGAATGGCAGCAGTTTGAAAATCAGGGCCGGAGTGTGTCTGGCCTGAGCCCGCGCGTGGTGCAGGAAGTGTTTTCTATGGCCCGCCCGGATGGTGACTCGCCAACCGTTGGCCGCGCCGTTACGGCCGATCAGGCTGCTGTCATTGTGCTGACCGGTGTCAACGAAGGTGAGGTTGATCAGGAAGGTGCGGAATACCAACAGCTGATGCGTTTCCTGGCGCAGCTGGAGGGGCAGCGTGAATATACCGCCTACCAGCAGTACCTTCGCAATACAGCTGAGGTTGAGCGGAACTGATTTGCTGTAGACCTCGAAAAAAAGCCCCCTTTCGGGGGCTTTTTTGTGAGCGGTTCATTCTTTCGGATATCGGGTAGCTTTCAGGCTTTCCTTGATTTTCTTGAGATGGCCCAGAAAATCCGATCCACGTTTCAGCGTTACACCGGTTGCGAGGATGTCGATGACCGTCAAATGAATAATTCTGGAAGACATGGGCATGTACACTTCTGTGTCTTCCGGGGTTGTGACGCCAACCACCACCGTACAGAATTCCGCAAGAGGGGATTCCGGGTTTGTTATACCAATAACCGTTGCGCCGTTCTCTCGCGCCACTCTGGCGATATCAACGCTTTCCTTGGTTCGGCCGGTGTATGAGATCATTACGATCACATCTCCGACCTGCGCCCCTGCCGCCACCATTCTCTGCATGAGAGCGTCGTCGTATGAGGTTACGGGAATGTTGAATCGAAAAAACTTGTGCTGGGCATCGAGTGCGACCGACGCGGAGCCGCCCATGCCAAAAAAGTGGATCTGTTTTGCCTGGATAAGATAGTCGATGGCCGAAGCTAGCGCTTTGTGATCGAGTGACTGGCGAGACTTATCCAGGTTGGCAATGGTGCTGAGCATGATTTTGTCAGCGAATTCAGCCACGGTGTCGTCGGGCTCTATATTCTGGCCGACATAGGGTGTTCCTGTCGCAATGCTCTGTGCTAATCGGATCTTGAAGTCCGGGAAGCCCGTCGCTGAAAAACTCCGACAGAATCGGTTTACAGTAGGTTCGCTGACATTGGCCGCCCGGGCCAGGGCTGCAATGCTGTACCGCGTTGCAGCGCTGGGGTCCTTAAGAATCGCTTCTGCCACTTTGCGCTCGGACTTGTTCAGATTATCCAGGCGTTCCTGAATATCTTCCAGCAGATTCTCTTCCCGGTGCGCGTGACTGGTTGTCATGAATGGATGCTCCGTTGATCTCTTGGGGGCCGAATCATCTAAGAACTCGGGAGTATACCGTTTTATTGGTGTGTTTGCGGTAGTCAACGTGTCATAACGTGGTTTTCTGAGGGCTGGGAGTCAGCAGTTTGACTGTTTTTTTTCTAAAACTACTACTTCCTGTTAATGTGAATGAAGTGGAGCGGCAAATCATGGAGGGCGCGACTCATGGTAAAGAACGCGAATGCCCCGTGTGACCTGATGCTTTTTGGCGCCTTGGGTGACCTGGCTCAGCGTAAACTCTTCCCTGCGCTGTATCAGCTGGAGCGCGCGGGCTTGCTCGCGCAGGGCAGTCGCATTCTGGCGATTGCGCGCACGAAGGCAACAACAGCGGACGTCCGGGAGCAACTGTTTGAAAAGCTTCGCTATCATGTGAAAGACAGTGAGTTTGATGCTGGCGTGGCGAATGCATTTCTGCAGCGGGTGGATTACCTGTTGCTGGATTTCACCGATCCTGAGGGCTACGGGGCCCTGCGTGAGTGGCGGGATGAACCCAACAACGAACTCATCGTCTACATGGCCACGCCGCCTTCGATGTATGGCGTGATTGCCCGCAATATGAAGGCGACCAGTTGTTGTAATGAGAAAACCCGGGTGGTGGTGGAAAAACCTATTGGCCACGACCTTGAGTCGTCCCGGGTGATCAACGATGAGCTTGGAGAGGTCTACCACGAAAACCAGTTGTTCCGGATTGATCACTATCTGGGTAAGGAGACCGTGCAGAATCTGATTGCCCTGCGATTCGCCAACAACCTGTTTGCCTCCCAGTGGGACCAGAATCATATCTCTCACGTTGAAATTACCGTCGCGGAGAGCGTCGGTATAGAAGGGCGCTGGGGCTATTTTGACCAGGCCGGTCAGATTCGCGACATGATTCAGAATCACCTGCTGCAGTTGCTGTGCCTGATTGCGATGGATCCGCCTGCCGACCTGTCAGCGGACAGTATCCGGGACGAGAAGGTAAAGGTACTCAAGGCGCTGAAGCGGATTACCCCGGACATGATGGATCGGTACGTCGTGCGTGGTCAGTACACTGCAGGCACCAGCAATGGCAAGCCGGTTCCGGGTTATCTGGAGGAGGAAGATGCCAACAAGGGCAGTGCCACCGAAACCTTCGTGGCCCTGAAGGCTGAGATCGACAACTGGCGCTGGTCTGGCGTGCCCTTTTACATCCGCACGGGCAAGCGACTACCGGAGAAGCTTTCCCAGATCATCATCCATTTCAAGCCCGCGCCTCACTACATTTTTGACCCGGACCAGAAGCATTTGGCCAACAACAAACTGATTATACGGTTGCAGCCGGATGAGGGAATGGCCCTGAAAATCCTGACCAAGGATCAGGGGCTGGATAAGGGGATGCGATTGCGGCAGGGGCCGTTGGAGCTGACCTTCTCCGAAACCTTTGAAGCGGAACGCATTCCGGATGCCTATGAGCGTTTGCTGTGGGAGGTGATGAAAGGTAATCAATACCTTTTTGTTCGCAGGGATGAGGTGGAATACGCCTGGCGCTGGGTCGACGAGATCATCGCTAACTGGCGAGACAGTGGCGAACCGCCCAAGCGATATGCCGCCGGCACCTGGGGCCCGGTTGCCTCCATTGCCATGATCACACGGGATGGGAGGAGCTGGTATGAGGATGCCTGACATCCGCTTGCCAGAGGGGGTAGGGTTTCACGCCGATGATAATGCCGGGCGCGTGGCCCGGGCCTTGGCCTCGACCGTCGCCGATGTGCTCGCCAGTCGTCTTGAGCAGGCGTCCAGGGTCAGCCTGGTGGTGTCCGGAGGCTCTACGCCTTTACCCTTCTTCAAGGCGTTGTCCGACGCGGATCTGGACTGGTCCAGAGTGGATGTTGTGCTGGCGGACGAGCGCTGGGTGCCGGAGGGCGACCCTGCCAGTAACACAACCCTGGTCAGAAACAATCTGTTAGTGGGCAGGGCTGCGAAAGCCCGTTACCTGGCACTGAAGCAGCCGGGGGAAATTCCGGATCAAGGATTGGAGGCAGTTCGGCAGGCGCTTTCTGTGCTGGTTCTGCCGGTGGATGTGGTGATTCTGGGAATGGGCAATGACGGTCATACCGCTTCGCTGTTTCCGGATGCGCCTGAGCTGCCTGAAGCCATGGATGAGTTCAATACTGGTCTGGTAGCGGCGATGACACCCGAATCCCAGCCTCAGCCCAGGGTGACGCTGACCCGGGCGGTACTGGCGCAAGCGCGCTTTACCGCGCTGCACCTGAAAGGGGAGGACAAGCTGGAGACGCTCAGAAGGGCGTGTTCGGCTCTGGATGATGTATTTGCCATGCCGGTGCGGGCCTTCCTGAAACCCGGCCTGGAAGTGTTCTGGAGCCCGTGACGCCGCGTTGCTTGTCTGGTCACCGCCGCTAACTGCTTTAGGAGATCACCATGAATCAATTGTCGGACTATCATCGCGAGCGGGTGCAGGCCGTTCTGGCAGCCTCGCCTCTGGTGCCTGTGATTGCGATCAAAGACCCGGACGATGCCATCCCGCTGTGCCGTGCGCTGGTAGATGGAGGTATCCGGGTACTTGAAATTACCTTGCGCACCGAGCATGGAGTGCGTGCCATTGAAAAGGTCAGGAAAGCCATTCCCGAAGCCTGGGTTGGTGCAGGAACGGTTACCAGTATCGCCCAGTATCGACAGGTGGAGTCTGCTGGTGCGCAGTTTGTGATTACCCCCGGGATTACTGAGGCCATTCTGGAGTTCGGTGTTACCTCCGAGGCACCGCTGTTGCCAGGGGTTTCGACGGTGTCCGAGCTGATGATGGGGTATGCGTTGGGCTATCGGGAGTTCAAGTTTTTCCCGGCGGAAGTGGCAGGGGGTATCCCTGCGCTTAAGGCCTTCAGCGGGCCATTTCCCGATGTCGTCTTTTGTCCGACTGGTGGCATTAGCCGCCAGACAGCCAGAGATTATCTGGCGTTACCGAATGTCTGTGCTGTTGGTGGGTCCTGGCTCACGCCGGCGGAGGCCATTGCCGGTAAAGACTGGCCGGCAGTGTCGGAAATTGCCAGGGGAAGTCTGGGCGACCTTTAAACCGGACACATAAAACCCACCGTCGTGGTGGGTTTTGTGTGTCCGGCCGAAGGCTGTGCCAGGCGCTGCCCGGCGGCTAGCGGATATCGCTGCCAACGCGCACGATTTTCATAGTGTTGGTGCCGCCCTGAGCGTTGACGTAATCCCCCTTGGTAATCACCACCAGATCACCTTCGCCGACTACGCCGCGTCTGCGCAGTTGTTCCACGGCCTCAGCATTGGTCTGCTCATTGGCAATCCGGGCCGAATCGAAGGGTATGGTCTGCACGCCGCGGAAAAGAACCACCCGGTGCTGGGTGGAGTGATGGCGCGACAGGGCAAAGATCGGCAGGCTGGACTTGATGCGTGACATCAGTCTGGGGGTAGCGCCTGTCTCAGTCATGCAGATGATGGCACGCACACCCTGCAGGTGGTTGGCGGCGTACATGGCAGACAAAGCGATGGCTTCGTCGACCCGCTCCATGCTCTCGTGAATCCGGTGTTTGGACTGGTGCATGGAGGGATGCCGTTCGGCCCCCAGGCAGATGCGGACCATGGCCTCTACCGCTTCTTTCGGATAGTCACCTACTGCGGTTTCGGCCGACAGCATGACCGCGTCGGTGTAGTCCATTACGGCATTCGCGACGTCGGACACCTCGGCCCGGGTGGGCATCGGGTTGGTGATCATCGATTCCATCATCTGGGTCGCTGTGATGACTGCCCGGTTCAGTACCCGGGCGCGGGCGATGATGTGCTTCTGAACCGCTACCAGTTCGGCATCGCCAATCTCAACCGCCAGGTCGCCCCGAGCGACCATGACGGCGTCTGAGGCGAGGATGACTTCATCCAGAGCCTGGTCGTCGTGTGCTAGTTCCGCCCGCTCAATTTTGGCTACCAGGCCTGCTTCCGAACCGGCTTCGCTCAGCAGTCTGCGTGCGATGTGCATATCTTCGGCGGTGCGCACGAATGAGACGGCGACATAGTCCGCGCCCAGTTTGGCGGCGGTGACAATGTCCTGCTTGTCTTTCTCGGTCAGTGCTTCGGCAGACAGCCCGCCGCCGCGCTTGTTCAGGCCCTTGTTGTTGGATAATGGGCCGCCAATAAGTACCTTGGAGGTAATGCTGTGCTCGTCTACCGACATCACTTCCATTTCGATGCGGCCGTCGTCGAGCACCAGAATGTCGCCGGGGGTAACGTCTTCAATCAGTTGCTCGTAGTCGATGCCCACCCGCTCTGCTGTGCCGGCGTTCTTGTCCATGCTGGCGTCGAGAACGAAGGTTTGCCCGGCTTCCAGAAAGACCTTGTTATCGGTGAATCGCGCGATGCGCAGCTTGGGGCCCTGAAGGTCGGCGAGAAGGGCAACAAAGCGGCTCTGTGCTGCAGCGGCTTCACGAACCTGGCGGGCCCGGGCCATGTGCTCTTCGGCGCTGCCATGGGAAAAATTCAGGCGAGTCACGTCAACGCCAGCCTTGATGATGGCGGCAAGTGACTCCGGTGTGTCTGTGGCGGGGCCGAGCGTGGCGACAATTTTCGTGCGCCTGAGCATATGTGGGTGTCCTTATTCCGGGTTCGCCGGTATGGTCGAAGAGTCGACAGTGCCGGCGGTCAATGAAAACGGGTGCCAGTATATGAACTACTGATGACCCTTCTGTGACACGGTTTCACCTCGCTAGATGTTCGAGGGCTCCCGGTGCCTGCTTTCGTGATATGTAGTAAAGTTACCAAAATAATGGCGATAATTTTTTGCTGTGTCTATGTTTTGAAGCATTTTTTACTATTCTTTGTTCTATGTTCGAGTGAATCCGTAGAGGAGGCTGCAGGATGCATCCAACCATAGTGAAGGTTACTCAGAGAATTGTGGCCCGAAGTCAAGCCACGCGGCAAGAGTACCTCTGTCGTATGGCGGCGCTGAAAAAGAACTCCCCCCAACGGGGCACGCTGTCCTGTGGCAACCTTGCCCACGGCTTTGCCGCCTGTAATCAGGCGGATAAGAACACGCTCAAGCTGATGAACAAGGCCAACGTGGCAATCGTAACGGCCTACAACGATATGCTTTCGGCTCATCAACCCTACCAACAGTTCCCCGATATCATCCGCGAGGCGGCCCATGGTATGGGGTCGGTGGCCCAGGTTGCCGGGGGCACACCCGCCATGTGTGATGGCGTGACCCAGGGGCAGCCTGGCATGGAGCTCAGCCTGTTCTCCCGGGACACGATCGCCATGAGCACGGCGGTTGCTCTCAGCCACAACATGTTTGATGCCACGCTGTTGTTGGGGATCTGCGACAAGATTGTTCCGGGGCTGCTCATCGGATCGCTGAGTTTTGGCTATCTGCCGACCATACTGGTACCCGCCGGCCCCATGCCGTCCGGATTGCCCAACAAAGAGAAGCAGCGCATCCGTCAGCTCTATGCTGAAGGCAGGATTGGCAAAGAGGAGTTGCTGGAAGCCGAGAGCAAGTCATACCACAGTCCCGGTACCTGTACCTTTTATGGCACCGCCAACAGCAACCAGCTGTTGGTTGAGGTGATGGGGCTGCACTTGCCGGGTGCCGCCTTTGTGAATCCAGGCACACCGCTGCGTGAAGCGCTGACCAGGGCAGCGACGGAACAGGTTATCCGGTTATCGAAACCTAACGGTGGAGATCTGGGGCTGGGCGATATGGTAGACGAAAAGAGCATCGTCAATGCTCTGGTCGCCCTGCTGGTAACGGGCGGCTCAACCAACCACACCATTCACTGGATAGCCATCGCCCGCGCTGCCGGCATCATCATTGACTGGAATGACTATGCCGAGCTTTCTGCGGTTGTGCCCTCGTTGACCCGTATCTATCCCAATGGCCAGGAGGATGTGAATGCCTTCCACGAGGCGGGTGGTACGCCGTTCCTGATCCGCGAACTGCTTGCTGGCGGATACCTGCATAACGACGTGCACACAGTGATGGGCCCAGGCCTGGAGCAGTACGCCCGCATGCCGGAACTCGACGATGGTAAGCCCGCCTGGAAGCCTGCAGCTGAGCAAAGTGCCATGCCGGAGGTACTCCGTGGTGTGGCCCAGCCTTTTGCGCCGGATGGTGGGCTCAGGGTGCTGGAGGGCAATCTGGGCAGGGGCGTGATCAAGGTCTCGGCAGTCGCGCCTGAGCACCATACCATTGAGGCCCCGGCCGTGGTATTCAACGATCAGAACGAGCTCAAGGCGGCCTTCGAGGCCGGAGAGCTGAATCGGGATTGCGTTGTGGTTGTGCGATTTCAAGGTCCCCGTGCCAATGGTATGCCGGAGCTACACAAACTCACCCCTTATCTGGGGGTGTTGCAGGACAGGGGCTACAAAGTGGGCCTGGTGACGGATGGCCGGATGTCTGGCGCTTCCGGGAAAGTGCCTGCCGCCATCCACGTATACCCCGAAGCGTTAGATGGCGGACCTTTGGCCCGAGTTGAAGACGGGGATACCGTTGTCCTGGACGCCCGCAACGGAACCCTCAGCATCAGGGTAGAGGATGACGTGCTGGCCGCCCGCAGGCCTGCAACGACGGATTTGTCCGGCTATCATACGGGCTACGGGCGGGAGCTGTTTGGTTGGTTCCGTCGTTCGGCAAGCAACCCTGAACAAGGTGCCAGTTTTTTCTGGAACCACGAGGCATGACAGCAGAACACTATTCTCTGGTGGGGGACATTGGGGGAACCAATGCACGCTTTGCTCTGGTGGGGCAGGGCAGTATAGAACCAGAAGCTATTGAAGTTTTGCCCTGCCGTGACTACGAGAATCTGGATCAGGCGGTGGTCACCTATCTGGAACGTGTAGGTGTGGCGTCGGTCAGGCAGGCCTGTCTGGCCGTGGCCTCCCCCTTGCGCGGTACCCGGGTGACAATGACCAACAATCACTGGCGCTTTGACATTGAGGCGGTGCGACAGGTCTTTGGCTGGTCGGCCTTCAAGGTCATCAATGATTTTACCGCCATGGCGCTGGGCGTGCCCCATGTACCGGACGCCAATCTGGTGCACGTTTGTGGCGGCCCGGGAGACCCTGGCCGACCGAAACTGGTGATGGGTCCGGGAACGGGCCTGGGCGTTTCCGGTCTGGTTCCGATTCGAAATGGCTGGGTGCCTTTGGTGACTGAAGGGGGCCATGTGGATTTTGCCCCCACCGATGACACGGAAATGGAGGTGTTGCGCCTTCTTCGGGCCAGGTTTGGGCGGGTGTCGGTCGAGCGGATTCTGTGCGGCCAGGGTTTGCTGAACCTGTATCAGGCGCATGCCGAAATCCGTGGCGTGGCGGCCCCGCTCGATGCTCCGGAGAAGATCACAGCCGCCGCTGTGGACGCCTCCGATGCCTTGGCCGGGGAAGTCCTTCGGCATTTCTGCGAAATGCTTGGGCGAACCGCAGGCAATTCGGCGCTGACGCTGGGGAGTCTGGGCGGCGTGTACCTGTGTGGCGGTATGCTGCCAGGGTTTCTCGACTTTTTTCTTGGGAGCCCGTTCCGTGAAGCCTTTGTAGCCAAGGGGCGGATGCGTCCGCTAATGGAATTTACACCGGTTTACGTGGTGACGGAGCCCTATACCGGTTTACTGGGAGCTGCCGAAGCGTTAGGAAATTCTGAGGTATGACCGATTCTTTGATAAACCTGTCCTTTGATGAGCTGGTTCGGCGTGTTCGGGCCTGTCAGATTTGTGCAGGCGATCTGCCCCACGAGCCGAGGCCGGTCATTCAGCTTAGTGAATCCTCCCGCATTCTTGTGGTCGGGCAGGCGCCGGGTCGACGGGTACACGAAACCGGTCTGCCGTTTAACGATCCCAGTGGCGACCGGCTGCGCCAATGGATGGGCATTACCCGCGACACCTTTTACGATGAACAGAAACTCGCCATCCTGCCCATGGGATTCTGTTATCCGGGCACCGGTAAATCCGGAGATCTTCCTCCACGCCCCGAGTGCGCTCCGGCCTGGCGCCGGGCGTTGCTCGACCGCTTGCCGGAGATTCGCCTGACCTTGCTGATCGGTCAATATGCTCATGCCTGGCATATTCCCGGCGCAAGGCGCGCGGTTACCGAGAATGTGCGGCAGTGGCAACAATTCTGGCCTGATGTCATTCCGATGCCCCATCCCAGCCCCCGCAATAACCTCTGGTTGCGAAAGAATCCCTGGTTTGAAGCGGAAGTGGTGCCGGCCATTCAGGCCAGAGTTGCTAGCATTCTGAACTGACCTGGCCACTCCGGTTCATATACTCAGATAGCTCGCTGTATTGTTCCGGGTTAATGTACAGGCCCTGTTTGGTTCGCCGCCAGAGCAGGTCCTCTGGTGTGATCGCCCATTCGTGGGTCATCAGATAATCCACCTCGCGACGAGACAGGGTATCGGTAAACCAGTGGCCGAGATCGGCCATGTTCTGACAGCCTTCCAGAATCTGGTAGCTGCTGGTGCCATAGCTTCGCACAAACCGATGGATTACAGCATCGTCCAGCCAGGGGAAATCGGCCGCGAGTTCGGTGGCCAGCTGCTCCTGAGTGTTGAAGTCGCCGCCGGGCAGCACGGCCGTTCGGGTCCAGGACCGGCCGGCACCGGGAAAATAGCGACTGACCTGATCGGTCACAGCTTCGGCGAGCTTCCGGTAGGTGGTGATCTTGCCCCCGAATACCGAGATCAAAGGGGGCAGCGAGTCCTCATCATCAACCTCGAATGAGTAGTCGCGAGAGGCAGACTGTGCGGCGCCACCCTCGTCGTCCATCAGCGGCCGAACACCGGAGTAACTCCAGACTACATCGTTGGCGGACAGTTGCCGGCGGAAATACTGGTTGACGATCGACAGCAGATAGTCGGTTTCCTCTGGGGAAATCCGCGCCTGCGACGGATCGCCCACGTAATCGACATCGGTGGTGCCGATCAGGGAGAAGCGGTCCTCGTAGGGGATCACGAAAACAATGCGCTCGTCCTGATTCTGAAGAATATAGGCTTCGGTATCCTGGTTGAGCCTGGGTACGACGATGTGGCTGCCCTTGACCATGCGGATCTGCTTGGGAGCTGGCATAGACAGGCTTTCACCGAACAGGCTGCTGACCCAGGGGCCGGTGGCGTTAACGACCACCTTGGCGCGGATGTTGTACTGCTTGTCCCGGTGGTGATCGTCCAGGGTGGCGTGCCATTGCCCGTTACGGCGCTCGGCGCGGCTACAGCGGGTGCGGGTCAATACGGTTGCGCCTTTTTCAGCGGCCTTGCGAGCAGACAGTACCACCAGCCGGGCATCGTCAACCCAGCCATCCGAATACTCGAATCCACGGCTGATGTCTGGTTTCAGGGGCGAGTCCGGGCCAAAGGTAATAGACCGGGAGCCGGGCAGCAGTTCGCGCTTGGCCAGATGATCGTAGAGGAAAAGGCCGGTACGGATCATCCACGCTGGTCGCAGGTGGGGCTGATGGGGCAGGCGAAAACGCATCGGCCACATGATGTGGGGGGCGTTTCGTAGCAGGGCCTCCCGTTCACCGAGTGCTTCCCTGACCAGCCGGAATTCGTAATGCTCAAGATAGCGCAGACCGCCGTGGATAAGTTTGCTGCTGCTGGACGAAGTGGCAGAGGCAAGATCGTTCATCTCACACAGAACAACCCGAAGCCCCCGGCCTGCGGCGTCCATGGCAATTCCGGTGCCGTTTACGCCGCCCCCGACCACCAGAACATCGCATTGCGTGGGGGGAGTGTGAGAGTTGCCTGAAACCAGTCCTTTGTTATTTGCCACTGCCTGAGTGCTCCTGATAATCGCACATAACGCCTGTCATGGAACGATTATCAGGAAACTGCCTGGTCCGGTAAAGCGACCCTGTCACAGGCGGGTGGGCTTACCTGCCTCTTTGCGGCGTTGCTCCCACTCTTCGCGGGTTTGTGCGGCTTCATCACCGGGCAGGAAGTCGATGATCTCGAAGTAATCAGAGCTGAACTGGTCTGCCACCACGGTTTCACGAGGTTTGATCCGGACCACGTAGACGGTCTGGACATTCTGGTGGTCGAACTCGCGCCAGTACTGTTCATCTTTCAGGAAGCTGTAGCGATGCCCCTCAAGGGCCCGGATAACGGCGTCTGTGTTGGTGCTGCCGGCCCGTTCGACAGCATCCTTGTACTGGTAAACAATGCTGTAGGCCGAGGCCGCGGATGATGAAGGGCGCATTTCATAGCGGTCTGAGAAGGCCTCAACAAAGTCTTTACCGCGCTGGTAGTTGTTCTCGTAGGGCAGGTTCCAGACCCAGGGGGCGGCACCAACAACACCTTCCATGATGGTCGGGCCAACCTGTCTGACCATCCCCAGTGTCAGGTTGGGCACAACGATCTGCATTTTTTCCGTCAAACCCATTTCATAGGCCAGGTTCAGAGCCCGGACCATGTCATCGCCGAACAATACCATCATCAATACTTTGGCATCGCTCTCCTGGGCCTGTTCCAGCGCTGCGCGGAAATCATTGATCAGCGCCCGGGGGAAGGGGGTTTTTACACCCTGGTGCACGTCGGTGTTTTCGGTGTTGGAAAACTTTCGTACCGATTCTTCCACGGACCATCCCCAGGTGTAGTCTGAGGTGATGTAGAAAAACTTCTGGTCGGCGTGGTTACGATTGAGATACTGGCTCAGTGCCTTGGCCGTCATCCAGGCGTTGTAGGGCTCCCGGAACATATATCGATGCCCCTCGGCGCCGGTGGTGGCATTGGAGTAGGTCAGGGTGCCGAAGTAGATTCGGTTACGATCCCTGGCGGCTTTGCCGGAAGCAATAGCGACGGCGCTGGAGACGCCACCGAAAACCATCTGCGCGCCCTCGCGGTCAATCAGTTCGGCGGTATTCCTGGCGCCCTGGTCTGGTTCTCCACGGGTATTGCGAATCACCAGTTCGAGGGGCTGGCCCATAACACCGCCTGCCTGGTTGATTTCATCTACCGCCAGATAGGCGCCAAGCCGTTGTTGAAGGCCCTGGTCCTTGTATCTTCCGGTCTGGGGGTAATTCAAACCTATCTTGAGGGTATCGGCGAGGACGGTCGTGCTGGATAATAGCAGGACAGTCGCAAAGATCAGCGCGTTCCTTGGTCTCATTTACGTTGGCCTCCGTAACGGCAGCACAGCGGGTATGGCTGCGTTGCAAACAGTTATTTTGATTGTTTATTGGGCAACTCAAGTGTCAGCCGATACTGTCCGGCCAACAATGGGACTAAAGTTGAAGTTCCGGTAACAATTTGTAGGACGAGCGTTCGATCACACAACCGTTGCTATAAGGCAGGGAAACATTGAGAAGAATGACCAACTCACGCTCGCCTGAAAGCCTGTCGGTGGTGCTCATGGCATTGCTCGCTTTGCTGGTGGCGCTTCCGGCCAGTGCCGAGTGGCACCGATACTCCGACACGGCAATGACAACGCCCGTTGAGCTTGAGTTCTGGGCTGATGAAAGCGTGAGCGCCGATGTGGTGGCCCGTGAGGTATTCGATGTATTTCACCGTGTTGATACCCAAATGAGCCGGTACCGGGCAGATTCTGAATTATCAGCGCTGAACCGGGAGGCTGGAAAAGGCCCGGTTAACGTCAGTGATGGTCTGTTTAAGGTGCTTCAGAAAGCCCGTGAGGTGTCCGAGCTGAGTGAGGGGGCATTCGATGTCACCTTTGGCTCGGTGGGTTACCTCTATGACTTTCGGGCCGGCAAGCAGCCAACGGATGAACAGGTAGCGACCGGGCTCACGCGGGTAAACTTCCGCGATGTCGTATTGGATGTATCCGGGCAAACGGTGGCGTTTCGCCAGCCGGGAATGCTGGTGGACCTGGGCGGCATTGCTAAAGGTTACGCTGTCGATCTGGGTATTGAAGTGCTGGAAGCCCACGGCATACGCCACGCCCGGTTGAGTGCTGGCGGTGATATGCGTCTGCTGGGGGACAAGCGGGGGCGCCCGTGGTATGTGGGTATCCGGGATCCCCGGTCTGGCAATGACAACGCGGTGGTGTTGCCGTTGGCGGATGTAGCGGTATCCACATCCGGCGACTACGAGCGCTTTTTTGTTGATGACGCCGGTGAGCGCGTACACCACATACTGTCACCGAGCACTGGCCGTTCGGTGAAGGGAGTACAGAGCGTTACGATTATTGGTGACGATGCATTGACCACCGATGGCTTGTCCACCGCGGTTTTTGTTCTGGGCCCGGAGAAAGGCCTCAAGATGGTGGAGCGCTTGCCGGCGATCGAAGTGGTTGTGATCGACGACAAACGCATGATGCATGTGTCAGAAGGGCTGGTTCCCCCAGAGCCGTAGTAGAGGCAACGTCCCTGCTGTCAGCCGTTGATGGTGCCGTTGACCACATTGGAGAACGCAATCAGACTGTCCTGCATGGTGCTGTTGCCCAGGCCGTGGCCGGTAAAGCGAGCGCCAAAATCACCCTGTTCGCCATGCAGTGCCATGTAGTTCAAAAGCACCGTTTGAACCAACTGGTTGACGTTGTTGGCGGCCGGGCTGGAACCTGTGTCAACGGATGCATCTGGACGCATGGAGCCGATTTGCCTTCTAATCGGGGTAGGGCGGCCCTTTGGATCGTAGATGAGGAAGAACGAGGCAGCCGTTTGTTGGTTGTCACCAGTCCATTCACCTTTGCCTCTGCCTTCCAGGGAGTCATCAATTCGACCATTACTGGAAACCGAGCCGTCGCTGAATACATACAGCATCAGCGGCGTTCCAATTCGTGCAGCGTATTCGAGACATGCCCCCATGCAGCGGCCTGCCTGTTCGTCCCGCCGCTCTCCCGTGCCTCGCTCACCAGTGTGGTAGTCGTATCCACCCATGGTGATAGTACCTGCACCAGCGTAGCCGTTAAGCACCAGTTTCATCACAGAGGCTGTTTTCTGGAATTCCCGATTCCCGTTGAATTCCGAGCTTGAGAAAATACCGGCCGGGCCAACGATGTCGGGATCGGCCATTGGATCAAGAGGGTTTGCCTCTTTGCCATAACGGTCTGCGAGGTCTGCACTCTTGAGATACCCGCACTTCACCAGCTTTTTGACCACCTCATCTGTGGTGATCCCAGCGTTCACTTTTTTCATTTTGGCGTCGCTGATCTGGTAGATAGACTCCATGACGGCCACAGCATCGGAGGGATCAAGAATTCCGATCAAATCGCCTACGTCTACCAGGCCCGAGGCATCAGATGGGCGGTCTACCTTGGTGGGCCTCACTTCGGGGTCTATCAGGTTCATCGGCGCCATGGAGTTGCCCCCGGATTCCGAGCTCTGGGAGCCTATTAACGTAAGTAACTCTCCGTTGGCGCCGGCTTTGTAGATTCCATACATCGGGTTGTGTGGATTGTTGCCAGTATCGTTTTCTGAGCGAGCGGCGATGATAGCGCCATCCACGCCTGCGCGTGTGCTGGCACTGGTGCTTTGCATAATACCTCTCAGAAAACCACTATCGGAATGAAACGCCAGGCCAAGCTCCTCGTTTACGAAGGCTGGGTCAGAAGGCAGCATGTCACCCGGAAGCCCGAGTTTGTTGTATCCCGCAGTGGTTAGAAAGTCCATCTGACCACCCGCTTTGCCCATGAGTACGTTGGAGCCCGCGATGTTGGCGCCGCCGGCCAGATCAAAGCAGATGAAGGGTATCTTTCCGGCACCGGACACGGCGATACCGCAGCTTTCTTTCAGATTCTCGAGATCGGATGACAGCGCTGCGGCTGCCTGACGTGGATTGGCGAACAGGCTGAAGACCGAGGCGCCAAACAGGGTGGCCGAACCTGCCATCAGTCCTTGGGAAATAAACTCGCGTCTGGTCCGCGGCTTGCCATGATCCTGGTGGAGGAGGGGGCTGCCGTTTGCCAAAGGTTTTTTCCGGGATTTGCGTATAAACATGATCGGCTTCCTTTACTGAACCAATGTGGTGGCGCTGCCAAGAACAGCGGCACAACTTGCCTTGACAATCGTCTTGGTGCGGTCATCTTCACAAGCATTACCACCACAGGCTTTCAACTTATTGATGAGTGCATACAGCTCTGTCTGGATCTCATTGTCGGTCGGTTGGGAAGCCAGATTATCTCCCACGAAATGGGTCATCAGGGAGCTTGTAATCAAACTGTTGCCGCCATGATCAAAAGCGCTTTCGGCCGGAGCAGAAAAGTTAAAGCCAGGGAACATAGTTGATCGGAGCTCGTTGTTCTCTATCAACGCATCGCAATACTGGATAGCCAATTGCGTAACAGCCATCTGGTGCGACGACAGGAAACCCTGAATATTCTCCACCGTGGGCAGTTGTTGCTTCACGGTATTGTAGGTGGCACTTACATCCGGATGCGTGGTGGCAACGCCGGTCATTCGGGCCATGGAGGCATTGATTTCATCAAAGGTTTTCAGACCGATTTCCGGTGACGCCGGAAGGTCTGCCGGCTCGGGCTGCGGCAGGGGCGCGGGCTCGGTCCGGGCAAACTGGTTGCTGCCAATCTGATCAAAGGTCAGGAAGAACTCGTCAATTCCGGGGCCGCCTTCAAGCGCAATAATGGTGCCCATAGGGGACAGTGGCTGGCCGATGCCTGGCTGGTAGAGGTCTGCATCGAGCAGGACATCGAGGTTGGCCCAGGCTTGCCCGACAGTGGCTTCTTTACCGTTGATGCCCAAACGCATTCCCCTGAGCGGGATATTCGAGGGCTCGACGCTGTCATCCAGGCTGATGAAAAACGGACTGGTGAATCGGTAGGCGTAGCTGTCGAACTGGCTGACTTCAAAGACGATAAAGCTCTGTGGCAGGTCAATCAGGTGGGAGACCCCGAACAGCAGATAGAACTTCTGGCCCACACCCACTTCAAAGTTGGCCTGAATCTGCTGGGGTGTCAATGCACGGTTGTGAATGGCCACCATACGGATGGCCCCCTGCCACGGGGAATTGCCGTCGGTTTCATTACCCAGCACCAGGGCAAAGCTGTCGTCCCACTCGGTCAGCAGTCCGCCCTCGTCGGGATCAAGGTCGCCCGAAAACTCGCCATTGACAAAGATCTGTCGACCGGTCGTCGGGCTGTAATTAACCACCACATGCTGCAAGGTTGCTTGTAACAGCATATCGGCATCCTGAGTCGCAAAGGCGCTGTTCTCGTCGCTGGTGGTGGAGCGATGCAGTACTTCGTAACGCTGGAGCGACTGGCTCAGGGTTACATTGCGTGTGGTCGCGGAGCCGGAATAGGTGACGATGCGGGCGTCTTCCTGGGTGATATTCCCGGGAGCTACCCAGGCTTCGATGCTGTATTCACCGGAGGTGGTCAGTTGGGTATGGAGTTTTCGGCTTGCCGAGGTGCTGCCCTGGGCCTTGCCGGCAGGCACCATAAATCCTTCGCTGTTTTCTCCTGCGGGGCCAAGGTCGATGCCCCAGCCGCCAACCCAGTCAACGTTGCCGCTGAGCGTGAGATTGAGCGGTGGCTCAATACCGCTGGTGTCAAATGCAGTTTGCCCTTCACCCGCTTTGAATTCGTACAGGGCAATGACATTGTCTTCATAGCGACCGCCGGAGTTGGCCAGCAGGCCGTCGGCACTGAGCTCAACCGCCTTGCTGACCACCAGGGCAGGGTCGACAGGCGTTGCGCTCAGATCCTTGACCATTTCCAGAATCTTCATTTCCATCAGGTTGGCCGAGGCTACGCAGTCGTTATCCCAGCAATTATGGAAGTCAAAGCGCAGCCGCTGTACCAGGCGAGAGTCGGCGGGCACCGTGGCATCAATGCGGCTTCGGGCCTGGTGGTAGGCGGTGTTTACATCGGCACTGGCAATATAGGGTGTCTGACCACCATCGCTATGGCACTCGCTGCAGTACTGTTCGAGCACCGGATACACTGTGGTGGCGAACAGGCCGGGCTCGGCCGGCAGAGAAATGGTGGCCCCCGGATCTTTCAGGGCAGGTGCACGTAACTCGACGGTTTTGGCCGAACCTCCACCGCCTGCCCAGTTTGTGATGTAGGTTGTCAGGATGTCGGCGCAGGCAGAGTTGCTGGATAACCAGCAGTTATGGCCATCTGCCACTTTGGTTACCATCAGGGAGTCAGACGGATCCGAGAGATTTACAATCTTCTTTGCCTGGGAATAGGCGCTGTTGATGTCCTGCTCGTTAACAAAGGTGGGCGACTGACCATCGGCCCCGTGGCAAGACCCGCATTTATCCTGGGTAACCAGATTGTCCCAAACACTACGTTTGAAGTTGGACACATCCTCGGTTGCCGGGGCCGGACCACTGTAGACAATACCGCCTGAGTTACTGGAGGTATTGGGAAGAGATTCGGTCGATTCGCCCCCACAGGCGGCCAGCAGCAGGGCGGTTCCCACAACAACGAATACCGATTTCAGGGCTTGCGCCGGTGCGTGTGCTCGCAGTGTCATCATCTGTCAGTCCCCCATGCAGTACACAGCGGATTCAGCGAACACCTGCTTCAGGTTGTAGCCCTGGTTCGCGAAGCTGGTAACCATACTGTTGACCCTGGCTCGGTCATCGCTGTTCGAGGGTGGGCGCAGGCAAACATTCTCGAAGACCTTCTTGACCTGGCATTGGGCAAAGGCCTGGGAATGCGCGAACTCCCGGCCCAGGCTCTTGGCGCCGTTTCCGGAACCGGGCAGGGTCGGATCCCAGCCGAGGCGCCGATTGGCACCCTGGCGCCAGTAGTTGTCCCAGCGGTCGTCAGGTGTGACATAACCCTGCTCAAACGTAGCCGAATTGATGTGATATTTGCTCTGTACCCGGGTGCCGGTTACCGGATCTGTGGTGCTGACGGCGTTGTAGATAAGGCGCCCCCGTTCACCGTCCGGGTCGCTATTCTGGTTGTACTGATAGTCGTAGTAAGCAAAGGCCTGGGTCATCGGATCCATGCCGGTGTGGCAGCCTACGCAGTTGTTGAGAAAAACCCGGCTGTCTCCGCCGGGGCTGCGGGAGACATCCTGACGAATACGGTCTGTGGGCAGGGTAACGTCAGCGACCTGCTCCAGGTCGTTGCACATGTGGTTGATCAGGGTAAACCGGAACATGGCGCGGTTGGTGCCCGCGCTGAAGAATGCCCGGGCGGAGGCGCGGGATGTGATCACGCCGGCCGTGGCCGAAGATGGCAATCCGCTATAGCTGGACTGGCTGACCCGAATCAGGTTATCGCGCAGGCTGATGCCCCGGGATTCCAGTTCCGAATAATGGTCGTTGTTGCTCACAGAATAGGGCGTTAAGCCGAGAGACGGATCGCCAATGTAGAGCACGTCATCAAACAGGATCTTCCGAAAATCCTGGTCGTCCCGAACCATGCCGATGACGGTGGCAATGTAATCATTGAGAGGCACAAATTTCGACATGGCCTCGTTGGTCCAGGGAGCAGCAAAGTTCTTGAGCGTGACATCGTAAAAGGCGGGATCTTCCATGGCGATGTACGCAGCGCCTTCTGGATTGGAAGGTATCAGGTCGGCCATCGACTGCAGGACGCTCTCGGAAGGTGGAACGCCAGCTATACGATCGTGTATCTGTTTGGCCTGTTCCCTGGCGCCTGCCAAAGCCAGGCTGGACACCATTCCTGAAAGAACGATGATACTGCAAGCCTTGGTGATCAGGCTTGTCATCCTGTTCCGGGCGGTCATGTCCGTATCCCTCAATGATGGTTAGCATTCGCACATTAATGCTTTTTGACAATTGTTAAAAGTTTACGGCTTGCTATATCTTAAAAATTGAGTTCCAGGCCACGTTATTACATTGCGTTACGTAAAAGCTTTGGAGTGACAGGTTCGAACCGACTTAATTTATGTCATGGAATGTCATTCACAACAGGGTTTGCCACATTGGAAGTCACCTCATCGGTTCTATCTGCTCGCTATCACCGCACTCGGTTGCTGGCCTGTGTTGGCGCACTGTCGCTGACAGGATGCCTGTCTGGCGGCGACGGTCAGAAGGCTGATCCGGTTGTGGTCGAGGAGCCGGTTGCCTACATCGAACGGCAACTTGTTTTCAATGAGAACACCGGATCACTGGTTGAGGATGATCTTGCGAACCCTGCCGAGTTTCGGCCCGGAGCCCGCCTTCTGCTGAAATCCAGTGCGGCAGCAAGTTCGTCGGCAAAAGATATCTCCGCATCTGCATTTTCCGGTGGAACCTCCTATGACGTTAAGGATCTTCACGTTTCCCAGGATGGGAACCGGTTGCTGTTTGCCTTGCGTGCTCCCGAAATAGATGGCGCCGATGATGACGAACAGCCCACCTGGAATATCTGGGAGTATGACCGGACTACCGAGTCGCTTCGCCGAATCATTGATTCGGACGTGACCGCCCGCGCCGGCCATGACGTGGCGCCGGCTTATCTGCCTGACGGCCGGATTGTTTTCTCATCCACACGCCAGCGCGTATCCAAGGCGATTCTGCTGGATGAGGGCAAGCCTCAGTATTCCGGCCTGGACGAGGAACTGGACAGTCCGGCGTTTCTGCTTCATGTCATGGATGAGGATGGCCGCAATATCGAGCAGATCACCTTTAACCAGAGCCATGACCTGGACCCCGTGGTTATCGGCGATGGCACCATCATTTTCAGTCGTTGGGATAATGCCGGTCAGACTCGAAATAATGGTGTGAACCTTTATCGCGTCAATCCTGACGGTACCGGGTTGAGCTACCTTTACGGCCGGCATTCCCATGAGTCCATTTTGGAAGCCGGCGACATCCAGTTCCTGCGGCCTCAGACACTGGATTCAGGCAACCTGTTGGTTCAGCTGCGCCCCTTTGAAAGCGACGACTATGCGTCGGTGCTGGCAGAAATTGATGTTGAAAGCTTTGTTGAGGCCAATCTTCGCGTCGATGGCACTGAGGCTGTGGGACAACGCTCATTGATTCCGGGCATTCGCCTGAATGGCGAGTTGTCTCTTGACGGGCGCTACGGGTTTGCGTCGCCGCTACTGGATGGCACCGGCCGTTACCTTGTCAGTTGGACTCCTTGCCGATTGCGGGAAGTTGCGACCGATCGCATTGTAAATTGTACGGAAGACCGACTGGCTTCTGACCAATATCGTCCGGCCCCCCCGGTGTATGGGCTCTGGCTTCTGGATGCTGCTGAAAGCACCCGCCGTCCGATTGTGACTGGGGTAGAAGGCGTCCAGTTTGACGAGGCCTTACTGATGCGAAGTCGCCCTCTGGAACGTTTTATTCCAGAGGCCCAGTTCCCCGGCGATGCTGGCGCATTGGCGGATGACGGCTACGGAATTCTGCACATTCGCAGTGTTTACGATCTGGACGGCACGGACACCACGCCAGCCGGCATCCCCGCCATGGCCAATCCGGTGCAAACGCCCCCGGAGCAGCGGCCAGCAAGATTCCTGCGGCTAGAGAAGCCCGTGGCGATACCCGATGACGACGTACGGGATTTTGACAACAGCGCTTACGGGCGAAGCCGTGGCCAGCTAATGCGTGAGATCCTCGGTTATGCGCCTGTTGAGCCGGATGGCTCGGTGAAAGTGGCGGTCCCTGCCAATGTTTCCTTTGCGATCAGCGTGCTGGACGGGCAGGGGCGAAGACTCGGGCCAAGGCATGAGAACTGGCTGTCCGTGCGCCCTGGCGAGACCCGGGAGTGTTCAGGTTGCCATGATCCGGATAGCTCCGCTCCTCATGGCCGCACCGATGCCGGCCCCGCGCCCGCCTGGGCCGGGGCGCCAACCACTGGCCGGCCTTTTCTGAACACTAATCCTGCACTGTTTGCCGACATGGGCGAAACCATGGCCGAGGTCTATGGTCGCATCAACGGCATTCGCCGACCGTCACCGGATCTTGAGTACGAAGATGAATGGACCGACCCGAATGTGGCGCCATTGGGCGCGAGTTTCGCGTACGCTTACGGTGACCTGGACACGGCTCCGCCCATTTCCGGTGTCTGTGCTGGGGAGTGGTCGCCGAACTGCCGTATTGTGATTAACTACGAACAGCATATCCATCCACTCTGGGGTAAGCTCCGGCAGGAAGTGGACCCTGTCACCATGGACGTCATTTCTGATTCCACCTGCACCGGCTGCCACACTACCGCCGATGCAGCAGGCGCTGCTCAGGTGCCCGCCGGGCAGCTGGATCTGGGCGATGGCCCGTCACCTGCAGAGCCGCTGCACTTCAATTCTTATCGCGAACTCCTCTATCCGGACAACGAGCAGGAGTTGATGAACGGGGCCCTCGTGGATGTGCTGGTGGATTCCGGGGAGGTGCTAAGGGATGAAGAGGGCAATCCGATCCTTGATGCTGATGGGAACGAGCAACCGATCATGGTCACCGTGCCGGTTCGGCCATCCATGTCTGTCAATGGCGCTCGGTTCAGTCGATTCTTTGATGTGTTCGCGGCCGGTGGCAGCCATGAAGGTTTTCTGAAGCCTTCCGAACTGAGGCTGGTTTCAGAATGGCTGGATATTGGTGGCCAGTACTACAACAACCCCTTCGATGCCCCGGAAGACTGATCCAAGGACTCAAGCTCGCGCCATGCCCATCGCCATTCTCATGATTTTACTCTTGCTCCCTGCCCAGAGTTGGGCCGGTGGGTTATGGGGCTCGGAGGGCCAGGATGTGGCCCGGGTGCAGGTAACCGAAGCCTATCTGTCCTGGAGGACGGGCCCGGCATCCGGATACCCGGTGTTCCATACAAGTGAGAAAGGCGAGTGGCTGACCATCCTTCAGCGCAAGACCAGCTGGATCAAGGTGATGGACTCCCGAGGCAGGGAGGGCTGGGTGTCGGTGGCGGACCTGGCTCAAACCGTGGATGTCACGGGCGAGACCGTGAGCCTCCAGGTTCCTGACCTGGATTCGTTCGGGAAGCGACGGGCAGAAGCCGGTTTGATGATGGGCGAGTTTGACGGTGCTGCCGTGATGGCTGGCTATGGAGGTCTTTGGCTGACCCGGAATCTGTCTGCAGAGCTGTGGGGGGCTCAGATTCTTGGCAGTGCCTCCGAGATTCGGATGGTTAATGGCAATCTGGTGCATCAGCCATTTCCGGACTGGCGGATATCGCCTTTTTTCACCCTGGGGATTGGCCACATCTGGGTTGAGCCGAAAGCGTCTCTCGCCCAGCCGGAGGAACGTGATAACAGCATCGGCCATGCTGGCCTTGGAATCAGGGCCTACATCACCGATCGATATTTCATCCGTGCCGAGGTGAAGGACTACAAAGTCTTCACGACCCGGTCCACCAACGAAGAAGCGACAGAATGGAAAATCGGACTAAGCATCTTTTTCTGAAACCGCTGTGCCTTGCGGCAGGCCTTTGCACCGCTGCGGCAGGACAGGCGCAGGAAGACCGCCCGCTGATCGAGCCCGATGTGACGCCGGTGCCGGTTACCGAAGCCCTGATCGATACCGAAAACTTCGAGATCGGGGCATTTGTGGGTGTGCTGAACATTGAGGATTTTGAATCGTCCCTGTTGTACGGCGGCAAGCTGACATACCACCTGAGCGAATCGTTCTTTTTCGAAGCAGGTGTGGGCTTTGCGGAAGGCGGCGAGACCAGTTTCGAGAAGCTGGCCGGAGATGTGGAGGTGCTGACCGACAGTGAACGGGACTATAGCTACTACAACATCAACCTGGGGTACAACGTGCTGCCGGGTGAGGCGTTCCTCACAGAGAATTACGCCTTCAACACCAACTTCTATCTGATTGCCGGGGCAGGGGCCACGGAGTTTGCCGGCGATACCCGTTTCACCCTGAATGCGGGTGCCGGCTATCAGGTTTTATTGACCGACAGCGTGTCGGTGCATTTTGGGGTACGGCAACACTTTTACGACATTGATGTGCTTGGGGAAGAGAAGACCTCCGTCAATACCGAGGTCAGTACCGGGTTGTCTGTGTTTTTCTGAAATTAAGGAGGAATGGCTGTGAGAGCATCCATAGCAAGACTGGCATTGGCGGGTGTACTGGCCTGCGCGAGCCCCTTGGCCGCGGCTGAGGCCATTAACGTACCGGCGCCAGACTTTACCCTGGAAAGCCGCTCCGGGGAGAACCTGCGGCTGGAGGATCATCGGGGCGAGGTCGTTATGCTCAACTTCTGGGCTTCCTGGTGTGGGCCCTGCCGTCAGGAAATGCCCCTGATGGACGAGCTATACAGCCAGTACAAGGATCTCGGTTTCACCATTCTGGCGGTGAACGTGGATGAGAACCGGGACGAAGCCCTCCGTTTCCTCGACAAGGTGCCGGTCAACTATCCGATTCTTTACGATCCGGAGAGCTCGGTCAGTGAACTGTATGAGGTTCAGGCCATGCCAACGACGGTGATGATTGACCGGAACGGCAATGCCCGATATCTGCACTACGGCTACCAGCCAGGTTACGAGGATGAATACGAGCAACAGATTCGCGAACTGGTGCGCGAGTAACTTCTGGACGGTGCCCGCTATGCGAATTTTGTCGATCCTGTCGTCCCTGTCTCTGGTTGCACTGCTGTTTATGTCGACCGGCTGCAGCTCGGTAAAACCCTGGGTGAAACCCTACGAGCGTGACAACCTGGCGGATCCGGTCATGAGTCTGAGCAGGCATGGCACGGCTGACGCCTACATGCATCACGTCTATCAGGCCAGAGAATCCGCTCGCGGCGCTGAAGGCGGTTCAGGGGGTGGCTGTGGCTGTAACTGACAGATTTCGGGTTGCTGCTCTCAGTCTGACGGCCCTGATGGTGTTACTCACGGTTCAGTCCGCCACAGCGGCGACCTTACCCGTGGACAAAGTAGACGTGCTCTATCATCGTTACGATGGTGGCGGCATGGTGATTGATGGCCCGTCGGTGCTGGTCCGCAAAGGCATTGGCCCCCAGGTCTCCTTTTCCGGTCAGTATTACGTGGATTCTGTGTCTGCTGCCTCGGTGGATGTACTGGCGACAGCCAGTGCCTACGAGGAGGAGCGTACAGAATACACCGTGGGTGTGGATTACCTGCACGACAAGGCCATTCTGAGTCTGGGTTATACCAACAGTACGGAAAATGATTACGAGGCCAATACCCTCTATTTTTCGGTGAGCCAGGAATTCTTCGGAGGCATGTCCACGGTGACTATGGGCTATGCCAGTGGCTGGGACGAAGTGGGTCGGGTTGGTAATGATTCCTTCAGCGAGGAAGCCGATCGTCGTAACTACCAACTGGGCCTTAGCCAGGTCGTTACCCGTAACAGTCTGGTAGGCCTGGACCTCGAAGTGGTCACAGACGAGGGTTATCTGCAAAACCCGTATCGTGTGAACCGCTACATTAATCCCGATAATCCAGCGGAGTTCCTGACTCAACCGGAACAGTATCCGGAAACCCGAACCAGTACCTCCGTGGCCGTGAGAGCGCTTTACTATCTGCCGTATCGCGCCTCAATACGCGGTGAATACCGCTATTTTTCAGATACCTGGGGCATTAACGCCCATACCATGGAACTGGGTTACGTGCACGGGTTGACCCAGCACTGGACCCTTGAAGGTTCCGTCCGCTATTACACCCAGAACGAGGCGGATTTTTACAGCGATCTTTTCCCGTTCAAGAACTCTCAGACCCATCTTGCCCGGGACAAGGAGCTCAGCTCGCTTTCAGGGACAACCCTGGCAGTAGGCGCGGTGTACGAATGGAAACAGACGTCGCTTCCGGGCATTGATCGTCTGCAGTTCAGTCTGTTGGTGGACTGGCTGAATTTTGATTATGACAACTTCCGGGATGTCACCGCGGCCGGAAACTATCTCCCCGGCGAAGAACCCCTTTATTCCTTCGATGCCTATGTCACCCGGGCGTCATTGATTCTTGAATACTGAGCATGCAGGAAGAACGACCATGGCCACTTGCTTGAACTCCCGATTTCCGGCGCTGTTAGCGGCATTGACCCTCGCCCTGACAGCCCCTGCCTTCGCCCAGTCCAATCCCGGGGAGGAGAAGGACGAGACCGCGGTCGCCGAGCAGGTCGAGGCCCTCAAGAAGAAGGTTATCCGGCTTAACCGGGACCTGTTTATCCTTGAGGAGGACCTGCTGTTTCCGGCCAACACCCAGGTTGCGGTGTTTGTCAGCGTGGATGCTGGCAAGTTTCTGAAGCTGGATGCGGTCAAGCTGAAGGTTGATGACGAGATCGTTGCCTCTCACCTCTATACCGAGCGTCAGGCGAAAGCACTTGAACGCGGCGGTATGCAACGGCTTTACGTGGGCAACCTGAAGACCGGAGCCCATCAGGTGACGGCGTTCGTCGAGGGCATCGGGCCGGATCAGCGGCCTTACAAACAGGCAGCGTCGCTGGAATTCGAGAAGGGCACCGGCACAGCTGCACTGGAGATCCGTGTTGAGGATCGCTCTTCCGATTATCAGCCTTCAGTTTCCATCGTGGAGTGGGAGTAAGCCGCGCCGTGGGATTGACAGTGATCAAGCCATTTCGAACGCTTTCGGTATTGTTTACCGGCGCTTTGCTATGGCTGACGATGGTTGCTCCAGTCCAGGCCGAGGAGCCCCGACCGGAGCGGGCGAAGGACCTTCGGTACGGTTGGGCTCTGTATGAGTATCATCAGGGCAATGTCTTTGAGGCTCTGACCCAGCTGGCGGTTGCCCGTGAGCAAGGCGGTATCGAAGGACATGGTGATCACCCGGCTTTGGTAGAGGGTGGGCTGATGTTGTCCTGGGGCATGACCCGTGAGGCCAGCAAATTGTTCACGGAACTGCTCGGTAGTGACGGCACGGGTAGCACACTTTCGCCGGATGTTCGCAATCAGGCCTGGTTCTATCTGGGCAAGGTGTTTTTCCTGGAAGGTAATCGTGAGCTGGCCGGTGAGAATCTCGAGCGCGTGGATGCCGAGGCACTCGCTGAGGCCAACCATGACCTCTTTCGGGAGTGGGTTTATCTGCGAGCACGAGTGGCCATGATGTCTTCGAGGATCGAAGACGAAACGAAGCTGACGTCGCTGAGGGAACAACTGGAAGACACGGACATCTGGTCCCTTTACCTGCAATACAATTCAGCCGTCGCCGCTCTGGACGCGGGAGACGTCGCGACAGCCGAGGCTGAACTGCAGACACTCATCGCCATCATTCAACAGTCTGCCGATTCCGCCAAACCAGAGGCCGAACGCGAAGGCCTGTTGGACAGGGCCCGACTGTCACTTGCCCGGCTTTACCTCAGGGATGACCGGTTCGACGCGGCGCTTGAGATCCTTGGCGACATGCCGCTGAATGGCGTATTCGCTGACCAGGCCCTTTTCGACTATGCCGTAGCGGCGGCCGGGCAGGGCAGGCCGGATCGGGCACTTGATGCGCTTGATACGCTGTCAAACAGGAATCTGTTTTTGCCCTGGCGACAGCAGGTTCCGTTTGCCCGGGCCTATGTTCTTGAGCAGATGAGCAGACCGCAGCGAGCACTGTCAGCCTTCAAACAGGCAGCGGACCTCTACCAGGCCCGTATAAAGGAGCTGGACAATATCCGCAATGAGCTCAGTGAACAGAGCCTGATGGCGCAGCTCGACTTCACTCGTGACAGCGACGGGATTCTCACGGATTCCTACGGCCGTTTGCGGGTCCAGCCTTCCGATTTCGGCATGGCCGAAGTGCTGGCTTCGGAGACTTTTCAGCAGGCGCTTGCAGAATTGAACGAGCTCTACCAAATGCAATCCTTTATCGCCGAGCGGCAGTCCCGGTTTGAATCCTTCCGGATCATGCTGGAAACCCGCGAACAACAGCGTCAGGTGCGGATTGCGGAAACCCGTCGGGCGCTCGAAAACCAGCAGGCGGACCAGTGGCAGACGTTGCATGAGGAATTCAGGGAAACGATCGCCACTGCGTTGGCTGAAGACGACGCTCAATTCTTCATGACCGCAGAACAGAAAGCACTAAGAGACAAGCTCAATGAGGTGGAAGAAACGCTGGCGGGCTTGCCTGATGATGCCACCACGGCCAGCCAGCGTGAGACTTACCGGAGAATGCGTGCCTACTTCGACTGGTGGATTGCGGATGACTATGGCGTGAATCGCTGGGCGGCACAAAAGCAGTTGCGGGAGCTGGATCGTGAAATGCAGCACTTTCAGGCCCAGCGGCAGAGGGTTGAAACCCTGATGTCCGACGATGACCGCCATGCCGAACTGGCGCGGCGCATTTCTGCCAGCGAGAGCGAACTCGCCACCCTTGGCCAAGAGGTGGCGGTTGCATTGAGCAACGCCCGGCGAATCCTCCTGAGCCAGGTAGACAGCATGCTTGTCGCCCAGCAGGAGGAGCTCAATGGGTATCTGGTGGCTTCCCGCCATGCCCAGGCCAGGTTGGCGGACCAACTGTTCCGTAGATCGCAAAACCCGGGAGCCGGTGATGAGTAACGGGACTCCTGGAAAGATGGTGAAAGGCCTTGTCGTAGCAGGTGCGCTGCTCATGGCCAGTGGCTGTCAGATGTTACAGTCGATGATGCCCGCCGGCGACGAGGAAATGCCAAGGGTCCGTGAGGGTACTCTGGCCGCGCTTCCGGCGACTGAAACCCGTCAGGTTCAGGGTATAGAGGCTGGCAGCGGCCCCACGGATGATGTCTCCATCGAAACAGTGATGGAAAGCTACAAGGCGCTTTTGCCACTGGTGGACGATCCCCGCAAGCAGGTTACCATCCGCCACCGGCTGGCCGATCTGGAATTCCAGCGGGCGGAGCGGAAAATGGCCGATACCGCTGTCGATGAGCTCGCCGGTGCTATCGAGGCCTACCAGCGGCTTCTGTCCGAATACCCGGAGCGCGAGGGCAATGACAAGATCTATTATCAGCTTGCCAGGGCCTGGGAGCTTCGGGGCGCGACGCCCCAGCAACTCGATACTCTGGATACTCTGGTCCGGCGGTACCCCGATTCGGACTACTGGATAGAAGCTCAGTTTCGCCGCGGCGATCTGCTGTTTATCGATGGCCGATACCGGGAAGCCGAGCAGGCCTTCGACGAGGTTACTCTGGCCAGCCAGGAGCGTATGGCCGATGCCTCATTTCTGGTGAACGCGCATTACATGAAAGGCTGGAGTCTATTCAAGCAGGCGCAATACCAGGAAGCCCTGTTCAGCTATGTAGAAGTGCTTGATCTGGTGATGCCTGAGGGGCAGCCGGTGGAAGATGTGGATCAGCGGAGCCAGACCCTGATCGAGGATCTGTTCCGGGTCGTAGGGCTGTCCCTGTCTTACCTTGATGGCGCGGAAACCCTGCAGGCGTTGTTTCGCCAGACTGGTGGGCGTCCCTATGAAATCCTGGTCTACGACCGCTACAGCGAGCTCTTGCTGGAGCGGGAGCAATACGGTGATGCCATCGACGTCTTTGGGGCCTACATAGAAGACCACCCGGCGAGTCCCTGGGCGCCACGCTACCACATCCGGATTATCGATACCTTGGAACTGGCCGGTTTCACCCGTACCGTCCCTGAAAGAAAGGACGACTTTGTAAGCCTTTACGGAATTTACAGCGATTACTGGCAGTCAGCGGGCCCGGATGCGATGGGTTTCATTGAGCAGCAGCTGGAGCAGCTCCTGCCTGAGCTGGCAGACCGCCAGTACCTGTTGGCAGGGGAGTCCTCCGACCAGCAGCAGACCGATGATCACTACCGCAAAGCCGCCAGCTACTACGCCGAGTTTGCCGCTACCTTCCCGGATCATCCCCGTACACCGGAGCGTCTGTTCCTTCTGGGTGAGACCTATCTGGAGCTGGAAGATTGGCCGGCGGCCATCGCCGCTTTTGAGCGGGTGGCCTATGACTACCCGGAGGACACGGTAGCTGAGCGGGCAGCCGAAGCCGGGTATGCTTCGGTACTGGCTTTCCGGGAGTATGCAAAGACCTGGAATAATGAACCGGGATCGGAGCAGACGGCTTATCAGGAACTGCAGCAGTTGAATCGACTGCGGTTTGCAAATGCGTTTCCCGACGACCCCCGGGCCCCGGCGGTGTATTACATTGCACTGCAGCGGGAGTTTGATCGGAACAACTGGGAAGAGACCGTCAATATGGCGGCCCGACTTGTTACCTGGCAGCCCACGCCTCCCGCCGAGTTAACGACAGAAGCCTTGCTGTTATCTGGCCACAGCCTCTCCGAACTGGCCCGGTACCCTGAGGCGGAGCAGGCTTACCGTGATGCCCTGGCGACCATGGCTGAGGACGATGAGCGAAGAAGCGGGGTGCGTGAAAATCTGGCCGCCGTGGTCTATCGGCAGGCCGAGCAGTTGGCCGATGCCGGTAATGTGGAAGCTGCAGTCAGCGAGTTTCTGCGAGTCGGTACTGTGGTTCCGGAATCCGCTCTGCGGGCAAATGCCGAATACGACGCCGCCTCACTTCTGATTACCGCCAATCTCTGGGAACAGGCCATTGGTGTGCTGACCAGTTTCCGACAGGCTTTCCCGGACCACGAATTGATTGATACGGTCCCGGCAAAACTGGCGTTGGCCTATCGTGAAACGGCGCAGTGGGAGCGAGCAGCCGACGAATTGCAACAAATGGTGGCTCTGGCGACAACGCCGGAAGAGCGAAGAGAAAACCTGTTGATTGCAGCAGAGCTGTACGATCAGGCCGGAAACCGTGACAAGGCCATCGATACCTGGCGGAATTACGCCAACAGCCATCCCGAGCCGGCCGATGTCTACATGGAAGCGGCCAATCGGCTGGCTGAGCTCTATCAGGAAGCTGATGACACCATAAAAAGAGATTACTGGTTGCGCAAGCAAATGGAAACGGTGGACCGGAATCCGGACGCGGCGGACGACCGCATGCGCTACCTTGCCGCGTCAGCCTCGGCCATTCTCGCCCGCGAAGCGCTTGCCCGGTATGACAGCATTCGCCTGACGTTGCCACTGAATGAGAGCATGACTGCAAAGACCGATGCGCTGGAACGGGCAGTCAATGCCTACAAGAAAACCGCCAGTTATGGCCTTTCGTCGTTCGCTACCGAGGCCGGTTACCAGATTGCCCATATCTATGGACGCCTCGGTGCCGATCTGATGGATTCGGAGCGGCCCACTGGATTGAGCGAGCTTGAGCTGGCCCAGTACGAGCTTTTGTTGGAAGAGCAGGCCTATCCATTCGAAGACAACGCCATCGATATCCACGAGCAGAACATCCGGCGGGCCCGGGAGGGCATTTTCGATGAGTGGGTCAAGCGCAGCTACGAGGCCCTGAAAGTCCTGCTGCCAGGGCGCTACCGGAAGGAAGAAGTGACCTCGGGGGTTGTCTATGAACTTGATTAAGACCTGTGGTCTCTGTCTTTTGTTGTCAGTCGCGTTGTCCGGATGTGTCACGGCCCCGACGCCGCCAGAATCTGATCCTCAGGCTGAGCAGGCTGTCCTTGAGGCGTCATTCAGCGAAGCGGTCAAGGCCATGGAGCAGGGCAACTTTGCCGAAGCCCGGACCGTTTTTGAACAATTGGCCCGGAACTA
Organism: Marinobacter sp. ST-43; assembly: GCF_030541085.1. Taxonomy (NCBI): domain Bacteria; kingdom Pseudomonadati; phylum Pseudomonadota; class Gammaproteobacteria; order Pseudomonadales; family Marinobacteraceae; genus Marinobacter; species Marinobacter sp. ST-43. Next base: position 254,143 of record NZ_JASSVO010000001.1, read on the forward strand.
TCCGGACAAAGCCGGCCCCATGGCCAACCTTGGCATCATTGCTTTCCGGGAAGGGGACGCCGATGGCGCGAAACAATGGTTTGAGCGCGCGCGGGCAGTCAATCCTGACCATGTCCAGGCGTTGAATCATCTGGGCGTGATTGCCCGAAATGCCGGAGAATTCGATGAGGCGGAACGGTATTACCGAGCTGCGTTGGCGGCGGATCCGGATTACGCGCCTGCGATTCTTAATCTGGCCTTCCTGCTGGATATCTATCTGGGTAACCCTGCCGATGCGATCGAACTCTATGAGCGTTATCAATCGGCTGCCAGCGAACCGCACCCGAGACTGGAAGACTGGATATTTGATGCGAAAAACAGGATCTGATTTGGATAGGCTGATATGAAATGTCTTGCGCCGATCATTCTGGCCGCTTCCGCTCTGATAGCTGCGGCGCCCATGCTTTACGCCCAGGACACCCTGGGTGTGGTAACCATCGAAGGTACCCGCATTCGTGGTGACCAGGAGGTGCCCACAGTCATGTATCTGGTGCCCTGGCAACCACCGGAAGTTGAACAACTTCGGGCGCCAGACGAGCGGCTCATGGTTAATCGCGGGATTGTGCCGCTGGAACGGTATGAATTCCAGAGGCTGGTGCAATACCACAACGAATTCCTGAAACAGACACAACCGGCAGATGAATCGTCGGAGTGAGACATTCCTCACATCTGCTCTGTGTTCTTGCGCAAAAATAAACAAACCCTCACACAGACTTGCGCGAACTTACCCTGTCCGGGCGAGCTCGCGAATAGACTGATCTGAAAACGGACCATGGAGTGCCCAGAAAATGATCGATACCGCCGTTCGCTTCTTCCAGGAAGGTGGCTTTTTTATGTTTCCGATCGCCGTTGTGCTGATCATCGGACTCATTGTTGCCATTGAACGTTACGTCTACCTTTCCGCCCAGAAACTGACCAACCGTCGGGATTTCAACCGCCTGCACCAGATGATTGCAAAGCGCGATCTGAGGGGCGCCCTGAATTACACTCAGGAGTCCGGTAGTGCCATGTCCACCATGATCGGTTTCGGCCTTCAGCGCCTGGCCCGCCGCCAGGGTCGCGAAGAGATCGAATACGCCATGGAAGAGGGGTTGCTGGATGTTATGCCTCGGCTGGAAAAGCGCACACAGTACCTGGCAACACTGGCGAACATCGCCACGCTGCTGGGCCTGCTTGGTACCATTATCGGTCTGATTGCCGCCTTTACCGCAGTAGCCGCAGCGGATCCGGCCCAGAAAGCGAGCCTGTTGTCCCAGAGTATCTCGGTTGCCATGAACACCACCGCCTTCGGCCTGATGTCCGCCATTCCGATGCTGCTGATCCATTCGCTGCTTCAGACCAAGACCAACGAGATTGTTGACAGCTTCGAGATGGCCGGCATCAAGGTGCTGAACCTTCTCAGCGATGGCTCAGGCAGCAAAGCCGCGGTTCAACCACAGGGTCAGAATGCCGCCGCGCCGGCACAGGTAGCGACTCCGGCCGGTAGCCCGGCCTGATAACCAGCCAGAAGGATGTCAGGCCATGAGACGGAAACATCGTCGCCTACAGAGTGAGGCCGATCTCGACATCACGCCCTTCATGAACCTCATGATTGTGCTGGTGCCGGTACTGCTGCTGAACATGGTGTTCGCCCACACCAGCGTTCTGGAACTCAACTTTCCGACCGGCGAGAGCCTGTCGGCAGAGCAGGCTGAAGAACTGCAGATCCAGGTTGTGATCTATGAAGATCGGCTGGTTGTTGCAGATAACCAGGGCGGCGTCATCAAGGACATACCCCGGCGTGAGGGCGAGTATGATTTTGCTCTGCTCAAGGATGTCATGAAAGAGATCAAGAGTCGGGTGCCGGACAAAAAGGATGTGATCATCATGCCGTCCCGGCAGACCTCTTATCAGTCTCTGGTTTCCGTGATGGATACGGTGCGCTCCTATGAAGCCGTAGTGGCTGGCAGTGTTGTCGAGGCAGAACTGTTCCCCGAAATCTCCCTCGGAGATGCCCCTGCCCAGACCTCGGGCACCGCGGAGGTCAGTTCATGAAAGAATCCGCGAAAGCCCGTCGTCTGAAACGGCATTACCGGCGCAACAAAAGCCAGGGAAAAATGAACCTGGTGTCGCTGATGGATATTTTTACCATCCTCGTGTTCTTCCTGATGGTGAACTCTTCGTCTGACGTACAGGTACTCAACCAGAACAACACCATCAAATTGCCCGATTCGACTGCCCAACAACCCCCGGGTGATGTACTGGCACTAACCGTGACCGACCGGGATATCCTGGTGAACGGCCGACTGGTGGTGAAACGCGACGCTTTCCAGACCTTCGACGGGCAGGTTGAGCCATCCCTCAAGCAGGAGCTCGACTACCAGGCCAGTCGTTCGTCGGCACCAGCACCGGATGCAGGTCGCCCCATTACCATTCTTGCGGACAGGGAACTTCCTTACGAGCTACTCAAGAAAATCATGTCCACCTGTGTGGACGCCGGTTATGCCAGCATTTCCCTGGCAGTTAATCAGCGTACGGAACAGGGAGCCTGAGCCTTATGGATTACCGGTATGGATTACCCTGGAACCAGGAGCGCGGTGAGCGAAAGCGGCTGCTGGCGGCTGCCGTTGTAGTGGTGCCCTTGTTCCTCGCTTTTGCTGGCTATGTCAGTTGGATAGAACTGCCAGAGCGGGACCGGGAGGAACAGGAGGCCTTGCCACCCCAACTTGCCAAACTGATCATCGAGAAAAAGGAGCCGTCCAAACCTGTGCTGCCTGAACCCGAGCCCGAACCCCCGAAGCCCGAGGAAAAGCCGGTGGAGCAGGCGAAGCCTGAGCCAAAACCCGAACCCGCTCCAGCGCCGGTTGTTCCAGAACCGGAAGTGGCTGAAAAACCGGAACCAGAGCCCAAACCGGAAGAAGTGGCCAAGGCTCGGGAAAAGGCGAAAAACACCGGGATTCTTGCCATGGGCAAGGAGCTGTCGAAGATCAGTTCGCTGGCAGAATCGGTCAAACTGGATAGTCCGGTTACCAATACGGCCGAGCCGATCGCCAGGAAGACCGGTGATACCCTGGCTTCCCGTGCTACCGAAAACACCCGCAGTAGTGGTGTGAATGAAACCGCTTTGAGCCGGGAAACCCGTGAGCTTGCCCTGGCAGAACGGGAGCGCGCGGAGGTGGCCGAGGCGGAACGTGTGGCTGCGGTAAAAGAGACGGTGCGCAGGGAGCAGCAGGAAACTGCCTCGAAATCGCGTAGCCGGGAGGAGTTGCGCCGTACCATGGATGCCAACAAGTCCGCCATTTACAGCATCTACAATCGCGAGCTGCGCCGAAAACCCTCGCTGCAGGGCAGTATCACGCCCGAACTGGTTATCGAGCCGAATGGTGCGGTGTCCAGTTGCTCGGTTGTGGAGTCAACACTCAACGAACCGGCACTTGAGAACAAGATCTGCAACCGGTTGCGGTTGGTAGACTTTGGAGCACGACCAGGAGTCGACAAGACCACCATTCGTTATCCGATCGAGCTGTTGTCGAGCTGACGGTTGGCTCCGGTTCAGGGGTGGTGAAGGATCGCTCCTGATCAGGCGCTTTCGACAGTGTGGGGCGCAAACAGCTTGTAGCGGTTTCGCCCCTCCCGCTTGGCACGATACATGGCGATGTCGGCGCCGTTGATCAGTTCCTGAACGGTGGTACCGTCTTCCGGATACAGGCTGATGCCAATGCTTGAACCCACGTTTATCTGGTTGCCGTTGATCTGATAGGGCCGTTTGTTTGCTTCAATCAGCCTGTCGGCCACGGCAAACACGTCGGATAGCCGTTCCATCTCCGGTAGCAGCACAATAAACTCGTCGCCTCCAAGTCGGGCGAGTGTGTCGTCTTCCCGCAGGCAGTCTTTTACCCTGGTAGTGAACTGAAGCAACAGGTCATCCCCCACCGCATGGCCCAGGGTGTCGTTCACTTCCTTGAAACGGTCCAGATCCATAAACATCACTGCAAGCAGCATTTCCTTGCGATGGGCATGGCGAATGGCGTGCTCCAGCCGGTCTTCCAGCAATCGTCGGTTCGGCACACCGGTGAGGGCATCGTAGTAGGCTAGCTGTCGGATCTGTTCCTCGTTCCTGCGATTTTGCGTGATATCCGTGAACAGGCCCGCATAATGTGTGGTATTGCCGTCATCGTCGGTGATTGCCGTAATGGTCAGAAGTTCCAGATAAAGCTCACCGGTTTTTCGGCGATTCCAGATTTCTCCACGCCAGTAGCCGTGGGTTTCCAGGGAATTCCACATGCGCCGGTAGAACTCGCTGTCGTGGCGCCCGGATGAGAGCAGATCCGGTGACCGACCGATGACCTCTTCGGCGGTATAACCGGTCAGTTGGGTGAATGCCGGGTTGACGAATTCAATGCAGACGTCTTTGTCGGTCACCATTATGCCTTCAAAAGACGATTCAATGACCCGCTCCGCCAGTTGCAGGGTTCGCCTCGATTTGGCCAGGGCCTGATCCCTTTGTTCGAGGGCTTCGCGAAGATCGTCCAGATACATTTGCTCAGCGCCGGTCAGCATGTCGTGATAACCGATCAGGCCGGTAACCTCTCCAAGCTGATTGACCACGGCAAGATGGCGGATGCGATGATCTATCAGCAGATCGCGGGCGTGAATCAGCGGGTCTTCTTCGTTTACGGTGAGCAGAGGCCGGGTCGCCAATTCATTGACCAGGGTGTTGCTGGTGTGGCGTGCAATAAACCGGACCATATCCCGCTCGGTCAGAATCCCCAAACCTTCTTCGTCGCAATCGACCACCACCGCATCGGCATGATGGCGATGCATGTAACTGGCCACTTCCGCCAGAGACTGGTCGCCCCGAACCACCAGTGGCGGGCGCGGTACGGCCGCCCGCACTTCCCGCAGTCGCAAGTAGGGTTCCAGGCCCTGGTTGAGGGCCAGGTCGGTCTGGGAAAGGATCCCGACCGGTTTGCCGCTACTGTTAGTCACCAGAAAATGGCGTTTTCCGGTATCGCGTAAACGAACCGCGGCTTCACCGGCATCGAGTGTCTCGGGTAAGGACAGCACAGGTGAGCTCATCACTGTACTTACCGGCTGTTGGAATGTTTCGGGATCTGTAAAGTCGATCGCCAGGGCGTCATGTTCTGTCCAGATACCAACAACCGTTCCGCCATCGGTAATCAAAATGGAACTGACCGAGGTTTCGGACATCCGGGCAGCCGCATCGGCAATGGTTGTGTCCAACTCACACTGAAGCAGGACGCCCGTGTGCATAATGCGTGATATCGGAAGCGGCTGCCCCATGGGCACTCCTGTTATTCTTGGTCGGTCTGTTGCGAAGAATTCGGTAAAAGTGAACCCTCGCTCATTTATATTGAAGTCTATCAACCCCCGGCTTCCGATGCCTTAACTTTTACGTAGCTTCCAGGCGCGTCCTCAATCGCCTCAAGCGGGCCTTCCCCGGGCTGACGGGGCTGAACTTGCTCTCCTTCGAATGCTGTCAACCACTCACGCCAGTGTGGCCACCACGAACCAGGATGATGATCGGCGCTATCAAACCAGTCATCTGCCGAGCCTGGCAATTGGTTATTGGTCCAGTACCCGTATTTTTCCTTGTAAGGGGGGTTGATGACCCCGGCAATATGGCCGGACCCGGACAGAACAAATCGCACATCGCCGCCGTACACGCTGGCTCCCCGATAAGTCGTCTTCCATTTAGCGATATGGTCCTGGCGGGCGGAAAGGAAGAAGGAAGGTACCCTGATGGCGGAAAGATCAATGCTTTCACCCGCAATCGTCAGGGCATCCGGCTGCACCAGCCGGTTATGCAGGTACATTTCCCGAAGGTAGTAGCTGTGCATTCTGGCGGGGAGGTTGGTGCCGTCGGTATTCCAGTACAGCAGGTCGAACGCTTTGGGTTTCAGGCCTTTGAGGTAGTTGTTGGTCCAGTACGACCAGAACAGATCGTTTTCCCGCAGCAGATTGAAGGTAAAGGCCATGGCCCGGCCATCCAGATAGCCTTTGCGCTCCATGGTGCGTTCGATGCCGCGGATTGAGTGATCGTTAATGAAAACGCCGATGCCGCCAGGGTCTGAAAAATCCAGCAGGGTGGTCAGATAGGTGGTGCTGACGATCGGGTTACGTTGTTTTTTTGCCAACCAGGCCATCGTGGTTCCGAGCAGGGTGCCGCCAATGCAGTAGCCGATGGCATTCATCTGTTGCTCGCCGGTCGCTTCAGTTACAGCATCAATGGCAGCCAGCGGGCCCAACGTCATGTAGTCGTCCCAGCCCCGGTTTTTCTGGGCTGGCCCGGGATTCCGCCAGGAAACCATAAACACCGTCTGGCCCTGGTCTACCAGCCAGCGAATGAAGGAATTGCGTTCGGTGAGGTCGAGAATATAGAACTTGTTGATCCAGGGGGGGACGATCAGAAGCGGGCGCCGGGCCACGGTTTCAGTTGTTGGCGAGTACTGGATCAATTGCATCAGTTCATTCTGGTACACCACTTTGCCGGGCGTTGTTGCCAGGTTGCCGCCCACCTCGAAGGCCGAACGGTCGGTCATGGCGACGTTGAACAGATTCGGGTTCTGCCGGATATCGTCTACCAGGTTGCGGGCCCCATCCACCAGATTCATGCCCTTTCGCTCCCAGGTTATCCTGAGGACTTCCGGATTGGTCAGCGGGTAGTTGGAAGGTGAAAGCGCGCTCGTCAACTGGCGGGCGTAGAACAGCATCTGGTCGCGACTCGGGCCGGGGAGCCCCTCCATACCTTCAACCCAGTTCAGAAAGGCTCGGGAGTTGATCAGATAAGCCTGTTGGAGCACATCGAAGGACAGATGCTTGTGCCAGTCCTCCGCCATGAAGCGCCGGTCGTCGGGATCCGGCTCGGCGACCGGTTCCACAGGTTTGCCGGTGATTCTGGTCAGGGTATAGCGAGCCAGCCCCAGGTGTTTGCGGGCAAGATCGATTTCAGCACTGGCGAACCGCAGCGGGTGCAGCAGCAGATCCTCGGCCATGGTCCGGTAGGCGTCCGAGATTTCGCTCAGCGTGGAGAGTTTGGTGTCCTCCATCATCCCGGTGTCGCCGAGCCATTTTTCCAGCTGTTGCTGGCCCTGGCGGACGTTGTCCTCGAAGGTTTTCACCAGATTAGTGACGGTTTTGCTCACGAAATCCAGACCGAACATGGGGCTCTCCTGCCGCTGAATAAAAAAACGGCCGGAATGGATACCATTCCGACCGGTTTTGGTCTTGCCTGTCAGGCTGCCGATTTGGAACCGCTGGCCTTGGCGGCTGGTGATTTCTCTTTGGCCGGTTCGCTCGAATCCTGTTCGAAGACCTTCTGCACCTGATCACGGGTTTCGCTGAAGTAATCCTGCCAGGCTTTCCAGTCCTGGGTGAACTGGTCGCTCAGGGATTTGAGGGTCTCAGCCTGGTCGGTGGTCAGTTGCTTCAAACCGTCCAGATCACGAACCTCAGAGACTTTTCGGGCCTGGTCCATGGCAACATCGGCGTAACGACGAAACGCATTCATCTGCATCTCGGCAGCCTTGCTGAACTGGGTGAAAAGGGTTTCATTGAGGCGGTTGGCCTTGTTGATCATATCCTGATTCATTCGTTACAACTCCTTTGTAGTGATTGTCGGAATGGGTAGTTTAGCTCAGCTTCGATGACACGATTTTGACAGGCGTCAAACCGGCTTCCACCCTATCGCCTAGTCTATAGTTAATCTGATAACAGATAGATCCGGGAGACATCCGATGGCAAACCGAAAATCCGAGCTGGAAACCCTGAAAGCAGACCTTGAAGCCAGGCTGTCCCGCTACCAGGCGCATCAGCGCAGGGAAGCGGGGGCATTGGAAAAGGATTTCGAAGAGCAGGCGAGCCAGACCCAGAACGATGAGGTAGTGGATTCTCTGGAAGCGGAAACGCGGGCGGAACTCCAACAGATTGATCACGCCCTTGAGCGGATTGATCAGGGAATCGGCGACGAGTGCGAGCAGTGCGGTAATCACATTGACCCCAGGCGGCTTCAGGTATTGCCATATACCACGGTTTGTGTAGATTGCGCGGCAGACTGACAACCTCCACACAAACCTGCAGGATGAACAATGGCTGAAGTGCAACGCAACGACGGATCCCGTTCCGGGCTGCCCAAGAGTCAGGTTATTGGCCTGATTCTGGGTGCGGCGTTCCTTCTGGTAACGCTGATATTGCCAGCGCCAGGCTCCATGGGGGCTGAGGCCTGGGCGGCGTTGGGGCTGATGCTGTTGATAGCGACCTGGTGGTCTACTGAGGCCATCCCGATTCCGGCCACAGCACTTTTGCCTATTGTTCTGGTGCCGGCGCTTGGTCTCGGCACCATAGGACAGGCCACGGCACCTTATGCCAATCCGATCATCTTCCTGTTTCTTGGTGGGTTTACCCTGGGCTTGGCGATGCAGCGATGGAATCTGCATCGGCGTATTGCCTTGCTGACGCTCAAAGCCATGGGCGATCAGCCCAGGCGACAGATTGCCGGCTTCATGCTGGCGACGGCTTTTTTGAGCATGTGGGTGAGTAATACCGCAACCGCTATCATGATGCTGCCCATTGGCTTGTCCGTGGTAGCGATGATGGACAACTCGAACCCGGAGGGTGTTCGGAAATATGCAACAGCGCTGCTTTTGGCCATCGCCTACTCCGCGAGCATTGGCGGTATTGCCACTCTGATCGGGACCCCGCCCAATGCTTTGCTGGCGGCCTATCTGAGTGAAAACCAGGGCATCTCGGTGGGCTTTGCCCAGTGGATGGTGCTGGGGGTTCCGGTCACTCTGGTAATGCTGGTGCTGACCTGGTGGTGGCTGACCCGGAGGGATTTCGGGATTGGTCAGGCATCGGACAGCGGCCAGATGATTCGGGATGAACTGGCCAAACTCGGAGTCATGAGCCGGGGAGAGCGTTTGGTGGCCGTGGTATTTGTCATCACGGCAACGGCGTGGATTTTTCGCCCGCTGTTGTCTGCCAGTCTGATGCCCTGGTTGAGTGATACCGGCATCGCAATCGCGGCAGCGATCGCCATGTTCCTTATCCCGGTAGATACCCGTCAAGGCACGTTTGTGCTGGATTGGGATTCCGCCAACAAATTGCCCTGGGGAGTACTGTTGCTCTTCGGCGGTGGCCTGGCGATGGCGGGGGTAATCAGCAGCTCCGGTCTTGCGGAATGGATCGCCGGCAGTCTGGGCGTGGCTGGTGTATTGCCAACCATCGTCATGATGGTGATAGTGGCCTCAGTGATTATTTTCCTGACCGAAGTGACCAGCAATACCGCCACTGCCGCCGCCTTCCTGCCATTGCTGGGAGCTCTGGCCATGGCGCAGGACGTGTCTCCGTTGCTCCTGACGGTTCCTGCCGCGATTGCAGCCAGCTGCGCCTTCATGATGCCGGTGGCCACGCCGCCTAACGCGATTGTCTTCTCCAGCGGTCATATGCAGATTTCGGACATGATCAAAGCGGGTTTTGCCCTGAATCTGATGGGCATTGTGGTCGTCACTCTCATCACTTACGGGTTGCTGGGGCTGGTGTTCTCGCTCTGATGCTCCCCGCCACTTCATGGCTTTGCCTCCGGTCTTGAACCAGTTCTCATACCGGTTCCCGGAGGCCCCTTCTGCAGCGACAGATTTGAGGCACAGTTATCTTTAAGCCAGTTGCGATTTCGGTATCGTACGGTAACAACATGTAACCCGATAAGTTGCACGTCTAATAAAAACAGGGACTTTCCAAAATGCTGCTGGTGCTGGCCGGATCCATTCTCACGTTCACCATGGTGCAGGAAGCCACCGAGGTCGAGCCATTCGATCGTGGCACGATTGTTCTGGAGCAGAAGGTTGATGCCAGCCCTGTCGAGCTTCGATGGGACACCCGGGTCGAACCCCTGGTGGAGCAGAAATTCCGCAATATCGTTCGTCAGGCGTACGACTACAGTTGCGGCAGCGCAGCCCTGACCACGGTGCTCAACTTCTATGTTGGCCGTTCTCTGACCGAACGCCAGGTGATGGAAGGTTTGCTGCACTACGGTGAGAGCGAGCGCATCGTTGAGCGCCGCGCTTTCTCCATGCTTGATATGAAGCGGCTGGTCACAGCCCTTGGCTATCCCTCTGGCGGTTTCAAGGCAGAAATCGAGGACCTGATGGAGTTGGACCATCCGGCAATCGTTCCCATTGATCACGCCGGATTCAAGCACTTTGTGGTGCTGAGAACCATCCGGGACGGGCGTGTTTACCTTGCAGACCCGGCGGTTGGCAATATTTCCTTCACCGTGGCGCAGTTTCAGGAGAAGTGGGACGACAACGTACTGTTCATTGTCTTCCCGGGCAGCGACAAACCCCTGGATAACCTTGAGTTGAAAGAGGAAGACCTGCGCTTTGTGGATGACCAGACAATGACTCTGCTGGCCATGCAGCAGATTCCAGCGTTCCACGAGTCAACGGAGAGACGCATTCAGAACTTGCTGGAACGCCAGAAGAATAATCCGGACGGTAGCGTGGAAAATACCCGCAAACAGCTCCATTACCGTCGTCATTAATTTTCCCGGTTGTTTGATCGGGCAGGAATAAAACAAATAAAAGTAGGGAGTCAGGATGAATCGTTGGTTTGTGCGAGGTTTTATCCTTGTTTCCGCGGCTGGGCTGCTTCCGGGCATGGCCATGGCTCAGGAAGGGAATGTGGATCAGGCGCGGGAGGCACTGGCGCGTCAGGAAGGGGATGAGGATTCTACCAAACAGCTGGAGGAAGTGTTCCAGGCTGCCGAAAAGAACTACTCACTGCAGAAGAAGGGCACCCACTCCCTGAACTATTCGTTCGATTATTCCTATACCGGCGACCAACGGCTGGATCTGGCGATATCGAACGGCTCGGTGCGTAATCTGGACGTTGTTCCATCGGCCACCCATAACTTCACAAATGCCTTTTCCTACGATTACGGGTTACTGGATAACCTGACGATCGGCACCCGTGTTCCACTGGTGGTGAAGTACGACACCCAGGACGAGCTGAACGTTTACGACTTCGGCGACATCTCCTTCACCGGACGTTGGCAGCCGTTTGCCTATGTGCCTGGCAAGATGTCGACCACCTTCTTTGGCACCCTGAACAGTAAAACCGGCGTCAGTCCCTACGAAATTGACATCAACGAGCAGTTGTCCACCGGCAGTGGCTATTACTCCGTGGGCGGTGGCCTGAGTATGTCGAAGGTACTGGATCCGGTGGTGGTCTTTGGCTCGGTCAGCGCAACCTACAACCTCACTGTCGACGGTCTGGAACAGGTTCGGGGCGCCCGGCTGCTACAGGAGGTGGAACCAGGGTTCGGCTTGTCCGGTTCTCTGGGTTTTGCCTACTCCCTTTCCTATGACATCTCTCTCAGTGTGTCTGGCCAGCTCAGCTACAGCGACGAGACGGTGCTGACCTTCTCCAACGGTGACCAGGCCGTGGCCCAGGACCAGATGACTGGCTTCCTCAGTATGTCGCTGGGCACGCGTCTCAGCGATATGACCATTGTGAATACCAGCCTCGGGATCGGTTTGACGGAGGACGCGCCGGACTTCTCCCTGGGTGTATCCCTGCCCATCAATTTCTCTGGCCTCAAAGAGTGATTGAAGTCGAGGACGTTTCAAGGGAAGGGGAAGGATTTCATGGGACAAGCTAGTCACAAGCGACATCTTCTGGCCGCCGCTATGGTCGCGGGCGTATCCTGCGGGGCCCAGGCACAGATGACGCAGAACCTGACGATACACCCGAAGGCGCTGGCACTGGGTAACGCCGTTACAGCAGATCCCCCGGGACTGATGGCCATTCACTACAATCCAGCGGGCCTGACCAAACTCGACGGGCGCCAGCTTGAGGTGAACCTCCTCAGCATCTATCTGGATATTGACGCCGACTTCTACGCAGATGAAGACTACGAGATATTCGGAATCAGCGGGCTCGAAACTGACCCTTTAACCGGAAAGCAACGCGACCCGATTGCGAACAGCAGTAGTCATACCAACAACGTAGCTCTCTATGTGCCGGGTTACGGCATTCTTCGTATGCCCCCTGGCCCTGCCGTTGCACCATCAGCGGGTATCAGTATCAAGCCGCCGGGTTCGAAGCTGACGTTCGCCAACGCTTTTTATCTGCCGATGGCCGCAGGCTTCTACCGGGATAAAAACGACCCCGGTCGCTACCAGCCCCAGGCGGCCACCCTCCAGCGGACCACCTACCTGTCTCCCACCGTCGGGTATGAGATCAATGATGAATGGTCTGTGGGCGCGGGCATTCATCTCTCGCATTTCGGCTTCGCAGCGGACCAGTACATGCGGGCGCCAAACCTGCTGATGGGGGTGGCAGAGGTTCTGCAGGATGCCTTTAACTGTGAAAGCGGTGACGAGCCCCTGCAGCCCTGGCTTGCGTTGTGCGGCGGTAATGTCGGCCCCTGGGACGATATCGGGGCCATGAGCCTGAATCTGCAGGAAACCATCTCACCCACCTACGCCCTGGGCGTTATGTGGGAGCCGACGGACTGGTTCCGCTGGGGGGCCAGTTATACCTCAGAAGCCGACATGAACCTCAAGGGGCAGTTCGAGATACAGTACACCGATGACTGGTCCGGATTCTGGCAGAGTGTGAATGGCTCTATTCTGGGCGCCATATCATCGGCCATTCTGAGCCTGCCCTCAGGTGCACCGCGGGAGGCGGGCAATGTCAGCATGGATCTGGTTTACCCACAACATTTTCAGACCGGTATAAGCGTGGATGTTCATCCCAAGCTGACCGTGAACGCGGATGTGGGCTGGACGGATTTTGCCCAGTGGGATGCCTTCAATTTCCAGTTTGATCGTAACCTCGAGTTCCTGAACGCGGCACGCATTCTGTCGCCGGACAATGCCACCTCGGATACCCTGCGCCTGCCGTTGGGTTTCAAGAGCCAGTGGAACTGGGCTTTTGGTGTGGAGTTCCATGCATCATCTCGTCTGGATCTGCGGGCTGGGGTGGAAATCCGGGACTCGGTTATTCCGGACGACCAGCGCTCGATTATGGCGCCATTCGGGGGCGCGAACCTGTACAGTATTGGCATGGGGTACAAGTGGGATAAGGACACGGAAATTGATATGAACCTGTCGTATCTGCAATCGATTGAGACCATTCCGGCCGACACCAGTTGCAACGTGAACTGCGACAACATCACCAACATCATCTATAACCCCTATGCCGACCTCACCATCAAGACTTCCCTGCGGGTGGTGATGGCAGGCTTGAGCTTCCGAACCAAATTCTGATCCTGACAGGGGGGCTGTGATGGGACTTGGTCGATACAGCGGACTGGCGGTCGGTGTGTTTGCGCTCGCGTTGCTGGCAGGTTGCCAGACCGGAAGCAGCGGCGTTGCCGAGCGGGAAGGCTACTTTTCCTGGGTGGATGAGCAGGGCAGGGTGCGTTATTCCCGGATTCCCGACGCCCAGCGCGAAGACGTTACCCCAGGTGAGCCGGATGCCAAGTCCGTCGCCATCTCAGGCGAAGCCACCGGGTCTGAGGCTTATCGGTCGGCCTCTGGCAGCGACCGGGGCGCCGCCGCAAAGCTGGAAGAAAACCTCGAATACACCACCGAGAATTATCCGGATGGTGAGGAGCTGGCGAAAAAAGGGTTTATCCGGCCTGGCCAGCGGCAACCCTATTTCACATGGCGTGATGCCGACGGCATTGTCCGTGTCAGCTATTACACCCCGGATATGCGAACCGAAGAGCAGAAACAGGCGGATCAGGCGCCGGTCATGCTCAGCGATGCCAGCGTATACCTGCCGGTCACTGTAGATGACCATACGCCGGTTGAGGGCCATGATCCCGACGCCTTTGCCATACTGGGGATTGAGGAAACGGATTCGTTTTTCCGGGTATTTGCCGAAAGCTGTTGCCAGACCCTGCCTGCCCGGGATTTCCTGCAGTGGCAGGAAGGCCGTGAGTTTGGTGTTGATTTTGAGGAAGACACGCCCCGCCACCGTTTCAGCACGGGTGATTCGCCCTATCGGCTGATTGCCCTACCATCCAGTACCTTTGTCCCCGGGTTTGTGATGCGGCTGCGTTCCTACGCCCACAATGGCGTGCTGGTACCAAGCCTGGCATTTCTCGACAAGGACTTTCAGCCCGTGCGGGTAGTGACGGACCTGGTTATGAACTACGAACCGGAAAACTGGCGTCGTCGCGGGTATCTGGAAAGCTGGGTGCCGGCGTTTCCCGGCCAGGGCGAGCGCTGGCTGGTGGTATTCACCCGCCCGGAAGACCTGGCTGGGCAAACGGTGACGGAAGCGGGCGACACGCCCAAAGCGATTCCACACGTTGAAACCGGAGAAATTGGCATCACGACATTTGAGGAGTGATGGCGACCATCAGTCTTCCGGTGCGTCCAGATTCAACCACTGCTGGGACAGCCAGTAGAAGCTGCCGTTACCCGCCGGATGGGTACAGTTGTATCGGAACCGACGGCTGTTGATGGCTTTGGGTGCCTGCACCTCTATGCTATCTCCCACCACTTCAAAATTGATTCGACCGAGTCCGGACGCGAAACAGGTAAGCCGGGAGGGGCTGATGGCATCGGTGGGCGTAAACCTCAAACGCGGCGGATTCTGCTCGAACACCCCGTCGGGCAGGTCTTTGGCCGGTACCGGAAAAGCCTTGCTCATCAGTTTGTCTTTCAGACTGCCCAATTGGCCGTAGGCATTGGCCATGGGGAAACGGGGCAGACGGGTTTTACCTGAGTATTGTCCGATAGCTCCCGATTGTTGCCCGTATCCAAGCCAGCCTCTCTCGCTGAGCTTCTGTTCCAGGGCTTGATCGAATTCGCCGTAGGGATAGGCGAACAGAGGTTCCTCCACGCCAAGACGGTTCTTCAGCTCTTGCTGAGCCTCGTCCAGGCTGCTGGTAATCCGGTTTTCCCATGCCTCTTCGGGTTCACCCCGTCTGCGTGCCAGGTGAGCGTGATCCGTACTGTGATTGGCGATGGTTGCCAGCTCGTTGTCTGCCATTGTGCGGAGTTGCTTCCAGGTCATGTAACCCTTGGCGCCCACTGCGTCAGTATTGACGAAGACAGTGTATGGAAGCCCGAGCCTGTCCAGTAACGGCGCAGCAAAGGTATGGACGGATTCATAGGCATCATCGAAAGTAATGGCCACTTCATTGGTGTCAGGGTGTTCGCCGGCCAGTGCCGCCCTGGTGCCGGCTTCCAGCGGCACCACGTCAAGGTCAAGATCCCGGATCATGTTCATTTGCGCCTCAAACAATGATCGGGACGTGCTGGTCGCCGGAGGTGTACTGTCATCCACGTGGTGATACTGCAGAACCACCAGGTCGGCCTGAGCCTGTGTTCCGGCCAGCAACAGGGCACTGATCAGGGGATACGCAATCAGTTTGTTTATTCGAAGCATGGTCTTGTTTCCTGACACACGGGATCTCGTAGGATGATTTAGGCGTAATGGGCTTTCAGAACCGAGAAGGCCTGATTCAGTTGTTGGATTTCTCCGGTATCACCGCCCCGGTCCGGGTGCGCACGCATCACGAGTTTTCGGAAGCGCTTCTTGACGGTAGCGAACTGCCCCGGTAATTCATCGAAACCCAGCGTCCTGGCCGCCTCGGCGGCTTCCGAGTGCTCGGGCCGGGACAGGGTGTTGCCGGCCCAGAAGTTGTCCATCATTTCCTGAATGGCGGCTTCGGAGAGAAAGTACTGTGACAGATCCAGATAGAACTCACGCAGGGCATCGGTAGAATCCGGCAGTGCCGTTGATTCGGTGCGCGTCAGCATTTGCCCGATACTGAGCCGAAGCGGAGAGATATTCAGGCTCTCGCCCTCCAGGGCAATCTGATCGCGCAGACGGTAGAGTACGTGGAACAGCAGGAAGTGCACCGGGTACAGCCGATCGGGCTCGTGAAAGTCGACTGTGCCAATCAGGCTCCAGCGCTCGCCCTGCAAGGCCCGTATCAGCTCCAGCTCGGATAGCCCGGCCGGGCCTGCGGCCCGCAGTTCGTGCTCCACGGCAACCAACAGGTGCTGGACCTGTTGCTGTAGCCAGCTGTGCTCTTCACCACGGGCTGCGGGTGAGTCATCGAGTATCTGGTTATCTGCGGAGATGGTCATGGCCATCATGGTATGCCAGTCAGCCTTCGCTTGAAAGCCTGGTCAGGGCCGGGAAGCCGCCCAGAAACAGCTGGGTGGAAAACTCAGCCGCTGTTCTGGCTTCGTCCTGGGCGAGTTCCGGCTTCTGGTGTGCCCGCCTTGCCACCAGCATGCTGGTGTCGTAGGCCACGCCAAAAAACGCGGCGCAAAGATAGTCCGCATTGACTGCCGGCAGCAGCCCACGGGTCATGGCGTTGCGAACGTCTTCCTCAAGGGACAGCATGGTCAGGCCCAGAATATCTGAGCCGAACAGGTTTCGGAGGGCGCGCTGATTTTGATGGGCGAGCTCATACACCACCGGATCTTTCGCGGTGGCGCTGTAAAGCGCCAGATAGGCCCGGTAGACAAATTCCTGGGTTGAGGATGCAGATTGTCGCTGCTGGCTCATGTCGTTGTTGAGCGAGGTCAGGAAATCGCTGAGCAGGGCCGCGAAGATATCCTGTTTGCTGGAAAAGTAGTTGTAGAAGGTGCCGGCGGCGAGACCGGTTCTGCGGACGATGTCCCGAATGGTGGTGTTGTCGTAACCGTGTTCCTGGAAACAGTCTCTGGCCGCCCTGAGAATGGCGTGACGATTTCGGATACGGTTGAGCGCGCGCTTGCCCGTGGCTTGTGGTGAAGTCAATTTCAACATATCCATGTTGCTATCCTGTCCCTGATGGTTTGTGGCGCGTATAATTGCCCGCTCACTTACCTTGTGAGCGTGAAAACGAATGCCCGAAGCAATGACTGCCAGCCCTGAAAAGACACCTGTTTCTGATTACGAACGTCGCCAGAAACTGGAGCTTAACAAATTGCAGAAACGTCTGCGCCGTGAAGTTGGGCAGGCGATTGCTGATTTCTCGATGATTGAAGCCGGAGACAAGGTGATGTGTTGTCTGTCCGGTGGCAAAGACTCCTACGCCATGCTGGATATTCTGCTCAATCTGCAGAAGAGCGCGCCGGTGCGTTTTGAGCTGATTGCCGTGAACCTGGACCAGAAACAACCGGGTTTCCCCGAGCATGTCCTGCCGGACTATCTTGAGTCGATGGGTATCGAGTATCACATCATCGAGAAAGACACCTACAGTATTGTTAAGGAAAAAGTGCCTGAAGGGAAGACCACTTGCGGACTGTGTTCACGCCTGAGACGGGGCATTCTCTACAATTTCGCCGAGGAGCATGGTGTAACCAAGATTGCCCTGGGCCATCACCGGGATGATTTGCTGGAAACCCTGTTCCTCAACATGTTCTACGGCGGCAAACTCAAATCCATGCCACCGGTGCTCCACAGCGACGATGGCCGCAATACGGTTATTCGTCCTCTGGCCTATGCCAGGGAGAAGGATATTGCCCGCTACGCGTCACTTCGGGAATTTCCGATCATTCCCTGCAATTTATGCGGCTCCCAGGAAAACCTTCAGCGACAGGTCATCAAGGAAATGTTCCAGACCTGGGACAAACAGCATCCTGGCCGTCTGGAAACCATGTTCCGGGCCCTTTGCAATGTCGAGCCGTCGCACCTGGCCGATCCGGAATTATATGACTTCAGGGAAGGGCGGCGTCTTGGCGGCAAGCGTCAGGCCGTTCAAACCGCGGAGCCCCAGCAGGATTTTGGCCGGCTAGATGTACTGAATCTCTGATCGTCAGTGATTCAGCAGGGCCTGGAAAGGCAGCGTCCAGAGGCCAAACAGGATTAACAGCAGGCCACTGAGCTTGCGGAAGCTCTGGTTGCTTTTCAGGCCTCTTATCCAGTTGGCGGCGAAGCCCGTCGCCAACATCGACGGCAGGGTTCCCAGTCCGAAGAACATCATCGTGAGAGCTGCGCTGCTGACGGTTGGTTGAAGCGCCGCCCATCCCAGTGTGCTGTAAACAAGGCCGCAGGGCAGCCATCCCCACAAGGCACCGAGAGCAAGGGCCTGGCCGCCATTGTGAACCGGCAGGAACTTGCGGGTAAGCGGCGACAGGAAGCGCCATGCCGGCGCCCCGACCCGCTCAATGTAGCGAATACCCTGCCACCATTGCCCCATGGATAACCCCATCATGATCAGCAGCAATCCCGCCAGGGTCATCAGAGCCAATCCGGCACCATGCCACTGGCTGGCGGCACTGGTGCTGAGCAGGGCAATCAGGGTTGCGATCAGGGCGTAGCTGGCAATCCTGCCAAAATTGAATGCCAGCAAGAGCAGGGTCTGCCGAAAGCGGAAGCCCCGGCCTACCGGCAATGCCATGGACAGCGAGGCGCTGATGCCGCCACACATGCCCAGACAATGGGTACTGCCGAGCAGTCCTATCAGGAAGGCACTGGGGTAGCTCAGATAGAGTTCAGGCTGCATCCGCTATCCTGTCAGCCCTTGTCGGTATCGGTATCGGTTTGCTCCGCGTCGTCTTTCTGGCCGTCAGGTTTCGACTTGTTACGGCGGGCTTCCCTGGGAATCATATCCTTGTCATCGTCGTAGAGAATGCGATGAGCGGGGCCGTCCATGTCATCGTACTGCCCGTTCTTGACGGCCCAGGAAAACAGAAGGACGCCCAGCGCCACCAGGATGAGCATAAGCGGAACCAGTATCATGACAATCTGCACGATAACCTCCTGTTCATAAGTGTATGGCCCAAAGTATCAGGCTGCTTCTGGTGCGCCAAGGGTGGCCTCCGGGGGCGGTGTGCCCTTGTTGGACCGGCTGAGTCGTAAGGCGTTCAGCACAACGATCAGTGAGCTCAGGGACATGCCGATGGCAGCAAGCCAGGGGGCCACAAGGCCGGCTGCGGCCAGGGGCAGGGCGCAGACATTGTAGCCGAACGCCCAGATCATATTCTGACGGATGATTTTCCGGGTTTGCTTGCTGGTTTCAATCGCGGCGACCAGGGAATTCAACTGGCCATTCAGCAGTACCGCGTCGGCTTTCAGTTGAGTCAGGTCTGCCGCTGTACCCATAGCCACTGAAATACCGGCTCCGGCCATGGAGGGCAGGTCATTCAGTCCGTCACCCACCATCATCACCCGGTGCCCGTCCGCTCGAAGCTGTTCCAGCACTTCCAGTTTCTGCTCCGGTGAGGCTTCACCAATGGCTCGGTCAATGCCCAGTGCATGGGCTACCTGTTGTACGTGGCCGGAGCGATCCCCACTAAGCAGCAAGGTCTCGATTCCGGATTTCCGTAACGCCTGCAAGGCCTGTGACGCGTCGTCCCGTATCTTGTCATCCAGCCGGAAGCGTGCCAGCCATTCCTTGTCTGTCGCGAGCCAGATTTCCATGCCTTGGGCGTCTTCACCTTCTGGCGCAATTGCCGACGTGTGCTCGGAGACAAAGGCTTTGTGCCCGATGTAGACCGCCCGTCCATGGTAGTGTCCGGACAAGCCACCGCCCAGGTGGTTACTCACCTGACTGACGGTGACCGAAGGCTGCTCGTGGAATACCCTGGCAATCGGGTGCTCTGAATGTTTTTCAAGCCCCGCGGCAATCCGAATGCAGGTGTCCTGATCCAGGCTACCGAACACCGCTTGCCCGGTCAGACTAAGCTCTCCCCGGGTCAGAGTCCCGGTTTTATCAAACACCACGGTATCGATGGTGTTCATGGATTCCAGGGTGTGACCGCGAGTAGGCAGGAAACCAAGCCTTCTCAGGCGCACTGTGGCAGATGTGATCGCCGTTGGCGTAGCCAGCGAGAGGGCGCAGGGACAGGTAACCACCAGTACGGAAAGCGTGATATCGAAGGCGTTGTCGGCCCCGGCCAGCCACCAGCCTACCCAGACCACTGGTGCCAGTATCAGCACACGGCCGACGAACTTGCCCGCAATGCGATCGGCCATTCGGGCCACCGGCGGCTTTTCGGACTGTACGCGATCCAGAACTCGCAAGATGCCGGACAGCCGGGTCTGGGCCCCGGCATGGGTGACGCGGATGTCGAGCGGATTTTCCCCATTTACGCTGCCGGCATGAACGGTGTCGCCCGGCTTACGGGTTTCTGGCAGGTATTCACCGGTGAGGGCGGCTTCGTTCAGGGTAGACTCCCCCGAGACGATTTCGCCATCCACAGGTAGCGTTTCCCCTGGTCGAACCCGGATCACATCACCCGGTTGTACCTGGTGAATGGCGATGATCTCTGCCTCACCGTTCAGGACCCGTGCGGCAACAGAGGGCTGGAAGCCCGCAAGGGCATTGCCGCTCAGCCCGGCGCGATAGCGGGCCTGAACTTCAATGTATCGGCCCAGCAGCAGGAAAAAGGTAAACATGCACACGGATTCAAAATACACTTCGTCGCCCCCGACCACCGTTACCCAGGCGCTTGCGCTGTAGGCAAGCCCGATGGCGATGGCCACCGGTACGTCCATGGTCAGATGACGGGAGAGCAGATCCCGGCGGGCATTGGTAAAAAATGGGCGAGCGCTGTAGAACACCACCGGCGTGGCAACCAGCAGACTGAACCAGCGGAAAAAATCCACAAAATCCGTGGAAAGATCACTGACAAGTTCAAAGTACAGGGGAAAAGCCAGCATCATGCTCTGGAAGGAACCGATCCCGGCCACCGCCAGACGAATGAGCATCGAGCGGTGCTCTGCCTTGAGCGCCTGTTCGGCTTCGTCGGCCTGATACGGGCGGGCGGTGTAGCCAAGTTCGTGGATGGCAATCAGAAGGTCGCTGAGACGTGCCTTGTCCGATGCCCAGACCAGGCGAGCCCGCTGTGTGGTGTGGTTTACGGTAAAGCTCTGCACGCCTGGCTGCTGTTTCATGTGATTCTCAAGCAGCCAGATGCAGGCGGCGCAGGTAATACCGCCGATCAGCAGCTGTGCCTCCTGGCCAGCCTTGACCGGTGCCACAAAGGCTTGTTGAACCAGGGGGTGATCCAGCTCCCGGATACGATCGAGTTCTGACCGGGTCAGTTCTCTTGGTGTAACAGCGGGTTCGGTGCGAAACTCATAGAAACCGGTCAGACCCTCCTGGTGGATGGTCTGACACACAGCCTTGCAACCCTGGCAACAAAAATGCCTTTGCTGTCCCTGCAGTTCCAGGGTAATCGGGGGTTCGCCATCCGCTGGTTCTCCGCAATGGAAGCAGTTCAGGGTGGTCACCCTTGGGCGTCGCCTTCTGCGTTAATGCGAATGGGGGTAGAGGAAGGAAGCCTTACCTCACCCTTTACCCGCCAGTCGTTATCTGGCCCCTGGAGGTCGTAGTACCAGCGACCACTGACATCCTCAAGGAGCTGGCCCCGGTACTGACCGGGAGCGACCCGGGTAAACTGGACGGTTTTATCCTGACCAGACAATGTCGGGTGATACAGGTTGAACACCAGATACGGGTAGTCGGCGGCACCATTCACGGTGCTCAGATCCAGTGTTGCAGAACGACCATTCAGGCTCAGTGAGCCTTTCATCTGGAGATCTGCCGCCTTTTCATCCCGGGCAATGGACATATTGATGCCACGCCCCTGTTTGGAATAGTCGTCGGTCACCAGCGAATTGTCCATGCTGGACGATACTGTCAGGGCGGTAATCCCCCACATGATCGACGCCAAAGGGAAAATGGTCAGGAACCAGAACCACGGCTGGCGATACCAGGGGGCAGGTGTTGCGTTATCAGTCATTACGGTCTTGTCTCGGTTTATGGCTTCAGAGCCGGTTGTCGGGCCCTCTTGTTAGCGGGGCCTTGGACCAACAAACCGGCTTTCAGTTTCAAGTTTAATCAAGGAATCCGGTTGGGACTCCGCATAGAAACGAATATCGTTATTGGTGTCCACCAGCACTTCCGGTGGCACGTCAACAACCGTGGGCAAGGAGAGATTCTCGCCGCTGCTCACCGTCACCGTGGTGTCTGTCAGAATGCGCATACCTTCAAGACCGTCCACAGTCAGGCTGAAGGTTTGTGGTACTTCTGACATGTTCTGGATCTTCACGGTATACGAGTTTTCCACCCGCCCTTCGCCGTTGAAACTGAACAGTGCACCACGGTCCCGCAGCACATCCATCTTGGCCGGAACCCGGGTGGCAATGGTGAAGATCACCGCGCTGATCATCAGTATGAGCACTGCGCCATAACCAAAGGTACGCGGCCGCAGCAGTTTGGAGGTTTTACCCTCCAGTTCATTCTCAGTGGTGTAGCGAATCAGCCCCTTGGGATAGTTCATCTTCTCCATAACTTCATCGCAGGCGTCGATACACAGGGCGCAGCCGATACACTCGTACTGGAGGCCATCACGGATATCGATCCCGGTGGGGCAAACCTGAACACACTGGCCGCAATCAATACAGTCGCCCAGACCGACTTCGGCGGGTTCGACGCCTTTCTTGCGGCTGCCACGTGGCTCGCCCCGGTTGGGATCGTAGGAGACAACGCGGGTGTTGGGATCGAACATCACGGATTGGAACCGGGCATACGGGCAC
Organism: Marinobacter sp. ST-43; assembly: GCF_030541085.1. Lineage (NCBI taxonomy): Bacteria > Pseudomonadati > Pseudomonadota > Gammaproteobacteria > Pseudomonadales > Marinobacteraceae > Marinobacter > Marinobacter sp. ST-43. The sequence goes on from NZ_JASSVO010000001.1 coordinate 276,688, forward strand.
ATATACAGGCATACCTGTTCCCGCATCCAGCCGGCGTTCAGGTAGGTGGCGACGGTAAAGAAGGCCACCCAGAAATAGGCCCAGCCGTTGGCCTGCAAGGTGAACAGGTCAACGATCAGCTCACGAATGGGGTAGAAGTAGCCAACGAAGGTGACGCCAGTCGCCAGCGCGACGAACAGCCAGAGTGCGTGCTTGATCGATTTTTTGGTGAGCTTCTCCGCAGAGTTGGGGGCTTTGTCCAGTTTCATCCGCTTGTTGCGGCTGCCCTCAACTTTTTCCTCGATCCACATGAAGATAAAGGTCCAGACTGTCTGGGGGCAGGTATAGCCGCACCATACCCGGCCGAACAGTGTGGTGATGAAAAACAGGCCAAAGGCTGAAATGATCAGCATGCCGGATAACAGGAAGAAATCTTTGGGGAAGAAGGTAATGCCGTAAAGATGGAATTCCCGGGCAGGCAGGTCGAAGTGAATCAGGGGTTGCCCGTCCAGAGTCAGCCAAACGAACAGAAAGTACATGCCCATTAGCAGGGTTAGACTGACATTCCGGATTCGCTGAAAAAAGCCTTTGACTTCCTTGACGTAGATTTTCTGTCGACTGGCGTACAGGTCGACGGTTTCTGGCTTTTTTTTGTTATTGGAGGAATCGCCGTTCGGGTCAACCTGTTTGACCGGAATCTCGTTGCTCATGGGTACCTCCCGGTGAGTGGTAAAGCTGGGAGCGGGCCTCGGAGGGTCAGCTGATCTTCTCAAGCCTGTACCCGCGGGCGCAGATACAGGGTTGAGAAGACCGGGCCAGGGCGAGCCTGGCCGGGTCGGATTCAGTTAGACAGGCTGTAAACGTAGGCTGCCAGGATCTGAATCTGGTCGTCGGTCAGACGACCTTCTTGTGCAGGCATCTGGTTCTGGCGACCGTTCATCACGGTCTCCTTGATCCACTCATAAGTGGAGCCATAGAGCCAGACATTATCGGTCAGGTTGGGCGCACCCATGGCTTCCATACCTTTGCCTTCCGGGCCGTGACAGGCAACGCAGGCCTGTGCGAATACCTGGGCGCCAGCTTTGGCCGCCTCGGCATCTTCTTCGCGTCCACTGAAGCTCAGCACGTAGTTAACCACCTGGTCGACCTGCTCGTTGGTCATATTCGGCATAACGCCCTTTGCAGGCATGTTGCCGTTACGACCCTGAGCAATACTGTGCAGGATCTGGTCTGGTTGACCGCCCCACAGCCAGTCTTCGTCGGTCAGGTTGGGGAAGCCCACCTGGCCGCGAGCGGCGGTGCCGTGACAGACCGAACAGTTGTTGGCAAACAGGCGCTGGCCGATCTTCATGGCGTCATCGTTCTGCGCCAGTTCAGGAATGGCAGTGTCGCCGAACTGGGCATAGATTTCGCCATATTTCTCTTCGGCAGCTGCCACTTCCGCTTCCCACTGGTTGGTGGATGTCCATCCCAGCAGACCCTTGAAGTTGCCCAGGCCCGGGTACAGAGCCAGGTAGCCAAGGGCGAAGATGCAGGTTGCTACGAACAGGTAGAACCACCATTTCGGCAGAGGGTTATCGTATTCCTCAATGCCATCAAAGGAATGGCCCATTGTCCGGTCGGTTTCAGTATCGGTTGTCTGGCTCTTGCGGGTGGCCCAGAGGAGCCACCAGCAGCCGAAAACGGTACCGAGCACGATCACACTGACCCAGATGCTCCAGAAGGTACTCATTGTTTCTTCTCCGTTTTTTCCTGTTCGAGAGTACGCTTTTCGACTTCGTCGTCATCGAAGGGGAGGTGTGCTGCCTCGTCGTTGGCCTTCTTGCGGTGGGCGCTGTACGCCCACCAGACGATTCCGAAGAACGCTGCCATTACCAGCAGCGTGTGAATGCCGCGTAACTCATTAATATCCATGGGATCACCGCTTCTCTGAAATCACAGTACCCAGCTGCTGCAGGTATGCGACCAGCGCTTCGATTTCAAATTTGCCTTCGATCTCACTCGCTGCGTTGGCAATCTGCTCGTCGCTGTATGGCACGCCAAGCGTCTGCAGCGTCTTCATCCGGGACTCAATGGAACCGTGATCAACACGATTCTCGAACAGCCACGGGAAGGCAGGCATGTTGGATTCGGGTACCACGCTGCGCGGATCGTACAGATGCTGGCGCTGCCAGGCATCCGAGTAACGACCGCCTACACGAGCCAGATCCGGCCCGGTACGCTTGGAACCCCACAGGAACGGACGGTCATAAACGAACTCGCCCGCAACGGAGTAGTGGCCATAACGCTCAGTCTCAGCCCGGAACGGACGGATCTGCTGGGTATGGCACACGTGGCAGCCTTCACGGATGTAAATGTCCCGGCCTTCCAGTTCCAGGGCTGACAGAGGCTCCAGGCCTTCGACCGGCTCGTTAACCTCTTTGTGGAAGAACAGGGGCACCACTTCCGCCAGGAAACCGCCACTGATGGTCAGCACGATCAGCACGATCATCAGACCAAGGTTCTTTTCGACTATTTCGTGTCTCATCTGGTCTCTCTCCCTTACGCCGCCTGAACCGCAGCATTATCTTCTGCAACGGCGTCTTTCTGGCGTACGGTCATGTACACGTTGTAGGCCATGATCAGCATGCCGGTCAGGAAGATCGCGCCACCGATGAAGCGTACAAAGTAGCCCGGGTAGGAAGCTTCAAGCGCTTCCACGAAGCTGTAGGTCAGGGTGCCGTCTTCGTTTACTGCACGCCACATCAGACCTTGCATGATGCCATTCACCCACATGGCGGCGATGTAAAGCACGGTGCCTACGGTAGCCAGCCAGAAGTGAGTGTTGATCAGGGCAGTGCTGTACATGGCCTGGATGCCCCACAGTTTCGGGATCAGGTGGTAAACCGCACCGATACTGATCATAGCAACCCAGCCCAGGGCGCCGGAGTGCACGTGGCCGATGGTCCAGTCAGTGTTGTGGGACAGAGCGTTGACGGTCTTGATAGACATCATCGGGCCTTCGAAGGTAGACATACCGTAGAAGGACAGAGAAACCACCAGGAAACGCAGGATAGGGTCAGTGCGCAGTTTGTGCCAGGCACCGGACAGGGTCATCATGCCGTTGATCATACCGCCCCAGGACGGCGCCAGCAGAATCAGGGACATGACCATGCCTGCGGTCTGTGCCCAGTCAGGCAGAGCGGAGTAATGCAGGTGGTGACCACCGGCCCATACGTAGGTGGCGATCAGTGCCCAGAAGTGCACGATAGACAGGCGATAGGAGTAAACCGGACGGTTGGCCTGCTTGGGAACGAAGTAGTACATCATGCCCAGGAAGCCAGCAGTCAGGAAGAAGCCCACCGCGTTGTGACCGTACCACCACTGCATCATCGCATCGGTAACACCCGCATAGGCGGAGTACGACTTGAAGGCGGTGGCCGGCAGCGCCATGTTGTTACCGATATGCAGTACAGCAACGGTAATGATGAACGCGCCGTAGAACCAGTTGGCAACGTAGATGTGCGGAGTGCTACGCTTCATCACGGTTCCGAAGAACACCAGGGCGTAGCTGACCCAGACAACCGCAATCGCGATGTCAATCGGCCATTCCAGCTCGGCGTATTCCTTGGACGTTGTCAGGCCCATCGGAAGGGTGATGGCAGCAGCCACGATGATCGCTTGCCAGCCCCAGAAGGTGAACGCCGCCAACCCGTCAGACATCAGGCGAGCCTGGCAGGTTCGCTGAACGACGTAGTAGGACGTTGCAAAAAGGGCACTTCCGCCAAAGCCGAAGATTACGGCGTTGGTATGCAGCGGCCGCAAGCGACCGAAGTGAGTAAAGGGCAGGTCGAGGTTGAGGGATGGCCAAACCAGCTGTGCTGCAATCAGCACACCCAGAGCCATACCTACAATACCCCATACCACTGTCATGATGGCGAATTGTCTCACCACCTTATAGTTGTATGTCAGGTTTGCATTTACTGTGCTCATAGCCTTACCAATGGGTTCAGGATGGGGAATTATGCGGGGGCAAGTATGGAGAAACGATTATTCCTTTGCAATGATCAAGATCAAGTTATGACATCCGTCAAATCCGCCGGAATCAGTAGGCTGGCCAGTAAGTTGCAAGTCTATCCAATATGTTTTTATTGACGCTTTAATGGCTTGCCAGATCCATTCTGTCATCGGGTTTGATCCGCAACAGGAGCGAGAGAGAGAAAATTGGTGAAAAGAATTAAGACCAAAGGCTACGGAAAAGATGCCAAAGCCGTAATGATACTGGCCCACGGTGCTGGCGCGCCCATGGATTCATTGTTCATGGAGTTGTTGGCGGAGGCTCTCGCAGGGCAGGGCATCGAAAGTGTGCGGTTCGAGTTTCCCTATATGGTGAAGCGTCGCGAGGATGGCAGAAAGCGACCGCCCGATCGGCAGCCGGCTTTGCTGGCGGCATTTGAAGATCAGGTGTCCCTGGCCAGAGAGGAGCTCGGAAGTCAGGTACCGCTGCTGGTGGGGGGAAAATCAATGGGAGGGCGGATGGCCACGCTTCTGGCTGCCGGGAAGTGCAGGGATGTTGATGGCGTTGCCTGTTACGGCTATCCGTTTCACCCGCCGGGGAAGCTGGATCGTTGGCGGATTGAACATCTGGGTGAGGTTGCGGTTCCTCTACTGGTGGTGCAGGGTACCCGTGACCCATTCGGCAAACCGGATGAGTTGAAGGCGCAGGGGCAGATCCCGGGCCTTACCCGGCTGTGCTGGCTGGACGGCGGAAATCACGATTTTCAGCCTCTGGCGCGGCAGCCAGAACAACAGGCTGACCTGATTGCGCAGGCTGCTCTTCTGACGCGTCAGTTTGCCGAAGATGCCGTACTGTGATCAGGCGTTGAAACACGATTGGCGAGTACGATCTGATCCCGCCCTGCGCCTTTGGCCTGATAGAGTGCTTCATCGGCTTTCCGGAAGAGGTCGGACGGCTCCTGTCCCGTAGACAGTTCAGCGATCCCTGCGCTGAGTGTCAGATGGAAAGTCTCATTGCCCGGAGCGATAAGCGGGGTTTTCCGCATGGCTTTGAGTATGCCGAGACAGAGCGTGCGTGCACCGTCCAGGTCCGTGCCCGGGAGCAGCAGGGCAAATTCCTCACCGCCAAACCGGATGGCCACATCCCTGGGGCGTTTGACGTGCTCATCCAGAACGCCCGCGATCTGTTTCAGGCACTGATCCCCAAAGTCATGGCCCCAGGTATCATTAATTCGCTTGAAGTGATCGGCATCAATCAGGGCCAGAGTTAATGGGTTCCCGGTCCGACGGGCCTCCCTGCAGAGTTCAGGCAGAAGATTATCCATGTGGCGCCGGTTGTACAGGCCAGTGAGCGCATCGTTAAGGCTTAAAGACGCCAGTTTCCGGTTCGCCTGTTCCAGTTCCCGCATGGTGTTGCGGAGCTGGGCGGTGCGTTCATGGACCTTCAGTTCCAGTTCGGTCCGGGCCTGGTGTTCCACATCCAGCAGTTTCTGGTTAAGCAGGCGCCAGCGCTGCACCAGGGCGTAATTCAGCAGGACCACCTGGCCTCCGAGAACTGCCTGCATCATCACTTCCCGGGCCTGATAATCGCCAAGATACCCGAACGCAGCCATGGCATAGATCAGTGCCCCGACAACCATTACCATCCAGGCCGCCAGATACCAGAATGCGGGCCTGTAGCCCTGGCGCCAGCGAACGTAGGCAATAACCTGTAGCGCCACAATGACTGTCAAGGCCAGGGCGGTATTGATCAGGATGGACTTGGTGTAAGGGATAAGGAGTGTCAGTGTTACTGCACCAACGGAAACTGTGGCTAGCGATTTCAGCGCCTTGACAGAAAGCGTGCCGGGGCCGACTTCCAGGAAAGACCAGCCGAACAGGGTCATCGCCAGCGCGCAAACGGCCAGGGTTAGCGGAATGGAGAGGTTCGCCAGTTCTGAGCTCTCCGGCCAGAAGTATTGGTTGGCAAATCCACCCATGGCGAACAGGAACATCCCGATCGAGATTATATAAAAGGCGTTGTAGAAGTAATAGCGGGTGCCCGCACTGATGAACAGTAGCAAGTTGAACGCCGCCAGTATCAGCAGGGCGCCGTAAAACAGGCCGTGTATGAGGGTGAGATGGTTGCTTTCCGCAATTACCTCGCCCGGTGTCATCAGGCCCAAGGGCACGTTCAGCGCGCCACTGCTATGCACCCGGATGAGGATGGAGTGGTTTTCGCCAGCATCCAGTGTGACGGGGAGCAGGAAATAACGGTAATCTATGCCCCTTGTGGCAAACGGGAACAGATCGCCGGTCGCCAGCGGAGGTCGGGCGTCTTCAGGGCTGTAACCGCTTTGGTAGCGGCTTTTTTGCCAGAACGTCACCTCGTCCAGCAGCGGGTAATGAAGCTTCAGGTACCAGAGACCGGATTCAGCGCTGCTGTTGCGGACATTAAGTTGGATCCAGTACACGGAATCGGTGTGGCTGAATACCAGGTCATGGCCCCGGGCTGGTCTCCACGCCAACTCGGCCGGCAGATCCTCAGGTGCTGTTGCAGCATGGGCCGGTTCACCCGGGCGGGCTGAGTAAAAACAGATGTGGTGGTTGATTGCACTTCGGGCGTCCGGGCTGGCGGCATCAAGAGCGGGACACGGTTCCATAGCCGCAAGCTGGCCGCTGAACAGCAGGCCAGCCGTGGTCAGAAAACAGGCCGTAAGCAGGTTCCAGAGTCGGAGCATCTTCCACCAGGCGGTACGTTGGGAGGCAGAAAGTGTAGCCAGCGTGAACAAGTGCTGCCGTTAAACACGTTCAAGTTTTATCGCTGTCAGTGCGTCAGAATCCTGACAGTGGTCACCAACAAGGTTATGGAATGCAACAGATAATGCTGATGTGTCGCCCGGGGTTTGAAACCGAGGCGGGTCAGGAGTTGATGGATTCGGCGGCCGCTTGTGGTCTGTTCGGTTACTTTCAGCCGATCAGGAACGCAGGGCTGGTGCGGTTTACCCTTGGCGGGCCCGAATCTGCCTTTGAATTGATGCAGAGAATACCGCTGGACGAGCTGGTCTTTGTGCGGGACTGGTTTCTGGTGCTTGGCGATTGCCCGCTGCCGGCCAGGGACCGGGTTGGAGCCGTTATCGAGTTCCTCCGGGGCGCCGATTGGCAGGGCAGCCTGGCATCACGACTGGAAACCCGGCTTACGGAAACCAATGAAGATCGCGATCTGGGCAACTTTGCCCGAAAATGGGTGGCACCCCTGTCCCGCGGACTCAGGGAGGCGGACATGCTGACGCAGGACTCGGCCAGTGCCAAAGGTGACCGTCTGGAGTTGCTGTTGCTGGATTTCGAAACGGCTGTTGTCGGGTTAAGCCTGGCCGATAATCGATCCCCTTTTCCGCAGGGCATACCCCGTTTGCGTTTGCCTGCCTCAGCGCCCAGCCGGTCTGCGCTCAAACTCGAAGAGGCGTGGAAAGTCTTTATTCCTGAAGATCGTTATCTGGACTACCTGGGTGGCGGCCAGAAAGCGGTAGATCTGGGCGCCGCTCCCGGAGGATGGACCTGGCAACTGGTACAGCAGGGCATGATGGTGACGGCGGTCGATAATGGCCCCATGAATCCAGAGTTGATGGCCACAGGGCATGTTGAGCATGTCCGGGCTGATGGCTACGCCTGGCGCCCGAAGCGGGCCGTGGACTGGATGGTCTGCGATATTGTCGACAAGCCCCGCAAAACCGCGCGTCTGGCGCTGGACTGGGTCGGAGGCAAACTGTGTCGCTACACCGTGTTCAATCTCAAGCTACCCATGAAGAAACGTTATGAGGAGTGGCTGATCTGCCGGGACATACTGCTGCAGCGGCTGGCAGAGGCCGAGCTCAATTGCCGGCTCCGGGCCCGGCACCTCTACCACGACAGGGAAGAAATAACCTGCTTCATCGAGCGCCTGGACTGATCACCGGGCTCACGGCATATCGCTGTGCTGGAGCACGGTAATGGCTTCATCCCGGTCCATCATGGGGGTGAGTTCCGCCATTAATTCCCGGCGTTCAGGAGAGCGGTACCAGCGATCCCAGTCTGCCTCTGAGCGCCAGTTTGCCAGTGTCATGCGATGGTTGGGGTCGCGGCAGTCGACCAGGGTCTCACCGGAGATAAAGCCCGGGGCACTGACGGCCTGCTGTAACACTTTTCTGGCCCGGTCTTCGTAGGCCGACTCCAGAGTTTCGGCAATATGGCGTTCAATAAGTACCCGAATCATGACAATCTCCCTTTATTTTCGCTGCTATAAACAATAATTTAGCACTGGATTCAGAAAAATCACGCTACTTGCAGGAGGTCACGCGTGTCCGATCATGATTATCACGCAGAACTGGATGCACGGGGACTGTTCTGTCCCGAGCCGGTCATGATGCTGCACAATCGCATCCACGATGTTGAGATTGGGCAGGTGCTGCGGGTGGTGGCCACCGATCCTTCAACCACTCGGGATATCCCGAGGTTCTGCCAGTTCCTCGGGCACGAACTTCTCAGCCAGCAGGAAGCGGGCGGCGAATTCCTGTTCCTGATCCGCCGCTGTCAGGACGCCTGACTCAGAGTTTCTGACCAACGTTGGCCACGTGCTCCAGAAACTGATCCCGATCCATCTCGCCCAGTACGCGGGCGTTGCTGAGCTCTGACCCGCTCGCCTGATAGAACAGTATTGCCGGGGGGCCAAACAGGCCGAGTTCATCCAGCAGGGCCTGCTGGGCGGGCGTGTTGTCCGTCATGTCGATCTGCAGCAGGGTGTAGGGTGACAGTGCCTGGATGACCTGGGGATCGCTGAACACATTGCGTTCCATGACTTTGCAGGAAATACACCAGTCCGCATAGAAGTCCAGCATGACGGGCTGCCCCCGGTCACTGGCATTGGCCAGCAATGTGCGGATCTGGTTCGGATCCTCAACGCGCTGGAAGCTGGCATGTGATAGCTCGCCCGCCACTGGTCCCGGCGCCGCGGAGGCGACAAAGGGCGCCAGCGGCTTGAGCGGGTCGTTGGCGCCGCTGACGGCACCGGCCAGCAAGGCCAGGCCATAGGCAAACATAACCAGCCCAAGCCCCTTGCGGGTGCGCTGCCAGCCAGCCTTGGCGGCATCGAATGCCCCCAGCTGTACGCCGGTAATGGCGATCAGCAGCCCCCACATGGTCAGGCTGAGCCAGACCGGTACCAGGCGTTCAACCAGCCAGATGGCCACCGCCAGCAGCATGACACCGTAGAAGTGCTTCACCGTGGTCATCCAGTGCCCTGAGCTTGGCAGCAGTTTCCGGCCGCCAACGGCAACCAGAATCAGGGGAACTCCCATGCCCAGGCCCAGTGCCAGCAGCGCCACACCGCCGATCACGGCATCCTGAGTGGTGGAAATGTACAGCAAGCTGCCGGCCAGTGGCGCAGACACGCAGGGCGAGACAATCAGTGCTGAAAGGGCGCCAATGCCGAAGATGCTGGCGACACGGCTACCAGTCAGGCGATGGCTGGCATCGTTGAGGGGTTCCCGAATAAAACGCGGTAACTGGATTTCGAACAGGTCGAACATTGACAGCGCAAAGACCACGAACAGGCCAGCGAAAACACTCAGCACCCAGGGCGACTGTAGCTGCGCCTGGAGATTAAAGCTGGCGCCCAGCAGGCCGGTAATGACACCCGCCGCGGCGTAGGTCAATGCCATGCCCAGCACATAACTGCCCGACAGCAATAATGCATGGCTGGTGGTTCTTGTATTACGCCCGGAGACCATGGAGGAGATGATAGGCACCATGGGCAGAACGCAGGGTGTAAAGGTCAACCCCAGACCGAGCAAAAAGAATACGCCGGCGATCATCCAGATCGACTGGCTGGACAGAAAGCCGGCGAGGCCGGTCGCGGTGGAGGTATCTGCGGGCGCCGCATTTCCGGTATCGGAGGTCACGCTGTTGGCAGCGGTCTCGGCGGTGTCGCCACCAGGGTAATAGAGGATGTCCCGGGTCTGCGGGGGATAACAAAGCCCGGCCTCTGCACAGCCCTGGTACGTCACCTGAAGCTCCGCTTCCCGGACACCGTCGGGCAGGGTGATGGGTACCCTGGCCTGGACCGGATCAAAAAAAACGGTGATCTCACCAAAGAATTCGTCTTCAGTCAGCGTGCCCGGCAAAGAAAAGCCAGGTTCGCCAACCTGTACACCATCAGTTACGGCATTGATCTGTATGCGGCTTTTATAGAGGTAATGGCCGGGGGTGATATTCCAGGCCAGCACCACAGCCCCGTTATCAGTGGTGTAATCAAAGGGCAGTGCTTCATCTACCGGCAGAAATTCGCTTTTACCAAACAGGCTGCCATTGCCGGACCCCAGAGCCTTGGCTCCGGGAGACGCCAGCGACAGACCCACTGCCAACACAAGCAGGAGATGGTAGGACAGATTTCGCGTAGAAGCACTGAAGGCCTGGACTGCTGACATGGATACGGTCATTTCCTGATTCTGGTATGCATGAAGTCGGTTCGAAGCCAGTGGACACCTTGGCGTGGCGAAAGTTCCCACTGGTATTGGCCGCGTTAAAGTCGCACAATAGCCAACCGATGAATCACAATCCAGACGATCTTATCATGCTGTTCAATGACCTGTTCCGGGAATCATACCGGACGATTCTGGTCAGGGGCAGCGACGAACCGGAATATCTGCCTGTGAGCGAGCCCGAGGGTCTTGCCAGGGTAGTCTTTGCCCATGGTTTTTTTGCCAGTGCCCTGCACGAGATTGCCCACTGGTGCATTGCCGGTGAGCACCGGCGCACAATGTACGATTACGGATACTGGTACTGTCCGGATGGGCGAACACCTGAACAGCAGCAAGCGTTTGAGCAGGTGGAGGTGAAACCTCAGGCCATGGAGTGTCTGTTTTCCCTGGCGGCCGGCTTCGGCTTTCACATCAGTGTCGACAACCTCGCCGGCGGAGGCGCTGCCGATGGAGATGCATTCCGCCTGAATGTGCTCAACCAGGCGAGCGAGTATCTTGCCTGTGGATTACCCCGCCGTGCACAGCAGTTCTACGATTCGCTCCTGCAGTTCTACAGCACTGGCGCCCGGATAGATGAAACCTGGGCTCAAGTGAAGACCCGTCTGTTAACTGCAGAGCAGGAATACGATCAATCAAGGATACCTGAACCCCTATGACATCAGAACCAAAGCATACCGGCGATTTACGCTTCAGCGACCTCAACCTGGACAAGCGACTGCTGGATGCTATTTCCAAAATTGGCTTCGAGTACTGCACGCCCATTCAGGCAGAAACGCTGCCCTGGACCCTGGCCTGTGAAGACCTCATTGGCCAGGCTCAGACGGGCACCGGCAAGACTGCAGCCTTTCTGATTACCGCGATTCAGTCTTTGCTGGAGACTCCGATCGACGAGAAAGAGCGTTTTGCCTCCGAGCCCCGTGTTCTGGCGCTGGCGCCCACCCGCGAACTGGCGATGCAGATTGCCAAGGACGCCGAACAGCTGTGTCAGTACACCGGCCACAATGTCGTTACTGTGGTTGGCGGGATGAACTACGACAAGCAGCGGGAACAGTTGCAGAACGAGATTGTCGACATCCTGGTAGCCACCCCGGGCCGATTGATTGATTTCCTGGGGTCACAGGATGTTTTCCTGGATCAGCTCGATATCCTGATTCTGGACGAGGCGGACCGGATGCTCGATATGGGCTTTATCCCGGACGTCAAACGCATCATCCGCAAGTGTACCCCCAAGGATGAGCGCCAGACCCTGCTGTTCAGTGCCACCTTTAATCAGGATGTCCTGAACCTGGCCTCGATGTGGACCCGCAATGCCGAGTTTGTCGAAATCGAGCCGGAACAGAAGACCGCCGAACGAGTCGAACAGACCGTTTTCCTGGTGTCCGATAACGAAAAACTGCCGGTACTGGTGAATTACCTGAAGCGGCCGGAGGTGGAGAAAGCGATTGTTTTTGCCAACCGTCGTGACCAGTGCCGTGATCTTGAAGAGGATCTAAAAAACCAGGGTGTGAAAGTGGCTCTGATGTCTGGCGAAATTGCCCAGAACAAGCGGCTGAAGACGCTGGACCAGTTCAAGAAAGGGCAGATACAGGTACTGGTTGCTACCGATGTGGCTGGCCGTGGCATCCACGTAAACGGCGTGACCCATGTCTTCAACTACAATCTGCCAGACAACGCCGAAGACTATGTTCACCGCATTGGGCGTACTGGCCGTGCCGGGAAAACCGGAGTATCGGTGAGTTTCGCTGGTGAAGAGGATGCGTTTGCGCTGCCGGAGATTGAAAAATACATCAGCCAGAAGCTGAAAACGGCGGTGCCCGATGAGAATTTGACAGCCGCCATGGACAACCCGCCCATTACCCGCAAACGGGGCGGCCGTCGGCCACAGGGCAACAGTGGTCGCGGACCCAGACCACGTCGTCATTGATAGTCACTGGTGAGACTACTGTTATGCTGATTGTTGCGGACGAAAACATCCCCTTACTGGATTCTTTTTTTGGCGACATCGGAGAGATTCGCCGGGTGAATGGCCGGACGCTCACTCCGGATCAGGTAAAGGATGCCGACATCCTGCTGGTACGTTCGGTAACCCGGGTAGACCGGCAGTTGCTGGAGGGCACGCGGGTGCGGTTCGTTGGCACGGCCACGATTGGAACGGACCATATCGATCAGGCCTGGCTGCAGGAGCAAGGCATTGGTTTCGCCGCTGCACCAGGCTGCAATGCTGTCAGTGTGGCTGAGTATGTGCTCTCGGTGCTGTCGTTGTACGCAGAAAAGCGCGGCATTGAAGACTGGTCGTCCCTGACGGTAGGAATTGTCGGGGTGGGCAATGTCGGTGGTGAGTTGGCCCGAATGCTGGAGCGGCTCGATTTTACGGTAAAGCTCTGTGATCCGCCCAGGCAGGAAGCTGAAGAAGATCACGCTGAGGAGTTTGTGCCATTGGCCGAGGCTCTGGATTGTGACGTTGTGACCTTGCACACGCCGTTGACGCGAACCGGCGCCCACCCCACCAACCGGATGATCGGGGGCAGCGAGCTGGCGCTGCTTGGGCAGGATCAGTTGCTGATCAACGCCGGCCGGGGCGAGGTGATAGACGGTGAGGCATTGCTTGCCCGGCTTCAGCAGGCGGACTCGCCCACGGTGGTGCTGGATGTCTGGGAGCATGAGCCCAGAATCAACCCGGATCTGCTAGACCGGGTGTGGCTGGCGACGCCTCATATTGCCGGCTACAGCCTGGAAGGCAAGATGCAGGGCACGGAGATGATCTACCAGGCCCTGTGCCGTTACCTGGGGCTGCCTGTGCGCAAGAAAGCCGGACAGTTTCTGCCGGAGCCGGCCCTCAGTAAAGTGTCCTTTACCAGCAGTGCTGATGAGGATGAGGCCGTTCAGGTTGCTTTGCGCGCCTGTTACGATCCCCGCCGGGACGATGCCCGCCTGCGGCTGACCATGCGCGGTAATCCTGAAGAGCGGGCGCAGGCCTTTGACAGGCTACGCAGGGACTACCCGGTGCGCAGGGAATGCTCGAGTCTGAAAGTGCAGTTGAAGGGTAGCAGCAAGTCGATTCAGGACAGCTTCAGGGCCATCGGGTTCAAACTGAAGATCTGACACCCTGGATGTCCGAACTCGTCAAAAGAGAAGGGCGCCTGAGTGGCGCCCTTTTCCGTGTGATTACAGTTTGGCGTTCTGCAGCGCCGCAATCCGGTCTTCCAGCGGCGGGTGGGTCATGAACATCGCTGCCAGGCCTTCGCGGGCTCCCCGGTTGATGCCGAATGCCTGCAGGGTGTCCGGCATCTGATCCGGAACCTCACTTTCCTTTTTCAGGTGTGCCAGGGCGCTGATCATGGCGCCTCGCCCTGCCAGTTGGGCACCGGCAATGTCGGCACGGTATTCCCGCCGACGGGAGAACCAGAACACGATGGTGCTGGCCAGGATGCCGAGCACAATTTCCGCCACAATGCTGACCACGAAAAAGCCGATTCCATGGCCGTTCTCATTCTTGAAGATGACCCGGTCCACGAACGAGCCGATCACCCGCGAGGCGAAGATAACAAAGGTGTTCACCACGCCCTGGATCAGCGTCAGAGTCACCATGTCGCCATTGGCCACATGGCCAATCTCATGGCCCAGTACTGCGCGGATTTCGTCCTTGTCAAAGCGGCTCAATAACCCCTCACTGACCGCCACCAGAGAATCGTTTTTATTCCATCCAGTGGCAAAGGCATTGGATTGCTGAGCAGGGAAGATGGCCACTTCGGGCATGCCGATACCGGCTTTCTTTGCCAGCTCCGCGACGGTTTCAACCAGCCAGCGCTCCGCCGGCGTGCGAGGTGAGTCGATCACCCGGGCTTTGGTGCTCCACTTCGCCATGGGCTTGGATAGGAACAGCGAGATAAACGCACCAGCGAAGCCGAACACCGCCGCAAACGCCAGTAGCGAGCCGTAGTCGATGCCTTGTTGTGCCAGATAACTATCGACCCCCAGCAGTCGCAGGGTGAAACTGGCAACCAGAATAACGGCCAGGTTGGTGGCCAGAAACAACAGAATACGCATGGTTTTTTCCTGTATCAGCTTACCGGGAAACGTGTTGCCTTTCTGACCGATATATGTGGTTCCGGTTCAGCGGTTCAAGAACCTTAACGCCATTTAATGAACGGGTTGCAGGCCTGAATCGTTAAAGAAGGTTGATTGCACCGCCAGACTGATGCGGCTGGAACTGCCGCTTTTCAGGGCGGAGCGCAGCAGATGAATATAGGTGGACAAGTCCTTCTGAACGGAAGGCGGCAATTCGGGTTCGTTTGAAGCCGCCGACAGTTCCCTCAGAAGCGCCTGCGGGGCCGGGGCACTGAGCCGCACAAACGCCTCTCGGGTCAGCACTGCCTGGTCGAGAGCTTCCTGGCGGATAGTGTCCACGTAACGGAGCAGGCCTTCTTCGGAAAGCCAGAGCAGGGCACCGAAACAGGCCATGTGGCGCTTGCTGTGCAGGCCGAATTCGTCGGGTTCGTCTGGCCCGGCGATATCCTCCACGAACAGGTTTACCCGCCGGGGAAATGCCATGTAGAGCTGAACCAGGGCGATTGCAACGTCCTTGTAGAATTCCTCGACATGAATGTCTGCCATGTTGACTCCGAATTACTGGCGATAGTGTTCAAGGAAGTTGCCCAGACGGCCCATGGCATCGGCCAGGGTGTCCGCTCTGGGCAGGAAAACAACCCGGAGATGCTGCTTGTCATCAATGTTGAAGGCCGAGCCCTGAACCAGAAGTATTTTCTCCTGGAGCAGCAGATCCAGAACCAGCTTCTCGTCATTCACCACCGGGAAGTGCTTGGGATCGAGCCTCGGGAACAGGTAAAGCGCCCCTTTGGGCTTGACGCAGCTGACGCCGGGAATGTCGTTGAGCATGCGCCAGGCGGTCTCACGCTGCTCGTACAGACGACCTCCCGGTGCCACCAGATCGTTGATGGACTGATAGCCGCCCAGAGAGGTCTGGATTGCCAGCTGGGCCGGCACATTGGCGCACAGGCGCATGTTCGAAAGCATGTCGATCCCTTCGATCAGGTCCCGGGCCTTGTGCTTGGCTCCGCTGATGATCATCCAGCCGGAACGATAACCGGCCGCCCGGTAGTTTTTGGACAGGCCGTTGTAGGTGAAAAACAGCACGTCGTCTGCCATCGAGGCGATGGATGTGTGCTGGGTGCCGTCGTACAGGATCTTGTCGTAGATCTCGTCGGACAGGATGATGAGATTGTGTTCCCGGGCCAGCTCCAGTACTTGCTGGAGTAATTCCTCAGAATACACGGCACCGGTCGGGTTATTCGGGTTGATCAGCACAATAGCCCGGGTCCGGCGGGTGATCTTTTTGCGGATATCGTCGATGTCCGGGAACCAGTCCTGTTGTTCGTCGCAGCGGTAATGCACCGGTTTGCCGCTGGAGAGGGTGACGGCGGCGGTCCAGAGCGGGTAGTCCGGGGCCGGAATCAGTACCTCGTCGCCGGTATTCAGCAATGCCTGCATGGACATCACAATCAGCTCGCTGACGCCATTGCCCAGATAAATGTCATCAATATCGACTTTGGCAATGCCCCGCTGCTGGCAGTAGTGCATCACGGCCTTTCGGGCCGAAAACAGGCCTTTGGATTCCACGTAGCCCTGAGCCTGGTGCATGTTGTAAATGACGTCTTGCTGGATTTCTTCCGGAACGTCGAGCTCGAAGGCTGCCGGGTTGCCGATGTTCAGCTTCAGAACCCGGTGCCCTTCTTCTTCGAGCCTGCGGGCTTCACGCAGAACCACGCCACGAATTTCATAACAGACATTGTCGAGTTTGGCGGATTTGAAATAGTTCTGCATGGGAGCCTGGGTCCTTCGCTAAGGTTCTGAACGAAAGCCTTATTCTAGCGGAGGGACGCCTCGGGGTAACAGGGGCAATTGTGTGGAATTGTGGCCAAATCAGGATAGTTTACGGAACGTCTTTGAAGTGATGTGTCAGCAGGCTGACCCGAAGTGACAATTTAGAATCTTGTTGGGGGAAATTATATTGTGCACAATATGACTCAGCCGTTCATACAAAATCGGCCGTGGCCGGCCAATACAGGAGAGAGATTTCATGGCGAGCGAAACCATCTACAGTTTCAGTGCCAAAGATATTAAAGGGCAGGAAGTATCAATGGACGACTATCGGGGCAAGGTTCTGCTCATTGTGAATACGGCCTCAAAATGCGGTTTTACGCCCCAATTTGAGGGCCTTCAGTCACTCCATGACGAATTGGGGGAACGCGGGTTTGAGGTGCTGGGCTTCCCCTGTAATCAGTTCATGAATCAGGACCCCGGTAACGACGATGCCATCAGCCAGTTCTGCTCCCTGAACTACGGTGTCAGTTTCCCCATGTTCGCCAAGATTGAAGTGAACGGCGACGGCACGCATCCGCTGTTCAGGTTCCTGAAACGTGAGGCCAAGGGCCTGATGGGCTCTGAGAAGGTCAAATGGAATTTCACCAAGTTTCTGGTCAATCGGGACGGCCAGGTTGTGCGGCGCTATGCGCCAACGGCGAAACCGGCCGACATCCGTGCCGATATCGAGAAATTACTCTGACCATGAAGGACAACGATCAGATACTGGCGCTTGATAACCAGATCTGTTTTGCCCTCTACGCAGCCAACCGGGCGGTGACCGCCCGGTACCGGCCGTTACTGGAGGAGCTGGGGCTGACCTATCCCCAGTATCTGGTCATGCTGGTGATGTGGGAAGCAGACCGTGAGGGGCTTCGGCCACGGGTCGGCGACCTGGGGGCCAGATTAAGACTGGACTCGGGAACGTTGACGCCGCTACTTAAACGCCTGGAGCAGCGGGAACTGTTGCAACGGGCTCGGCTCGCCGAGGATGAACGGGTGGTTCGGTTGAGGCTGACCGATGCCGGACGGGCAATGCGGGCCAAGGCGGCGAACGTGCCCGGCCGCCTGATGTGTGGTCTGGATATTGAGCCGGAGCGATTGCTATCGCTGCGCCAGGAGCTCAGGAGTCTGCTGGAGGTTCTGGAGACAGCGGAGCCCAGCGAGCGATAACCGCCCTGAGTTCGTCACGATTATAGGGCTTGGTGATGTAGTCATTCATGCCCGAGGCCAGGCAGTCCTCGCGGTCGCCTTGCATCACATTGGCGGTTACCGCGATAACCGGCAGCGTTTGCCATTGGGGATTCTGGCGGATAGCGCGGGTTGCTTCGTAACCGTCCATAACCGGCATCTGGCAGTCCATCAGTACCAGGTCGTAAGCTTTGTTCTGAAGTGCTTCCAGTGCCCGGCGCCCGTTCTCCGCGTGATCTACCCGGTGCCCCAGTTTCTTCAGCAGGCTGCTGGCCACCAACTGGTTGACCTGGTTGTCTTCCACCAGAAGGATGTTGAGAGCCGGTACCGGTTGCCGGCTTGTGCCAAGCGATCGATCCGGGTGCGTTGATTGTTCGCCTGAATCCAACCCGCCGGCAGCGCACAGGCATCGGAACAGGTCGTCTCTTCGCAGTGGGAGTGCCACAACGCAGTGTCTCGGGTGGTCGCTGGTGGCGGTGCCGGACTGGTCGGCCAGGATCACGCCTTCTCCGCGCCAGTCATTGGCAAAGGCAAGATTTTCCCGGGGCGAATTTGCTGCATCAATCAGCAGGATGCCCTCCGGATGCCGGCTCGCGCTGCGCACCGGTATGTTCCAGGAGCGCAACTGGGACTCAATGGCCAGTCTGTGAGGGTTGCTTTGGGGCAGAGCCATGGCAATGCCTATGTCGCCCAGGCGTTGCAGAACGTCTTCTGCGATCTCCCATTCATCGCCCTGGTGTACCGGAAGCGGCAGGGTCACGGTAAAGTGGGTTCCGGCGCCTTCTTTCGAATCTACCAGTATCTGGCCATGCATTCGTTCGACCAGTTGTCGGCAGAGTGTCAGCCCGAGCCCGGTTCCGCCATAAAGACGGGTGGTGTCGGTATCGGCCTGGGAAAACGGTGAGAAGATCCGGTGCAGGCCTTCCCTCGACATGCCGATTCCGGTGTCGATCACTTCCAGCCGCAGGCTGCCCCCGGACCAACTGGTGCGAATTTTTACTGCACCTTCATCGGTAAACTTGATGGCGTTGCTGAGCAGGTTGTTCAGAATCTGACGGGTACGGGTGGGGTCGCCCAGAAAATGTTCCGGCAGATCCGGCGCGGTCTCGTTAACCAGGTTGATGCCTTTGCGCCGGGCTTGCTGTGCGTGCAGGGTGGCGCATTCTTCAATCAGTTTCCTCATGCTGAACGGAATGCTCTCCAGGGAGAGCTTGCCAGCCTCCACCTTGGAGATGTCGAGAATGTCGTTGAGCAGGCCGAGCAGGCTCTCGCCGGCATTCAGTGCAATTTCCAGACGATTGCGTTGACCTGCGTCTTTCTCGCTTTCCAGTGCCAGACCCAGCATGCCCAGAACACCGTTGAGCGGTGTACGAATTTCATGGCTCATGCTTGCCAGGAAGTTGGCCCGGGCACGAGCCCGGCGAACAGCGTCTTCCTTGGCGCGGACCAGAGCCCGGTTACCGCGCAGCAAAGCTTCATTCTTTTCAGATATCTCCCGGGTGCGGTCCTCCACTTCCCGTTCCAGCTGGCTGGAATAGTTTTTCATGGCGCTTTCGGCGGATCGCAGCTTGGCCACGCTCACTTCCATGTTTTCCAGGTGCTGGTTGATGATGCCCACCATGGTGCCGATTTCATCACCTTTGTGGTTTTCCGGAATAGGAAGCCGGACTTTCTCCGGAGAACTTGCACGCACCTGACTGAGGGCGTTGATGACGTTCATCATGGGCCGGGTCAACACAAAATAGAAAATGGCGAGCAGTACACCGGAGAGCGCAAGGCTTTTCAGCAGCCCGATAATCAGGGTATTGGTCGCCCGGGTGAGAAACTGTATGCCGTAATGATAGGTGTCGATGGTTACAACAAGCTGGCCCAGAGGCAGATCCGCCAATTGCGGCACCTGCAGTTCCTCATTGAACACGCGGCTGGCGCCAAACAGCAGATCGCTGATCCAGCGATAGCGGGAAACCGGGCTGCTCTGGCTGGCTGCAGCCATGGTCTGGCCATCGCTGTCAATAATTCGGGCGTCTATGGTGGCGGGGTGTTGCAAGAGGCCGTCGAGCAGCTCCTCCGCGAGCCGGACATCAATGTTATAGGCAATCTGGGAGGCCGGGCTCTGGCTGATTTCAATCAGGGCGCGAACTTCGCGGTCCATCGATTCCCGGGCGGTGAAGTAGTCCAGGGTGATCTGGATCAGGTTCAGTACAAGGCCCAGCACCATGGCGACCAGGACCGTGTCCCGGGTGAGGCGATAGGAGAGCCGTTGCCTGATTCTGTTAAACACGATGTTGCGTCATCCTTGAGATATGGGCGTTTACGAAGCCGCGTTCAGTCGTCGTAATCCGCTTTTTTCTTCCAGGTGTCGTCGTCCTGCAGAAAGTTGTCCCATTCCTTGTCCAGCTTGGAATGGTTTTCCTCATTCATCTTGCCTTCTGTGCTCATTTCCTCAAGTTCCTTGATGCGGGTACGGAAGCTCTTCACCGCTTTCATGGCAAGAGGGTTGTCCCGGGATTTGCCCATCTCAGTACTGGCAAGGTGATAAGCGTGAATGGCCTTGCGGATCTGGTTCTGGCGAATGAAATCCCGGGCCTGGAATACGTGCAGGTCGGCGTGGGTTTTGTGCACCAGAAACAGAACATACTTCAGATTCTTCTTGGCGGTGGCAGAGTCTATCCGGCCGGCTTTATGCATAGCCTCAATCAGCTTGAACAAGGCCTGGAGCAGTTCTTTGATGTAGGTGGACTTTTCCGGAGAGTCGACTTTTACGGGTGGGCGCTGGTCGTTCTTTTCCAGAATCTGCTTTTTGGTTTGCGCAATGTTCTCCAGCCACTGTTTTACCGGCTGATCACTCTTCAGCGCGGTCAGTTCCTGGCAGGCGTCTTCCATGCGCTTGAGCAGCAGTAGTTTAAGGTCTGGCGTGAGGTATTGGCCGGGAATATCGGTAAGCAGGCGGTAGGCCTTGTTGTAGGCATCTTCCTGAGCCGTCATTTTGCGAACGCGTTCGATCCTCGCTTTTTCCCGCATCTGGCTGAAAACGATAATAACCAGGGAAACGGTGACGATCGCGGCGAGCAGCAGCACAATGGTAGTGGTATCCATGGTGTGGGGTTAGGCTCCGGATTGAATGAACGTCTGGCCCGAGGGCTTGTTTTATTGGTTTTGATATTATTCGGTAACGCCCTGAAAGCCTAGCAGAAATATGCTATCTCGTCCTTTTCAGGTTGTAATCAGGGCAGTAGGCTCATTTATTACGTGAATTTTCAGATTCCTGTATATTGCGGAAATGAATAATACACTCTGCTGCTGACGGTGAGGTCTGGCTGCCTATGGACATTTCCCGTGTTGATCTGAACCTGCTTGTGTACCTGGATGTGCTGTTGCGGGAGCGCAATGTAACCAAGGCGGCTAATCACCTTGGCATCACTCAGCCGGCCATGAGTAACGGTTTGCGGAGGCTGCGGGATCTGTTTGGCGATCCCCTGCTGGTGCGAACCAGTGAAGGCATGACGGCCACCGAGCGGGCCAGGGAATTGCAGCCACTGGTTCGCGGGATTCTATCGGATATCGAGCAGGCGGTGCAGGAAAAAACGCCATTTGCGGCCGGTGAGAGCCAGCGGGTGTTCCGGATCATGGCCAGTGATTACGCGGAATCCTGCCTGATGCCACGGGTGTTGCGCCGTATCCGACAGGAAGCACCGCATGTCACGCTGGATGTTCTGACGCCCAGTGATGTCAGTTTTCTGGATGTGGAGCAGGGTCGCCTGGACATGGCGATTAACCGTTTCGACAAGATTCCCCAGTCATTTCATCAGAAAACCCTCTGGACGGAATACTTTGCGTGCCTGATGAACGCCCGGAACCCGATCCTGAAAGAGCCGTTTACACTGGATACCTATCTGGACGCCAGTCATATCTGGGTCAGCAAGACCGGTTTTGGTGTCGGGGTGGGGGTGAATCCGAAGGATGTTCAACGCCTGGGCTGGGTGGACGAGGCACTGGGCAGAATGGGGCGCAAGCGCCAGATTTCCGTGTTTACGCGCCATTATCAGGTGGCGATGCTGCTGGCGGAACAACACGATCTGATCGCCACGCTGCCATCGAGAGCAGCCTGGCTGCAAAAAGATAATCCAAATCTGGTGGTCAAGGTGCCGCCTTTTGAGATTCCGCCCTTTGAACTCAAGATGGCCTGGAGCCCGCTGCTGCAGCACAACTCGGACCATCAGTGGCTGCGCAAACTGATTGTGGAAGTGGCGGAAGAAGTGGATGAGGAATTTGCGCCATTCGGGGCCAGTTTCGAGTCACCTCAGGCGGTTCAGGTGTCCCACTCAGAGCGGTAGTTCGCGTAACTCCAGAGAGGGGCGCGCGGCGTCCCACATTTTCTGGAACGCCTCTTCCATCAGCCGGACCCGCCGGCCGGCGGAAAAATCGGCAAAGCCCTCGGTCTTGTCAAAGCTGTGTCGGTACAACACGCCCTGGCGGTCGACCAGCAGGAAGGGCTGATCCTCCATGGGGTAGTCCTCGTTCACCAGCCGGAGCTCAATGCGGCTGGTGAGCCGGCGCATCAGTTCTACCAGTTGGTGTCGTCGTTGCACTAATGGCTTGTCGTCGTGAATCAACAAACGGACCTCGCTCAGTCGATGGCGACGGGCGAGGGCAGAGACCAATTCCCGCAGGCGATGCCTGTCGTAGAATTCATGGTCCAGAATCCGGTCGTAAAGCCATAGGCGCTGGCCAGCCTGGCCAACCAGGGAATCCATCAGGTTCATGAAGGATGAGGGCTGGTCAAACAGCCAGGATTCCTCATCGGCTCCCAGGATTAACGGGTTGCTGCGTCCTGCACCGGCCCGATGGGCGAGATCCGGTGCCAGACAGCGCATGTCGAGGTGCGGAATGCCGGCATCCTCATAGGGGGTAAGCGAACAGATGTGGAAGCCGCATCGTTGGTAAAAACCAGTGGCATGTTCCTGGGCTGAGAGCCGGAGTTCCTGGTAACGGCCGGCAGACTCGGCGATCAGGTGCCTGAGCAGGGCTTCTCCAACACCTTTGCCCCGGGCTTCCGGTAACACGGCCATGCGGCCGATGTAGCCGGTTTCTTCCAGGGCGGAAAACAGGCGGGCGGTGGCCACGGGTTGGTTGGACGCATCGACGGCAAGATAATGATCAGCAATCTCGTCGGTGTCATCCCACTCAAGCTCTGGCGGCACCTTCTGCCCATCGATAAACACCCGCTGGCGAATCTCGCGAACCGACCCGGGTGCCAGTTGCCAGCTGTATTTTCGAAATCTCAGATCCATGGCTTACTCGAAATAGATCGAGCCCTGGTTGTAGAGGTTAGTTAACAGCCCCAGCAAGGCTTCGTCGCCGGCAAATTCCGCCAGTGTCGCCATATCAATGCGGGAGCGGGCACAGAGCAGGGGGGCCAGCGGACGGGCATCGCCCTTGAGCAGAAACTGTTCGCCATCAACAAACAGGGCGGTCTCATCATTCAGCTCATGGTAAGCGAAGCGGGAGCCTTCGTTCCACCGCAGCTGTTCGCCGGCCCGGATGGCTTCGGCCAGATCATCAGGCTCAGCCGGCTCGTCGGCAGGAACGACTATGTCCATGCTTTTGGGGGCGGTGGCGAACTGCCCGAACCAAAGGGCCAGATTGCGGCGATCACCGAGTTGCTCCCGAATCACAGCGTCGAGACGGTCGACTACATCGGCGCCGATGGTTCCGGGGTTCTCCTGAACCTGAAGATCCGGGTCATCCAGATGTTCAGCCGCTTTTTCCTTCTGGCTCAGGTAGTCGGTAAAGCTGGTCAGTACGTCGTCGACGGTAGGTGCCCGAAAACCCACAGACAGGGTAATGCAGTCGTCTTCCGCCACCCCATGATGGCCAACGCCCGGTGGCAGGTACAGCATGTCACCCGGCGCCAGGGTCACGGTTTCTTCACCGTCCCAACTGCTCAGAATCCGTAAGGGTGTACCCTCTACCCGGGGCGATCTGTGGTCACAGTGTCCGCCGAAGGTCCAGCGTCGGTGGCCCTGGGCCTGCAGCAGAAACACGTCATACATATCGTAGTGGGGCCCAACGCTACCGCCTGTCGGTGCGTAGCTGGCCATGATGTCGTCCAGCCGCCAGTTGGGGATGAACCGGAAGTTGTCGAGCAGATCAGCGATTTCCGGTACCCAGTGGTCCAGGCCCTGGACCAGCAGGGTCCAGTCCTGCTCCGGCAGCTCGCTGAAACGATCGGGAGTGAACGGGCCATTGTGAAGCTGCCAGGGTTTTCCGGCATCGTTCTCGATGACGATGCGGGATTCAACGGCTTCCTCGCAGGCCAGTCCGGCCAGCTCATCCTGGCTGACCGGGCACTGAAAACCGGGAAACGCCTGGCGGATAACCAGTGGCTTTTTCTGCCAGTAGTCGCGCAGAAATTCAGTGGCTGTCAGCCCGCCAAGCATATCCATGGTGTTGCTCCTGCCTAGATGTCTTTGGCCTGGTCGATCGCGTTACCGATGTAGTTGTCCGGGGTCAGGGCGCGCAGTTCGGCCTTCGCCTGTTCCGGGATCTCCAGGGTTTCCACGAAATTCTTGATGACTTCGGGTGTCATAGCCTTGCCGCGGGTCAAGTCCTTGAGCTTTTCGTAGGGTTTCTCGATGTTGTAACGGCGCATCACAGTCTGGATCGGCTCCGCCAGTACTTCCCAGGCGTTGTTCAGGTCTTCGTTCAGACGGGCCGGGTTGATTTCCAGCTTGCCCAGACCTTTGAGGGTCGCTTCGTAGGCAATCAGGCTGTGAGCAAAGCCAACGCCCAGGTTTCGCAATACGGTGGAGTCGGTCAGGTCACGTTGCCAGCGCGAAATCGGTAGCTTGGCTGACAAGTGGCCGAAGAGGGCATTGGCGATGCCGAGATTGCCTTCGGAATTCTCGAAGTCGATCGGGTTCACCTTGTGGGGCATGGTGGAGGATCCGATTTCACCGGCCACGGTCTTCTGCTTGAAGTAGCCCAGCGAGATATAGCCCCAGATATCCCTGTCCAGATCGATCAGAATGGTGTTGAAGCGGGCAATGGCATCGTAAAGCTCGGCGATGTAGTCGTGGGGTTCGATCTGGGTCGTGTACGGGTTCCAGTCGAGGCCGAGGCTCTCAATGAATTCTTCGGCGTTGGCAGCCCAGTCCACGTCCGGGTAGGCAGACAGGTGGGCGTTGTAGTTACCCACCGCACCGTTGATCTTGCCCATGATTTCCACTTCGCGGATCTGCATCAGCTGGCGGCGCAGGCGATAGACCACGTTGGCCAGTTCCTTGCCGACCGTGGTCGGGGAGGCGGTCTGACCGTGGGTGCGGGACAGCATGGGCTGTTCAGCGTGCTCCCGGGCCAGCTCGGCCAGCTTTTCGACCAGGTTTTCCATGGCCGGCAGCAGGCCGTGATCCAGGCCTTCGCGCAGCATCAGACCATGGGACAGGTTGTTGATGTCCTCTGAGGTGCAGGCAAAGTGAACAAATTCGGTCACCGCGTGCAGCTCAGGCACGTCGGCAATTTTTTCTTTGATCAGGTACTCAACCGCTTTGACGTCGTGGTTGGTGGTGCGCTCGATTTCCTTGATTCGCTCAGCATCGGCCAGACTGAACTCGTTGACCATCTTGTCCAGAAACGCATTGGCTTCGGCGGAAAACGCGGGCACTTCGGTAATCGCCGGATGGGCAGCCAGTTTCTGCAACCAGCGGATTTCGACGGTTACCCGGTTACGGATCAGGCCGTATTCACTGAAAATACTGCGAAATACACTGACTTTGCTGCCGTAGCGGCCATCGACCGGAGAAATAGCGGTCAGGGCGGTGAGTTCCATCGAAAACCTCTCAGTTCATCAAAGAAAAAGCGGGACAGGAAAATGAAGCTGCTAATGATACACCAGCCGGCTCGCTGAATCAGCGCAGCAACTCCCGGGCATGGCTGATGACCTTCTTGCGGGTGAAAATGAGTTGCCAGCGGTGGCCGCCACTTTGCCTCCACAGCACGGCAGATCGGATGCCGGCCAGCAACAGGGCCCGTACCTTGTCTGCATTTTCATTACGCTGGAGTATCTGCGGGTTGCCGGTTACCTGAATGCGCAAACGGAAGGTGCTGATGGTGTCGGCATAGATTGAGGCGAGATTGCCCAGAAGGTTGCTGTGACTGTAACCGAAATGGCTGGCGGTATGCCGGGCCTGCTCGATCCTGTTCCCGATAACGTCCAGCATGTCCGGGGAGCGTTTGAGTTTGGCTTCAAGCTGGATCAGGTTGAACACGTACCGCAGGATTTCTACGTCCTGAGGTTGGCCGTGCTGGGCCAGTACCGTTGAAAGTACCGTCAATCCTTCCCGTATGTCAGACAATTCGCCGCCGTAGACATCCAGCGTTGAGGCCGGGTTGGTGGCAAACAATGAGCGAATACAGGTTTCCAGGCTGTCTTCATTGCAGTTGCCGTTATGGGCAATCTGCTGCACCAGGGTCGCAGCCTGACACAGGCCGGCCAGCGCCAGGGTCTGGTCATGCAGGGAGCGGCTCATGTGTCAGATCCTTCACTTGCCAGGCGCTCAAGTCTTGCAGGTAAAGCTTCGTTATCGCGCCAGGTTTGCTCAATAACACCGCCGCCCAGGCACACCTCACCTTGATAGAAAACCACGGATTGACCGGGAGTTACGGCACGCTGGGCGTCGTCGAAGATGACCTTCACGCCACCGTCTATGACGGTAACCTCGCAATCCTGATCCGGTTGGCGATATCGGGTTTTCGCCTTGCAGCGGAACTTCTGTGCCGGAGGTTCGCCGGCAACCCAGTCAACAGGGCCCGAGACCAGTCCCCGCGAAAACAACAGTGGGTGATGCTTGCCCTGGACGGCAATCAATACGTTCCGGTTGAGATCCTTTTCTGCCACATACCAGGGGTCGTCGCCAAACTCCGCAAGACCGCCAATGCCAAGGCCCTGACGTTGCCCTATGGTGTGATACATCAGGCCTTGATGTTTGCCAATCACCGTGCCGTCGGGCGTTTCAATGTTGCCGGGCTGAGCGGGCAGGTACTGTTTCAGAAAATCGGTAAACTTCCGTTCCCCGATAAAACAGATTCCTGTCGAATCTTTTTTATCGTGAGTAACGAACCCTTGCTCTTCAGCAATCCGGCGAACCTCCGGCTTTTCCAGTTCGCCCACCGGAAACAGGGTGCGGGCGATGCGCTGGCCGGAGACGGCATGGAGGAAGTAACTCTGGTCTTTGTTGGGGTCCAGCCCCTTGAGCAACTGGGCCTTGCCGCTACCATCGTTGAGCGGGCGCTGGCGTGTGTAATGGCCGGTCGCGATATAGTCGGCGCCCAGAGTAACGGCGTAATCCAGGAATGCCCGGAATTTTACTTCCTTGTTGCAGAGGATGTCCGGATTGGGGGTTCGGCCGGCACTGTATTCCGACAGAAAATGCTCGAATACCCGGTCCCAGTACTCCGCAGCGAAGCTGGCGGTGTGCAGTTTGATGCCGATGGCGTCGGCAACTGCCTGAGCATCTGCCAGATCGGTCATTGCTGTACAGTATTCGGTCCCGTCGTCCTCGTCCCAGTTTTTCATGAACAGGCCTTCCACCTGGTACCCCTGATCTTTCAGGAGCCAGGCAGCAACGGACGAATCCACGCCGCCGGACATGCCGACGATCACGCGGGTGTGCTCGGGGGATTGGGGCTCAGTATTCTGGGTCATTTCGTCTGGGAACCGGTCAAAAGCGCGAATTTTAACATCATCCGGTGATTACGTCTGTCCATCCACAACCACATCAAGGGGGAATTTGCGTCCGTTTCGGTAATCCTCGATGCACTGGAGCACCAGCGGGCTTCGAAGCTGGTCACCGAGTTCCCGGATTTCCTCCGGCGTCAGCCAGTGTGGGCCGATGATGCCGGTATCCAGCTTGTCGGTGGCGTGCCGGAGGGCTTTGGCGGCATAACAGAACCGGTAGTAGGTGACACCATTGGCGGGGGCCTTGTAGGTGTAGATGCCGAGGAAAAAAACCGGTTCTATCTCCCACCCGGTCTCTTCCATGGTTTCCCGGCGTACGGCATCCAGAATGGCCTCGTTCTCCTCGATATGGCCTGCGGGCTGATTGAAAACCACCTTCCCGCCACTGACTTCCTCAACCAGAAGAAACCGGCCCTGATCGTCTTCAACAACCACCGCCACGGTGGCATGGGGTTTCCAGGTCATGATCGGCGGCGCCTCCTTTTAGGCCTGGCGGATGTGTTCGGGGGTGTATCGGGCAGATTGACCGTAACACTTCGGTATTCGCCCGGCTTCAGGTTATCCAGCGTCCAGTCCCCGATGCGGACCCGGATCAGTCTCAGGGTAGGGTAGCCCACGGCTGCAGTCATTCGGCGCACCTGTCGGTTCTTGCCCTCGGTAATGGTCAGTGCCAGCCAGCTGGTGGGCACATTCTGCCGAAACCGCACCGGAGGATTTCGGGGCCACAGGTCGGGTGTTTCAAGTCGCTCTGCCTTGGCTGGCCGTGTGATCCCGTCTTTCAGCGCTACGCCTTTGCATAGCGCGTGCAGGGCATCGTCTGTGGGCTCACCTTCGACCTGAACCCAGTAAGTCTTGGGCATTTTGTTGGTTGGCGATGCGATACGGTGTTGCAATGCGCCGTGGTCGGTGAGCAGCAAAAGCCCTTCGGAATCGTAATCGAGCCGGCCGGCCGGATAAACGCCGGGTTGGTCAATCCAGTCGGCAAGGGTAGCCCTGGGATGGCTGGCGCGCTCGTCGGTAAACTGACTCAATACGTGAAATGGCTTGTTGAAGAGAATCAGCTTCGCCATGGGTGAAGTCCTGTGCCGGAAATGCGCGAAAGCGCCAAGACTACTGTAATCACCGTTGATTAAAAAGCACGAAGCCTGCCCGCCGGTAAAACCGGCGGGAAAAGGAAAGAAATGCCAGGCTGCCCGGCGTTGGCTGAAGTTCTCAGACAACGCCCGGCATCAGCCGTTTACAGCGCGGGGCGTGTAGCTCTCGTTGCTGTTGCTTGATTGAGCCGCCTGATCCGAGGAATCCGATGCCGTTTTCGGCCCGGATTCTCTGGCCGGAACCTCGTCCGGGACAATGTTGATGGCGTGAACGCCCTTGTCACTTGGCTTCTTGTCGAACGTTACCGTCTGACCGGCCTTGAGGGTTTTGTAGCCATCCATCTGGACTGAGGAGAAATGGGCAAACAGGTCATCGCTGCAGCCATCTTCAATGATGAAGCCGTATCCCTTGGCATTATTGAACCATTTGACTTTGCCTCTTGGCATGATGAACTCCCCTGTTCCTTTGCTGTCACTTTGGGAGGCGCTGACTGCTCCTCTGTTTTGGTGCCCGTGTATGGCGGGCGAGTTCCAGAGGCTTGGCAGGTGCTCCCTTATTATTGGTTTTGTGTGTTGAATTCACAGCGCCCTGGTGGCGCCGGAACTGTTGCCAACAACGTGAAACCGGTATTGGATGTGGCTTTGGGTTACACGCTGAAGCATGAGTTTACATTCTTTAACAATGCACACTACTGTCGGCCAAACCGGCGCCCGAGTCAAGTGCCGGATACTGCGGAACAGGTGGTTCTGGCAGGTCTGGAAGCGGTATCATGTTCGTATTGATAAACAACGCACGCTTGTGGGCAGTGTTGGCTTGAAAATACGCTGCCACGCATCCACATTTAAGTCAGGAACCGAATAACCGGTATATGGAACCATGCGGACAATTGAGAATTCTCTACTAGTATTCAATCAGGGGGAGGATGAACAACCCGGTCGCCATGAGGGGGTCAGTGTTGCGCCGGAGAAGCCTGCCCTGAAGCGCCCGGCGCGTTACCGGGTTGTGCTCCTGAATGATGATTACACACCCATGGATTTTGTGGTGGACGTGCTGATGAAGTTCTTCGCCATGAACGAAGAAAAGGCGACGCAGGTGATGCTGCTCGTCCATACGCAGGGAAAAGCCGTATGTGGGGTATATACCCGAGACATCGCGGAAACAAAGGCAGCACAGGTGAACCAGTATTCCTCGGAATGCGAACATCCGCTCCTTTGCGAGATTGAACGTGCGGACTGACAGACGTTGGGGTGGCCCATGCTGAGTAAAGATCTGGAAATTACGCTGAATACGGCCTTCAAAAATGCGAGGGACAAGCGTCATGAATTCATGACGGTAGAGCATTTGTTGCTGGCCCTTCTCGACAACGAATCGGCAGTGGGTGTCCTGAAAGCCTGTGGTGCAGACCTGAAGCGCCTTGAGGAAGAGCTGGTAGAGTTTGTGGACTCCACCACCCCCCTGATCCCTAGCTCCGACAGTGAGCGCGAAACCCAACCCACTTTGGGGTTCCAGCGGGTACTGCAGAGAGCGGTATTCCATGTGCAGTCGTCTGGCAAGAAGGAGGTAACCGGAGCAAACGTACTGGTAGCCATCTTCAGTGAGCAGGAAAGTCAGGCGGTTTATGTGCTGAAAAAGCAGAATATCGCCCGGATTGACGTGGTTAATTTCGTATCCCACGGTATCTCCCGGGTTCAGGGAGCAGAGGACCAGGAAGGCGCGGATCACGCTGCCCAGGACGAAGCAGCGGAAGAGGGCGGTCATTCCCGTCCGCTGGAGAGCTACGCCACCAACCTCAACGAACAGGCACGGCAGGGTCGTATTGATCCGCTGATTGGCCGTGAGCATGAGGTTGAGCGGGTGGTACAGATTCTGGTTCGCCGCCGCAAGAACAACCCCTTGCTGGTGGGCGAGGCCGGCGTTGGCAAGACAGCCATTGCCGAAGGTCTGGCCAAGCGGATTGTGGACGGGCAGGTGCCGGAGATTATTTCGGATGCCGTCGTCTACTCACTGGATATGGGCGCGTTACTGGCCGGTACCAAGTATCGTGGCGATTTTGAAAAACGCCTCAAAGGTCTGCTGAGTGACCTGAAAAAGCAGAATCATGCCATTCTGTTCATCGATGAGATCCACACCATCATTGGCGCCGGTTCTGCGTCGGGTGGCGTGATGGATGCCTCGAACCTGCTCAAGCCCATGCTCAGTTCAGGCGAACTCCGCTGCATTGGTTCGACCACGTTCCAGGAGTTCCGTGGAATTTTCGAGAAGGACAGTGCACTGGCGCGTCGGTTCCAGAAAATCGATGTCAACGAGCCAAGCGTTGAGGATACCTACCAGATCCTCAAGGGCCTGAAGCCGAGCTTCGAGAAACACCACGACCTCAAGTACACCGACAAGGCCCTGCGGGTGGCTGCAGAACTGGCGGACCGGTACATCACCGACCGGCACCTGCCCGACAAGGCCATTGATGTCATCGATGAAGCCGGTGCGCGGCAGCGGCTGCAGCCGGAAGACAAGCGCAAGAAGACCATCGATGTGACCGACATCGAAGACGTGGTCGCCAATATTGCGCGCATTCCGCCGAAGAATGTCTCTACCAGCGACAAGGATCTGCTGCGCAATCTTGAGCGCGATCTGAAGATGGTGGTGTTCGGTCAGGATCCGGCGATCGAATCCCTGGCAACCGCCATCAAGCTGGCTCGGGCAGGGCTGAAAGCGCCTGAGAAGCCGGAAGGTGCCTTCCTGTTTGCCGGGCCGACCGGTGTCGGTAAAACGGAAGTCACCAAGCAACTGGCGAAGGTGCTGGGCATTGAGCTGGTTCGCTTCGATATGTCGGAGTACATGGAGCGCCATACCGTGTCGCGGTTGATTGGTGCACCTCCCGGCTATGTCGGTTATGACCAGGGCGGCCTGCTGACCGAAGCGGTCAACAAGCACCCGCACTGCGTGTTGCTGCTGGATGAGATCGAGAAGGCGCACCCTGAAGTCTTCAACCTGCTGCTGCAGGTGATGGACCACGGTACCCTGACGGATAACAATGGCCGTAAGGCAGATTTCCGTCACGTGATTCTGGTGATGACCACCAATGCGGGCGCTGAAAGCATGGCCCGCCGCTCCATTGGCTTCAATGAGCAGGATCACAGTACCGACGGTATGGAGGTGATCAGCAAAACCTTCACGCCGGAGTTCCGGAACCGGCTGGATGGCATTATCCAGTTTGCCGATCTGCAGAAGGACACCATCACGCACGTGGTAGACAAGTTCCTCACCGAGCTTCAGGCCCAGCTGGATGAGAAGCATGTGGTGCTTCACGTTGACGATGCGGCCAAGCTCTGGCTGGCGGAAAAAGGCTATGACGTGACCATGGGGGCCCGGCCGATGGCGCGCCTGATTCAGGACAAGATCAAGCGTCCGCTGGCGGAGCAGATCCTGTTCGGCCGGCTATCGGAGCACGGTGGTGATGTGTTCATTCAGCTCAAGGACGACGAGCTGACCTTTGATTATGAGGACGAACCGGCTGAAGCCGTGTGATACAAAAAAGCCCCGCACTTGCGGGGCTTTTCAGATGTCAGCTCGGACCATTAACGGGCACGGTAAACGATGCGGCCCTTGCTGAGGTCGTAGGGAGTCAGCTCAACCTTGACCTTGTCACCAGTCAGAATGCGGATATAGTTCTTGCGCATTTTTCCGGAGATGTGTGCGGTCACAACGTGGCCGTTGGACAGCTCAACGCGGAACATGGTGTTGGGAAGGGTATCGACAATAACGCCTTCCATTTCAATGACATCTGATTTCGCCATTCAGTAGAAACCTCGTTCGGAATACTTTTCGGTGATTTTAAATTGCGCAATTCTGCCTGAATTCTCCACGTTTGGCAAAATTCAGTCGGGCGACATCTTGCGCCAGTGGCCATCCCGCAAGGCCTCGATAGGCTGAAAGCGGGTTTTATAGTTCATTTTCCGGCATTCTTTGATCCAGTAGCCCAGATACAGATGTGGCAGTTCCCGCCGTTTGGCTTCCTCAATCTGCCAGAGCACGGCAAAGGTACCTAGGCTTCGGTGTTCCAGCTCCGGGGCAAAGACGGTGTAGATCGCCGACAGGCCGTCATCCAGCAGGTCGACGGCTGCCAGCCCCACCAGTTCACCATCAAGAGACATTTCCAGAAACCAGGAGTCGGTAGCTCCTTCCACAAGGAACGAGGTAAATTGCTCTCTTGAGGGCGGGTACATGTCACCGTCGCGATGACGTTCCTCTATGTAGTGGGCGTACAAGCGGTAATAGCGTTCGCTGAATGCTGCCGGCACCAGCTTGCAGTCAAGATCGGCATTTTTACGCAGCACCCGGCGTTGATTCCGGTCTGGCTCGAAGTGGTCCACCTGGAGGCGCACCGGAACACAGGCGTTGCAGCTTTCGCAGTGCGGACGGTAGTAATGTGAGCCGCTGCGACGGAAGCCCAGTGCGGTTAACTGGCTGTATAGCTTTTTGTCGATGTGGGCGCGAGGGTCCACAAACATGGTGGTCGCTTCACGGTC
Organism: Marinobacter sp. ST-43; assembly: GCF_030541085.1. Classification (NCBI taxonomy): domain Bacteria; kingdom Pseudomonadati; phylum Pseudomonadota; class Gammaproteobacteria; order Pseudomonadales; family Marinobacteraceae; genus Marinobacter; species Marinobacter sp. ST-43. The sequence goes on from NZ_JASSVO010000001.1 coordinate 309,585, forward strand.
TGGCAGGTAACTGCAATCGTGAGGAGGGGTGGCAAAGAAAACGAGCGTTCTGAGATTACTCATTTCACCTCCGGGCAGGGCCATTGCCAGCTGAAGTTCCAGTCTGGCTGGTCCGGTTTCCGATCGACACATGCCCTGAGTATAGATAAAAACTCGGCCCTAGGAATACTGCTCGCACCCATCGTCAGCAGATGGTCGCTCTCCACCTGACAATCCATGAACTGATAGCCCCATTCACCCAACTGATGTGCCAGGTGCACCATCAGAACCTTGGAGGCGTTGGTTTCCAGTGAAAACATGGATTCGCCGAAGAAGCAGCGGCCGATAGCCAGTCCGTACATGCCGCCTGCGAGCTCATTGTTGCGATTCCAGACTTCAATGGAGTGGGCGATGCCACGTCTATGAAGTTCTGTATACGCTGCCATCATTTCGTCGGTTATCCAGGTGCCCTCAGCGCGGGTGTTTGCGCAGAGTCGGATGATGCGGCCGAAACAGTGATCGGTGGTGATACGAAATCGGCGCTGGTTCAGTGTCCGGCGCAGGCTCCGGGAGATGTGGATGTCAGAGGGAAACAGCACGCAACGAGGGTTGGGTGACCACCAGAGAATGGGCTGGTCGTCACTGAACCAGGGGAAAATGCCATTCCGATAGGCCAGAATCAGGCGTTCCGGAGACAGGTCGCCACCCAGGGCAAGCAGTCCATCGGGATCCTCCAGCGCTTCTTCTGCGGGAGGAAACCAGAGTTGATCAGGATCCAGCCAGGGTAGCGACGTCATTCTGCTTCTGAGCTGTCAGCCCTGTTGGTCAAGAAACTTCTCGGCGTCCAGCGCAGCCATGCACCCGAAACCGGCGGACGTCACAGCCTGCCGATAGACGTGGTCAGCTACGTCGCCCGCGGCGAACACGCCCGGAATGCTGGTTTGGGTGGCCATGCCCTCCAGGCCAGAGCAAATCCGGATGTAACCGTTGGTCATATCCAGCTGGCCTTCAAACAGGCTGGTATTCGGCTTGTGGCCAATCGCGATAAATACGCCGGCCAGCTCGAGATCCTGAGTGCTGCCATCTTTGGTGCTCTTGATGCGCATGCCGGTAACGCCGGTGCCATCGCCGAGCACTTCGTCCAGGGTGTGGTCCCAGATGATGTTGACGTTGCCGTTTTCTGCTTTCTCGAAGAGTTTGTCCTGAAGGATCTTCTCGGCCCGAAGCTTGTCACGGCGATGAACCAGGGTCACTTCATCAGCGATGTTCGAGAGATACAGAGCCTCTTCCACAGCAGTATTGCCGCCGCCGATAACCGCGACTTTCTGCTTGCGGTAGAAGAAGCCGTCACAGGTGGCGCAGGCCGACACGCCCTGACCCTTGAACTTCTCTTCGGATTCAAGCCCCAGATACATGGCAGAAGCGCCAGTGGCAATGATCAGAGCGTCGCAGGTGTATTCGCCGTTGTCGCCTTTGAGCCGGAACGGGCGGTTGTTCAGGTCAGCTTCGTTGATGGTGTCGTACACGATGCTGGTTTCAAAACGCTCGGCGTGCTTCTGCATGCGCTGCATGAGCTCGGGGCCCTGAACGCCGTCATTGTCGCCCGGCCAGTTGTCTACGTCAGTGGTGGTGGTCAGCTGGCCGCCAACTTCGATACCGGTGATCAGGGTCGGGTTCAGGTTGGCGCGCGCGGCATAGACTGCAGCGGTGTAGCCGGCCGGGCCGGAGCCAAGAATGATCAGTCGGGAATGTCGGGTTTCGCTCATCTGTGTCTCACTGAAATGAAGTATGCGTATTCGACGGCTCTCCTCTGTCCCTTCGGAGGGCAGAACGGGAGCCGCTCATCTGAAATCTGGCAAAAGGCTAACATGAAATGACCGGGCTGCCATTCGTTTACGCCAATGCGGCTTATAAAACGTTGCTATGTGGTCAGACCCGGATTATTCAAGCACCGATACGGTCGTTAACAGCTGGCGCACCCGCTCCCGGGCTTTACCGGATTCTCCCTGTTCCAGGCGATGTTCGGCTACGGCGGGGAAGACGGCCTGCACGTCGTCGGGCAGTACGTGATTACGACCTTCCATCAGTGCCCATGCTTTGGCGGCTCTCAGCAGGCCGAGGCCCGCCCTCGGGGACAAGCCGTAAAGCAATCCGGGCATGCGCCGGCTCTGCTCAAGAAGGCGTTGCAGGTAATCCAGCAAAGCCGGGCTGGCGGATACCTTTTCCACGGCCTGCTGCAAGGCCACCAGCTCATCGTGCGGGAGTATGGCCTGCAAACGATCGGTAAGGTGTTTGCGGTCTTCGCCCTCCAGCAGCTCCCGTTCCGCTTTCGGGTCGGGGTAGCCCAACCGAAGGCGCATCAGAAACCGGTCAAGCTGAGATTCAGGCAGGGGAAAGGTGCCGCCTTGCTCTATGGGGTTCTGGGTTGCGATCACAAAGAACGGGGTAGGTAGTGGTCGGGTTTCCCCCTCAATGGATACCTGCCTTTCTTCCATGGCTTCCAGCAGGGCGCTTTGGGTGCGCGGTGACGCGCGGTTGATTTCGTCTGCCAGAACCACCTGGGCGAAGATGGGGCCGGGGTGAAACACGAGCCCGCCGGCCTGCTTGTCATACATGGAGTAGCCGAGGACGTCTGCAGGCAGCAGGTCATTGGTGAACTGGATTCGCTGATAGCTTAACCCCATGATTTTTGCCAGCGCATGGGAGAGGGTGGTCTTGCCCATGCCCGGAATATCTTCAATCAACAGGTGGCCGCGGGCAAGCAGGCCGCAGAGCGCCAGACGAACCTGATTCTCCTTGCCCAGCAGTACCTTGTTAAGGGCGCTGACGACAGTGTCCATTTTCTGTTTCATGCCGGTTTCAGTCCCTCACCCGTTTCAGAATGTCGCCGTAGGCATCGATGCGCCTGTCCCTGAGGTACGGCCAGATTCTCCGGATGGATTCGGTGCGCTGGCGGTTCAGGGTTACCGACAGGATACACTCGTCAGTCTCGTTGCCGCGGGCCAGAAACTCGCCCTGAGGGCCACAGATGAAACTGTTCCCCCAGAACCGGATGCCATCGCTTTGGCCGGAAGGATCTGGCTCGGTCCCAACGCGATTCGGGGCGATAACCGGAAGGTTGTTGGCTACCGCATGGCCACGCTGAACGGTCACCCAGGCGTCCAGTTGCCGGGCCTGTTCGTCTGGATCGTCGGTCACATCCCAGCCAATGGCGGTCGGGTAGATCAGTATTTCCGCGCCGGCCAGTGCCATCAGTCGGGCCGCTTCCGGGTACCACTGGTCCCAGCACACAAGGACCCCCAGCTTACCAACGGAAGTCTGGATGGGGGTAAACCCGCTGCTGCCGTCATTGAAGGTGGCATCACCGGGAGTAAAGTAGAATTTCTCATAAAAGCCCGGGTCGTCCGGGATGTGCATTTTCCGGTACAGCCCGGCCAGGCTGCCATCGGTGTCGAACACCACAGATGTGTTGTGGTAAACGCCATTCATGCGCCTTTCAAAAATAGAACCCACAAGCACAACGCCTAATTCTTTTGCGAGACCAGACAGATAGTTGCTGGTGGGCCCGGGAATGGGCTCTGCAAGCTCAAAAATGGCGGTGTCTTCGGTCTGGCAGAAATACTGGGTGGCGTGCAGCTCCTGCAGGACAATCAACTGCGCGCCATCCACCGCAGCCTGCCGTATCAGGCGTTCGGATGTCGCGAGACTCCGGTTCTTGTCGGGACTGCAGGTTTGCTGAATGGCGGCGACCTTCAGGTTGGAGCTGGTGTTCGTGCTGGTCATACCGTTACCACCCCCGCAGGAATTTGCATGGTTACGCAGTGCAGACTGCCGTGCTGGTAAATGAGCGGGCGGCAGTCAATTGGAATAATCTCCCGGTCTGGGAAGATGCCCGCCATGATGCGAACTGCTTCTTCGTCCTGCGGCACATCGTAGACTGGCAGCAGAACTGCGCCGTTGATGATCAGGAAGTTGGCGTAGGTCGCTGGCAACCGTTCGCCGTCCTCATCGTAAATCGGGTCGGGCCAGGGCAGGGGCGTCAGGCGATAGGGGGTGCCGTCGGCCTGACGGAATTCCTGCAATTCTTCTTCCATCGCCGCCAGGGCGCTGTAGTGCTCGTCCGCAACATCCGGGCAGGTCACATAGCAGATATGATCAGGCGCGCAGAACCGTGCCAGGGTATCGATGTGGCTGTCGGTATCGTCGCCCGCCAGATATCCGTGGTTGAGCCAGAGAATACGATCGACCCCGAGGACTTCCTCCAGCAATTGCTCGATAGCCGTCCGATCCATGGATGGGTTTCTGGACGGAGTCAGCAGGCACTCGCTGGTAGTGAGCAAGGTGCCGGCGCCATCGGATTCTATAGAGCCGCCTTCCAGGACAAAATCCACTGGCTGCAGTGGGTGTTTGCCGAAAACGCCCGCGTTCGCCAGGTGCCGGTTGAGGGCATCGTCTTTTTCCCAGGGAAATTTGTCTCCCCAGGCATTGAACCGGAAGTCCAGCAGAGCGGGGCCGTCAGCGGTATCCACGGTGATGGGGCCGTGGTCCCTGGCCCAAGTGTCGTTGGCCGGGGCTGGCACAGTGATTACGCGACCTGGTAACCCGTTGCCTTCGGCATAAGCGTTCAGCTGCTGGCCAAGTTGCTGGAGACGTGCCACGAACTCGCAGCTGATCACCAGGTGTTCAAAACGGAGGACCGCTTTGGCAATGGCCTCGAACACGGGCTCCACGTCGGCCATGCGCTTTGCCCAGTCGGTTCCGGGATGAGGCCAGGTCAACATGACTGCGCTTTGGGAAGCCCACTCCGCAGGCAACGTACGTCTGGAAGTCACTGTATAAGTCACCTTGGTTTGCAAAAGCCGCCATTCTATCTGAGCAATGCAGCCCGTGCATTGTCATTCCCTGGCCGGATGCCCTTACTGTTTGATGAAGCGGGTGTCGATCAGTCTTTGTGTTGCTTTACCACAGCATGTATTACGCGGTTACCTTCGAAATAGACGACAAAATCCTGATAATGCCACTGACTGATGGGGGGTTCTCCGACCGGGCCCTTGATGTCCTGGGGGGTGCCCCAGCGATTACGGACGGAGTCTTCACTCATGCCGTTCGCGGGCAGGCTGATCTGGCTTCTATCTGCCTGGCTGCCGACCGGCACCCTCAGTTCCTCGGCAAGGGCCAGTGGCGCTGAACCAGCGAATACAGCCGTAGCCAAAACGGCGGCAGCCATCACATTGCGGTAGTTTGTCATAGAGGAGTCTCCAATAATGCATGATTACTGCGCACTGTCTGCGGCAGATGAATAAAACGTAATATCCCGAAAAGCTTAGCAAAAGTCAGCACTTTTTCAGTATCTTACTCTTTTTGTCGTTGCCGAATCTGCCAACGCATCACATGCCGGGCAATTTGCTGACGGTCGCTGTCATCCAGTTCAACAAACAGCGTGTGAACCCGTGTGCCGCCTTGGTTGTCGTGCTCGGTATCCAGTACTTCAGCAATGGCTCTTGGCTGGTATAGCTCTGGTGGTAGAGTCATTCGAATGGCCAGTCGGTCACCCGCGACAAAGGTTGCTGTCGGCCAGCGGAACGAGAGCCCGCCCTCACTCAGGGTTACATCCTGCCAGTCCTCCGGTTGCAACGGATTTTGCTCAAAGGCGATAATGCGCGCCAGCGTATCGACCTTGCTGTTCAGGGATTTGACCAGCCCGGCCAGCAGGCGGTCGCGCTCAGCCAGGCTTGCCAGGTGTGCACGTACGTCCTGGTCCAGCCTCCGGAACTCGGCTTTCAGGGCTTCCAGTGGAGAGTTATTGAACGGATCGTCGCCGGGATGGGCGTCGTCCAGGCGGCGTACCTCAAGCCCGATACGGTCGTCTATCCGGAAGAACTCCCGGCGCTCCCGCTGGCTGTCTCCGCTCGGTGGCGTTTTATTCTGGCTTGGCATCCTGTCTCCGGACGGGTTTTTATTGATTATAGAACAGTTTAGCAGTTTCCCGACGGCTGGTAAGAGGCCTGGCAAATCTCCGGGCCAGGTAATGATAAAGGCCAGCGGGGATTCAATAATCGACGGACCGCAAGGTAGCGACAGGCACCCCTACATGTTCAGACCCTTATCGTTTTATATTGGCCTGCGATATACCGCCGCCAAACGACGCAATCACTTCATCTCCTTTATCTCCCTGACCTCAATGATTGGCCTGATGCTGGGCGTTGCGGTACTGATCATCGTGCTATCGGTCATGAACGGGTTCGATCGCGAACTCAAGCAGCGCATTCTTGGGATGGTGCCTCATGCCACGATTCAGGGGGCTTCCGGTCCCTTGGAGAACTGGCAGGAGATTGACCAGAGGGTCGAAGCCTACCCGCGGGTGCTGGCGGCCGCTCCCTTTATCCAGGGGCAGGGCATGGTAACCGGTGGTGGTAACGTCCGGGGCGTGATGCTCAACGGTGTCCTGCCGGAGCAGGAGGCCAGCGTTTCTATTATCGAGAACCATTTCATCGAAGGCAGCCTTGAGGAACTTCGGTCCGGGGAATTCGGAATCATCATTGGCCGGTTGATGGCTAACAGCCTTCGACTGGGGGTAGGCGATAAACTCACGGTGGTATTGCCGGAAGCTTCGGTAACGCCGGCCGGCGTGTTACCCAGGCTCAAGCGCTTTACCGTCAAGGGTATTTTCAGCGTTGGTGCTGAGCTTGATGGGAACTACGCGCTGATTCATATGGATGATGCGGCGCGTTTGATGCGTACCGGTGGCCGCGCGGAGGGTATCCGGCTTTTAATGGATGACCTGTTTGCGGCGCCCAAAGTTGTCAATGAGGTTGCCCGGACCCTGGGAGGCCGCTATTACGTATCGGACTGGACCCGCACCCACGGCAACCTGTTTCAGGCAATCCGCATGGAAAAAACCATGATCGGGTTGCTGTTGATGTTCATTGTGGCCGTGGCGGCCTTCAATATTGTGTCAACGCTGGTCATGGTGGTGACCGACAAGACCGCTGATATCGCCATCCTGCGAACCATGGGCGCCACGCCCGGGCGCATTATGAGGATCTTTATCATCCAGGGTGCCGTGATTGGCGTGTTTGGCACGCTCACAGGTACTGCATTGGGGATTTTCGGCGCCCTGAACATCAGTGGCTTTATCTCGTGGCTTGAATCGGCACTGGGGCATCAGTTTCTCAGCGCTGATGTCTATTTCATCAGCTACCTGCCGTCGCAGCTCCAGTTGCAGGATGTACTGATTATCAGCGGTGCGGGCCTTGCCATGAGCCTGCTGGCAACTATCTATCCGGCCTGGCGTGCGTCGCGGGTCGAACCGGCGGAGGCATTGCGTTATGAGTGACGGGCAGACGACATCTCTGGTGATTGATTGTCAGAAGGTTACCCGCACCTACAGTGAAGGGCCGGAAACACTGACGATTTTCTCGGACATCTCACTTCAGGTTAAGGCCGGCGAGACGGTTGCCATTGTGGGCAGTAGCGGGGCAGGGAAAACCACCTTGCTGAACCTGCTGGGCGGTTTGGATCGCCCTTCCTCAGGCCATATACGGATCTGTGGCAAGGATATTCATCAGCTATCTGAAGCAGGCCGGGCGCGGTTCCGGAATCAGCACCTGGGATTTGTGTATCAGTTCCATCATCTGCTGCCGGAATTTACCGCACTTGAGAATGTCATGTTGCCCTGCGCGCTTGGTGGCATGCCACCCAGGCAGGCCCGCCCGAAGGCGGAGCAACTGCTGCAACGGGTGGGTCTGGGTGAGCGGCTCAGGCACAAACCCGGCGAGTTGTCCGGTGGTGAGCGTCAGCGGGTAGCGATCGCCAGGGCGTTGGTTAACAGCCCGGAGTGTGTGTTGATGGATGAGCCTACCGGCAATCTGGATGAGCACACAGGGGAGGGTATTCGTGCCCTGATCGGCGACCTGCGTGATAATTCCGGGACGTCATTCATCATGGTTACCCACGATATGACCATGGCCCGGAGCCTGGGAAGGGTACTGCGACTGGAGCAGGGGCGATTGGTTCAGGAGGCCTGATTGCTCGCGGGCGTTCGCTTGATGCGCTGGCGACGCCGTAATTGCCATTCAGTGCGGATCTTGCGGCGCCAGAGATACTGGATGATCAGGTAAGCGACGCAGGCGGTCACCGTGGCCAGAACCAGGGAACCCAGGTACAACGGCACGCCGATATCGATCAACCGGTGGCTGATCCAGTCCCAGGAAAGCTCGAATTCGAACGCCAGAACCGGCCGATTGAGTATCCAGGCCCCCACCTTGTAATTGAAGTAGAACATCGGGGGCATGGTCAGCGGATTGCTGATCCAGACCAGAACCACGGATAGAGGCAGGTTGGCGTTAAACCAGATGGCGCAGAATGCGGCTGCCAGCATCTGGAAAGGCATCGGAATAAAACAGAACCAGACGCCCACCAGGAAGGCCCTGGCAACACAGTGCCGGTTGATGTGCCACAGGTTGGGTTCATGGAGGATATCGCCCAGAAAACGCAGCGATTGCATCGACTGCACCTTTTCAGGGGTGGGCAAATACCGTTTCATGAACTTCTTCGGCATAGGAAGTTCGGCCTGTTTCCTGGCTTTGAGTAATCACTGGCACCCAGAGGCTGCCAGCGCTATCGAAAATCGGAGGACAAGGATTGTCCGAAAACCCAGTTTCCAACCGGGTCCGCAGGCTCGGTGTTGGACTCGCCAGCATTCTCGCCTTCTCTTGCGGCGTTATCTTACTGTATCGGCTCGCAACCTTGCCACCATATCCATGGCTGTTTGTGCTCGTTGGGTTAATGTTGCTGGCTGTGGCCTGTCGATGCCAGTGCATACAGAGGCTCGGCCCCGTGGTGGTTGCTGCGATGCTGGGGCTGGTCTGGGCCGGCTGGAATGCCGATATTAGACTGGCCGAACGCCTGCCTTCGGAGTGGGAAGCCAAGCGCATTGTGGTTTCCGGCTATCTCTGTGATTTGCCGACGCCGGGAAGCTTTGACAGTCTGAGATTCGGATTCTGTGTCTTGAACTGGCAGATACCTGGCGTGTCGGTAGATGACAACTTGCCCCGCGTCCTCCGACTATCCTGGTACGGCAGGGAGGGGCGCAGGCTACCCGACCATCGCCTGACACTGGAGGTCTCTCTCAAGCGACCTCACGGTAACCTCAATCCAGTAGGGTTTCGCTACGAAGACTGGTTGTTCCGCCACGGTTATCGGGCGACCGGTTCCGTCAAACGGGTATCTGCTGCACCGGAGCTGGTATGCGCACTGCAATGTCAGTACCACGCCTGGCACTGGCGAGCATCAAAGAAGTTGCAGCGTTGGTTTGGTGAAGCGGAATACTACCCCCTGATTGCGTCTCTGCTAATGGGTAACCGGGGTTCTCTGGAAGATCATCACTGGCAGGTACTTAAGTCGACCGGCACCATTCATCTGGTGGCTATTTCCGGTTTGCATCTCGGTCTGGTGGCGGTCGGAGTTGGTCTGTTGGCGCGCTGGGGTTTGCTATTGCTGCCGGTTGGTGGTCTGAGTGAGCAGGGCCGGCGTTCTCTGGTTTTTCTGGTGGTTGTTCTCAGCTGCCTTGTCTATTCGCTATTGGCCGGTTTTACCGTACCAACCCGGCGGGCCCTGGTGATGGTGGTTGCCGGCGGCTGGTATCTGCTCAAGGCAAGACAGCAGAGCGGCTGGCGACCCTTTGTGCTGGCTCTGGCAGTGGTGCTTCTGATGGATCCGTTTGCGCCTCTGGACCAGGGTTTCTGGTTGTCTTTTGGCGCTGTCGGGGTGCTGCTGGCGGTATTTTCAGGGCGTCTGGGTTCGTCGGGCTGGTTGTCGGCTTTGTTGATAGCCCAGTTGGCGGTCTTTGTCGGGTTGTGGCCAATGTTGATGCTGGTGCATCAGGGCCAACCTTTTGCAGGCTTCGCGGCCAATCTATTGGCGGTGCCCTGGGTGTCTTTTTCCGTCATGCCGGTACTGTTCCTGGGGGCCATCATCGCCCTTTTTTCCGGGGGGTGGCTCCTGCCCTGGGTGTCGGCCGGGTTTGACCTTGTCCTGGGGGCGCTATGGTGGTGGCTGGAGCTGGTGGCCCGGTTCCCGGCAGGACAGATGCAGCCTCTGCCGCTGCCATTGGCAGCGGGTTTGGCGTTGCTGGCGCTTTGGGGGATTCGCTGGAGGGACTGGCGATGGCGGGCATTGCTGGGCGTTACCTTCCTGTTGCTCAGTGTTCCCTGGTCAGGTACGGGAGCAGGCAATTCCGTCGCACGGGCACCTGAAGTCCGGGTGTTGGATGTGGGGCAGGGGCTGTCGGTTGTGATTCGCGCCGGTGGCCGGGTGATGGTGTATGACACCGGGCCCGAAGTTACGGGCGTCTACTCCGCCGCCGATTCGGTGCTGGTGCCGAATCTTCGGGCAATGGGCGTCGAGGTTATTGATCTGCTGGTCTTGAGCCATGCGGATAATGACCACGCCGGCGGTCTCGAGACGTTGTCTGAGCACTTCGCGATCAAAAGGGTGATTTCCGGAGAGCCTGCTCTTATTACCGGGCGGGTGCCGGTGACGGTGGAAGGTTGTCGCCAGGGGAATATCCGGTGGCCGGGTCTGGTGATGTCGCTGTGGCAAAATCCGTTGCCTGCGGACGGGAATGACGCTTCGTGCGTGATACGCGTGTACCACCCGTCCAGCAACAGCGATTTCGTATTGACCGGGGACATCAGCCGGAAGGTTGAGCAACTGATGCTCGGTGGCGGCGGCCCAGAGTGGCTTGAGAACCGCGTTGCGCAGCGGGTGGTGCTGGCGCCACACCATGGCAGCAAAACTTCATCTTCAACACGCTGGGTACAGGCGGTGGCGCCTGATCAGGTGATCTATACGGCGGGCTACCGGCACCATTTCGGGCATCCGCATCCGGAAGTAAGCGGTCGGTACCGCGCCAGTGGTGCCGTGCCATTGAACACGGCCTGCTCCGGCCAGATCACACTCAGGTTCGCAGATTCAGGCCTGCTTATAAGTGAGCTCTGGCAGACACAGCCTTTCTGGATAGCGTCTCCGGGGCTTGCCAGGAGTGAATGTAAAATACCGTGACAATCCGGGTGTGGCCTGCACCGACAGCTATGCTAAAGTAGCGCGGCTTGTAACTAATCAGGGAGATCAAGCGTGTTCGAGCTGTTGAAAGCCGGTGGCATCCTGATGGTGCCCATTGTTGCCTGTTCCATCCTGGCACTTGCCATCATTCTGGAACGAATCTGGACCTTGCGGGCCTCTCGGGTCGCGCCCCCGCAGTCTATTAACGAACTCTGGCGCTGGATCAAGAAAAAAGAGCTTAACGGTCGCAAGCTGAAAGCCTTGCAGGCATCTTCGCCACTTGGCCGGATTCTCGCCGGCGGCCTGATCAACGCCAAACATGGTCGCGAGATCATGAAAGAAAGCATCGAACACGAGGCCAGCCAGGTTATCCATGAGCTGGAGCGTTTTCTGAATCCCCTGGGCACTATCGCCACCATCACGCCACTGTTGGGCCTTTTGGGTACCGTTATCGGCATGATCAAAGTGTTTGCCGAAATCCAGTTGGCCGGCGTCGGCAATGCCGGCAACCTGGCCGGAGGCATTTCCGAGGCATTGATCACCACTGCGGCTGGCCTGAGTGTCGCCATTCCTGCTCTGATCTGTCACCGCTATTTCATCCGTCGCGTAGACGAATTGGTGGTCAACATGGAGCAGGAAGCCATCAAACTGGTGGAAGTGGTCCACGGAGACCGCGAAATCGACGTTGAAGGAGCCTGAACACCGTGAAGTTCAAGCGCCAACGAAGCCAGGAAGTCGGGGTAGATCTGACGCCACTGATTGATGTGGTGTTCCTGCTGCTGATTTTCTTCATGGTGTCGACCACATTTACCCGGGAGAGTCATCTGCAGGTGGAGCTTCCGGAAGCCAGTGCAGAGCCGGCAGCTCCGTCTGAGGTCCGGCAGATTGATGTGGTGATCAATGCCGAGGGCCAGTACTTTCTGAACGACCGACCACTGGTTAACAATCGCCGGGAAACCCTCGAGCGTGGCGTCAGTGAGCTGGCCGAAGGCGACAACAGCCTGCCGTTCATCATCACTGCAGACGCCCAAACCCCCCATGAATTTGTGGTGCGGGCCATGGATGTTGCCGGTCGCCTGGGGTTTGCCAAGCTGAGCATAACCACAGAGCGGGAGGCTGAAAGCCAGTGATGCAGACAAGGCCGGAGCCGCTCAAGACGCCACCTGCCGGTAGCTGGACCACCTACAAACGCCTGCTCAAGTACGTCAAGCCTTTCTGGTTTGCGTTCTCCCTCGCCGTGTTCGGAAACATCATTTACGCCGCTGCATCCACCGGGATGGCCGCGGCGATGGAATATGTGATCACGGCGATCGAGAATCCGTCCGACCAGAACCGGATGTTGCTGACCGGGCTGATCGTGGGTGTTTTTGCCTTCAGAGGCGTTGGTACGTTTTTCAGCCAGTATTTTATCAGCTACGTCGGGCGCAACGTGATCAACGCCTTGCGCAACGATGTGTTTGATCGCCTGATGTCTTTGCCGTCCCGATACTATGATGAAAATGCATCCGGGCGTCTGGTCTCGAAGCTCACCTTTAACGTTGAGCAGGTCGCTGATGCTGCGACCAATGCGGTGACTATCACCCTTCGCGAAGGGCTGACCATACTGGGTCTGCTCGGCTTCATGCTGTACACCAACTGGAAGTTGACCCTGATTTTTCTTACTGCCGGTCCGGTCATTGGTCTGGTAGTGAATTATGCCAGCAAACGGTTTCGTCGAATCAGTAAGCGTATTCAGGGCTCCATGGGCGATATCACCCATGTGGCCTCCGAGTCGATCACCGGATACCGGGTGGTGCGCACCTTCGGAGGCGAAGATTATGAACGGGAGCGGTTTCGTGAGGTTAGTGCCCGAAACCTGAAACAGAGCCTGAAAATGGCTTCTACTCAGGCGATCAGTGTCCCGGTCATTCAGGTGCTGGTGGCTTTTGCTATCGCCGCGCTGGTGTGGACCATGCTTGCGCCGGAGATTCGGGGTGAGATGTCGACTGGTCAGCTGATTGCGTTCATTACCGCGGCGACGACCATGGCCAAGCCCATTCGTCAGGTTACGTCCGTACACGCCAAGATTCAGAAGGGTGTGGCGGCTGCGTTTGATGTGTTCGAGACCATGGATGAAAAGCCGGAAGAGGACCAGGGCCCCTACAACCCGCAGCGGGTCAAAGGCGACATCACATTTGACCAGGTGTCTTTCCGATACCGGGATCAGCTCGACAATGTGCTTGAAGGGATAACCATCGATATTCCAGCCGGCCAGAGTGTCGCACTGGTGGGCCGGTCAGGCAGTGGTAAGTCGACCATGGTCAGCCTGTTACCCCGTTTCTACGAGTACACCGGGGGAGCTATCCGCATTGATGACCATGAACTGAAGGAGTTTTCGCTTCAGTCCCTGCGTGCCCAGATTGCTCTGGTGAACCAGAACGTGGTGCTGTTCAACGATACCATCGCCGCCAACATTGCCTACGGTTCCCTGCGCGACTGCAGCCGGGAAGAAATTATGGAAGCGGCTGAAAAGGCCCACGCGCTAGAGTTTATCAACCGCATGCCGGAAGGGCTCGACACCATGATTGGCGACAATGGTGTGATGCTTTCCGGTGGCCAGCGCCAGCGTCTTGCGATTGCGCGGGCCATCCTCAAGGACGCCCCAATTCTCATTCTGGATGAGGCGACATCGGCGCTGGATACAGAATCCGAACGCCATATTCAGGAAGCGCTGGAAACGGTTATGCAGGGCCGTACCACGCTGGTGATCGCACACAGGCTATCCACCATCGAGAAGGCCGACCGGATTCTGGTCATGGACAATGGCCGCATTGTTGAGTCCGGAAGTCATGGTGAGCTGTTGGCTGCGGGTGGGGCATATGCCCAGCTGCATCAGATTCAGTTCAGCGAGCACGCATGAGCACCAGCCTGGTTGACCGGCTTTGGTACGGGCAAGGCAGGCCTCTTGCACTGCTCACACCACTGGCCTGGTTATATCGGGCGGTGTCTGAGGCCAGGCGCCGAAAGGCCTGGCATGCGCGAAACGAATTGCTGCCGGTCCCGGTTGTGGTGGTGGGCAATATCACCGCTGGCGGCACTGGTAAGTCACCTCTCACTGCCAGTCTGGTTCAGTGCATGAATCAACACGGCTGGAAACCGGTGATTCTCAGCCGTGGCTACGGTGGTAAGAGTTCTCAGTATCCCTTGCTGGTCGCTGACGGGACCCCGGCGGGTGTCTGTGGTGATGAGCCTCTGATGCTGGCCCGGGCCACCGGATGCCCCGTTGTAGTGGACCCGGATCGCTGTCGAGGGGCCCGTTGGGCGCTGGAGAATGGCCTGGGCGATGTGTTGATCTGTGATGATGGCCTGCAACACTACCGCCTGCCCCGGGATATCGAACTGGCTGTATTCGATGCCCGGCGCGGTACCGGAAATGGTGCCATCATTCCGGTAGGCCCGCTGAGGGAGCCGGTTGAGCGCTTGAACAGTGTCGACTTTGTCGTTCTTAACGGAGCTGAGTTTCCTGAGGCCGGAGAGACCATAGAGAGTTTTGCCGGCGTTGATCATCCGGAGATTCATGCCATGGAGCTGGTGCCTTCGGCTCTGGTGAACCTGAATTCCGGTGAGACCCTGTCTCCGGAGCAGCTCAAAGGCAAGCCGGTACGGGCAGTAGCGGGTATTGGTAATCCCGGTCGATTTTTCGAAACCCTCCGGAACCTTGGCGCCCACGTGAATGAAGTTCCCTTTCCCGACCATCATCATTTTCGCCCCGAAGACCTGGCGTCCGGTGCTCTTGAATGGTTGGTGATGACGGCCAAGGATGCGGTGAAGTGCCATGGCTTTGCGCCGGACAACGCCTGGGTCTTGACGGTTCAGGCCCGGTTGTCGGAACCTTTTGAACAGCATTTTCTGGAACGGCTCAGAGCCAGCTCTGGCCAGTTGCAAACTGATATCAGCGAGGAATCGAACCATGGATAAGAAACTGCTGGCCATGCTGGCCTGCCCGGTGTGCAAGGGAGAGCTCAAGCTCAACGACGCCCGTACCGAGTTGATCTGCTACCAGGATGCCATGGCGTTCCCCATTCGTGAGGGGATTCCGGTTATGCTGGCGGTTGAAGCCCGCACCCTCAGCACGGACGAGCGCCTCGACAAACACTGAGTCACCCGCAGGACGCAACCATGTCATTTACCGTTGTCATTCCCGCCCGATATGCCTCTACCCGTTTGCCCGGCAAGCCTCTGGCCATGATTGCCGGCAAGCCGATGATTCAGCATGTCTGCGAGCGGGCCAATGAGAGCCGCGCCAGCCGCGTGGTGGTCGCGACCGACGATGCCCGTATCGAAGAGGCGTGTCGCGGTTTTGGTGCTGAAGTCATCATGACCTCGCCCAATCATGCCAGTGGCACAGACCGCCTTGAGGAAGTGGCGAGGAAGCTGCAGCTGGATCCGGATCATCGGGTGGTCAACGTTCAGGGGGACGAGCCTCTGATACCGCCCGAACTGATCAATCAGGTTGCCGATAACCTTGAGCAGTACCAGGAGGCCGCCATCGCAACGCTGTGCGAGCGGATTCACGATGCCCGCCAGGTGTTCAATCCCAATGTTGTGAAAGTGGTGTTCGATGCCCGGGGCATGGCTCATTACTTCAGTCGGGCTCCGATTCCCTGGGCCAGGGACTTCTGGCCGGCGGGGGCGGCTACCCAGGATGTGGACCTTCCGGATGGCATTGGCTATTTCCGGCACATTGGTATCTATGGCTATCGAGCCAGTGTGCTCAGTGAGTTCGTTACCTGGCTGCCGGCCCCTACCGAGCGGGTGGAATCCCTGGAACAGTTGCGAGCACTTTATAACGGTGCTCTGATTCATGTGGATGTGGCGGACCGGCCACCGGCCCCCGGGGTGGATACCGAAGAGGATCTGGCCCGTCTACGGGCGCTGATGGAAAAAGGGGGTGCCCGTGGCTGATCGTGTAAGCGTGCTGTTTGTTTGTCTGGGCAATATCTGTCGCTCTCCCAGTGCCGAGGGAGTTTTCCGTCACCTCGCCCAGGAACATGGCCTGTTAGACAGACTGCATATTGATTCCTGCGGCACCGGCAGCTGGCATATCGGTAAATCCCCGGACGAGCGGGCAACTGCCGCCGCGGCGCGCCGTGGTATCGATATCAGCGACCTGCGCGCCCGCCAGTTCCGTGCGGAAGATCTGGACCAGTTTGACTATGTATTGGTGATGGATCGGTCCAATCTTGCCGACGTTCGTGAGGTCTGGCACCAGAATGGCGGTACCGAACCCCGACTGTTTCTGGACTTCGGGGGCTCTCGGCTGGCCGAGGTACCGGACCCCTACTACGGCGGAGAGGATGGCTTTGAACACGTGCTTGATCTGATTCACGACGCAAGTTCCGGCCTTCTGGAAGAAATCCGGAGGCGGCTGGCTTGAGTCAGGCTCTGGAGATTCAGGAGCGGGCCAGCCTTCAGAGGTTGAATACCCTGGCTGTGCCTGCAACGGCCCGATACCTGGTTGAAGTCGAAAACGCGGTGCAGCTCAAACAGGCGCTTTGCTGGGCCGATGACCATGAACAGTCCGTTCTGGTACTTGGCGGTGGCAGTAATCTGGTGTTTGCCGGCGATTATCCCGGCCTGGTCATCCTGATGGCATTGCGTGGCCGAAGTTGGGAGCGGGTAGATGATCATGGTGCGGTATTGGTCTTGAAAGCCGGCGAGAACTGGCACGAGGCTGTGCTTTATGCCGCCCGCTCCGGTTATCGCGGGATCGAGAACCTGGCGTTGATCCCGGGCACGGCCGGCGCCGCCCCGGTACAGAACATCGGGGCTTATGGCACCGAGTTGTGTGACTGTCTGGAGAGTGTCACGGTACTGAACCGCCAGACTCTGGAGGTAGAAAACCTGCCCGCAAGCGCCTGCGAGTTCGGCTATCGCGACAGCCTGTTCAAGCACCGGCCGGGCTGCTACATCATTCTTGAAATCCGGCTCCGGTTGTCCCGCGATGCGTCTTTGAATATCGGCTATCGGGATCTTCAGGATTACTTTGGCGACGTTAACGAGGCTGAGTTAACACCCCTGGCGGTGGCCGAGGCCGTGATGGCTGTCCGTCATCGCAAACTGCCGGATCCTGCGGTATTGCCGAATGTGGGCAGTTTCTTCAAAAACCCGGTTATAGGATTGACTCAGTTTCGGGGGCTTCAGGCCCGGTTTCCGGATGTTGTGTCCTATCCCGCGGATAGTCAGGTCAAACTGGCGGCTGCATGGCTTATTGACCAGGCCGGATGGAAGGGGTTTCGCAACAGTCGGGTCGGGGTTCACAACCGCCAGGCGTTGGTACTGATCAATCATTCCGGTGGAACCGGCCAGGATGTACTGTCCCTGGCTGATGACGTGCGCCAGTCTGTGCTTGAGAAATTCGGCGTTGAGCTGGAGATGGAACCGGGGATTGTGGGCAACGCCTGATCTGCGGAGACGTCGTCAAGACACCGGAAGGCCGGGAACAGCCTTCCGGTGAATTTGGTTCAGGGTTACAGGCCGCCTTTGGGCGACGCCTTCACCAGGAACGACAGAGCCTCGTCAACAGGAATATCCTGTTTTTCCTCGTCCCGCCGACCCTTGTATTCCAGGGTTCCTGCGCTCAGGCCGCGTTCTGAGACCACGAAGCGGTGGGGGATACCAATCAGCTCCATATCGGCGAATTTCACACCCGGGCGTTCGTTACGGTCGTCCAGCAGGACATCGTAACCGGCCTGGCGAAGCTGTTCGTACAGTTTGTCGCCAGCCTCGGCCACCACCGGAGATTTGTGGCCATTCAGGGTAACAATGGCCACCTCGAACGGTGCGATGGCATCCGGCCAGATGATGCCCTTCTCGTCGTGGTTCTGCTCGATGGACGCCGCGACGATGCGGGAAACGCCAATACCATAGCAGCCCATTTCCATTATCGAAGTCTTGCCGTGTTCATCCAGAACCGAGGCGTTCATGGCCTTGCTGTACTTGTTGCCCAGCTTGAAAATGTGGCCAACTTCAATACCGCGACGGATCTCCAGTGTGCCGTTCCCATCCGGGCTGGCATCGCCCTCGACCACATTGCGAAGGTCTTCCACACGGCTGATCTCTGCATCACGCCCCCAGTTCACGCCGGTCAGATGATAGTCATCCTTGTTGGCACCGCAGACAAAGTCTGCCAGGTGGGCAGCGCTGCGATCCACGATAACCGGTACCGGCAGCTTGACCGGGCCGATGGAGCCTGGCTTGCAGCCGATGGCTTTCTCGATTTCCTCGTCGGTTGCCATGGTCAGCGGCTCGGCAATGCCGGGAAGGTTCTCTGCCTTGATCTCATTCAGGGTGTGATCGCCGCGCAGAATCAGGGCCACCAGGCCGGATTCACCATTTTCATCCGCCTCTGCCTTCACCAGCAGCGTTTTTACGCTGCGCTCAGCCGGCATGCCGAGGAACTGGGAAACGGCGTCGATGGTGCGTTGTCCCGGGGTATGAACTTCTTTCAGTTCTTCGCCGGGGGCAGGGCGCTCACCGGCCGGTGCCACTGCTTCGGCTTTTTCGATGTTGGCGGCGTAGTCACCGCTGGTGCTGAACACGATGGCGTCTTCACCAGACGAGGCCAGGACGTGGAATTCATGGGATGAACTGCCACCGATGGAACCGGAGTCCGCCTGTACCGGACGATAGTCGAGCCCCAGACGGTCGAAAATGTTGCAGTAGGTCTGGTGCATGACCTTGTAGGTTTCATCCAGGGATTCCGCGTTCAGATGGAAGGAGTAGGCATCCTTCATGATGAACTCGCGGGCGCGCATCACACCAAACCGGGGGCGGCGCTCATCGCGGAACTTGGTCTGGATCTGGTAGAAATTGGCCGGCAGCTCCTTGTAGCTTTTCAGCTCGTTCCGGATCAGATCAGTGATGACTTCCTCGTGGGTGGGGCCGAAGCAGAAATCCCGGCCATGGCGGTCGTTCAGGCGCAGGAGTTCACCGCCGTACTGTTCCCAGCGCCCGGATTCCTGCCACAACTCGGCGGGTTGTACCGCCGGCATCAGAACTTCCTGGGCACCGCTCTTGTCCATTTCTTCACGGACGATTCGCTCCACCTTGCGCAGGGTGCGCAACCCTAAAGGCAACCAGGTATAAAGGCCGGCGGCCAGTTTACGGATCATGCCCGCCCGCAGCATCAGCTGGTGGCTGATAATCTCGGCGTCGGAAGGGGTCTCTTTCTGGGTAGCTATCAGGTAACGGCTCGCTCGCATCGTGTCTTCCGCTGTCATCAGAAAAGTGGGAGTCAGACTAATTGGCAAGGCGGGATGCCCGCCACAGCCTTTCATTGTCGTAGAGTGGGCGTTATTGTACGGAGCCTGCATCACAAGGTACAGATAATGACTGACGAATCCATCGATGTGTCACCCCGCCGGCGCCCGGTTCAGGCTCGCAGCCGGGAACGGGTGAACACCATACTGCACCATGCCGCCGGGATCTTTCACGAGCAGGGCGTCGACAGTACCAGTATGTCGGCCATTGCCCGGCAGTCCGGTATGTCTCTGGCATCGCTTTACCGCTATTTCCCGAATAAAGCAGCGATTGTTCATGCCATTGCGGAGCGTCACGTTGAGAAGATGGAGCAGGCGTTGCGGGCCAGGCTGCCGCAACTGAGTCTGAGCGATGCGGTGGATGTTCTGATCGATCTGTTTTACGACTTCTACCGAACGGAGCCCGCCTATTCCGCCATCTGGAGTGGCGTGGAAGCCATGCCGGAACTGAGGGAGCTGGATCTTCGCGAACTCTACAGCAATGCCCGGGATCTGGATGCCCGTCTGCAGGAGGAGTATCCCGATTTGCCTGCAGATCGCCGCTGGACAGCCAGTTTGCTGTTACCCCGTTCTGCCGGCACGATTCTTCGGCTGGCGGCCACCCTGCCGGATGAGCAGGGCGTATTGTTGGTACAGGAAATGAAAACCATGGCCCGTGCTTACCTGGACAACCTGGTGGCTCAGGACAGGTAACCCAGCGGCAGGGCAGTGCTGTCGATGACCCGCCGCAGAACAAAGCTGGAGTGAACGCCGCTGACACCGGGAATGCGGGTTATCCGGTTCAACAGAAAGTGGTGGTAGTGGTCCATATCCGGCACGACCACTTTGAGCATGTAATCCGCGCTCTGACCAGTGATCAGATAACACTCCTGAACCTCAGGATACTCACCCACCTGTTCCTCAAACGCCGCAAAGCGCTCTGGTGTATGCCGGTCCATGCCAATGAGAATGATGGCGGTGAGCGACAGTCCCAGTTTTTTGTGATCCAGAATAGTGACCGTCCGCACGATAATGCCGGCCTCCTCAAGGGCACGAACCCGGCGCAGGCAGGGAGAGGGGGATAGCCCGACTTTCTCGGCCAGCTGCTGATTGGTCAGGGAGCCGTCTTTTTGCAATTGTTCGAGGATTTTTCGGTCGAGCTTGTCAATTTTGACAAGCGTTTTCTCTGTAACAGGCATTTTCTGTCTCTTGTTGGAGGTTTTCTGAAATTATATGGCATTATTTGGTGTTGCGGCCAGAAAATGGCAACCAAATAGCTCGCTCTAGCCTTTACACTGTGTGTGTTCCAATCACTGTCTGATATCGGAAGGAATTTTCATCATGGCTTTTGACCATCGCAAATACGTTGCTTTCCAGCCGGTCGCCAAGAAAGACCGTCGCTGGCCCGATCAGGTTATCCAGAAAGCCCCGGTCTGGTGCGCTGTAGATCTTCGGGACGGCAACCAGGCCCTGGTCAAACCCATGTCTGTTGCCCAGAAGCAGCGTTTGTTTGATTTGCTGGTCAAGCTGGGTTTCAAGGAGATCGAAATCGGATTCCCGGCAGCCAGCCAGCCGGACTTTGATTTCTGCCGCAAGCTGATCGAAGAAAACCGGATTCCGGATGATGTAAAGATCCAGGTCCTGACCCAGGCTCGGCCGGAATTGATCGAGCGGACTTATCAGGCCCTTGAGGGCGCCAAACGGGCGATTGTGCACGTCTACAATTCCACCTCTACCGTGCAGCGGGAGCAGGTGTTTGGTCTTGACCGGGAAGGTATTCGCGATATCGCGGTACGTGGCGCCACTATCGTGCGGGATATCGCTGCTCGCTATCCGGACACAGAGTGGACCTTCCAGTATTCCCCGGAGAGCTTTACCGGCACGGAGCTGGATTTTGCTGCCAGTGTGATTGATGCCGTCAACGATGTCTGGCGCCCGGACCAGGGCCAGCCGGTCATCATTAACCTGCCGGCGACCGTTGAAATGGCAACGCCCAATGTGTTCGCAGACCAGGTGGAGTGGATCTGCGACAACATTCGCTACCGGGAGCACATCAGCATCAGCCTGCATACCCACAATGACCGGGGCTGCGCGGTGGCAGCTGCCGAACTTGGCGTGATGGCGGGTGCAGACCGGGTGGAAGGTACCTTGATGGGCAACGGCGAGCGCACCGGTAACATGGACCTGGTCACCATGGCCATGAACCTGTATTCCCAGGGGATTGACCCTACCCTGGATCTGTCCGGCATGGCCGAAATCACCGAAGTGGTGGAGGCGTGCACCGAAATTTCCACTCATCCGCGTCATCCCTATGCTGGTGAGCTGGTCTTTACCGCTTTCTCCGGCAGCCATCAGGACGCCATTCGCAAGTGTCTCTCCCGTCGGAAAGAGGGCGATGCCTGGAACGTGGCTTACCTGCCCATCGATCCATTCGATGTCGGCCGCCGGTACGAGGAAGTGGTTCGTATCAACAGTCAGTCCGGCAAAGGCGGTGTCGCTTACGTACTCGAGCGGGACTACGATATTACTCTGCCGCGGTGGCTGCAGATCGAATTCAGCAAGGTGGTCCAGCACGAAGCTGAAACCAATGGTGGAGAGATCGATTCACATACTATCCACCGTCTGTTTGAAGAGCGTTATCTGAAAGTGCACAGCGACTGGGCTCTTCGCTCCTACGACCTGCATCGGGATGATAATGGCGTGCGGGCCGAGGTAGTTGTCGGTGGTGATGCTGCTCCGGCTACCCTGGAAGGTCGAGGGCTGGGAGCCGTGGAGGCGGTTTCCGACGCACTGTCCAGGCAGTTTGGGGTCTCGGTGGCGGTCGAAGCCTATGATGAGTACGCGCTGGGCGAAGGTACCAATGCCAATGCTCTGGCGTGTATCCGGCTGACAGCCAATGGCAGGCACTGCAGCGCGGCAGCCCTGGCGGAAGATACTACCTCGGCGACATTGCAGGCCCTGTTCTCGGCGGTAGCTCAGGTGCTCGATGGTAGCCGGTCCGAGTCTGTTTCTGCAGAAGCGGCAGAAACTGTCTGAGCGGATAATCCCTTCTACCAACAGAAAGGCCGGCAATCCAGGGACTGCCGGCCTTTCTTGTTTCTGCCCGTGAGGGGCATCAGGACGCTGACATAACAGCTTAAAGCGGTGTTACGTTTTCGGCCTGCGGGCCTTTCGGGCCCTGGGTTACGGTGAACTGCACCTGCTGACCTTCGGCCAGAGTACGGAAACCGTTTGCGTTGATTGCACTGTAGTGAACGAAAACGTCACTGCCGCCTTCCTGGGCGATGAAGCCAAAGCCCTTGGATTCGTTGAACCACTTCACGTGGCCGGTTTTGGTATCGGACATCGATCTTTCCTGTCTTACTGATAATTTTCCCTCACGGGACCTTCTTTCGAGCTGGGACATCCGGAGCGCACTGAGGAAGGGGCAACGAAAAGCCAAGGGCAGGACGTTGTAACGCATTCGCCAAATAACGCTGCAGAAGTACACAGCAATTTTCAGTATAGACCGACTTTGAACGGCGTCAATTGTTTTTTTTATGATCAGCAAGCGTTTTTTAATTGATAAAAAACAATAAGTTGTAATGAAAGTGAAACCCGGGGCTGCTCTTGATCAAGAGCGCCCCGGGTGTTGTGTGGCTCAGCGGATGGAGGTTTGATCAGCGACCGAATTTCTCGCTGATTTCTTCCAGTATGGCCGGGTCGTCGATGGTGCTGGGTACCGTGTACTCCTCACCATCGGCAATCTGGCGAATGATCCGGCGCAGGATCTTGCCGGAGCGGGTCTTGGGCAACCGGTCAACGACGATGGCTCGGCGGAAGCAGGCAATGGCCCCGATCTTCTCGCGAACCATCTCTACCAGCTCCTCCTCCAGTTCGTCCTGGTCGATAGTGGCGCCATCTTTGATCAGCACCAGGCCAACCGGAATCTGTCCCTTCATGTCGTCATGGGCGCCCACCACACAGCATTCCGCGATGGCCGGATGGGACGCAACGACTTCTTCCATCTCGCCGGTAGAGAGCCGGTGCCCGGCGACGTTGATCACATCATCCGTCCGACCCATGATGAAGACGTAGCCGTCATCATCGATAAAGCCACCGTCGCCTGAGCTGTAGAAGCCAGGAATCGGCTTCAGGTAGCTGTTCTGAAAGCGCTTGTCGTCGCCCCATACGGTCATCAGGCAGCCTGGGGGCAGCGGCAGTTTCACCGCCATCTGACCCTGTTCGCCCGCCGGCACCTGGCTGCCTTCCATGTCCACCACCTGAACGTTGAAGCCGGGTGAGGGGACGGTTGCAGAACCGGGTTTGGTAGTCATCATTTCAATGCCAACCGGGTTGCAGCAAATGGCCCAGCCGGTTTCGGTCTGCCACCAGTGATCGAGGATGGGCAGCCCGGTGTGCTCTTTCAGCCATTCGTAGGTCGGGGGATCCAGGCGCTCGCCGGCCAGGAAGATGCGTTTGAGAGAGGAGACATCGTAGCGGCTCAGCTGATCTGCTTCCGGGTCTTCCTTGCGCACTGCACGGAATGCGGTGGGCGCGGTAAACAGCATGTTGACTTTGTGATCCTGAACCACACGCCAGAATGCGCCGGCATCCGGGGTTTTTACCGGTTTGCCTTCGTAAAAAATGGTGGTGCAGCCGGTAAAGAGCGGTGCATAAACAATGTAGCTGTGGCCCACCACCCAGCCAACATCTGAGGCCGCCCAGTAAACGTCGCCGGGTTTGGCATCGTAAACCAGCTTCATGCTGTACGTGAGAGCAACGGCATGGCCCCCGTTGTCACGGACAACACCTTTGGGTTTTCCAGTGGTACCGGAGGTGTAGAGAATATAAAGCGGGTCGTTGGCCTTGACGGGTACCGGATCAGCCGGGGTGGCGTTGGCCACGATCTCGTTCCAGTCAAAGTCTCGGCCTTCCTGCATGGTTGCCTTGACCTGCGGCCGCTGGAATACCACGCAGGCTTCCGGTTTGTGGCTTGATTGCTCAATGGCCTTGTCTACCAGCGGTTTGTATTCGATCACTTTGGTAACTTCGATGCCGCAGGAGGCGGTAATCAGGGCCTTGGGCTTGGCATCTTCAATGCGAACGGCCAGTTCGTGTGCGGCAAACCCGCCGAAGACCACCGAATGGATAGCGCCGAGCCGGGCGCAGGCCAGCATGGCGATGGCTGCCTGAGGAATCATCGGCATGTAGATGATGACGCGGTCACCTTTTTCGACTCCGCGGGCGCGCAGGGCGCCGGCAAACAGAGCGACTTCATCACGCAGTTCGTTGTAGGTAAATGACTGCTTGGTATTGGTGACCGGGGAGTCGTAAATCAGGGCTTTCTGGTCGCCACGGCCGGCACGGATATTGGCATCCAGAGCAACGTCGCTGGTGTTCAGTTCCCCGTCTGGAAACCACTCGCCGTGGCCATTGTCGAGGGCGCGCCAGATCGTATTCGGTGCTTTGATCCAGTCGATGTGCTGCGCCTGCTCGCGCCAGAAATCATCCCGCTGGTCAATGGACCGGCGAAATTCGGAGTTGTAGCTCATTGTGCTCCACCTCAGTTGTGCGTGTTGTTGTTTTATCGTTGTTATTGACAACTTTAGGAGCTTTGAAATCCGGGGCTAGTAGACCATAGGCGTAGTTGCCAGGCTCTGCGGCACTATTCCGACGAAGAATTGATCTCCGTCACCTGGGCTGACACCGAGCCGCGTCCAAGTCTTGCGGTAATCTGATCGCCGGTTTCCAGGTCGCCGGCCTTGCGAACAATACGGCCCTGGTCGTCCCTGACGATGGCGTAGCCTCTTCCGAGGGTGGCCAGGGGGCTGACCACATGAAGGGTTTGTGCAATGTGCTGCAATCGCTCGTCTTTTTGGCGCAGCAGGTGCCGGGCCGCGAGTGTCAGGCGTTCCTCGAGCTGTTGGGTCTGTTCACTTGCGGTTTTCAGGGTTCGGCGTGGGGATTGCGCGCTCATCCTTTGAAGCAGGTAATCGGTTTTCTGCTTCTGCTGGTCCAGTCTGTTACGGATGGCCTTGTTCAGTCGCAGCTCAAGCTCATCCATGCGTTGCGCCTTTTCCAGTAGTTCCCGTCGAGGATCCCGGAGCCGGGCAGACAGGTGCCCCAACTGGTTATCCAGCCTTTGCAATAAGCGGCGTGCAGACTGGCCAAGACGTCCCTGCTGTTCGGTCAGTCGACGGAGCCAGTCCTGCTGGTCGGGTGAGATCTTCTCAGCGGCGGCCGACGGCGTGGGGGCTCTCAAGTCCGCGACAAAATCAGCAATAGTGACGTCGACCTCATGGCCAACGGCGCTGACGGTCGGGATGGGGCAGGCGGCAATGGCCCGCGCGACGGCTTCTTCGTTGAAGCACCACAAGTCTTCCAGGGAGCCGCCACCACGGCCGATGATCAGGACGTCAGCGAGACCGTGCCGTTGAGCACGGTCAATGGCCTGGACGATATCTGCGGTGGCCGCCTGGCCCTGAACGGCGGTGGGATAGAGCGTGATCGGAATAGCCGGGCAACGTCGCTTGAGTACCGTCAGGATATCGTGAATGGCGGCGCCAGTTGGTGAGGTGATCACACCAATATGCCTGGGCGTGGCGGGAATCGGTTTCTTTCGGGCCGGATCAAACAGGCCTTCACTCTGGAGTCTCGCTTTGAGTGCCTCAAAAGCTTGCTGGAGCGCACCCAGGCCGGCGGGTTCGAGGTGTTCCACGATGATCTGGAAATCCCCGCGGTTCTCGTACAGGGTCACCTTGCCGCGAATCCGGATCTGGTCTCCTTCCCGGGGCAGGGTGCGGATCCGCTGGTTGGCGCCACGGAACATGGCACACCGGATCTGGCATTTCTGATCTTTGAGCGAGAAATACCAGTGCCCGGAGGATGGTCTGGAAAAGCCGGAGAGTTCCCCCTCAACCCAGACCTGCATAAAGCTTGATTCCAGCAGGTGGCGCGCCTGGTGGTTGAGCTCACTGACTGTGAGTGCTCGTGGGCGGGTGTCCGGATAGGGGGTGCTCACAGGGCGGGCTCCAGGATTATTCATAAGCAATAGCCGAAAGAGATGGCCAAAAATAACGGAAATTCAAAAAGATGCAACCAAATGGCAAAAACCGCGCGGTTTACTGTCCTTACGCACCACTTTATAATAGATCGATTAAGGATTTTGCTTTGTCGCACCGCCGCGGGTGCGGCACGGAAATTCCCAACTTAGCATGTTCAAAAGGCGGATCCCAATGCTGCGTATTGCCGAAGAAGCCCTCACGTTTGACGACGTTCTGCTCGTGCCCGGATATTCTGAAGTTCTCCCTCACCAGGTCGACCTGAAAACCCAGCTGACCAAGGGTATTACCCTGAATATTCCGCTGGTGTCGGCGGCCATGGATACGGTAACCGAGGCGGAGCTGGCCATTGCCATGGCCCAGGAAGGCGGTATCGGTATCATGCACAAGAACATGACGGTGGAGCAGCAGGCGGCTGCTGTCCGCAAGGTCAAGAAGTTCGAAAGTGGCGTGGTCAAGGATCCGATCACCGTATCTCCCGAGACCACCGTGCGCGAGCTGGTCGATATCACCATGGCCAACAATATCTCAGGCCTCCCGGTTGTGGATGGCAATGACCTTGTCGGTATCGTGACCGGCCGTGATATCCGTTTCGAAAGCCGCATGGATACTCCGGTGCGGGACATCATGACGCCCAAGGACAAGCTCGTTACCGTCAAGGAAGGCGCCGATCTGGACGAGGTAAAAGAGCTTCTGCATCGCCACCGCATCGAGAAAGTTCTGGTGGTAAACGACCAATTCCAGCTCCGTGGCCTGATCACGGTAAAAGACATCCAGAAAGCCAAGGACTACCCGCTAGCGTGCAAAGACGAGCAGGGGCGCCTGCGAGTTGGTGCCGCGGTCAGCACTGGCGGCGACACCGAAGCTCGCGTTGCCGCACTGGCAGAAGCCGGCGTGGATGTGATTGTGGTTGATACCGCCCATGGCCATTCCAGGGGCGTGATCGATCGGGTTCGCTGGGTGAAACAAAACTACCCGGATGTTCAGGTCATTGGCGGTAATATCGCCACCAGTGATGCTGCCATCGCGCTGGCCGAAGCTGGCGCTGACGCTGTGAAGGTAGGTATCGGCCCCGGTTCCATCTGTACCACCCGGATCGTCGCCGGCATTGGTGTGCCCCAGATTTCTGCGGTTTCCAATGTCGCCGCTGCCCTGAAGGACCGCGGTGTGCCACTGATTGCAGACGGCGGTATCCGCTTCTCCGGAGACATCGCCAAGGCCATTGCTGCTGGCGCTCACTGCGTCATGATCGGCAGCCTGCTGGCAGGCACCGATGAGGCTCCGGGTGAAGTCGAACTGTTCCAGGGCCGCAGCTACAAGGCGTACCGTGGCATGGGCTCTATCGGCGCGATGGGCCAGGGTTCCAGCGACCGTTATTTCCAGGATGCCAGCAAAGGCATCGAGAAACTGGTGCCGGAGGGCATTGAAGGCCGTGTGGCCTGTAAAGGCCCGATGCGCAATATCGTGCATCAACTGGTTGGCGGTATCAGGGCCTCCATGGGCTACACCGGTAGCGCCACTATGGACGAAATGCGTACCAAGCCCGAGTTTGTTCGCATTACCAATGCCGGTATGCGTGAGAGTCACGTTCACGATGTGACCATCACCAAAGAAGCGCCCAACTACCGAATCGGTTAATCTTTGCCTGATCAGACGCGGCCCGGTTTCCGGGCCGCGTTGTTTCTTTACAGCCCGAGGACTCCATGGCCCAGAACATTCACGACCACCGTATCCTGATTCTCGATTTCGGTTCCCAGTACACCCAGTTGATCGCCCGTCGCGTTCGCGAAATCGGCGTTTACTGCGAGATCAAGGCATTCGATATCACCGATGACGAGCTCAACGAGTTCAATCCCAAGGGGATTATTCTGGCGGGCGGCCCCGAATCGGTAACCCAGCTGGGTGGCCCGCGCGCGCCGGAAGGTCTGTTTGATCGGGGCATCCCGGTCCTGGGTATCTGCTACGGCATGCAGACCATGGCTGAGCAGCTCGGTGGTCGGGTGGCCAGTTCCGAGAAGCGGGAGTTCGGTTACGCCCAGGTGAAAGTGCGTGCCAAGGGTCCACTTCTTGCGGACATTACAGACCATCTGACGCCGGCCGGTGAATCTCTGCTGGATGTGTGGATGAGCCACGGTGACAAAGTGGTGGCCATGCCTGAAGGTTTTGAACTGCTGGCTTCCACTGAAAGTGCGCCGATTGCAGCCATGCAGGATCTGAGCCGCGGCTTGTTCGGTGTCCAGTTCCATCCGGAAGTGACGCATACGCTGCAAGGCAAGCGAATTCTGGAACACTTCGTGATGACCATCTGTGGCTGCGAAGCGCTCTGGACGCCGGCGAAAATCGTGGATGACGCGGTTCGGCAGATCCGGGAGCAGGTCGGCAGCGACAAAGTGTTGCTGGGCCTGTCCGGTGGGGTGGATTCTTCGGTTACGGCGGCTTTGTTGCATAAAGCCATCGGTGACCAGCTTACCTGCGTGTTCGTGGACAACGGCCTGCTGCGTCTGCACGAAGGCGATCAGGTGATGGACATGTTTGCCAGTAACATGGGCGTGAAGGTTATCCGGGTTGACGCCGAAGATCTGTTCCTGTCCAAGCTCAAGGGTGTGAACGACCCGGAGCAGAAGCGCAAGATCATCGGTAACACCTTCATTGACGTGTTCGACGACGAAGCGGCCAACATCAAAGATGTGAACTGGCTGGCCCAGGGCACCATTTACCCGGACGTAATCGAATCTGCGGCGTCCAAAACCGGTAAAGCTCACGTCATCAAATCCCACCATAATGTGGGTGGCTTGCCGGAAACCATGAAGATGAAGCTGGTAGAGCCGCTGCGCGAGCTGTTTAAAGACGAAGTGCGCCGGATCGGCCTTGAGCTGGGTCTGCCATACGACATGGTGTATCGCCATCCGTTCCCGGGGCCGGGGCTGGGCGTTCGTATCCTCGGCGAGGTCAAGAAAGAGTACGCGGACATCCTCCGCCGTGCCGACGCGATCTTCCTGGAAGAGTTGCACCGTGCTGATCTGTACCACAAGACCAGCCAGGCGTTTGCCGTCTTCCTGCCGGTGAAATCAGTGGGTGTAGTGGGTGATGCCCGTCGCTATGAATATGTCATCGCTATTCGCGCGGTTGAAACCGTCGACTTCATGACGGCTCGCTGGGCGCGCCTGCCGTATGAATTGCTCGAAACCGTGTCAAACCGGATTATCAACGAAATCTCCGGTGTTTCGCGGGTAACCTACGACATCTCTTCCAAGCCGCCTGCAACCATTGAGTGGGAGTAGCCGGCAACGACGGGCACTCTCTGGTAACCGTCTGTCAATGACAGGCGTTCATTCAACCCGGCGCCATTGCCGGGTTGTTTGTTTTTGGACTTTGATTAATTACCTGGAATTACCCGGTTTTTCTATTTGAACCTCAGTGCATCCACCAGCAAGCGAAACAGCGGGGATGATTGACGGCGACTCGGGTAATACAGGTAATAGCCGTCATAGGTGGTAAACCAGTCATTCAACAGACTGACCGGTTTTCCGCTGTGCAGTTCTTCTCTCACCATTGCGGTCGGCGCCTACGCTGGAAAAATGCCCCTGTTACAGAACGTTCAGGAGAGTTTTTGGAACCGGGTGTCAGCCGCTCGAAACCGGAGTAGCCGACAAATTCCGCAATATGCCGCATTGCTCGACTGTCCGACGGTTTGAACAGCTGCGGCGCAGCATTCTCAGTTGCTCGTTCAGTTTGGTTAGTTCCTGGATACGCGCCTCCACCTGCTCGATATGCCTATCCATCATCCGATTCACATCATCACATTGCGCACCGGGTGACCGGTTTAAAGCCAACAACTGCCGGATCTCCGGCAAACTGAGATCCAGGCTGCGGCAGTGCTTGATGAACAGCAAATGCTCAACGGCAGCTTCATCGTACAGGCGAAAATTGCCTTCACTGCGTTCTACAGAGGCAATCAAATGTTCCTTTTCATAATGCCGGATGGTTTGCACGGAGCAGCCAGTCACTTTCGACAGTTCGCCGATTTTCATCATCTCTCAATATTCCGATTGACTCTATAGTTGTTATAGAGTTTATAGTGGCTGTCTGTACATCCACAAGGGCTTTATTCGATGTCTGACCCGTGCAATGACAACTGTCAGAGCAACAAGATTGCCAGTGCCCCCACCTCTGGGATAGCGAATACTGACGTAGCTTTGCAGCATGGCTATGTCAGTGACTACCGGGTACCAAAAATGGACTGCCCGTCGGAAGAGGGGATGATCCGCATGGCTCTGGACAGTATTGAGCCCCGCGTTTTACTGGAGTTCGATACACCGAATCGGAAGGTGCGGGTATTCCATGGCGACAATGGGGCTGCCATCGAGGAGAGGATGCGCTCCCTGGGGCTGGGTGCCACGCTGGAAAAAACCACCCCGGTGGGGGAAGGGGATCTAGTCCTGGCCAGGGAGAAGGAAGAGGCAACCGCCCAGGTCGAAGCCGGTATACTGAAGTGGTTGCTGGCCATCAACGGCGTTATGTTCGTGGTTGAACTGACAGTAGGCTGGCTGGCGCAATCCACTGGCTTGATCGCGGATTCTTTGGACATGTTTGCTGATGCCGCCGTCTATGGCGTGGCACTGTATGCCGTTGGACACAGTGTACGGATGAAGCTGCGCGCTGCGCATTTTTCCGGTTGGCTTCAGTTGATTCTGGCGCTGGGAGTCCTGGCTGAAGTCGGGCGGCGATTTGTCTTCGGCAGCGAACCTGTATCCGCGTTAATGATGGGTTTTGGTCTTGTGGCCCTGGCGGCCAACGTCTGGTGTCTGGTGCTTATCGCAAGAAACCGGCACGGCGGCGCACACATGAAAGCAAGTTGGATCTTTTCGGCTAATGATGTCATCGCCAATGTGGGGGTTATCGTCGCCGGTGTATTGGTCGCCTGGACGGGCTCCCGTCATCCCGACCTGGTCATTGGTCTGATCATCGGGCTGATTGTGCTGAATGGCGCCCGGCGTATTCTGCAACTGCGCTATTAGTCTCTGGCTCTTTCTCGCTGCTCGGATTCATGCCGGCAAAATTCCGCGCCTGGGCGGCCTATTAAAATAGTCGCCGCTCTCGCCGATGCTTATGGAGAATTTTCTGTCAACCGTGCCCATAGGTGTGGGCATCCTTGTGCATGTGGTCCGGGTGCTCGAATTCCAGTGTTGAATGACGTATGTTGAATTCCTGCGCCAGAGCCTGTTTTATCCTGTATTTGATATTCTCAAGCTGATCCCATGCACTTTCCTCGATAATCACATGGGCCTCCAGCGAGGCATCGTGTTCGCCCATCTGCCAAAAATGCACATGGTGAAGGTCGATAACGCCTTCGATGTTGGAGAGGGCAACAATGACGGCATCGGTATCGATGTCCACCGGGCTACCCAGCATGAGTGTTCTGATGGTGCCGCCGATTTCTGTCAGGCCCAGGTAGAGAATATAGCCCGCGATACCGATGGTGATGGCAGGATCAACCCAGCGCATGTCGTAGAGCAAAATAAGAGTCCCGCCAATGACCACGGCGACCGACGCGAGTGCATCCGACAGATTGTGAAGAAACAGTGCACGGATATTGACGCTGTCTTTCTGCATCGAATAGGTGAGCAACGCTGTCAAGGCGTCCACAGCCAGAGCGATACCACCAAGCCAGACGACCCACCAGCCCTTTACCTCTGGAGGATCGATTATCCGCATGCCACCTTCGTAAACCAGGTAGATCCCGATAATGATCAAGGTAGTGTAGTTGATGAGAGCTGCAACGATTTCAATGCGTCCGTAGCCAAAGGTCATCCTTGCGTCAGCCTGGCGGCGCGCAATTTTTTGCGCCGCGAACGCGATGACGAGTGAGGCCATGTCAGAGAAGTTATGCAAGGCGTCTGCGATAAGGGCGAGACTGCCGGCAAAGATACCTCCCCCAATCTGAGCCAGGGTCAGGATCCCGTTCGCCCAGATGGCGATGGCAACGCGTTTATCCTTGGTCTCGGGGGGTATATGCACATGGTCGTGACTCATTGGGTTAACCTAGTTGGTGGCTATTTATAAAGAGGCATCTGCTGTATTCAGCTTACTCTGTGCCTGGTCGCCTGTACCTTGGCGACTTTGTGGATTTTGGGCCATTGGCTACTCATCCATTTTGACAGTTTTCAGGAGTTCCGCAAGGCTGTCTTCGGCCGCTTTTTTGTTCGGGAATGGCCCGATATTTTGACCTTCACGGGTTAAAAAATACCAGTCACTGTTGATGGCGTGGATGCGATGTGTTCGAAAGGGTGAGGCTTCTTTCAAGTCATCTATTCGTTGCTTGGGTGGATCGTTCATAGTCTTTCCAGGATATAAACCGCAATAAAAGAACATTGAAAAAATCATGGGGAGATTCCCCCCCCACGATGGAGTGTTGGTTAACTATCAGTGTCGTGATTAATGTCGCCTGTGGGCGTGGAGTTACTGGCACTTCTGCCATGCAACAGCGCATAGAGCACAGGGAGTACAAACAACGTCAACAGGGTGGACGAGATAATCCCGCCGATCACCACGGTCGCCAGAGGACGCTGTACTTCGGCACCGGTGCCGGTATTGAGTGCCATGGGTACAAAGCCGAGGCTTGCTACCAGGGCGGTCATCAATACCGGCCGTAAGCGGATCAGGGCGCCTTCGACAATGGCCTTCATCAGGTCACCCTGCTCGTGCCACAGATCGCGGATAAAGGCGATCATCACCAAGCCGTTTAACACCGCCACCCCGGAGAGGGCGATAAAGCCAACACCCGCCGAGATCGACAGGGGCATGTCTCGCAGCCACAGGGACAGAACCCCGCCGGTGAGGGCCAGTGGCACGCCGGTGAAGATGATCAAGGCATCTTTGAGGGAGCCGAAGGCCATCACCAAGAGTGCGAGGATGATGGCGAGGGTCACGGGCACCACGATGGCAAGCCGCTGACTGGCGGACTGCAGTTGCTCGAAGGTCCCGCCGTAATCCAGCCAGTATCCGGCGGGTAGGTCCACGTCGTCCGCAATGCGCGCCTGTGCTTCCTCGACAAATCCGCCCAGGTCGCGGTCCCGCACGTTGGCGGTGACCACCACCCGACGCTTGCCGTTTTCCCGGCTGATCTGGTTGGGCGCCGGAGCCAGCTCCAGCTCGGCCACTTCCGACAGGGGCACATAGCCACCGTCCGGCAGGGGGACAGGTAGGTCCGCGAGGCTGTCCACATCCCGGCGGATGTCTTCGGGAAGACGCACCACCAACTGGAAGCGGCGGTCGCCTTCGTAAATCAGGCCGGCGTTTTCGCCCCCGACACCGGCTGCCACCAGATCCTGGAGATCATCCACGGTCAGCCCGTAGCGGGATAGCGCCATGCGCTTGGGGTGTACCGACAGCATGGGCAGGCCGGTCACCTGTTCGACCCGGGCATCGGCGGCGCCCTCCATGGATTCCACAACCTCAAGGACGTCGTTGGCCGATGCCAGCAGCTGATCCAGGTCATCGCCGAACACCTTGATGCCGAGGTCGGCGCGCACGCCGGAGATCAGTTCGTTGAAGCGCATTTCTATGGGCTGGGTGAACTCATACTTGTTGCCGGGAAGCATTTCCACCGCTGCTGCCATTTCCGCCACCAGTTCATCCTTGGTTTTGTCTGGGTTCGGCCATTGGCTGCGGGGCTTCAAGATAACAAAGTTGTCCGCTACGCTGGGGGGCATGGGGTCGGTGGCCACTTCCGGCGTGCCGATCTTGGCGAACACCTTGTCCACCTCCCCAAAGGCCTTCAGCCGTTCTTCCAGCTGCGATTGCATCTCGATGGACTGCTCCAACCCGGTGCCCGGGATGCGCAGGGCATGGAGTGCAATATCCCCTTCATCCAGTTGTGGAATAAATTCCGACCCCAGGGTGGTCGCCAGCCAGAGACAGACCGCTACCAGCGTGGTCGCGCCGCCCAACACCAGCCAGCGGAACCTCATAGCCACCCGCAGCGCAGGCCTGTAGAGCGATTTAGCACCGCTGATTACCGGGCTTTCCTTTTCGCTGATCTTGCCCCCCATAAAGACC
The DNA here is from genome assembly GCF_030541085.1 of Marinobacter sp. ST-43. Lineage (NCBI taxonomy): Bacteria > Pseudomonadati > Pseudomonadota > Gammaproteobacteria > Pseudomonadales > Marinobacteraceae > Marinobacter > Marinobacter sp. ST-43. The sequence continues at coordinate 344,008 of NZ_JASSVO010000001.1, forward strand.
GCAACAGCGGCGGGCACCACGGTCAGTGACAGCACCATGGCCGCCAGCAGTGCCATTACGACAGTGGCCGCCATGGGGTGGAACATCTTGCCCTCGACCCCGGTGAGAGCAAAGATCGGCAGGTACACCACAGTAATGATGGCGACACCAAACAGGCTGGGACGAATCACTTCGTTGGTGGCCTCGAACACCAATTGCAGACGTTCCTTGAGGGCCAACTGACCCTGGTGCTGGGCCTGGGACAGGCGCCGGATACAGTTCTCGACGATGATGACCGCGCCGTCGACGATCAGGCCGAAATCCAGCGCCCCCAGACTCATCAAATTGGCGGATACGCCAGACCGCACCATACCGGTGATGGTGGCGAGCATCGAAAGCGGAATGACAGCTGCCGTGATCAAGGCGGCGCGCAGGTTGCCCAGCAACAGAAACAGCACCACGATCACCAGCAGTGCCCCTTCAAGCAGGTTCTTCTCCACCGTGGCAATCGCCTTGTCCACCAGGGCTGTGCGGTCGTATACCGCCTCCACCTTGACGCCGTCGGGCAGGGAGGGCTGAATGGCCTCCAGCTTTTCGGCCACCGCCTGTGCTACCGCCCGGGAATTTTCCCCCACCAGCATCATGGCGGTGCCCATCACCGTTTCCTTGCCGTCGCGGGTGGCGGCGCCGGTGCGCAGCTCCTTGCCAATGGCCACTTCAGCTACATCGGCTACCCGGACTGGCACACCATCCCGGTTGGCAATCACCACCTGTTCAATATCGCCAATGGTGGCCAGCTGCCCGGGCGAGCGCACCAACAGCTGTTGGCCGTTGCGTTCGATATAGCCGGCGCCGCGATTGGTGTTATTGGCCCGCAGGGTGCTGACCAGTTCATCCACCGTGATGCCGAACTCCAGCAACCGTTGGGGCGACGGCGTGACGTGGTACTGCTTGTCGTAGCCGCCAATGGTGTTGACCTCGATCACGCCGGGCACCTGGGCCAACTGGGGTTTGATGATCCAGTCCTGGATCTCACGCAGTGCCGTAGCGTCCAGCGGACTGCCATCCGCTTGAGTGGCACCGGGCAGGGCTTCTACGGTGTACATGAAGATCTCGCCAAGACCGGTGGCGATGGGACCCATCTCCGGCTCCAGCCCGGGTGGCAGCGCGCTCTTGATGGCGCCCAAGCGCTCATTGATCAGGTTGCGGGCGAAATAGATGTCCGTGCCTTCCTCGAACACCACCGTGACCTGGGACAGGCCGTAGCGGGACAGGGACCGGGTATAGGACAGGTTGGGCAGGCCGTACAAGGCCGTTTCCACCGGGAAGGTGATGCGTTGCTCTGCCTCCAGGGGCGAATAGCCCGGTGCCTCGGTGTTGATCTGTACCTGGACATTGGTGATATCCGGCACCGCGTCGATGGGCAGGCGCTGAAAACTCCACACGCCCACGCCGACCAGCACCAGAATAAGGGATAACGTTAAAAACCGCCGCTCTACCGAGAAGCGTAAGATGGCGTTTATCATCAAAGCCTCCTGGGTTAGTGGTCGTGGGATGCGCCGGATTTTTCGATATCGGCCTTGATCAAATAACTGTTTTCCACCACATAGCGATCGCCTGCTTGCAGGCCGCCCAGCACCTCAGTCAGGTTGCCGTCGCTGCGGCCCAGCTCCAGTGGGCGGATCTCGTAGGTGTCATCCACCTGAATAAACACCACGGTCCAGTCCCGGAAGGATTGCAGGGCGCGGTTGTCAACCACCAAGGGGGCCTCCACCGTTTCCACCACGATATCCCCGGCCACCAGCAAACCGGGGGTCAGCAGTCCCTCGGCATTGTCGACTTCGACCCGGGCCAGGGTGTAGGGCGCGTTGCCGGGTGCCGGCAGCAGGTGGCGGATGGTGCCTTCCCGGTCAATGCCGTCAGCCTTCAGTCGGACTTTCTGGCCAATGGCAACCTCGGCCCGTTGGCCGGGGAAGACCTTGAATTCCGCCCACAGAGTGGTCAAATCGGCAATGGCGAATAGGGGTTGCTCCCCGGTCATTTCTCCGTTGCTGATCCGACGCTCAATGACGATCCCGTCGATGGGCGCTCGCAGTGCGTAGGTTTGCAGGCTTTCGTTGGACTCGACTTGAGCGAGCACGTCACCACGCTCGACCCGATCGCCCAGATTGACCTTCACCTGGCTGACCACGCCCGGGAAACGGGCGCGGATCCGGGCAATCTGCTGCGGTGCCGTGGTCAGGCTGCCGTAGGTGGTGAGGCTGCGCTCGATGGCACTCGGCCCGGCTGCGGCCGTTGTGATACCCGCTTTTCGGGCGATAGCCGGGGCGATCCGGGTGCGACCTTCGTGGGATTCCCAGTGCCAGCGGTAGTTCTTGCCGTCCATGGCGAGGCTCACTTCTACGTCGAAGGAGTGGGGTTCGGTCACCACGCCATCCCCCAGCCAGTAGTCCCCCTGGTAGGCGAAGTCGAAGGTGTCCACTTGCCCACCCAGGCGGGTGAGCTGGACATTGAGGTCAATATCATCAGTAACGGCGCGGCCATCCCTGGTGACCCAGGCCCGGTATTCCGGTGGGACCCCCTGCTCGAAGATCTGCAGTTCGACGGTGGCGTCGTTCTGTTGCAGCAGTATGCCGCCGTGAGGCCCCCTGGCCTCTGCCTGCGATTCGTCGTGTTGTTCCTCGGCAGCTTGTAAGGGGCTGATGGCAAGGCAGGTGGCCACCAGAATCAGACAGAGTTGTTTTATCAGTTGCATGGTGTGAATCCTGAATTTGTGGGTTAGCGCGTCGGGGCGCCCGGAACAGTCGCGAGTGGCTGCGCCGTAAGTTGTTCGATCAACGCCTGGTTGAGCAGCGCCGTGGTGGCGGCGTCGACCAGTGCCTCCCGTGCTGAGAGCAGCTCCCGCTGTGCGGCGGTCCACTCCACATAGCTGTAGCGGCCGTTTTCATAGGCTTCGCGGGTCTGAGTGAGTGCCTCGGTCAGGTCGGGAAGCATTTGGCTGCGAATCTGCTCAACAGTCTCGATGCTTTGTTGCCGCAAGTGGTAGGCGTCGAACAGGCGCGAATGGAGGCGCAGCAGGGTATCCTCCCGGCGGAATCGGACCTCATCCCGCGCCGCCAGGGCGGCCTGCACCTCGCCGCGATTGCGCCGTCCGGAAAAGAGCGGTACCGAGAGCCCAGCGGTCAAGGCCGTATCATCCGTCTCTTCGAAGCGCCGGATGCCGACCTGCCAACGGATGTCGCTCTCGGACTGGCTGCGCGCCAGCTGAATTTCCGCTTCGCGGATACGCTGTTCGCTGGCGTAGATTTGAATGGCCGGGCTGTCGCTGACCCGCTGGTACAGAGCAACGAAGTTGTCGGAGGAACCGAACTGGAACAGGTCGCCTTCCAGCATTTGAAAGTCCGGGCTGGTATCACCCCACAGGGAAGCCAGAGCCATTTTCCGGCTCTCGTAGGCGGCTCGCAGATGGGACTGCTCAATACGACTCTGGGTGAGCGCGGCCCTGGCGCGCAGGACTTCGGCCTGGGGCGCCGCGCCGCGGTCGGCGCGACGGGTGACGATCTCGTGGGTGGCCTCGGCCAGCGCCACGGCTTCAGCGGCGAGTTGGAGTTTTTCCTGCAGGGCCAGGGTGGCGACAAAGCGCTGGGTCACCTGTCCGAGCACATCCAGGGTCTCGGCCCGGCGCTCGGCCTCGACGCGCCCGTATCGTGAGTCAACCACGCTGACGCGGGCCTGACGCTTGCCGCCAAGTTCGAGAACCGATGACAGGGATAGGGTGTACTCTGCCCCGTCAACTCCTCGCAGATTGTCGCTGCCGAGGAAGTTTTCCACTTCCAGGCCGGCCTCCAGGGCAGGATTTTGATCTGCCGTAATGCGGCGGCCATCAAGGCCCTGAAGGCGAAAATCGAAGACCTGGAGGCCGGGGTTTTGCGCCATGGTCCGCGAGAGGGCCTCGGACAGAGTGAGCGGTTTCTCCCCGGCGTGTGCCAGGGCAGCACCGAATGCCAGCGCTAGAAGGGAAAAGGCATGGATAATAGAGTGGGACGGCATTGCGCGCCGCCCAGTTTTCATGGGCATTCTGAAAAGCATGAGGCTGCTCCTACGAAAGTCTAAATGACAGTTGTTCCCCGGGTGGGGAAGGTATTCGCAGGGTCAGGAAACGGGAGGGCGGAAAAGGGAGGATTGAACCCCGGTGGTGAAGTTGGCTTGGTAGTCGGACTGTACTATTCCCGCAGCCAAGCCGGAAATGTCTGTGAGGGTTCCCAGCAACACCATGTGAAAGCAGCTGTGGCTGTGATGGCCATGGTCCGCTGAATGACTGGGGCTGTCGGGAGACGACTTGGTTGCCTGATTTTCGCTGGAAAAATCCGCTGATTCGTGTGAATGCTCATCATAATGTGGCATTGCGGGGTTGTGCGGTTGTGCTTCATAGGCAATAGATGCCACTGACTGCAAAGCAATCAACAGCGTCATTGCGACTATGAAACAGCGTTTAATCATGCAAGTGGTCCCGGAATTTGATCGTGAGCCTAGCAGAAAGGCAACCACATAGAAAGGACTGGACTCCCATGGCGTTACGTGTGTCCGTAGTGCGCTGCCCTGAGTGGCGGGCGATTGCACCGACCAACCGCAGTTCGTCTATGTGGCTGCCGCCGGGGGCAGCCGGGCCGGGATCAATATGGCCGGCGGCGACGCTATGCTCGATCTTCGCGCCATGCCGGCGGTCATGGCGATGCGGGCCAATATGACCGTGCAGAAATTGGCTGAAGAGCTGTTTCCCTACCGGACCACAGTGGAAGGGCTCAAGCACTGCGCCCAGACTTTTACCAAGGACGTGACTCAATTGTCCTGTTGTGCCGGGTAAGGCTGCGTTCCCGGCTCAGTCGGAATGCCTGATCAGGTGCGGCAGCCAGCGCAGATACGCGACCATACCGAACAACTCGACCAGGGATTGGAAAACAATGACAACGACAGCGGCCCGCCAGGGTTCCGGCAGTGACAGGGCCAGTGGCAGCATAACGAAGGAGTTTCGGGTGCCAAAGCTGAAGGTGAGGGTGCAGCTGGTAGTGGGTGTGAACCCGAATAGTTCGCTGAGCCCCTTGCCGATAATGGCGGCGGCAACCAGGTAAAGTACAAAGACTAGGAGCGCGGACCACAGCAGGGCGCCATTGTCGATCACCAGGCTGACCTGGGAGCCGGCAATCAGAAACACCACCAGCGCCAGCAATGGCACGGGCAGACACCCAAGCCAGTCCACCAGTGTTTGCGCTCGCTGGTGCTTTTCCGTCAGCCGTTCGGTTAACCAGGCCAGGATCAGCGGAGTGACAATCAGTCCGAAGAAGGCTGGCAACAAGTGGCTGCCAACCGCCAGTTCAATGGCGATATTGCCCATGAAGAGCCAGATGTAAACGGGCAGCAAAATGAGCTGGACAATCAGGAGGATCGGCGCGGCCGCGATGGCCCGGGCACCGTCCCCGCCACCGAGATGGGTAAAACTGATAAACCAGTCCGTACAGGGTACCAGCAGTACCAGCAGCACGCTGAGACGAATAGCGGGATCATCCGGTAACAGCCACAATAGAAGACCAACGACCACTGGTATCAGAATAAAATTGCCCGTCAGCAAAGCGGCCAGAAAGCGGCGATCACGAAATGCCGACCTGAGATGTATCAGTGGTACCTGAGTGAAAGTGGTGTACAGGAGAACGCCCAGTGCGGGCCAAAGCAGCGCTTCCCAATGACGGGTCTGCTCTGATGACATCCAGCCGATGGTCATGCCGGCCAGGATGGCTAGGAGATAAAGCCAGACTTGATATCGCTCCAATTGTTCGCGCATTTAAGGCTGTTCCCGCTGTTTTTTCGAGGGCACGATAGTATCATTGGGGCGCAATGAACTCCCGACACTTGCCCTGAGCATTTCGGCAGGCTTCGAGGGGGACTGAAATCTCTTTAGGTTGGGTCGGGAGAGATACGGTAAAATGGTTAGCGTCAGCGTTATACCTTTTTTCTGACAGTAGCGGGGATGGGCGTCTCCACAGGGTTGGTGGCTTTTTACCCGGTTTGGCTGGTTCTGACCCTGTTGAGAGGAGCTGCCAGTAAAAAATGAAATTATTTTTAAGGAATTTCTGAGCATGGTATTTATCATGGTGTTACCGATTATCAGTATAATAAGCCGTTGAAAATAAAAGACAAAAATGGCTTATTGATAATAGAGTGGGAATAAGCGGCCGGGAGCTGTTTGACGGTGACGACAGCTGCTGAGGATGAGTTCTGGATGACCCGGGCACTGGCCCTGGCCAGCCAGGCGGATGCTGCCGGTGAGGTGCCGGTAGGAGCCGTGGTTGTGCTTGACGGCAAGGAAGTGGGTGCGGGCTTCAATGCACCGATTTCCGGCTGTGACCCCACGGCCCATGCGGAAATCCGGGCGTTACGGGATGCGGCGGCCCGGGTGGGCAATTATCGATTGGCCGGTGCCACCTTGTACGTCACCCTGGAGCCCTGCACCATGTGTGTCGGTGCGATCGTTCACAGCCGTGTTAGCCGGTTGGTATTTGGTGCCCTTGAGCCCAAGGCCGGAGCGGTGGAATCCGCCAGACGAACCCTGGAAGAGCCGCACCTGAACTGGCGGGTAGAGGTTTCCGCTGGGGTGTTGGCAGAGCAATGCGGCCAGGTGATATCTGAATTTTTCAGCCGGCGTCGCCGTGAAATCCGGCAACGTCGCAAACAACACTCAGGGAAGGGGAGCAAAACTCCATGAAAGTACTGGTAACGGGTGGTGCCGGGTACATTGGCAGTCATGTTGTGCGTCAGTTGGCGGCCGCGGGCCACGACATTGTCGTGTTCGACAATCTGTCCACCGGCTATCGCTGGGCCGTGACCGCCGGCGAGTTGGTGGTGGGTGATCTCGCCGATGAGCAGGCGCTTGAAGCGGTGTTCTCCGAGCACAGATTTGAGGCGGTGCTGCATTTTGCCGCCAATATTGTGGTGCCGGAATCGGTTGCCAATCCGCTCAAGTATTACAGCAATAACACCCGTAACACCCTGAATCTTCTGAAGGCGGTTGAACGCCATCAGGTTCCCTACATGGTGTTCTCCTCCACCGCGGCGGTTTACGGAATGCCCGAGCAAACCGTACTGACGGAAGACCTGCCGCTGGCTCCCATCAACCCCTACGGCGCCTCGAAAATGATGAGCGAGCGCATGATAATGGACCTCGCCGCCGCCAGCAGTCTGAATTACGTCATCCTGCGCTATTTCAATGTGGCCGGCGCCAATTCGGACGGCTTGTTGGGGCAGGCAACGCCGGAGGCAACGCACCTGATCAAGGTAGCCTGCGAGTGCGTGACCGGGCAGCGAGACGGCATGAGTGTGTTTGGCACCGACTACGAGACTCGTGACGGTACCTGTATCCGTGACTACATCCACGTGGAAGATCTGGCCAAGGCCCATGTTATGGCGCTGGATTATATGGCCAAAGGTGGCGAGTCCCAGGTACTCAATTGCGGTTATGGCCGTGGTTTCACCGTGCGTGAAGTGATCGATGTGGTGAAAGCCGAGTCCGGCGTTGATTTCCCGGTACAGGAAACCGAACGCCGAGCCGGCGACCCGGCCGCGCTGATGGCCGATAATACACGGATCAAGAGCGTGCTGGGCTGGCAGCCGGATTACGACGATCTGAATACCATTGTGCGGACCGCGCTGGCCTGGGAAAAGATCTGGCAGCAAAAGAAAGCAGGCCACTGACAGTTTTCATTCTAAATTTTCAGGAAGAGTTGCATGAAGATTACGATTTTCGGAACCGGTTATGTCGGCCTTGTGACCGGCGCCTGTCTGGCGGATGTCGGGCACCACGTGCTGTGCATGGATGTGGACCAGGGCAAGATCGAAAAACTGAAGAACGGCCAGATTCCTATTTACGAGCCAGGCCTGGACAACATCGTCAAGCACACCGTTGAGGCAGGTCGCCTGGCATTTACCACGGACACCGAGGAAGCGGTCAAGCACGGTACCCTTCAGTTTATCGCCGTTGGCACGCCACCGGATGAAGATGGTTCTGCGGACCTTCAGTATGTTCTGGCAGTGGCGAAATCCATTGGGCAGCACATGGAGGATTACAAGGTGGTGGTGGACAAGTCCACCGTACCGGTCGGGACTGGCGACAAAGTAAAGGCGGCGGTTCGTGCCCAGCTGGACAAGCGGGGGCTGGAACTGGATTTTGATGTGGTGTCCAATCCGGAATTCCTGAAAGAAGGCGCTGCCATCAACGATTTCATGAAGCCGGACCGGATTGTGGTTGGCACCGAGAGCGAAAAGGCGGCAGATCTGTTGCGGGAAGTGTACTACCCGTTCAACCGCAACCACGATCGCATGATCTTCATGGACATTCGTTCTGCGGAGCTGACCAAGTACGCCGCTAACGCCATGCTTGCCACCAAGATCAGCTTCATGAACGAAGTGGCCAACCTGGCCGAGCGCCTGGGCGCGGATATCGAGGAAGTGCGCCGCGGTATCGGTTCCGACCCCCGTATCGGCTACCACTTTATCTATCCCGGCTGCGGCTACGGCGGCTCCTGCTTCCCGAAAGACGTCCAGGCCCTGGCCCGCACCGCCCGAGACTGTGATTACGACTCGAAACTGCTGAATGCGGTCGAGGCGGTGAACTACGCCCAGAAGCACGTGCTGTTCGACAAGATCAGCCATTACTTCCAGGGCGACCTGAAGGGCAAGGTCATCGCCTTGTGGGGCCTGGCTTTCAAACCGAACACCGACGACATGCGTGAGGCCTCGGCCCGCACCCTGATGGAAGACCTCTGGAAGGCTGGTGCTACCGTTCAGGCCTTTGACCCGGAAGCCATGGAAGAAACCCAGCGTATCTACGGTGACCAGGAAGGCCTGACCCTGTGCGGTACCAAAGAGCAGGCCCTGAAAGGCGCCGATGCCCTGGCCATCTGCACCGAGTGGAAAGAATTCCGTTCCCCGGATTTCGACGTGGTGACCAACACCCTCAAGCATCCGGTGGTCTTTGATGGTCGCAACCTGTACGAGCCGGAAATGCTCGAGCGCTATGGTTTGATCTACTACGCCATCGGCCGCGGCCGTAACCAGTTCCATTCGGCGCTCTGAGTCGGCGGAGGGCAGGTGATGTTCCAGCTACACGAACGTCTTGCGGCAGACACCCATAACCTGGGGCGCAGCCGCCTGTGCGAAATCCTGCTGATGAACGACCGCACCTGGCCCTGGATTATCCTGGTGCCGGCGGTGCCGGATATTCGGGAGATCTACCAGCTCGGCAAAGAGCAGCAGCAGCGTTTGCTGGAAGAATCGTCGACCCTGAGCCAGGGCATGATGGAGATCTTCGGTGGCGACAAGATGAACGTGGCGGCGCTGGGCAACATGGTGCCGCAGCTTCACCTGCACCTCATCGTGCGCTTTGAAGGCGACCCGGCCTGGCCGGGCCCGGTATGGGGTAAGCAGCCGCCGGTTCCCTACGAGGACGGCGAACTGGAACAGATCAAGGCAAAACTCAAGCCGCTGTTCCAGCAACTGGCCTGAGTACTCTTTGGTATTACTCCCGGCCCTGCTGCCACTGCGCCAGGGTCTGGGAACCTACCAGAATCATCCGAAGCTCCGTCTTCAGCTTGGCTTTCAGCTCCTCCCTCTCCTTCGGCGTGGCATCCAGCGCTTCCGCGCCCTGATTGAACACCAGGGTAACCATGGACTCCGCCACCAGGCGGGCATCCGCCAGCGGCTTGTTCTGCTCCTCGGCAAACCGGCGCAAATCATCGGCCAGCTCCGTCACGAAGTGATCAATCTCCGCCTTCACCGCCGTCCGGAACGGCTTCGACACCCCGGTACGCTCCCGCAGCATCAGACGGAATAGATTGGCATTATTGCCCAGATACTCCATAAACGTATCCACCGACGTAGAAATAGCACTGCCGTCCCGCACAATCCGCTTGCGGGCCTGCCGCATCAGCTGCCGCAGCGCCACACCGCCTTCGTCCACCAATGCCAGCCCCAGCTCATCCAGCTCGGCAAAGTGCCGGTAAAACGACGTCGGCGCAATCCCGGCCTCCCGGGCAACCTCCCGCAAACTGAGACTACCAAAGCCCCGATCCGCGCTCAGCTGTGCCAGGGCCGCGTCCATCAGCGCCCGCCGGGTTTTCTGTTTCTGTTCCGCTCTGGTGGCCAACTTACAACTCCATCCGCCGGTCAAACCATGCATTCTAGCCGCCGGTTTTTTGATAGTCACCTTTACGCCCGATTTGCGGTGCCTGACGCCTGATTTTCAATCCCAATATGTTTATAATGAGCGGCTTTCATTTGTGCCGGCCCAACATCTTTGAGGTCGGGAACACAATAGCGTCAGGTGGGGGAAAGGCCTTCCGAAAATTTGCGGAGCCATGGATGGCGGAGCAGAAGCGCACAGGGATGTCTCGAGCGTTTTTCGGAAGGCCTTTCCCCCACCTGATGCGGGCGCCGATCGCCCAGAATTCAAAGTCAAACGTACACATTAAACGTAACGGGAACCGATATGCGCAGCCATTATTGCGGTGGGATTAACGAATCTCACATCGATCAGGAAGTCACACTCTGCGGATGGGTACACCGCCGCCGTGACCACGGTGGGGTCATCTTTCTGGATCTGCGAGATCGGGATGGCATGTCTCAGGTTGTGGTCGATCCGGACACCCCTGAAAGTTTTGCTCTGGCGGAGAAAGTCCGCAGCGAATTTGTTATCAAGGTGACCGGCCGCGTTCGTCGTCGCCCCGCGGGTACCGAGAACAACAACATGCCCACTGGCCAGGTCGAGCTGTTGGGCAAAGAGCTGGTCATTCTGAACGCAGCCGCCACCCCGCCGTTCCCGCTGGATGAGCACGTCGACGTGGGCGAGGATGTTCGCCTGCGGTACCGTTTCGTAGATCTGCGTCGCCCGGAGATGATCAACCGTCTGCGGTTCCGTTCCCGTGTGACCAGTTACATCCGGAACTTCCTGGACAGCCGCGGATTCATGGATGTGGAAACCCCGATCCTGACCCGTGCCACCCCGGAAGGTGCCCGTGACTACCTGGTACCGAGCCGTACCCACGAAGGTTCCTTCTTCGCTCTGCCACAGTCGCCGCAGCTGTTCAAACAGTTGCTGATGGTGTCTGGTGTAGATCGCTACTACCAGATTGCCAAGTGTTTCCGCGATGAAGATCTGCGTGCCGATCGTCAGCCCGAGTTTACCCAGGTGGACATCGAGGCTTCTTTCATTGATGAAGAAACCCTGATGGGCCTGAACGAGGAAATGATTCGTTCCCTGTTCAAGGATGTGCTGGATGTTGAGCTGCCGGAGTTTCCGCGCATGCCGTATTCTGAAGCCATGCAGCGTTACGGCAGCGACAAGCCGGACCTTCGTATCCCTCTGGAACTTCAGGATGTGGGTGATCTGGTGGAAAGCGTGGACTTCAAGGTGTTCGCTGGTCCCGCCAAAGATCCGAAAGGCCGTGTCGCCGCCCTTCGCGTGCCCAAGGGTGCCGAGCTGACCCGTAAACAGATTGATGACTACACCAGGTTTGTTGGTATCTACGGTGCCAAGGGCCTGGCCTACATCAAGGTAAACGAACTGGCCAAGGGTGCCGAAGGCCTGCAGTCGCCAATCGTGAAATTCCTGGGTGACGACGTTGCGCTGGCCATCATGGAGCGCGTAGGTGCGGAAGATGGCGATATCGTCTTCTTCGGCGCTGATAAGGCTACCGTCGTGAATGAAGCCCTGGGCGCCCTGCGTATCAAGGTAGGACACGACCTCAATATGCTTACCTGCGAGTGGGCACCAATGTGGGTTGTAGACTTCCCGATGTTCGAGGAGCTGCCGGATGGCAATCTGACCGCCATTCACCACCCGTTCACGGCGCCGTCCTGCAGTCCGGAAGATCTGGCAGCAGACCCGGCGAACGCCTTGTCCCGTGCCTATGACATGGTGCTCAATGGTACCGAGCTGGGCGGTGGTTCTATCCGTATCCACGACGAGAAAATGCAGGAAGCGGTGTTCCGTATCCTGGGTATCGGAGAGGAAGAGGCTCGTGCCAAGTTTGGCTTCCTGCTGGATGCCCTGAAATTTGGTTGCCCGCCTCACGGTGGTCTGGCCTTTGGTCTGGATCGTCTGGTGATGCTGATGACCGGTTCTTCGTCAATCCGCGACGTCATCGCTTTCCCGAAAACCCAGAGCGCCACCTGTCTGATGACTCAGGCGCCAGGCGAGGTAGACGAGAAGCAGCTTAAGGAGCTGCATATTCGTCTGCGCCGTTCTGCTAAAGCCGTTGAAGGCAACAAGGCAGAAAATAAAGAGTAAAGGCACGATGCCGGAGGTGGCGCGCCATCTCCGGCACGGCCAGACTCTCTCACTTCCGAGGGCAGGCGGATGGCAATCATCCTGGGGGTAGACCCCGGCTCCCGCATCACCGGTTACGGTCTTATTCGTTCTGAAGGCCGGCTTCTTGAGTACCTCGACAGTGGCTGCATCCGAGTAGGTGAAAAGCCAATGGCGGAGAGGCTGCAGACTATTTTCCACAGTCTCGCCGTGCTGATTGGCGAATATCGCCCGGAGGAGTTCGCTATTGAGCAGGTGTTCATGGCGCGCAACCCTGACTCGGCCCTGAAGCTCGGTCAGGCAAGGGGAGCTGCAATCGTCAGTGCCGCCAACAGCGGCCTGGCAGTTCATGAGTATTCTGCCCGGCAGGTGAAGCAGGCGGTGGTGGGTACTGGTGGAGCGGATAAATCCCAGGTGCAGCACATGGTGCAGGCGCTTCTGGGGCTGTCCCGAAAACCACAGGCGGATGCCGCCGATGCCCTGGCCATTGCCCTCTGCCATGCCCATATGAACCAGAGTGTATTACGTATGGCCAGGACCGGAGGTAAGGTCAGAAGCGGCCGCGTACGCCAACCATAAGCGGCGGTTTGCCGCGACAGGAGAGCCCGTTTGATTGGTCGAATCCGAGGAATGCTGATTGAAAAGTCTCCCGGGCAGGCGCTGGTGGAATGTTCCGGCCTGGGTTACGAAATTGACATTCCCTACACCACGTTTTTTCATCTGCCCGAGACCGGGCAGGAAGTGACCCTTCATACCCATTTCGCCGTTCGTGAAGACGCCCAGAGCCTTTATGGTTTTGCCTCCCGTCTGGATCGAAATCTGTTCCGGCTGCTGATCAAGGTTAACGGTGTTGGCCCCAAACTTGCCGTGGGCATTCTGTCGGGCCTGGATGCTCAGCAATTCATCCGCTGTGTCGAGGCTCGGGACGCGAATTCGCTGGTGAAACTGCCCGGTGTCGGCAAAAAAACGGCCGAGAGGCTGTTGATTGAAATGGCCGACAGGATAGGGCAGCTGGAAGGGCAGTTCGTCCCGTCCCAGCCCGATGTGCCGACTGGAGCCGGGGCGGCTATGGCGAGTCAGGCTGGACCTGACCCACGTGAGGAGGCGGAGGCCGCATTGATTGCGCTTGGCTACAAGCCCCAGGAGGCGGCCAAGGCGATCAGCAAGGTGGCCGGCCCGGATATGAACAGCGAAACGCTGATACGTCTGGCCCTGAAGAATATGATTCCCGCCGGGTAACAACCCGGCGTTTTTGTGTCGGCTATGGCCACAGAACCATGACACCAATGTGTATAGAGCGTAACGTGACTCACAAGCGCCCCTTTGTACAATTGGTGCAACCTGACTTACAGGGTGAGCCAGCGGGCATGTTGTTTATTCCCAGCAAGCGGATAATGCCATGATTGAATCGGACCGATTGATATCGGCCAAGGCCGGAGAATATGAGGAAGTGCATGATCGGGCCATCCGTCCGACGTTGCTTTCCGAGTATGTGGGCCAGCCTACGGTACGCGAACAGATGGAGATTTTTATCTCCGCTGCCCGGGGGCGCCAGGAAGCGCTGGATCATGTGCTGATTTTCGGCCCTCCCGGGCTTGGTAAAACCACTCTGGCCAACATCATTGCCAATGAGATGGGTGTCTCGATCAAGACGACGTCCGGCCCGGTACTGGAAAAGGCCGGAGACCTGGCTGCCATGCTCACCAACCTCGAGGAAGGTGACGTCCTGTTTATCGACGAGATCCATCGCCTGAGTGCGGCGGTGGAGGAAGTGCTCTATCCGGCCATGGAAGACTATCAGCTGGATATCATGATTGGTGAAGGGCCGGCTGCACGGTCTATCAAGCTGGATCTGCCGCCGTTTACGCTGGTTGGGGCAACCACTCGTGCTGGTCTGCTGACGTCGCCACTGAGAGACCGGTTCGGCATTGTCCAGCGCCTGGAGTTCTACAATCACCAGGACCTCACCCATATTATTACCCGTTCGGCCCGGCTGTCGTCGGTGGAAATCGACGAGGCTGGGGCGTTCGAGATTGCCCGCCGGTCCCGGGGAACCCCGAGGATTGCCAACCGGCTGCTGCGCCGGGTCAGGGATTTTGCCGAAGTGCGCTCCAATGGCCATATCACGGCGGATATTGCCGACCAGGCACTGAACATGCTGAAGGTGGACAGCCAGGGCTTCGACCACATGGACCGTCGCCTGTTGCTGGCCATGATCGAGAAATTTGATGGTGGCCCGGTGGGTGTGGAGAGTCTGGCGGCCGCAATCAGTGAGGAGCGGGGTACCATTGAGGACGTACTGGAGCCGTTCCTGATTCAGCAGGGGTACATGGTGCGTACACCGAGAGGGCGTATGGTAACGTCGAATGCCTACCAGCATTTCGGAGTGGTGCCGCCCAGATCCGGCCGGGAGGACGACCTGTTTGAGTGATCCCTCTGCCAGCTTTGAATTGCCGGTTCGGGTCTACATAGAAGATACAGATGCCGGTGGCATTGTTTTTCATGCCAAATACCTGCACTACATGGAGCGTGCCAGAACGGAGTGGGTCCGTAGCCAGGGTGTCGGGCTTCGTGCGGGGCTGGAGCACAACATCAGCTACGTGGTGCAAAAGATGAATCTGCACTTCCGGATGCCCGCGAAGCTGGATGATCAGTTGCTGGTTACGGCTGAGCTGAAAGCGGCATCTCGGGTCTGGATGGGCTTTCGGCAATGCGTGTATCGGGCGGATGATCGGCAGTTGCTGTGTGATGCAGACGTCCGTGTGGCCTGTGTTGCACTGGATACCGGTAAACCCCGGCGTCTTCCGGAAAATATGCAGGAAATTCTTAAGAATTTCGTATAATTTGTTGAAAGATTTACAAAACTACTTGGGAGTGAACAGTGGAAACGGAACTGTCAGTCTGGCATCTGATTGCGAATGCAGGGATTTTGGTGCAGTTGGTCATGCTCTTGCTGATGCTGGCATCGGTCGTCTCCTGGGCACTGATTTTCCAGCGCCTGCAGGTCTTCCGGAAAGCCCGTCAGGCTCAACTGGAATTTGAGGACCGGTTCTGGTCCGGAATGGATCTGGGCCAGCTCTACAAAGAAGTGAGTGCGGAGCCAACGCCGTTTTCTGGTATGGAGTCTGTTTTCCGGGCAGGGTTCAAAGAGTTCTCCCGCCTTCGTCAGCAGAGCCGAGATGCCGACGCCGTGATGGAAGGTACCCAAAGAGCCATGCGCGTGGCTTTTTCCCGGGAGCAGGAGCGCCTGGAAACCCATCTGCCGTTCCTGGCGACGGTCGGTTCCACCAGTCCCTACGTTGGCCTGTTCGGTACCGTGTGGGGCATCATGAACTCCTTCCGCGGGCTGGCCCAGGTGCAGCAAGCCACGCTGGCCACGGTGGCGCCGGGTATCTCTGAGGCGTTGATTGCCACGGCGATGGGCCTGTTCGCGGCCATCCCTGCGGTCATTGCCTATAACCGGTTCTCGGCCATGTCAGACGCCTTGCTGAAGAACTATGAAACCTTTGCGGAAGAGTTTTCCAGCATTCTGCATCGCCGGGTCCACAACAGCGATCAGGCCGCAGCATAAGTTGCCATCTGGCGGTAACAGGAGTATAGCGAGATGAAAGGTATGGGAATGATGCCTCAGCAACGGCGCAAGCCGATGTCTGAGATCAACGTAGTCCCCTACATCGATGTGATGCTGGTGCTTCTGGTGATCTTCATGGTGACGGCACCGATGCTCACCCAGGGCGTGAAGGTGGATCTGCCGGAGACAACCTCCGATCCGATTCAGCAGGACAAAGACGTGGAATCCATCACCGTATCTGTGGATAGCAATGGGGCCTACTACCTGGAAGTGGGTGACGACGCCAGCGAGCCGATGGCGCTGGACGAGGTGCGCAACCAGGTGGCAAAGATTCTGTCCCAACGGAGCAACGGTGAAGTGCTCGTCCGGGGCGATGAGTACGTGGACTACGGTGTGGTGGTGCGCCTGATGGCTGAGCTTCAGGCTGCCGGGGCCACCGGGATTGGCCTGATTACCGACGCGCCCAATGATAATCAGTAATTGGAAGATGGTGACATTTTGAAGGGCCACAAGCGGGACATCGTCAGTACCGGAAAAGCACCTCTGAAATCGCCGGTGGCGGTCTCGGTAGGGCTGCACCTGCTGGTGTTCGGTATTGCTCTGGCCGGGTGGTCGTGGAATACGCCGCCTGAACCGGAGCCCAGAAGTATTTCGGCCCGGCTGATCAGTCCTGAACCAAGGCCGACACCGGTGGTGGAGGAGCGGGACCAGGCAGACAAGGAGCAGGAGCGCAAGCAGGCGCAGGCGCGTGAGCGGGAAGAAGCCGAGCGCCAACGTCAGGCCGAAGAGAAGGCTCGACAGGAGGCGGAACGGAAGGCTCAGGAAGAAGCCCGTAAGCGCGAGGAAGAGCGCCGTCGGCAAGAGGCTCAGGCGCGGGAGTTGGCAGAGAAGCAGGCCAGAGAACGTGAAGCGGCGCGCCAGAAAGCGGAAGCCGAAGCCAAAGAGCGGGAACGGCAGAAAGCTGAGGAAGAGCGCAAGCGGCAAGAAGAAGCTAAACGCCGGGCCGAGGAAGAAAAACACCGCCAGGAAGAGCAGCGAAAGAAAGAAGAGGCTGAACGCCAGCGCCGCGAAGAGGAAGCTCGCAAAGAGGCGGAGCGGAAACGTCTTGAGGCTGAGAGGCGCCTGCGTGAACAGCAGCTGGAAGCGCTGGCGGATCAGGCCAGGCAAGAGCGTGAAGCGGAAGCCCGCCGCCAGCAGGAAGCCGCGGCAGCACGTGCCAGAGAAGCACAGATGCTGAGCGAGAGTGAGAAATACCAGGCGTTGATTCGCGAGCGGTTAAGCCAGGCGTGGTATCCGCCGTCCTCAGCGACTGAAAACATGACGGCGAGGTTGCAGATCACCCTGTTGCCCACCGGTGAACTGGCCAGTGTGAAGTTGGTCAGTAGCAGTGGCAACACTGCGTTTGATAACTCGGCCCTGAGTGCGGTCCGATCATTGAACCGCTATCCCATTCCGGATAATCGTGACACGTTTGAGCGTTATTTCCGCCAGTTCACGATTGAATTCAACCCGCAAAGACTGCGGTGAGGTTGATAATGTTTATGAAAAGCAGATCCCGTTGCTCTGGTAGCTTTCTGAAGACACCGGTTATTGCCTGCCTGGTGCTGTTTTTGACGGCATCCCTGGGCGCCCGGGCGGAACTGTTGATCCGTATTACTGAAGGTGCGGGGTCGGCCATTCCGATTGCCGTTGTACCGTTCGCAGAGAGTGGCAGTATGCCCGCCGGGGACAAGGTGGGCAGTATCGTGCAGGCAGATCTGACCATGAGTGGTGAGTTTCGTCCGCTAGAACCATCAAAAATGCTGAGCCTTCCCTCTGAGCGCTCCGAGGTGTATTTCCGGGACTGGCGCATGCTGGGGCAGCGCTATGTGCTGGTGGGGCAACTGACCCGCAATGGTGATCGGATTCAGGCCCGCTACGAGTTGTTTGATGTTAACCAGGAGAAGCGGATTCTTGGTGAAACGGCGGCAGTTCCTGCCTCTAACCTGCGGTCGCTGGGCCACCACATCAGTGACCGGGTGTATGAGGCTATTACCGGAGCTCCCGGTGTATTCTCCACCAAGCTGGCTTACATCACCGTGTCTGGTGAGGGCGAGCAGACCCGTTACCGGCTTCAGGTCAGCGATGTGGATGGTAAGCGCTCCAAAGTCCGGTTGGAAAGCCGGGAGCCGATTCTGTCACCGGCCTGGTCGCCGGATGGAAAGAAACTGGCCTATGTTTCCTTTGAGACGGGCAAGCCGGTTATTTTTGTCCACGAACTGGCTACCGGTGAGCGCCAGAAGGTCGCAGACTTCCCGGGGCTGAACTCGGCACCGGCCTGGTCGGCCGATGGCCGTTCGCTGTTGATGACGCTTTCCCGTGACGGTAACGCCGAGATTTACCGAATGGACCTTGCCAGCCGCAATCTGACGCGGTTGACCGACCATTGGGCGATTGATACCGAAGCCGCATGGGACCATGCCGACCGGGGTATCTACTTTACCTCTGATCGCTCCGGCGGGCCGCAGATCTATCATATGGAACGTCCGGGTGCTGAACCGCGTCGAATTACCTTTGGCAGTCGCTACAACGCAAGGCCGCGACCGAGCCCCACGGGTGACTATGTCTATTACGTTCATCAGCGCGACAGTGCCTTCCATATCGCCAGAACCAATCTGGAGACCGGTGAAGAGACGGTTATCACCCGAACCGGTTCCGACGAATCACCCAGTGTGGCTCCCAATGGCAGGTTGCTGATCTACGCAACCCGTCAGAATGGGGAAGGCGTACTGACCGTGGTATCCGCAGACGGAGGTGCGGCGTATAGCCTGCCGGCCTCCGAGGGCGAAGTGCGGGAGCCGGCCTGGGGGCCGGTTACCCGCTGAAAATGCACTGAACTGAATTAATTCAACGAAGACCTGAAAAGAGGAAATAACGTGATGAAGATGTCTTTCTCTACAAAAGCGTTTGCCATGCTCCTGTCCGCCGGCCTGGTTGCTGGTTGTAGCTCCACCGGTGAGAACATGGAAGAGGGTGCTTACGGTTCTGACGTGGCCGCGATTGATCAGGATGGCGGTTCTACCGTTTACGGTGGTGCGGATGGCTCCGGCGTTTCCGCCTCCGAGCTGACTGATGACGAGCGCCGGGCCGCTCAGGAGCAAGCCGAGCAGGAAGCCCTGCGTGACATCACCACCTTCTACTTCGATTTCGATACGTCCGAAATCAAGCCGGACGCCCGTGACGTGCTGGTTGCCCACGCTCGCTACCTGGCGGACAACCCGCGTCAGCAGGTACGCCTGGAAGGTCATGCGGATGAGCGTGGCACCAAGGAATACAACCTGGCTCTGGGTGAGCGCCGCGCGAATGCCGTACAGCGCTTCCTGATCGTAAACGGCGCTTCCCGTGGCCAGATTGAAACCGTAAGCTATGGTGAAGAAAAGCCGGCCGTGCGTGGTTCCACTGAAAGTGCCTGGGCACAGAACCGTCGCGTAGAGCTGGTATTCCAGTAAAACCGACCTAGACGGACGTATCCATGAGAAAACACCTCATGGCGGCCGTGCTGATCCCGCTGGGCCTTGGCCTGGCGGGAGTCACCCATGCACAGTCGTCCACACCCGCATTCCAGAACAACAGCTCCGAGGCCCAGCGTAAGGCCGGCAACAACCAGGCCACGGCAGAGCTGTTCTACATGATTCAGCAACTGCAGCGCGAAGTGAGAGACCTGCGGGGCCAGGTTGAAGAACAGCAGCACCAGATCAGTCGCCTGCAACAGCAGGGCAGGGACCGCTATGTGGATCTGGATCAGCGGATACTGGAGCTGTCCAAGGCCGTCGAGTCCGGGGCCAGTGCTGCACAGCAGCCGACTGCAGCGGGAGCTTCAGCAGACAGTGGAAGACTGAAGCCGACCCGGGTGTATCGCTCGCCGGAACCGGAAGAGCAGAAAACCTATAACGACATTATCGACCTTATCCGCAACAAGAAAGACTACGACACGGCGATAACCCGCCTGTACGAGTTTGTGGATACCTACCCCGAGGGCGACCTCACCGTTAATGCCTATTACTGGCTTGGTGAAGTCTATCTGGCGAAACCTCAGCTGGAGCAGGCCCGTCAGGCTTTTACCATTGTTGCGACGCGCTATAGTGATCATCGCAAGGCACCGGACGCTGTGTACAAGCTGGGGGTGACCCTGGATCGTCTGGGCGAAAAAGACGAAGCGCGGCGCCGGATGAGCTCGGTGGTTGAGCAGTACCCGGATTCCGGAGCGGCAGAGTTGGCGCAGAAGTATCTGGATTCCGCCCAGGGTTGATCGGTATCTGGTCAACTTGCACGGATCTTGAGCGGTGAGTGAAAAAAGTTGGTCGACCGTGAAAAAAAGGGGTTGATCACCAAAAAAATATCAGTAATATGTGCGCCTCGTTTGGGTCGTTAGCTCAGTTGGTAGAGCAGTTGGCTTTTAACCAATTGGTCGAAGGTTCGAATCCTTCACGACCCACCAAATTCAGAGCGCGAGGTTTTGGCCGCGTGTTCGCTGGATGAAAAGCCAGCACAGCCAGTTAGGGGTCGTTAGCTCAGTTGGTAGAGCAGTTGGCTTTTAACCAATTGGTCGAAGGTTCGAATCCTTCACGACCCACCAACAAGGCAAGCCGTCACTACGGGGTTTGCGGAAAAAAGAGCCGAAAGGCTCTTTTTTTTTGCCTGCAAGAACCCACCTATACCCACAGGACGGACGCTATCCTGCAAGATGGCATACCCACATTGCAGGATCATGAAACCAAAGGCAGAAGTGATATACTCCGGCCGTTAACGTCAATCAGAGAATAAGTGATGACTAAAGCGCAAGACCGCATTCTGGTTCAGGAACATCTCGCTCATCAGGCTGAGCCCAAGCCCCTGAGTGCCTCAGAGAAAGCTGATCTCGAGGCCAGGATCAAGGTGGCTCTGAAGGAGAAGGATGCCGTTCTGGTTGCGCATTATTACACCGATCCGGACATCCAGCGGCTGGCAGAAGAGACCGGTGGTTGTGTGGCGGATTCCCTGGAAATGGCGCGCTTCGGTAACCAGCACCCGGCATCCACCGTTGTCGTTGCCGGCGTTCGTTTTATGGGAGAGACGGCAAAGATTCTGAATCCGGAGAAAAAGGTTCTGATGCCGACTCTGGAGGCGACTTGCTCGCTTGATGTTGGTTGCCCGGCCGACGAGTTCTCCGAGTTCTGTGATCAGCACCCGGATCGCACCGTCGTGGTTTATGCCAACACCTCGGCTGCGGTGAAAGCCCGGGCCGATTGGGTGGTCACCTCCAGTTGCGCCCAGGCCATTGTTGAGCATCTGGACGCCAAAGGTGAAAAAATCCTGTGGGCGCCAGACAAACACCTGGGCGGCTATGTACAGAAAACCACAGGCGCAGACGTTCTGCTGTGGGACGGCTCCTGCATTGTGCACGAGGAATTCAAGTACCGTGGCCTGGAAGACCTCAAGGCTCTGTACCCGGATGCAGCAATCCTGGTGCACCCGGAGTCACCCGATGCGGTGGTACAGATGGCGGATGTGGTCGGTTCAACCTCGCAACTGATTCATGCGGTGCAAACGCTTCCGAACGAAGAGTTTATCGTTGCAACCGACAACGGCATTTTCTACAAGATGCAACAGCTGGCGCCCAACAAAACGTTGATTGAAGCGCCCACCGCGGGCAACGGCGCAACCTGCCGAAGCTGTGCCCATTGTCCCTGGATGGCCATGAACGGTCTGGAGAATCTGCTGCACGTGCTTGAGCATGGCGACCAGGAAGTGCATGTGGATGACGCGCTGCGAGAAGACGCGCTGCGGCCGCTGCGCCGGATGCTGGACTTCACCGCCAACATGAACCTCAAGGCTGCCGGCAACGCCTGAAGGTTCCGGGGTTAGTCCTAACCGGCTTCGCGCGCCTGGAGCCGGTTAGTCAGCTCACCAAGGCGCTCACTCACCACCTGGCGTTCGGCGGAGCCGGCCGGCAGTTTCTCCTGAGCCTGGCGCAATTGCCGCTGTGCTGATTTCAGATCGCCCATCAGTACATCGTATTCCGCTCTCGCCCGGTGCACCCCGACAATATTCCGAGCCATACCTTCGGCTTCGGCCAGTCTCAGCCACAGTTGCTCCTGGCTGGGAAGGCGGCGAGTCAGCTCCCTCAGGTAGTCGGCAGCAGCGGCCCCGTTACCATCGGCAATCTCTATGGCCGCCAGCGTGGATGTTATTGGATAGTTTCCGGGGTTGCGCGCCAGTGCCTCCTGCATAAGCGCTCTGGCGTCGGCATATCGTTTCTGGCTGAGCAGCACCTCCGCCAGTGACACCTGGAACGTGATGCGCCCGGGGTTGGCTTTCAGTAATTCCCGCATTAATGGTTCGGCCTTGTCGTAGCGTCGGCTTTCCTGATAAGCCACCGCCAGGCCGTAACGGATGGCATCGTTGCGCTGGGCGTCTTCCCGGGCAAGGTAAGCCTCGAACGTTTCTATCGCCGTTTCGGGAGATTCGCTGTAATGCACCTGCAGGCGGCTGCGAACCAGGTGATATTCCTGTCCGTCCTGCACCCGGGTATCAGGGTATTGTTCGGCCCGGTTGCGGGTGTCGGCAACCCGGTTCTGGGTCAGCGGGTGAGTGGAAAGGTATTCCGGCAGGCGATTTCCCTGCAGGCGGTTCTGTCTCATCATGATTTCGAACATCTCGGGCATGCCTCTCGGGTCCATGCCGGCACTGGCCAGGATGTCCATGCCAACCCGGTCGGCTTCCTGTTCGTGGGAGCGGCTGTAGGCCAGCATGTTCTGCACCGCCATGGCCTGGGTGCCGGCGATGGCGGCAATGCCAATGTCTGACTGGGTAACCGCAGAAAGCACGATACCGGCGATCATGCCGGCCAGGGTTAACGGAGCGCTGGTTTCCTGTTGCTGCATTCGACGAGCAAAATGGCGCTGGCTGAGGTGGGCCAGTTCGTGGGCCAGGACCGAGGCAAACTGTTGTTCGGTGGCGGCGTTCAGAAACAGGCCCCCATTGACGCCTACTACGCCGCCGGGCACGGCGAAAGCGTTGATGGCCGGGCTGTCAATCAGCACCAGTTTAAGGTCGCGATTATCCAGCGGTGCGGACGGCACCAGACGATAAATGATCGCGCTCAGGTAGTCGTAGACCAGTGGGTCCTGAAGTTGCGGGGCTGAACGGCGAATGGAGGCCATAACCTGTTGGCCAATATCAGCTTCCATCTGTCCGGAGATCAGGCCGCCGCTACCGCCGATGCTTGGCAGGTCTGACGACTGCGCGCGTGTGGCCGGGCTGGTGACCGCCATGCTGAGCGCCAGAAAAACGATCAGCGCCCAGGGGGAGCGGTGTTGGCCTTCGTTCTGGTACTTCATATGTCTGAGGATGCCTCGAATTCGTGTTGCCCGTTTGACAAGGCGGCAGCCGGCAAGTTCTCCGGAGTATTACCAACTCTTGTGATGCAATAGAGTAACACCAGCGGCATAATGCCTGCCTGATTACTGTATGAAACGTAATGGTAAATGCTGATTATGGCTGACAGAACCCTGGATGCCAGCGGCCTGCGTTGTCCCATGCCGCTGCTGAAAACCAAGCTGGAACTCAACTCCATGACGCCCGGGGAGGAATTGGTGGTTGTCGCCACGGATACCGGCTCACTGAGGGACATACCTGCCTGGCTGGCGTTGTCGGCCCATACGCTTGTCAGCCAATCGGAGAGTAATGGGGAATACCGTTTCGTGATAAAGTGCGGCGGTTAATTTCCGGAGTCATTCATGGTCAGAATTCTGCGCGGTCTAGCCCACAAGTATTTTTCAGACGAAGAAGCCGTCATCCTGTTTTTGCTGCTGGTGACTGGCACCGTCTTTATCATCTGGTTCGGGGCCATGCTGGCGCCGGCCATCGCTTCCCTGATTGTGGCGTTCATTCTGCAGGGCCTGGTGTCGAAACTGAACCGGATGGGTGTGCCTGAGCTGATCGCCGTGATAGGTGTGTTTGTGGTGTTCCTGGGCGTGCTGGTGGGTTTTATCTTCGGCCTGTTGCCGTTAATCTGGACTCAGCTGAGTACCCTTGCCGGCGAAGCGCCCCGGATTATCAGGGAGCTCCAGTCCTATCTTGAAGTCCTGCCCGAGCAATACCCCCACCTGGTCTCAGTCGAATCTGTGAACACCATGTATCAGCAGATATCGGCGGAAGTAGGGCACCTGACTCAATGGCTGGTGTCCTTCTCGCTGTCCAGCATTCCGGACCTTGTGGCCTTGCTGATCTACATGGTTCTGGTGCCTATCCTGGTGTTTTTCTTCCTGAAAGACCGCCGGGTTCTGGTGAACTCTTTCGCCCGTCTGCTGCCTCCGCAGCGGCCGATGATGGTTCGCATCTGGCATGAAGTAAACCTGCAGTGCGCCAATTATGTCCGCGGCAAGGCGGTGGAAATTCTGATTGTCGGTGGCGTCACCTATGTCGCCTTCAAGTTCCTCGGTATGCCCTATGCAGCACTGCTTTCCCTGTTGGTGGGGCTGAGTGTGGTGATTCCCTACATTGGTGCCGCGGTGGTCACCATTCCGGTGGCAGTGATCGCCCTGTTTTCGTTCGGCTGGGGCAGCCATTTTATCTGGGTCATGGTGATCTACGGCATTATTCAGGCGCTTGATGGCAATGTCCTGGTACCGATTCTGTTCTCGGAAGTGAATAACCTGCACCCGGTGGCGATTATTGTCGCCGTGCTGTTCTTTGGCGGGATCTGGGGCTTGTGGGGCGTGTTTTTTGCGATTCCGCTGGCGACGATGCTGAAAGCGGTCTTCGCTGCCTGGCCGGTGAAGGAGTCGCCTCCGCCACCAGCCATCGCGGAATAGGGTATTACAGGGCCTTGACGGCCTCCAGCACCTCGTCGGCGTGGCCTTTGACCTTGACGCCGCGCCATTCCTTGCGCAGCACGCCTTCCTTGTCGATCAGGAAGGTGCTGCGTTCAATGCCAAGGTGCTCCTTGCCATACAGCTTCTTGAGCTTGATAACGTCGAACAGCTTGCACAGGGACTCGTCCTTGTCGGAAATCAGGTGGAACGGAAACCCGTGTTTGGCCCGGAAGTTTTCATGGGCTTTCAGGCCATCCCGCGAGACGCCGAAGATCTCGGTGTCCTCGGCAGTGAAAGCTTCCATTCTGTCCCGGAAGTCCTGGCCCTCGGTGGTGCAGCCCGGCGTATTGTCTTTCGGGTAGAAATAAATAACGATGTTCCGGCCTTTCAGGTCGCTCAGGCGAACGGTCTGGTCGCCAGTGGCCTCAGCCTGAAACTCTGGCACGGGTTGATTCAATGCTACGGATGACATGACATCTCCTTTAATTCCCTTGTGTCAGTTCGAGCCCAACATTACCATATCGGTTTTATTCGGACGGAGCTTTTATGATTACGGGTAGCCTTGTCGCACTGGTCACGCCCATGCATCCAAACGGTGATATTCACTGGGAGGATCTGGACAAACTGGTGGACTTTCATATCGAAAACGGCACCCATGGCATTGTTGCTGTGGGCACCACTGGCGAATCCGCAACCCTGGATCCGGAGGAACATATCCGGACGATCGGGCATATCATAAAACGTGTAAACGGCCGGATTCCCGTTATTGCCGGTACCGGTGGTAACAGTACGCGCGAAGCCATCGAATTGACCACCGAAGCCCACAAACTCGGTGCGGATGCCTGTCTGCTCGTAGTGCCTTACTACAATAAGCCGACCCAGGAAGGCCTGTATCGGCACTTCAAGGCCATCGCGGAAGCGGTACCGGGCATGAACCAGATTCTCTACAACGTACCGGGCCGCACTGCCTGCGATATGCTGAACGAGACCGTGGTCCGTCTGGCCGACATTCCCAATATCGTTGGTATCAAGGACGCGACCGGGAACATTCCCCGTGGCGCGGAGCTGATCGAAGCCCTGGATGGACGCCTTGCGGTGTATTCCGGTGACGACGCCACGGCGGCGGATCTGATGCTGGCGGGCGCGAAAGGTAATGTTTCGGTAACGGCCAACGTCGCTCCGAAAGCCATGGCCGAGCTCTGTGAAGCGGCCATTGCGGGCAACGAAGAGGAAACCCGCCGCTTGAATGAGCTTTTGATGCCGCTTAATCGCAAGCTGTTCCTGGAAGCCAACCCGATTCCGGTAAAATGGGCGCTGTACCGCATGGGCATGATTGGTGAGGGCATTCGTCTGCCACTGACGCCGCTCAGTGAAAAGTTCCACGGCGAGGTGGAAGACGCGCTCAAGGCCTCAGGTGTTCTCTGAGGCCACCGTTACCGTTAACCGGAGTAACCCGATGCAGGTTCCTGCAAGAGCCCGTAAGAAAACCGTTTTGTTCGCTCGACCTGTTTCGGCATTGGTGCTTGCCAGTGCCCTGGCCGGTTGCAGCCTTATCGATGATCGTTCCGAAGGCTACGTCAACGCACCGGAAGGCGAGCCGATTCAGGTACCTGAAGGTCTCGACAGCTCCCGGCTGAGCGAAACCATGCCGATACGTTCTATCAACACCGCCGATTCCCGCAATCTTTACCCGTCGTCGATTCCCCGTCCGCCAGATATGACATCCGAGATTCTGGATGAAAACTATGTGATTGAAGAGTTGGACGGCCGCATCTGGTTGTTGGTCAATGAGGTGCCAGGACGACTCTGGCCTGTGGTCAGTGCCTGGATGAATGAAAGCGGCCTGGGCATTGCCCATGACAGCCCGCAACTGGGGATTCTCCAGAGTGAACTGGCGAACTTCAGCAAGCGCAGCCGAACGCTGCTGGGGCTCGCTGACAGTCCAACCGCAACAGAACCCAAAGTGGTGATGCAGGCCCGCCTGGCACCTGGCATCCGTCGTAAAACCACCGAAATCCGCGTGCGTATTCTGGAGCTAGAGCAAGCCCCGGAAGAACTCATGCCCTGGGACAGTGACACCGGTGCCGATGCAACCTCCGAGCAACACCAGCGGGCGCTGCTGACGGAGCTGGGGGATTTCCTCAAACAGCGTGAGGACAACAAATCCTTCTCGCGGGCGGCCTCAGGCATGGTTTCCAAGCCGTTGGTGCGCTTGCAGTCGGAGCAGGATGAAGCGGTTGCCATTCGTGTGGAACTGGATTTTGGCCGAACCTGGGCAGAGGTCAATCGGTCCCTGGAGGAAATGGGGCTGCCGGTACTGGATCTGAACCGGAGTGAAGGCTGGTTGCAGGTGGATTTCCGCACAGAAGACGAGCGCGGCCCGGGCTGGTTCTCGTGGTTCAGCGATGCTGAAAAGCCGGTCCACACCCACACGATCCGGATTCAGCAGGGTGCCGACGCCATGAGCGTTACCGCCGAGCAGCACGACAGCTACGAGGGTGAACGCAGTTCAGCAGATCTGCTCACCCAACTCTTTGAACATCTGTATTGATTAACGGGGTGGCCGAGGCCACCGGCCGTTTGGAGAAAGTAATGGAAAAGCGCGAAGAGCTTTATGCCGGCAAGGCAAAATCGGTTTACCGCACGGACGATCCCGAGCGGTTTGTTCTGGTATTCCGCGACGATACCTCGGCCTTTGACGGAGAGAAGAAAGAACAGCTGAACCGCAAGGGCATGGTGAACAACAAGTTCAATGCCTTCATCATGGAAAAGCTGGAAGCGGCCGGCGTACCTACCCACTTCGAAGGGCTGCTGTCTGATACCGAGTCCCTGGTCAAGAAGCTTGAGATGATCCCGGTTGAGTGTGTGGTGCGCAATGTGTCTGCGGGCAGCCTGTGCCGTCGCCTGGGCGTGGAAGAGGGCCAGGAGCTGAACCCGCCCACCTTTGAGCTCTTCCTGAAAAACGACGCACTGCACGATCCGATGGTGAACGAATCCCTGGCAGTCAGCTTCGGCTGGGCCAAGGCCGATGAGCTGGCCCGGATGAAAGTGCTGACCTATAAGGTCAACGACGTACTAAAAAAACTGTTTGACGATGCCGGCATGCTGCTGGTGGACTACAAGCTGGAATTTGGCCGCAGTGGTGGCCAGATCGTTCTGGGTGACGAATTCAGCCCCGATGGCTGTCGTATCTGGGACAAGGAAACCCGCAAGAAGATGGACAAGGATCGCTTCCGCCAGGGCCTTGGCGAAGTGATCGAAACCTATGAAGAGGTCGGTCGTCGTCTCGGCATAAAGTTTGACTGACCGGGCAATACAACCACAAAAAACGGGTGCGTTATGCGTAAACTGATGATTGTTGTAGGTGGCTCTCTGGCCCTGGCCGCGCCACTGGCCAATGCTGATGTCCTGGGCGTTGGCGCCAACGTTAGCTATTGGGATTCCGACTTCTCCGGCGAAGTGGTCAACAAGGACTCGGCCGTTGATATTGAAAAGGATCTCAACCTCGACAGCGACAGCAACGCGAACTTCACGGCGTTTTTCGAGCATCCGATTCCGGTGCTGCCGAACGTACGGTTGAATTACACCAGTATTTCCCAGAGTGGGCGTGGTGAGATCGGGCTGGAAGCATTTGATGGAATTCTGCCAGGAGCTCCGGTTCGTTCGGATCTGGATATCGACCAACTGGACGTCACCCTGTACTACGAAGTACTTGATAACTGGGTGAATCTTGATCTGGGCCTGACTGCCAGAAATTTTGATGGTGAGCTGGTCCTGCGGGACGTGAATGATATTGCCAACGTCAGCAAAACCTCCGTCGACGCCGTCGTCCCCATGGGCTACCTCGCTGCCCGTTTCGACTTGCCGTTCACCGGCGTGTCCGTAGGTGCTGAGGGCAACATCATCAGCTACAGCGGCGACTCCCTGCACGACTTCAATGCCTATGGCCAGTACGAGTTTGCCATGCTGCAGCTGCGGGCCGGCTATCGCCAGATGTCTATCGACTATGAAGACGATGATGACAAGCTGGATGTGGAAATGTCCGGACCCTTCGCCAGTGTTGGCGTGGCGTTCTGACCAGGACAGCTAGAAGGCGCCTTCGGGCGCCATTTTTCATGGAGAACAGATCTTGAAAATCCTCGTTACGGGAACCGCCGGCTTTATCGGCTCGCATCTTGCTCACCGTTTGCTCGATCGTGGCGATGAAGTGATTGGCGTGGACAACGTCAACGACTATTACGACGTCAATCTCAAGGAAGCACGCCTGGCCCGGCTGCTGAACAAGCCCGGTTTCACCGAAGTACGCCAGGACGTGGCCGACCGCGAGGCCATGGAAGCGGTTTTCCGTGAGCATAAGCCCGAGCGGGTGGTGCACCTGGCGGCCCAGGCCGGGGTCCGGTATTCCCTGGAAAACCCTCATGCCTATGTGGATGCCAATTTGGTCGGCTTTATGAACATCCTTGAGGGTTGTCGCCATAACGAGGTCAAGCACCTGGTGTATGCCTCCAGCAGCTCCGTGTATGGGGCTAATGAGACCATGCCATTCTCCGTGCATGATAACGTGGATCACCCGCTGAGCCTTTACGCGGCGTCCAAGAAAGCCAACGAGCTGATGGCCCATACTTACAGCCATCTGTACAACCTGCCTACCACTGGGCTGCGCTTCTTTACCGTTTACGGCCCCTGGGGCCGGCCGGATATGGCGCTGTTTATCTTTACCAAAAAGATCCTGGCCGGTGAGCCCATCGACGTGTTCAATCACGGCCATCACAAGCGGGACTTCACCTACATCGACGATATCGTCGAAGGCGTTATCCGTACCCTGGACAACGTAGCCCAGCCGAACGACGACTGGAGCGGTGCCCAGCCGGACCCGGGTACCAGCAAGGGGCCTTACCGAATCTACAACATCGGCAGTAATAACCCGGTGGAGCTGTCCCGTTTTATCGAGATTATTGAAGAGCGGGTGGGCAGAAAAGCCGAGAAGAATCTGCTGCCGTTGCAACCGGGCGATGTGCCGGCCACCTATGCCAATGTCGACGACTTGATTAACGATGTGGGGTATAAGCCCTCTACCACGGTGGAAGAGGGCATTGCCAACTTCGTGGACTGGTATCGGGATTTTTACAACGCCTGAGCGTCCATCATCGCTTATGAATAAGGCCAGCCGAGACGCTGGCCTTATTTGTTTATGGTCGCTGTTCCGGAAGCCTGAATACCTGTGCTTTCCGGGTAACAGGACATTGGAAAGCCAATTCAACGGCGGTGAGTTGCAGGCCACCCGCAGATGCCGCGCCATACAGCCGGTCTCCCACAATCGGGTGGCCAATGCCGGCCAGGTGGCGTCGGATCTGATGTTTACGTCCGGTTTCGATTCGTACCTGCACCTCCGTTGTGTCTGATTCCTCATCCCGGCTCAGTGTCGTCACGCGGCTGATTGAGTCCTTGCCATCCAGTGGCGTGTCGAGGCGAAGATCATCTGCCATCAGGTTGCCGGCGACCCGCGCCCGGTAGATCTTGGTCATGGCGCGCCCGGCAAACAATTCTGAAAGGGCCGCCGCAGCCTTGCCGTCATGGGCAATCAGCATCAGACCTGCAGCGTCGGCGTCCAGGCGGTGTACCAGAAAGCAGGGTGTGTTCAGTTCAATTTCCGCCAGGCGCAGCAGGCTGCAGTGGTCGCCCCATTGAGACCCTTGTGATAACAGCCCGTGGGGCTTGAACCAGACACTGTAACGTCCTTTGTTCTCCAGCAGCGTCGGTGTTTCCGGCTTGCGCGCCAACACCTGATCATCGTAGAACAGCTGAATACGGGTGCCGGGTTTCAGTTCCCGCTTGGCCTTGCGCAAACGCACCTGTTTTCCCTTCTGTGTCCACCAGCACGCGCCTTTGGCCATGGCATCCTTGATGCGCTGCTTGGGCAGGCCCGAGGCGTCTGCAAGCGCATCCACAGCAAGCTGTGAGCTTTCAACAGTCAAGTCGATGGTCTGGCGCATAGCGTGGTGGCGCACTCCGGTTTCAGGTAAGCAGGCCCGGCATTATAGCGGAAACCGTTCCGTGCGCGCGCCTTTCCCGGCTGTGGTACTGTTTGGAGAGGCGTTCGTTAAAGGAGACCGGTTATGCCGTTAATTGGCTGGCTATTTATTTTCGCTGCATTCGCATTGGTTATCGGCAGTCTGCTGTTTTTGCGGGATAGCGCCAATATGAAGATTCCCGAAGACAAGCTGGAGAAGATTCGGGAGCGGAAGGAAGAGCAGGAAAGGGCAGACAAGGAGGAACAGGATCGCTGGTGACGACTGCCTACGGTGGTTGCCAGTCGGTGTGGCACTGCGCACCAGTGTAGTGCTGCCTGCTTGGAAAGAGACAATAAGTCAACATAAAAGATATTAAAAACAATAAGTTAAAAAAACCTGAACAATTGGCCAGTTTTTTGCTCCATCTGACGTTGTTAACCGCGAAGGGCGGTGCAACACAACTTCAGAATTGTTCAGGAGAACGATGCATGAGCATGAAACGCAGTCTGGCAGCGGCCATTGCCCTGACTTTATCTTCTTCCGTGATGGCAGAAGACCCGATGAAAATCGGATTTGTCTATGTTGGGCCGATTGGGGATCACGGCTGGAGTTACCAGCACGACCTGGGCCGCAAAGCCGTTGAGGCGCACTTCGGTGACCAGGTTCAGACAACTTACGTGGAAAACGTCGCTGAGGGTGCCGATGCCGAGCGCACCATCCGTATGCTGGCCCAGGCCGGCAACGACGTTATCTTTACCACCTCGTTCGGTTTTATGAATCCGACCATCCGGGTTGCCGAACAGTTCCCGGATATCACCTTCATGCATGCCACCGGCTACAAGCAGGCGGACAACGTTGGTACCTATCTGTCCAAGACCTACGAGGGGCGTTATGTAACGGGAGTGGCAGCCGGATTGGTAACCGAGTCGAATGTGCTGGGTTACATTGCCTCGTTCCCGATTCCGGAAGTCATTCGCGATATCAACGCGGTTTATCTGGGGGCCAAGTCGGTGAACCCGGACATCGAGATCAAGGTAGTCTGGGCCAACACCTGGTTTGATCCGGCCAAAGAGGCGGATGCCGCTAACGCCATGATGGATCAAGGCGCGGATGTGGTTATTCAGCACACCGACAGCCCGGCGCCGTTGATGTCCGCCTTGCGCCGGGGTAACTGGGGTGTCGGGCAGGCATCTGATATGCGGGAATTTGGTAAAGAGGCGCATCTGTTATCGGTCGCCAACAACTGGGGTCCTTATTACGTGGACCAGGTTCAGAAGGTTATGGATGACAGCTGGGTGCCAGAGGATCACTGGGGCGGCATTGACGAAGATATGATCCAGATTATCGGCCTGAGCGACCGCCTGAGTGAGGAGCAGTCGGCGGCTGTGAACCAGGTGATTGACGCCATTAGCGCCGGTGAGCTGCATCCGTTTACCGGTCCTTTGAAAGACCAGGCCGGCGAGCTTAAAGTGGCGGATGGGGTGACTATGACCGAACAGGAACTGGCGGGTATGAACTGGTTCGTGGAAGGCGTCGGGGCAGCACTGCCGCAGTAACGATTCTGATCAGACACTGACAAAAGAGCCCCGATCAATGGGGCTCTTTATTGGCTGACTGGCGGGTGTGTTTCAGAACGCAGGGTCGGAACCGCGCGTGGCCCAGCCGGTCATCCGTCGCTCGACCAGTGCGAAGAGTTCGTACATCACCACGCCCATGACGCCGATCACCACCAGGCCGGCAAATACCAGACCCATATCCATGGTGGAGCTCGCCGACAGCATCAGGTACCCGATGCCAACGTTCGATGCCACCGTCTCGGAGATGACCGAGCCGACAAAGGCCAGGGTAATCGCAACCTTGAGTGAAGCGAAGAAGTAAGGCATGGAGCGGGGCAGAGCGACTTTCTTCAGAATGTCGATGCGACTGGCGCCGAGCGAACGCATAACGTCCTGCAGCTCCGGCTCCAGCGTCGCCAGGCCGGTGGCCATATTCACCACCACCGGGAAGAAGGAGATCAGAAACGCAGTAAGAATGGCGGGTACCGTGCCGATACCGAACCAGACCACCAGCACCGGCACAAAGGCCACTTTCGGGATGCTGTTGAAGCCCACCATCAATGGATAGACCGCTTTGTAGATCACCGGCGAGGAGCCCACCAGCATGCCCAAAACCAGTCCAAATGCCACGGCAAGGGCGAATCCGACAACGGTGGTGAACAGGGTCTGGGTGGCATGCTCAATGATCTGTGGTCGGTATTCCAGCCAGGAACGCCAGATTTCGGTGGGGGCCGGGAACAGGTAGTCGGGAATCTGGAAAGCAAAGCAAACCAGCTCCCAGAACAGTACCAGGAACACAAGCAGCAGCCAGGGGGAGGCTTTCATCAACAGGCGTTTTCGTTGAGCCAGGGTCATCAGGATCCCTCCCGGATTCGGCCAATGTGGTCACGTAATTCAAACACCAGGTCGGCAAAGGGGTCGGTGTAGGTGACGGACAGCTCTCTGGGCCGAGGTAGATTGACCGGTTTGCGCACCAGTATCCGGCCCGGGCCCTTGCTCATTACGTAGACGGTATCGGCAAGAAAGACCGCTTCGCGGAGGTCGTGGGTCACCAGAACCACCGTGAAGGGCTCTTCCTGCCATAAATCCCGCACCATGCACCAGAGTTCCTCACGGGTGAAGGCATCCAGTGCGCCGAACGGTTCATCAAGCATCAGCAGTGAGGGGCGGTGGATCAGTGCGCGGCAAATAGACGCGCGCTGCTGCATGCCGCCGGACAGTTCCCAGGGATATTTGTGTTCGCAGCCGGCAAGGCCAACCCGCTTGAGCAGGGCGCGCCCCAGTTCTTCGAACTGTGTTTTCTCCCGGCGGAACTTGTGGCGGTACTCCGCCACTATCTCAAGTGGCAGCAGCACGTTTTCAAGGGTCGTGCGCCACGGCAGCAGGTTGGAGGCCTGGAACGCCATGCCAACACCTTTCTGGGGGCCAGCAACCTGCTTGCCACCCAGATAGACATAACCCTCGCTGGGCGGCGCCAGCCCGGTCACCAGTTTCATCAGGGTAGACTTGCCACACCCTGATGGACCAACCACTGCCACAAACTCATTCTCTTTCACGCTCAGGGAGATGTTTTCGATCGCCAGCGGGCCATCATCGCCATAGCGCATGCTTACATTCTCAAACTCGACAAGGTCCATCTGGAACTCCGGTAGGCCAGGGAGCCCGGGTGCGCGGCACCCGGGCACAGGTGCGTCAATCGATCGAGCGCTCTGCCTGTGATGGCAGGTAGCTGCTGTCGAATAACTGCGTGAGTTGGTCTGACGGTTCCAGGTTATAGGAGGCCACCATGTCCGCCATGGCCCGCTCCATGCGCGCTTCGGTGATGGCGCCCAGACCTTCCGCGCGGGTTTCTTCGGTGATCACATGGTTGTCCATGGCCAATTTAAGGCGGCGCAGCTCCAGGTCCTGTTTGATCAGGCCATCCCGTTTTTTTACATAGGTAATCGCGGTTTCAGGATCTTCGATGGTTTCTTTCAGGGCTTTGTTGAAGGCTCTCAGAAACCCTTTGACCGCCTCCGGGTTCTGTTCGAGCAAGGCATCCTGGGCAATGATGGTGTTGCCGTAGAACTCCACTCCGTAATCCGGGTATTTCAGCGCCACGATGTTGTCCGGCGCAACGCCGCGGGCTTCCAGGTTCAGTAGGCTGGTGAAGTAGAAACCGGTAATGGCGTCTACCTCACCCCGGGCCAGCAGGGTTTCCCGGATGGCAGGATCGGCCGATTGCCACTCAACGGAGTCCACGGCCAGGTTGTTATGTCGGGCAAACGACGGCCAGGCTTTGCGGCCACCATCGAACACGGGGGCGCCCAGAGTCTTGCCTGCCAGATCTTCGGGTTTTTCAATGCCGGAGTCTTTCAGGGCAAACACCGCCGCAGGCATGGTGTTGTAGACCATATAAACTGCGGTTACGCCGGTTTCCGGGTTCTTGGAGGTGGTTTCTGTCAGCGCACTGAAGTCGGCAAAGCCCATGTCGTAGGCGTTGGTGGCTACGCGGGTAACTGCACCTGCGGAGCCGTTGCCGGCATCAATGGTGACGTTGAGCCCCTCACTCTTGAAATAGCCCTTATCGAGAGCCATCAGGAAAGGCGCAGAGGGCCCTTCAAAACGCCAGTCCAGGGTAAACCGAATGTTGGTGTCAGCCTGGGCGAAGGTGCTCGCGGCCAAGGCGCCTGCCAGAGTGACGGCTTTTGACAGCCCCCTGAGCAGGCCGGGTTTTTGCTGTTTTGCATTCATGGAGGTGTTCCTCGCTGTGTTTGGAATAGAGGTTTTGCGTACTCACAGGGAAAGTGCAATTGCCGTACCAGAGTCCTGGAACACCGGCCTGAGTGCCGTAAAACCTGACCACATGGTCTATTTTGTTGGCTTCCGGGCTCCACCGGGTGTTAAGAGAGTGCCCTGAAATGGCGCTCCGGCCTGGCCCTGTGGACTAAACCGGTGCCGTCAGGGCGTTATTGGCCAGCGCTATCCAGCCAGGCCCCCAATGCGGTGCGTTCCTGCTCGGTCATGCCGCTGGCATTGCCCAGGGGCATGTATTGGGTGCGGACGGCTGCCTGCTGCACCCGGGCGGAATGGGCCAGCAGGTCGGTCAGTTGTTCCAGTACGATGCCTGCTGGGGGTGCCTGGAAGGCCGGATGCGCCGGCTCCCGGGCATGACAGGCGGTACAGTGCTGGCGAACCAGGCCGGAAATCTCGGCATCGGTAGCCACAACGCGTTCAACAGCGGCGTCAGAATTGCGGTTATCAGGGGCGAGAGCCCATACCAGAGCCAGGGTCAGCACGGCAGAAAACACCAGTATTCCGGGCTTATGGATGCCCCGGTGTTTCAGGTTGAAATAGTGCCGGGCAAAGGCGGTGATAAAACCGATGGCCGCCAGAATGGCCCAGCCTTCGGGGTGGCCGTACAACATGGGGTAGTGGTTGCTGATCATGATGAACAGCACCGGCAGGGTCAGGTAATTGTTGTGGGTGGAGCGTAGCTTGGCGAGTGCCGCCAGGCGGGCAACCTCCGGCCCCGGTGTTTTTCCCTCGCGGACCGCGCTCACCAGGGCGCGCTGTGAGGGCATGATGCCCAGAAACACGTTGGCTACCATCAGGGTGCCGATCATCGCTCCAATATGAATGAACGCGCCCCGACCACTGAAGACCTGGAACAGGCCCCAGGCCGCCATCACCAGAAGAGCGTAGAGCAGGGCGCCGAACAGCTTGCCATTGCCGGCCAGCCGGCTGCGGATCATCAGCTCATAAATGCCAAGCATCGCGGCGATACTGGCCAGCCCGAGGATGGCGCCGGTGCCGGCACCGAGATCGGCTTTGGCCGGGTCCAGCAGGTAGCCGGGGCTGCCCAGATAGTAAACCAACAGCAGCAGGGCCATGCCGCTGAGCCAGGTGCTGTAGGCTTCCCATTTGAACCAGTGCAGTTCCCTGGGCATCTGCTCCGGGCCCAGATGGTATTTGGCCACTTCATAAAAGCCACCGCCGTGTATGGCCCAAAGATCACCCTTGATGCCCTTGGCTTGTTTCCATTGCGGCGGCTCCCGCAGGTGGTTGTCCAGCCAGATAAAATAAAAGGATGCGCCAATCCAGGCGACGCCGGCAATCACATGAAACCAGCGAATAACCAGCCCAAGCCATTCGGTGAGATAGGCCTCCATAGTGTCAGGCTCCTGTTGCGGTCAAAGAAAGGGGGGAAGATTGTTCGTCTGCCTCAGGGCGCTGCCATACAAGCTGGCCGGCGACGGCAGTTGCTGCAATGGCGCGGTCATCGCCCAGAATCATCAGGACGAAGAGCAATTCCTGCAGACTTTGGCCGGCTCGGTGTTTCATCGCCGTGATGGGGGCGCCAAGCGGGTCCAGAACCACAAAGTCGGCCTGGTTACCGGGGCGGAAATTACCCGTCTGGTCTTCCTGCTGCAGAACCCTGGCATTACCCAATGTGGCCAGGTAGAAAGCCAGCCAGGGTGTCAGTGTCTGGCCCCTGAGCCGGCACACCTTGTAGGCCTCTGCCATGGTGGCCAGCATGGACAGGCTGGTGCCGCCGCCGACGTCTGACGCCAACCCGACCTGAACACCGGCAGCGCGGGCGGAGCCCAGATCGAACAGGCCGCTGCCCAGGAAGGTGTTGGAGGTGGGGCAAAACGCGATGGACGTGCCTGTTTGTGCCAGCCGCTGGCGGTCTTCGTCGGCAATGTGGATGCCGTGGGCAAGCACCGTATTCTGGCCCAGCAAACCATAGTGGTCGTACACATCCAGGTAGCCGTGTCGCTCCGGGAACAGTTGCCGGGTGAGTTCGATTTCACCGGTATTCTCGGCCCAGTGGGTCTGGATCAGGGCGTCCGGGAATGCCTGTGCCAGCTCACCAGCCAGCTGCAGTTGCTCCGGGCTGGAGGTAATAGCAAACCTGGGGGTGATGGCGTAGCGAAGGCGACCGCGGTTGTGCCAGCGTTTGGCTAGATCGCTGCTGTCCCGATAACTATCCCGGGCTGTGTCGGTCAGGTTCGCCGGCGCGTTCCTGTCCATCATGACCTTGCCGGCAGTGAGGGCCATGCCCCGGCTTTGTGCGCCCTCAAACACCGCATTAACCGAGGCCGGGTGCGAGGTGCAGAATACCAGGGCAGAGGTGGTGCCATGGCACAACAGCAAATCCAGAAACTGGCTGGCTTCGGCCCGGGCCCAGTCGGCCTGGCAGAACCGGGCCTCATGGGGGAAGGTATAGGTCTCCAGCCAGTCCAGAAGCTGGGTGCCATAACTGGCCATCACCGCCAGTTGCGGCATATGCACATGGGTGTCGATAAAGCCCGGCATAATCAGGCCCTCGGGCCAGTGCCGGATATCGGTTCCGCCGGGCAGGCGTGATATGAGTTCGGGGGCCGGCGCCGTGGCCAGTACCCGGCCCTGGTGAACGACCAGCAGGCCGTCCGGGTAGTACTCGTAACTGTCAGGCTCGGGCTCGGGGGCGTTGCCCGGGTCGTTGAGAAAATGGAGGATGTTGCCCCGGTAGGCCTGGCATCCCGCCGGAAACGCAAGTAATGGGTCCACGTCTATCAGCTCCCCCGGTAAGTGGAATAGCCCCACTGGTTCAACAGCAGGGGCACGTGGTAGTGGCTATCGGTGTCGGCAACGGTGAAGTCGATGGTCACTTCCGGGTAGAAGCAGTCCAGCTTGCGCTTTTGGTACCAGTCGCCGGTGGCAAAGCGCAGCCGGTAATGACCGGAATCGACCGGGCCGGATAACCATGAGGTGATCCGGCCATCCTGGTCGGTAGCGCCTTCGGCCATGAGTTGGGGGCCGCCTTCGATGATCCGTTCCAGCACAACCCGAACACCTGCGGCCGGTTTGCCGCTGCCGATATCGAGAACGTGGGTGGTGATCGGGCTCATAGCAGTTTCTCCAGTCGTAATTCGGTTATTTTTGCCTGCTCCTGTGCCGCGTTCTGCAGCTCCTCGGCCCGGGTGTTGCACAGGCGCTGTTCCAGCAGTTCCAGCATCTCCGGGGCGCTTTTGCCGGTGGCACAGACAATGAAAATGAATCCGAACTTGTCCAGGTAAGCCTGGTTGCCGGTGCTCAGTCTTTGCAGGGTGTCTTCATCCGCCTGCCGGGTGCCGGCCTGCTCGTCGCCGGCCAGGGTGCGGGTGCTGGCGTATTTTTTCCGAAGGCTGGCAAGGTTGCCGATTCTGGGATGGGCCTCGAACGCTTGCAGCCAGTCGGCTTCCGTCAACTGCGGCCAGAGTTGCCGGCACGCGGCGTAGAGGCTGCCGCGATCAGTGAAAGGTCGGGCGTTGAGCATGCCTTGCACCCAGGTATCTGCTGCGCAGCAGTTCCGCAGCAGTGGTTCCGCCTCGGCTGCTGGCAGTTGATTGAAATCGCCAAGGTTCATAAAGGGAGGTCTCCGGTTTCTTTGTTGGGTAGCAGGCCTTTGAGTTGCTGCCAGGATATGCCCCGTTTGGGCGCAGGGTTGCCAGGCTCTGCCGTCAGGGTGAGCAGCTCGGCCATGATGGAAACCGCGACTTCCATAGGGCGTTTGCCCGGCACGTCGGACCGCCCCACAGGACAGCGGATGCGGGCAATGTCGGTATCCGAAAAACCGCGATGGGCCAGGCGCTGACGAAAACGTTCGGCCTTGGTGGCAGAGCCGATCAGCCCGATACCGGCGGCGGTGCCGGCTGTGAGCAGAGCCCGGCAAAGCTCGAAATCCAGGTGGTGATTGTGGGTGACAATCAACACCTGTTGCTGGTTGCACAGTTCAGGCGCATCGCCGGCGGGGTCATCAGTGTGGTGAATCCGGACATTGGCCGGTGGTCCGGCTGGAAACTGTTCTGGTCGCGGGTCAACCCAGGTAACGCGCCAGGGCAGTTCCGCCAGGATGGTCACCAGGGCCCTGGCCACGTGGCCGGCGCCAAAGACCACCAGTTGTTGCTGGCTGCCCGGATGGGTTTCCAGAAGCACCGACACACTGCCGCCGCAGCACTGGCCAAGGCTTGCGCCCAGGGGAAAATGCGCCAGTTCGCTCTGGTAAAACCCCTTGGCCAGACGCTCCCGGGCCTGCTGGCAGATGCGGTGCTCCAGATGGCCGCCGCCAATGGTGTCGTAACAGTGTTCTCCGGTGATCACCATTTTGGTGGCGGGCTCCCGCGGTACCGAGCCGGTCACACCCAGCACGGTCACCAGGGCATAGGGCTCACCACGCTGCTCACAGAGGGCGACCGCCTGGTGCCAGTTAAGGGGCGTTGCCATCATTGTCCGTTCTCCTGTTGGTTTACCCAGCGCCGGGTTTCGGTAACGGCATTCAGTACACGTTCCGGTGTCGCCGGCGTGTCCAGTGGCGGGCTTAAGCGGTAGTCGCTGAGGCTGGATACCGCGTCGCGAAGCGCGCTCCACACTGAAATGCCAAGCATGAACGGGGGTTCGCCCACGGCTTTGGAGTGGAATACCGTGGCTTCGTGGTTGGGGCTGTCTTTCAGCAGCGCTACCCGCAGGTCTGGCGGGCAATCGGAAACGGCGGGAATTTTGTAGGTGGCTGGGCCGGTGGTCAGTAACCGGCCTTCGGCGCTGTACACCAGCTCTTCCGTGGTGAGCCAGCCCATGCCCTGAATGAAGCCGCCTTCAATCTGACCCATGTCGATGGCCGGGTTCAGGGAGCGCCCGGCATCGTGCAGAATGTCGGTACGCAGCACCCGGTATTCACCAGTCAAGGTGTCGACTACGACCTCGGAGCAGGCGGCACTGTTGGTGTAGTACAGAAACGGCCGGCCCTGACCGGCGTCGTGGTCATAGTGGATCTTCGGTGTGGCATAGAAGCCGCTGGAGGACAGGGATATCCGGTGCATGTAGGCGGTCTGGATAAAGTCTTCCCAACTCAGGCAGTGGTCTCCGATATGAACCTGGTTAGCATGGAACCGCACGTGTTCTTCCGGCACATTCCAGTGGGATGAAGCAAAGGCGGTCAGGCCACCCAGTATCTTTTCGCAGGCATCAAGCGCAGCCATGCCATTGAGGTCGGAACCGGAAGAGGCCGCCGTGGGGGAGGTGTTCGGTACCTTATCGGTGCGGGTAGCGGAAACCTTGACCCGCGCCACGTCCACCTGAAAGGCGGTTGCGACCACCTGCGCTACCTTGATGTACAGGCCCTGGCCCATCTCGGTACCACCGTGATTTACCTGAATGCTGCCATCGGTGTAGATGTGCACCAGTGCACCGGCCTGGTTCAGGTGTTTTGCGGTAAAGGAGATGCCGAACTGCACCGGGGTCAGCGCCAGCCCGCGTTTCAGCACCGGGTTGCGGGCATTCAGGGCAATGATTTCCTGGCGCCGCTGGCGGTAAGCGGAGCTGCGTTCCAGTTGTGCGATCAGTTCCGGCAGCACCTGTTGTTCGATGGTCTGGCCATAGTGGCTGACATCGCGGCCGGGGCCGAATAGGTTGAGTTTGCGGATATCCAGGGGGTCTTTGCCCAGATGGCGGGCAATGTCGTCCATGGCCTGTTCGATGATCATCATGCCCTGGGGCCCACCAAAGCCCCGGAACGCGGTGTTTGATACCGTGTGGGTCTTGCACCGGTGGCCAAC
Source organism: Marinobacter sp. ST-43 (assembly GCF_030541085.1). NCBI lineage: Bacteria > Pseudomonadati > Pseudomonadota > Gammaproteobacteria > Pseudomonadales > Marinobacteraceae > Marinobacter > Marinobacter sp. ST-43. The sequence goes on from NZ_JASSVO010000001.1 coordinate 384,869, forward strand.
CACCCGGGCCTGGTCCAGGTAGTAGGCGTTGCAGGCATGGAACATGGCCCGGTCGACAATGGCATCTGAAAGGTCCGGAGAATAACCGCAGCGCCCGGCCACCATAAGGTCCGCGCCTTTGATCAGCCCCGAGTCGTCAAAACCGATGTGGTAGGTGTTGAAGAAATCATGGCGTTTGCCGGTTTGCACCATGTCGTCTGAGCGCGACAAGCGGTATTTGACCGGGCAGCCGGTCACCCGGGCCAGCAGTGCCGCCACGCAGGCCAGCGGTGCTGCCTGGGTTTCCTTGCCACCAAAGCCGCCCCCCATGCGGCGTACTTCAGCCTGCACGCAATGGATGGGCAAGCCCAGCACTTCGGCCACCAGCTTCTGCACCTCACTGGGGTGCTGGCTGGAGGTATGGACGAACATGCCGCCATCTTCGGTGGGCTCCACCAGGCAGGCCTGGCCCTCCAGATAAAAGTGCTCCTGACCGCCGATGTGTTGCTGGCCTTTAAGCTGGTGGCGGGCGCCGGCGATGGCCTGGTCCGGGTCACCCCGTTGCTGGCGCCGGCCCGGCCGCACAAACAGCTGGTGTTCCAGGGCATCCTGAACGTTGATGACGGCTTCCAGTGGCTGATAGTTCACGATGGCTTTGCGGGCCGCTTTGCGGGCCGCCTCGTGACTGGTCGCGGCAACGGCGAACAGCGGCTGGCCGATGTGTTCAACCGTGTCCTGGGCCAGCACCGGATCACCGGGGAACACCGGGCCGATATCCAGGTGGCCGGGTACATCGGCAGCGGTAATGACCGCGACAACGCCGGGGCTGGCAAGAACCCGGGACAGGTCCATCTCCAGAATCCGGGCATGGGCCTGTTCGCTATGGCCCACGGCCGCGTGCAGCAGGCCTTCGGGGGCAGGCAGGTCATCGATATACCGGGCCTGGCCACTGGTATGCAGCCAGGCACTGTCGTGTTCGACGCCGGTGCCCACTACGCCCAGAGCGCTGTGGGCCGGGGTGGGGGTATTGAGCGGAAGTTTACGCATAGTCGGTCACCATGAGCGGGGTATCCCGGTGATGCAGGTCGGAGTTTTCGAGTAGTGCCCTGTAAAGCAGATTGCCCGCGACCTGTAACCGGTAAGCGGAAGAAGCCCGCACGTCGGTCAACGGGGAGAAGTCGTCGCTCAGCGCTTTTATAGCCTGCTCAACAGAACGTTGATTCCAGGGTTTGCCCAGCAGCGCGGCTTCTGTAAGGCGTGCGCGGGCAGGGGTTGCGGCCATACCGCCGTAGGCGAGTCGGCAATCCTGAACCACACCGTTCCGAAGGGTCAGCCGGAAAGCTCCGAGCACCGCGGAGATATCGTCATCGAGCCGTTTTGAAACCTTATAGATGAACAGGCGCTGGTTGGGCTCGGGAACGGGGATGTGGATGGAATGGACAAACTCGCCGGGCTGCAGGTCGGTTTGCCGGTAGCCCTTGAAGAACTGTTCTGCCGGGAGTTCCCTGGCCCCCTCCGGGCCTTCCAGTACCAGGGTGGCATCGAGCGCTATCAATGCCGGCGGCATATCGCCAATGGGGGAGGCGTTGGCGATGTTGCCGCCGAGGGTACCCCGGTTGCGCACCTGCAATGAGCCTAGCCGTTCCAGCAGGTGGTCGAAGGCCGGCCAGAGCCCGGACAGCTGGCTGTGGAACTGCCGGTAGGGGGTGGCGGCCCCGATCACCAGGTGGTTTTCTTCCAGCTGGCAGCCATTCAGTTCCCGCACCCGCTCCAGGCTAATCAGCTTGGGCAGGGTTTTCAGCTGTTGGGTGATCTCCAGCACAAGGTCCGTACCTCCGGCAATCAGCCGGGCATCCGGGTGAGCGCGCAACAGGCGTTTGAGCTGAGGCAGGGCTGCCGGGGCGTAGTATTGATTGCCGTTCCGGGCTTCCAGACTGGTCATCGAGGTGTCGTCAACCGTTGCGAGCCCATCCGCTTTATCGGCCCTGGCCAGATACCGGGCAGGGTGGTTATCGGAGCCAGGTTGCCAGCTTTGCACCAGCGCCTGCCGGCCGGCTTCCATGATCGGCCGGTAGCCGGTACAGCGACACAGGTTTCCGGCCAGGGCCTCCATCAGTTTGTGGTCGTCGGCGTCGCCCGGTGCAGATTCGCTGTGCAGGGCAATCAATGACATGACAATGCCCGGGGTGCAAAAACCGCACTGTGCCCCGTGGCAGTCCATCAGGCTCTGCTGAACCGGGTGTGCCGGCTGTTCCCGAAAGGCTTCAATGGTCAGCAGGTGCTTGCCCTGCAGGCTGCCAATCAGGGTGATGCAACTGTTAATGGCTTCATAGCGAATTTGACCGTTCTTGTCTGGCGCCCCGGTAATCACGGTGCAGGCGCCGCAATCTCCGGAGCCGCAGCCTTCTTTGGTACCGGTAAGCCGCTTTTTGGTGCGTAGCCACTCCAGAATGCTCTGGTTTGGGTCGGCCTGGTCAATTTTTTCGGCACGGCCGTTGAGAACAAATTCGATCACCTTGGTCTCCGCTTCTGCTGTCTGGAAAGGGGATTCCGGGGCCTTGCACCTATAAGGCAGGCGCCAGGATCAGTTTCTTTTCCAGAGCTTCTGCAAAAAGCTGACCAACTGGTTAGCTCTGTTCAAATCAAGCACCAATTCATTTTTGGCAAGGTTATTGCTCAGCTACCAAATGTTGATTGGTTGGTCAGATTCTTTATGGCCGGACCTGACCCAGACTACGAGGAGACCGGGAATGGCAGTTTCTGCTCAGAGGTTAAAGCTGCAGGGGATCGTGAAAGATTACCCGGGATGCCGGGCTAACGACGGCGTAGACCTTACTGTGGGCGCCGGCGAGATCCACGCCCTGCTGGGGGAGAATGGCGCGGGCAAAAGCACGCTGATGAAAATCATCTATGGCGTGGTTCAGCCGGATGCCGGTCGTATTGTCTGGAATGGCCACCCGGTGACAGTGGAGAACCCTGCCCGGGCCCGGCAGTTGGGCATAGGCATGGTCTTTCAGCACTTCTCTTTGTTTGAAACCCTGACCGTGGCGGAAAACATTGCGCTGGGCCTGCCGGCAGATGAGGTTCGCGACCGGGGCGCACTGGAGCAGCGTATCCGGGAGGTGTCCGAACACTATGGGATGGCACTGGACCCCCGGCGCTTTGTCAGCACCTTGTCTATGGGGGAGCGGCAACGGGTGGAGATTGTCCGCTGCCTGGTTCAGGAAAGTACCCTGCTGATCCTGGACGAACCCACTTCGGTACTGACACCCCAGGAAGTGGCCACACTGTTCAAAACGTTGCGCAAACTGGCCAGGGACGGCTGCAGCATTCTGTTTATAAGCCACAAGCTGGAGGAAGTCAGAAGCCTGTGCGATCAGGCCACGGTGTTGCGCCAGGGCCGGGTGAGCGGACATTGCCAGCCGAAAGACTTATCTGCCTCAGACATCGCCCGCCTGATGGTGGGCGACGATACCCCGATTTCAACCCAGGTCAGCGCTGCCCAACCGGGTGACACCCTGCTGCAGGTGCAGGAGCTGAGCTGGCAAACGGATGACCCTTTCGGCACCAGCCTGAAGAACATCGGTTTTTCCTTGCGCGCAGGCGAGATCGTCGGCATTGCCGGGGTGGCCGGAAACGGACAGGAGGAACTGCTCAAGGTTTTGTCCGGAGAGATCACCCTCAAGGGCGAGGCCATTCGTTTCACCGGCGAGGCGATTGACCGCCTGCCTCCCGGGGCACGGCGAGCCCGGGGGCTGGCTGTGGTGCCCGAGGAGCGGCTGGGCCGGGGCGCCGTGCCGGTGATGTCGCTGGCCGACAATGCGTTGCTGACCGCTGCAGGGCAGAGCCTGGTGCGGCGTGGTGTGATTCGGCGGCAACGGGTTCGGGAGTTTGCCAGAGACGTCATTTCACGCTTTGGCGTGCGCTGCTCTGGCGAGCAAAGCAGCGCCTCGAGCTTATCCGGCGGCAACCTGCAGAAATACATTCTCGGCCGCGAAGCCTGTCAGTCACCAAGGCTTCTGGTGGCCTCCCACCCAACCTGGGGTGTGGATGTGGGCTCGGCGGTGGCTATTCATCAGGCGCTGGTAAAACTGCGCGATGAGGGCGCCGCCATCCTGCTGATATCCGAAGACCTGGATGAGCTCTACCAGCTCTGTCACCGGATGGGCGCCATCTGTAATGGCCGGCTGTCACCATTGGCCCCGGCTTCTGAGTTGAGCATAAATCAACTCGGGCAGTGGATGGCGGGAAACTTCAAGGCGGAGGAGTTTGCTGATGCTGCAGCTTGAGCGCCGCCCTGAAGCCTCTACCACCCTGCGCTGGTTATCGCCTCTGCTGGCCCTGGCCCTGACGGTCGCAACCGGCTTCCTGTTATTCCTCGGCATGGGTAAAGACCCGATCCAGGCCCTGACCTTCTTCTTTATCACGCCGATCAGTGACCTCACCGGACTTGCCGAGCTGGGCCTGAAAACCGCGCCTTTGTTGCTGTGTGCCGCCGGGCTGACGGTCTGCTTCCGGGCCAGAATCTGGAATATCGGTGCCGAGGGCCATTTCCTGATTGGCGCGGTGGCGGCCAGTGCTGTTGCGGTTTCGGTGGGGGAGGCCGGTGGATTCCTGGTTTTGCCGGCGGTTCTGCTGGCGGGCATTGCCGGTGGTATGGCATGGGCGGCGATTGCGGCGTTTCTCAAGACTCACCTGAACTGCAACGAAATCCTCACCACCATCATGCTCAATTACATCGCCCTGAACCTGCTGCTCTATGCGGTGCACGGGCCCCTGAAAGATCCCTACGGGTTTGGCTTTCCCCAGTCGGTGATGTTTGCCGATGCGGCTTTGTTGCCAGCGCTGATTAACGGCACGCGGCTGCACATCGGCCTGGCCTTCGGGTTGCTGGCGGCTGTCGCAGTATGGGTGCTGTTTGCCCGCAGCTTCATCGGCTACCAGTTGAACGTGGTGGGTGAGGATCATCGGGCGGCGGCGTTTGCCGGGTTCAGTGCCAGACGGCTGACCTGGTTTGCGCTGCTGGTTGGTGGCGCAACTGCGGGGCTGGCTGGCGCCGCGGAAGTGACCGGGCCGATCGGACAGCTGGTGCCCCAGGTGTCGCCGGGCTATGGCTACACCGCGATCATTGTGGTGTTTCTGGGCCGGATGCATGCCCTGGGCATTATTGCCGCCAGTGCCTTGCTGGCTCTGACCTTTATTGGCGGCGAGATGTTGCAGATTGCCATGAACATGCCCAAGGCGGTGACCGCCATGTTCCAGGGAATGCTGCTATTCTACCTGCTCACCTGCGATGCCTTTATTCACTACCGGATTCGTTTTCGCCGGCCTTTACCGGCAGGCCTGTCCCAACCCGCCGCCCCGGCCGGCCAGGAGCTCTGATATGGACCTGTTGACCAACATTCTTGCCGCCACGATGGTGGCCGGCACCCCGCTGCTGCTGGTGGCCCTGGGCGAACTGATCTGTGAGCGCTCCGGCGTTCTCAACCTGGGGCAGGAGGGCATGATGCTGATGGGCGCGGTGGCCGGGTTCATCGCGACCTTGTCTACCGGCAGCCTGGCCGCCGGGGTTGTTGTCGCCATGCTGACCGGGCTGGCGATGTCGATGTTGTTCGCCGTTATGGCAGTGACCCTCTCCGCCAACCAGTACGCCGCCGGGCTGGCGTTAACCATCTTCGGCACGGGCCTGAGCGCCTTCGTGGGTGCCGGCTTTGTCGGCCAGTCCATCGAGGGTTTTGAAAAAATTGCGATCCCCCTGTTGAGTGATCTTCCAGTGCTGGGTCGGGCGCTCTTCACCCAGGATTTGCTGGTGTATTTTTCCTGGCTGGTGTTTGCAGGTGTTGCTCTGTTCCTGCGCTTCAGCCGCGGCGGCCTGGTTCTGAGGGCCGTTGGGGAGTCGCCAGGTGCGGCCAACGCCAATGGCTTGCGGGTACTCACCGTGCGTTACCTTGCGGTGGCCTTTGGCGGGGCCATGGCCGGCCTTGCCGGTGCCTATCTGTCGCTGGCCTACACCCCAATGTGGACCGAGAACATGACCTCAGGCCGGGGCTGGATAGCGCTGGCGCTGGTGGTGTTTGCCAGCTGGCGCCCCGGGCGCTTGCTGTTGGGTGCTTACCTGTTCGGGGCGGCCTCCATTCTTCACCTGGTGCTCCAGGGGCTGGGCTGGCGCAGCCCCACCGAGTTGCTGGCGATGCTGCCCTACGTGGTCACCATCCTGATGCTGATTCTTTTGTCGTTCGACCCGGTACGCACCCGGTTGAACACCCCGCTGTCTCTTGGCCAGCCCTACCGGCCGGGACATTAACTAAAACGATGTACTGCTAACAACCGATGACCCAAAAAAGTAACCAGAGAGGCTATGCCATGAAAGCACTTCGTAAAACCCTGATCGCAAGCTGCGTTGCTGCAGCCTGTTTTGCGCCTGCTGCCCATGCCGAGAAGTTCTTCGGTGGCTCCAGTATCTCCATCCTGCACAGTGCCGATTACCAGGGCGTTCAGTTCGACGCCGGTGGTAACGGGGGAGTGGAATACGAGGCGACCTACTTTACGTTCGAGAACGTGACCGCCCACAACTGGGGTGGCACCTTCTTCTTTATCGACCGGGAGCAGCCTCAGGGAGACCTTGAAGGTACCGACAACGTATACGGTGAATTCGCGCCCAATATCAGCGGCAGCTGGCTGACAGGCCAGGATTTGTCGTTCGGGCCGGTGAAAGACATCACCCTGGCCGGGCAGTACGAATTTGGCGGCGGTACCGAGGCAAACAACTACATGTACGGTTTCGGCCTGGCGTGGGACGTGCCTGCGTTCCGTTACTTCACTACATCTTTCTACTACGTTGATAACAGCGAGATCAGTGATGACTGGCAGATGACGGTCACCTGGGGCCTGCCGTTTGATGTGGGTGCGGCGAAATTCCTGGTGGATGGTTACATCGACTGGTCCACCTCGGCCAGTGATCACGAGTCCGAGTTCCAGTTCACGCCCCAGATCAAGCTGGACGTGGGTAACTTCATGGGCAACCCGGGCGTGCTCTACGCCGGTATTGAGTACCAGTACTGGAACAACAAGTTTGGCCTGAACGAGACGCTGGTAGACACCCAGAGTTCAGTCAGCGCACTGGTGAAATTCCACTTTTGATCCATTTCAGGAGTCCATCGGAATGGAAAGGGTGGACTCCTGAATCACCGGACAACAAGTGAGTGAACCATGACCAGATCACTGTCAGTGCAGCAGAACACATCTGAAGCGGGCCGGAGCTACCGGCCTGGCCGGATCCGGGAGCGGAACCGGGAAGCCATTCTGCAGGCGGCCGAGCAGGAGTTTGCCCTGCACGGCTACAAGGGCACCACCATCCAGAATATTGCTGAACGGGCCGGCTTGCCGAAGTCCAACGTGCTTTATTACTTCAGCAACAAAAAACGCATGTACAGCGCCATGTTCGACGACATTCTGCTGCGCTGGAACAAAGTATTCTCGGAAATAAAACCGGACGACGATCCGGCTACTGCACTGGAAACCTTTATTCGCACCAAGGTGAACATGTCGCAGCAATACCCGCTAGCGTCACGATTGTTTGCCATGGAAATCATTCAGGGCGCGCCCTTCTTGCTCGACCACCTGCGCACCAACATGCGCGAGTGGGTGCGGGGCAGGGCGTCGGTAATCCAGCACTGGATTGATGAGGGCAGGATGGCGCCGGTGGATCCGGTACAGCTGATTTTCCTGATCTGGTCGTCGACCCAGCATTATGCCGATTTTCAGGTGCAAATCCTGATGGTGGAAAACAAGGCAGAGTACGAGCCAAGGGACTTCGAGCATGCCGCAGATTTTCTTGTTGACGTTATTCTAAGAGGCTGCGGCCTGGAGCGACCTGGATGAATGAAGGTAAAGCCTACCCAAGGGACATGTGCGGTTACGGTGAACATCCGCCCCACGCGCAGTGGCCCGGTAATGCACGTATCGCGGTGCAGTTTGTACTGAATTACGAAGAAGGCGGCGAGAACTGCGTGCTGCACGGCGACGAACACTCGGAAACCTTTCTATCGGATATCATCGGTGCCGCGCCTTACCGTGACCGGCACATGAGTATGGAGTCGCTGTACGAGTACGGCTCCCGCGCCGGGGTCTGGCGGGTGTTGCGGGAATTTCGGCGCCGTGGGCTGCCGCTGACCGTATTCGGTGTGACCATGGCCATGGCCCGCAACCCGGAGGTGGTCAAAGCGTTTATTGAAGACGGCCATGAAATCGCCTGCCATGGCATGCGTTGGATTCATTATCAGGGGATGAGTGAGTCCGAAGAGCGGTGCTACATGCAGCTTGCCATAGAGCAGCACCAGGCACTTACCGGCGAGCGCCCGCTTGGCTGGTACACCGGCCGTGACAGCCCTAATACTCGCAGACTGGTGGTTGAGACCGGGGGCTTCCTGTACGACAGCGATTACTATGGCGATGACCTGCCATTCTGGACGGAAGTTTCCAGCTCCGATGGCCATAAACATCCCCATCTGGTGGTTCCCTATACACTCGAAGCGAACGACATGCGGTTTGCCTCACCCCAGGGCTTCAATACCGGCGAACAGTTCTTCCAGTACCTGAAAGACAGTTTCGACGTGTTGTATGCCGAAGGGCTAGAGGTGCCGAAGATGCTGTCGGTTGGGCTGCATTGCCGCCTGATCGGCCGGCCCGGAAAATTCCGCGCCTTGCAGCGTTTTCTTGACTACCTCGAACAGCACGACCGGGTATGGGTGTGCCGCCGGGTTGATATTGCCCGGCACTGGCGAGCGCACCATCCCTTTGAGTCACAACCCACCTCGAGTATCTGCCATGACTGATGTAATGATTGCCCCTTTACCCGAAGGCCCTGAGTTCGCCCGGCAGGGGCTTAACCTGGCCGACAGTTCTCTGGGGGCCGAGGTTCTGGAAGTCACCGACGAGTTCTTTGCTCCCCGCGAACGAATGCTGTCACCTGAACCGGCCGCTTTCTACCCCGATCGTTACGACGACCACGGCAAGTGGATGGACGGCTGGGAAACCCGCCGGCGGCGGACCACAGGCCACGACTGGTGCATTGTCCGGCTGGCCATGCCGGGCGTGCTGACCGGTGTGGACTTTGACACCAGTTTCTTTACCGGTAACTTCCCACCGGCGGCATCACTGGAAGCCTGTTACAGCCCTGCCGCCGCGCCTGATGGCAACAGCGAGTGGGTTCCGCTGGTACCGGCTACCGAACTGGCCGGCAACGACCACCGGTTTTGTGCCATTACCTCTGACCAGCCCTGGACCCATGTGCGTTTGCACATCTACCCGGACGGCGGGCTTGCGCGCCTGCGGGTTTATGGCAGGCCCTGGGTAGACTGGAGCCAGGTAGCCCCCGGCCAATCTATTAACCTGCTGGCCCTGGAATGCGGTGCCGACCAGGTGGCCTGGAGCGACGCCCACTATGGTGAGCCCAGAAAACTGTTACGCCCCGGGCGGGGCATCAATATGGGCGATGGCTGGGAAACACGGCGTCGGCGAGAACCAGGGAATGACTGGTGCATTCTGGCCCTCGGCCATAAAGGTATTCCGGAAAGCATTGAGGTAGACACGGCGCACTTCAAAGGCAACTTTCCGGCTGCATGCTCGATTCAGGCAGCGTGTGTGGAAGCCGATGAGGGCACGGCCGCTTCGTTGGTCACCCAGAGCATGTTCTGGCCGACCTTAATGGAGCGCCAGTCCCTTGAGGCGGATGCCATAATGAAGTTCACGGACCTCAAGGAGCTTGGAGCCATAACTCACATCCGCTTCAACATGATTCCGGACGGTGGTGTAAGTCGGCTTCGGTTATTCGGGAAGCCGGTTCTGTGAGCGTGTTACGACTAATAGCGGTTGAGCGGCTCACCCGCGAAGCTTTCGAGCCCTTCGGTGACGTAATTGACACTCACGGCCCGGCACCTTTGTTGATCAACCAGGGCCGGACTGAGCGATTCCACAACCTGGCGAGTATCGAGTGTCTGGGCGATGGCGCCCGGGCAATCCTCTCCATTTTCCGGGGCCAGCCGCTTTCACCGCTGGAGATCCACATGATGGAACGACACCCCCTCGGGAGTCAGGCGTTTGTGCCAATGGGCGGTGGCGACTTCCTGGCGGTGGTGGCACCTCCCGGCAACTTTGATGAAACGGCGGTGAGGGTTTTCCTAGCCAGAAGCGGGCAGGGTGTGAACTACCGGCCGGGTACCTGGCACGCGCCGCTGCTGCCTCTGGAAGCTGACTCCGACTATCTGGTGGTGGATCGCGCTGGTCCGGGGGCCAACTGCGACGAAGTAATGCTGAAGACCCCAATACAACCGGTTATGCCTGAGGATGACTGATGAATGAGTTACCTGTGATTTCGCTGAAAGGTTTACGCGGCCCTGATCTGGCTGAGCGCCAGGCAACGGCGGCGGAATTAGGACGGGCCTGTCGTGATATCGGCTTTTTCTATGTTAGCGATCACGGCATCCCGGAGGGTGTTTGTCATAACGTATTTGATCTGGCCAGGCAGGTATTCCAGTTGCCAGCCGAGCAGAAGCAGCAGATGTCGATCAGGTTGTCTCCGCACAATCGCGGTTATGTGGCGCTGGCGGATGAAAGACTGAATCCGCAAGCCGGCGCAGACCGGAAAGAGGCCTTCAACATTGGCACCGATTTCCCGGCAGACCACCCAGATGTGCTGGCAGGAAAGCCGTTCCGGGGTGTTAATTTCTGGCCGCCGATTGAGGGCTGGAAGGCCGGGGCGCTGGGTTATTTTGATGAATGCCTGGAACTTGGTCGCCTGATCCATCGTGGCTTTAGCCTGGACCTTGGTCTGCCGGAAACCTTTTTTGAACGCCATTTGGAGCAGCCAATCGCGACTTTGAGAATGCTCCGTTATCCGCCTGGGTCGGATGCCCATGTCCGGGAAGATGCAGGAGCTGGCACTCATACGGATTATGGCAACATCACTATTCTCGCCACTGATGGTGTCGCCGGATTGCAGGTGCGCAGCCGGACAGGACAGTGGCTGGATGCTCCCCACGTCCCGGGCGCGTTTGTGTGCAATATTGGTGACTGCCTGATGCGCTGGACTAACGACACCTATCTTTCAACTCCGCACAGGGTGAAAGCGCCAGAGCGCGAACGTTACTCCGTGGCGTTTTTCCTGGAAGTGGAGCCGGATGCGGTGGTGGACCCCCGGGATGTAAAACCGAACGAAGCGCCCAAGTATGAGCCGATACGATGTTCGGACTACCTTGCCGGGCGGTTGAACGCAACGTATGAACATCGGAAGGAATGAGACTGAATGTTGCAGGCACAAAAAAAGCCGCCCAGCAAAGCTGTAAGCGACTTCTTCTGCAGGATTGGTAGGACCACGCGGATTCGAACCGCGGACCTCTACCATGTCAAGGTAGCGCTCTAACCAACTGAGCTATGGTCCTGTCCTGCAACGGGGTGGAAATATACGGATTTCGGGTGCCCTGGTCAACCTCTTTGCGGGGGATTTTTCGCTTTCATCAGGGCCTTGATGGCGCGGCTCAGGGCGTTCCAGCGATTGACCAGAAGCGCGGCAAAAATCAGCGCGCAGCCGGCTATTTGCAGCAGGGTCATGGTCTCGCCGAACCAGGCAACCGCGAAGACAGCAACCCACACCGGTTCCAGTACCAGTATCACGACGCCATGGCTGTTCACCGACAGGCTCTGGGCATAGGTCTGCAACAGGAAACGTCCTGCTGTGGCAATCAAAGCACTGGCCAGTACCCAGACATAGAGCATGGGTTCGGGGTTGGTCAGTGTGTGAGTCCAACGTTCGCTGATGGCGGACTCCGCCAGGGTCACGGTCCCCACGGTGAGCAGGGCAATGGCGGTCAGCGGCAGTGCCGGTACTTTCTTCTTCTCCACCGTTTTGCCTTGCTTGTCGACCACGATGCGCTGGTTGGCGGCGCGGGTATTGAGCGTGAAATACAGGGCAAAGATGGTGGCGGCCAGAACGAAATAGAGCTGCCCCGGGTCTGGCCTGAAGCCGTTTTCGAGGGACAAAAGCGCCAGACCGGCCACCGCAATCGGAATCGCCAGCCAGGTGCTCAAAGGCTGCTGTTCGCCAAATACTGTACGGGCAATGATCGGGACAATCACCACGCCCAGGCTGGTCAGAAACGCGCCTTCACCCATGCTGTCGGTGTGGTACAGCCCCATGATCCAGCAGGTCATGGCAATGCCGAACACAAAGCCCACACCCAGGCTTCGGAGTAACTGGTCCCGGCTAAGCCTCAACAGTGAGGGTAAGGCCAGCAGGGCGAGAAAGGCGCCGGCAATCAGAAAGCGAGCCGCCATGAACATCAGGGGCGGCATCATTAAAACTGCCTCTTTAGACAGCATCCAGCCAATCGCCGCCAGCAGGGTAACGAGTACCAGGTAAAGATCAGATTTGTGGGCGTCAGACATGATTGAACCGGCATCAATAAAAATCAGTGGGCTCAATCTATAGTTTGCGAATTAAAAAAGATAGCAGCGAAAACCGAGGGAGTGGCTCATCCCTGAGCCTTTGCAACAACGATCGATCAGTTGTTGAGTGTGGTGTATACAAGATTGGACAGGCTGGTCTGGCTGGAGTTCGGCACTTCAATGTACTGGTCGCCAGAGCCCCAGAACTGCCACCACGCACGCTGATTGTAGGTGCGGCTGGCAAAGTCCACACGCAGGCCGTTCAGGGTGGTGTTGTTCACCACGGGGACAGCGGTGTTGCCGGTCTGGGTATTGATCACGTCGCCATGGTTGGCGCCCTCGCTCATTAGCACCGGGTAGTGGTTGTAATACAACCCGGACGGGCCGTTCTGTCCGCTGACTTTACCGGCCAGGCTGATGCTGTTGGAGCAGGAATCAATGCCGCTGGCGCTGGTTGCTCCGCAGGCTGAATGGGTGGGAACCACGCCATCGTCGGTGCCATCAATAAAGGGTTTGGTGATACCTCCGTAGGATGAGCCACCGCCAACGAACCGCAGGCGCGGAATGCTGTTGGGGCTGACGGCCAGGTTGCGGGCAACGTTGGTCTGCAAGTCGTTGACCACACCCAGATTATCCGGCTCCGGGTCAATGCCGGTAAAGGCTTTGACCGCCTGTTTCACCGGCCAGTTGTACCAACTGTCGTTGTAGGCAATGCTCACGGCCAGGTCGGCCAGTTCCGTGCCACCACCGGCACCAGCCATGTCCAGTACTGCCAGGATTTTCAGCGGTTGCAGGCCTTCCGATTGCAGCCAGCGCGCCTGGTTTTCCAGCAGATGGCGGGTTACCAGATCGCCGGTGGAATGGGTAACAACAACGCAGTAGTCATTACACAGCCCTTGCTGACTGATCTGCCGCAATTGCTGATAAGCCTGCTGGGCGATCTGACCTTCTACCCGGCCATTGCTGGCCCAGTCGATACGGGCTTCGGCGCGGTTCAGCCAGTATTCCCGCCAGTTATCCTCGCCGGCCTGCTGGACTTCCTGGAAGTTGGCCGGTGGGTTGGACAGATCATCCATCATGAAGCCGTGAACCAGAATCACGTTGTGGCCGGCCAACTGCGCACTTGCGCCGGAGGCAAACAGACCGCCTGCCAGCGCTGTCGCGAGGGCGGTTTTCGTCAGGCATCCTCTTCTTTTCATTGTCATTGGTTGCTCCGTTTCTTTCCGATTTATTGTTGTGGTGTTATCAGAACTTGTCCGCCAGCTGCCGGAGCAGGGCGGCCCGTTGCTCTGATTCGGGATTCATCGCCGGCTGGTCTCGGAGGCCGTCCAGATCCGGCGGTGAAAATTCATAGCCTTCCTCGGGGCCGAAGGCGTAATCGGTCCGGTCGCCCGGGGTGGCGGGTAAACGGCGTATCTGCAAATGCCGTAGTTGCAGGGGCCCCTGAATGTCGCGATTGGCTAACACGCTGCCATGGGCTTTCAGGCGAATGACGGCCGAGCTGCTGCCCAGAGACGTTTCCTGTTGCAATTGGGCCAGCGGGGTTTCCCCACTGTAGAGCTGGGCAGAGAGGGCGTAATAGCCGGATTGTTCCGGATCGAAGCGCACAGGGATGACCAGGTCGTTCCCAGACACATAGGCGGTTTCCAGACCCTCGAAGCTGCCCAGATCGGGTTCGATGGTCAGTGAAGACACATGTCGAACGGGCTTGCCGTCTACCCGGGCCTCCACAATCAACCGGTACTCGCCGGGGGGATGATCGGAACTGACGGTGCCCTGGTAATAACCGGGGTCTGCATTCTCCAGCTCGGCAGAGGCTACCCGGCCCCGCTCTCCGGCCGTCTCCAGAGTGGCGGACAGAGACTGGCCGAACACCTGACGACCATTCAGTGACGCCACCACCAGAATCGGCTCACCCTGGCTGAAGCGGAATTTGTCCAGCGTCACCACAAAGCGGCTATCACCCTCGAGCGGGAGCACGACCGGGTGGTAGCGGTTGCCTTGGTAAGCCTCTGCCTGAGCTTTGGTCAGCGGTACCGAATAATCCGGGTACCGAATGGTCTGTTGGTATTCGTCTGCGACACTTGCCAGCATGAATCCCAGTGCGTTATCGGAGGGTGGTTCGGAAACAGGCCCCGCAGGTGTGGCCTGGGCGGCCGACTCCTGGTTGGAAACCGTTTCCGGAACGGAAGTGGTGGTGTCTTGCTGAAGGCCCCGGAAGCTGCCCTCGTTCTCGGCCGAGAGCAGCCACACGGCACCGGCCACACCGGCGGTGATGGCCAGGCTTATGCTTAATGCCCGGTACGGCATTGTCAGACCCCGTTATTGTTATTGAAGGCTTGGTTAACTTTTAACCATAGGGTCGGATTGTCTTAAACGGCAAAAAATTAGGCCGGAATAGCAGAGGTTTTATGTCGTTTTGCGAGACGGTTCTCAAACTCAGAACCAGCCACTGTCTTTGATGGCCTCAAAGCCGAAGCGCAGCCGCACTTCGTCTCCCACCAGCCCGTTTTCCAGGCCGTAGGTCATGCCCCAATCGCTGCGGTTGATGACAGCCTCTGCGCTGATGCCCAGGGTGTAGTCCTCATGGCCGATGGGATACTCCGCCGCTTTGTTGAGGGTGACGTTCACGTCGACCGGCCGGGTCTGTCCCAGCAAGGTCAGGTCACCGGTCACTATGCCGGTATTGTCCCCGGTTTTTTCAAAATCACTCACCACAAAGGTAATCTCCGGGTATTTGCTGGCGTCCAGAAAATCGGGCTTGCGGAGGTGGTCGTCCCGTTTATCGTGGTTGGTAAAGACACTGCTGGCTTTGAAAACCAGCTTTCCGGAATTCAGTTCTCCGGTTTCTTCGTTGTATTCAAACTGGCCTTCAATATCCCGGAACATGCCTATCACCGGGGCATAACCGATATGCATGATTTCGAAGCTCATGGAAAAGTGCTCTTCGTCCACTTCGAACTTAGCCGGCTCTGCAGACACACTGGTAGCGGTGGCCAGCAGGATTGAGGTTGTCAGAGCTTCAGGAAATGAAAGTTTCATGATTTTGTCTCCTTTGGTAGAGCCAGCGCACGTCCAGATAAAAGGACCAGGCAAGCAATGCCAGAGCGAGCCCGAGCGTCAGGCTGGCGAACAATGCAGGGGTAATGGGCACAACGGCGACCATCAGTGTGACCACCTGCCAGACACAGATGGTCTTCCGTCGGAAGCTGTCTGGCAGCGGGTTATTCAGCCAGGGCAGCGGCCAACTGGCCAATACGAACAGATAGCGCATCAGCCCCAGGGCAAGTACCCAGCTACCGGCTTTCTCCAGAGCCAGTGTGGCAACGCACAGCCCGAGGATAAAGAGTGCGTCCAGCTCCATATCGAAACGGGCACCGAAGGCACTATGGCTTCCTGTGGCCCGGGCAATTTTACCGTCGACACCGTCCAGCAACAGGGCGATCAGGCTGATAACCGCATAGCTCCAGAGCTCGGTTGAGGTTGCTGAAGAGGAGTGGTCACCGAGGAACGGAGCCCAGCCAACCAGCGCCAGCACCAGAACCGAGCGCAGCAGCGTGGCGCGGTTGGCCCAGCCGAAGTCGGTCTGCCACCGCCAGTGCCGGAGGATAAGTACACTTTGCCCGAGATAGAACGCAAAGGTGATTAACCAGAAGCTGGGTGGCAGATCAAAGGCTTTGGCCAGAAAAAACGAAACGCCAGCCAGGCCCAGCATTCCCAGGATCAGATCACTGATGGGGCTGAAACTTCCTTTCATTGAGGTGCTGGTGGAATCCATACGCCATTGCGTCCGTATAGCCTGTGAGTGGCGTTAGCAAGCTCCCGTTCTATGACTATAGTTTGGAGAGACTGTTTTTGCGTACGCGGCCATTCATCAAATGGACTATTCATGGACGTTGATAACAACACTGCCTTTTGGATTACCGGGTATCAGGAGGCCGAATTACGGCCAGTACCCGAACCGACATTTCCCGCTTCTGAAACACCGTATGTGATCGTTCGTTCCCACTATTCCGGCATTAGCCGGGGGACGGAATCCCTCGTCTATAACAACCAGGTTCCTCAAAACGAATACCAGAGAATGCGGGCACCGTTTCAGGAAGGCGAATTTCCGTTTCCGGTGAAATACGGCTATGCCAGTGTAGGAGAGGTTGTGGACGGGCCGGAAGCCCTGCTGGGGCAGAACGTATTCTGCCTTTATCCTCACCAGCAGCGATACACGGTGCCAGCATCCGCGGTTCTGCCTTTGCCAGCCAAGGTTCCAGCCGAGCGAGCAGTGCTGGCGGCCAACATGGAGACCGCCATCAACGGCGTCTGGGATGGGCAGCCTGCGGTTGGTGACCGGGTCGCGGTGATTGGTCTTGGCGTGGTGGGCTTGTTGGTGGCCTGGCTGGTCAATCGCATTCCCGGCGTGGAATTGATCGGAGTTGATACCAATGAAGGGCGAAGATCGGTGGCTCAAGCCCTTGGAGTACGTTTCACTACCGAGCCGGACATCCAGAACTGTGACCTGGTATTTCATGCTTCCGGGCACCCCTCGGGGTTGGCCAAAGCCTTGTCGCTGGCGGGGCCGGATGCCCGGGTGCTTGAATTGAGCTGGTATGGAGACACGCCTGTTTACGTGCCGCTGGGCCACGCGTTTCACCCGAACCGGCTGACCCTGAAATCAAGCCAGGTGGGCCAGCTATCGCCGGAGCGCAGACCGCGCTGGAACCACCGCCGCCGCCTGGAGCTGGCGCTTTCCATGCTGTCAGAGCCGGCTCTGGATGCGTTGATCAGCGGAGAGTCACGCTTTGAACAGCTTCCGCAAGTCGCCGGAAATATTCTGATGCCGGGCGCCGATGCGCTCTGCCACCGAATTGTTTACTAACTCAGGGAGAGACTATGTTCAGCCTGACCGTTCGAGATCACATGATGATCGCCCACAGCTTTAACGGTGAGATCTTCGGGCCTGCCCAGCGCGTTCACGGGGCAACCTATGTGGTGGATGTTACTTTCGAGCGCCACGTACTCGACAACAACGACCTGATTGTCGACATCGGGCAGGCTTCGGCGTTGCTCAAGGACGTGTTGTCGGAATTCAACATGAAGAACCTGGATGATATTCCCCAGTTTTCGGGACGAAACACCACCACAGAGTTCATGGCCAAGGTGGTGTTCGACCGCATGGCAGCGGCCATTCACGCCGGGCGTCTGGGTGAGGACGGTAAAGGCGTGGTCAGCTTGAAAGTGACCCTCAGCGAGTCGCACATCGCGTGGGCCAGCTACCATGCCGGCATCTGAACTCTGGTTCGTGGTGCCGGGAGACCCCGGCCAGAACACCGGCGGTTACCGTTATGTTCGGCGCCTGGTCGAGGTGTTGGTCAAGGCGGGCATTCCGGTAAAGCTGGCCGGGCTGGAGGGAGCGTTTCCCAAACCGGATGACTTTGCCCGGCAGTCGCTGGATCGGTTCCTTGCGGGCTTGCCGGACGGAACCCGGGTCGTGCTGGATGGCCTGGCCATGGGCGGCCTGCCTGAGGTTTTACAGCGGCACCAGAGCCGGTTGAACCTGATGGCGCTGGTACATCACCCGCTGGCGGATGAGAACGGCCTGAGTGAGCAGGAACAGGCCTGGTTCAAGCATTCGGAAACGACGGCATTGGCCTGTGTCGGCGCCGTTTTTACCACCAGTCATTACACGGCGGAACGGCTGCAGGCATTCGGAGTGACGCCGGCGCGGGTGACCACTGCCTTGCCCGCTGTCGACGATGCTTTTTTTCAGCAGTCGCCCCGGATTGGCCGGCGTGATGCCACCAGGGCGATTCACCTGTTGTGTGTCGGTCATCTGTCGCCACGAAAAGCGCAGCATCAGTTGATTCAGGCGCTTGCTCAACTCACACATCTGGACTGGCGCTTGAGGCTGGTTGGCAGTGCCGGGCGAGCCACGGATTATGCCTCGGGGGTTCGTGCCCTGGTCCGTGAATCCGGGCTGGAAAGCCGCGTTGAGTTTGCTGGCGAGTTGGGAGAAGCAGATGTGCTGAAGGCTTATCAGCAAGCCGATCTGTTTGTGTTTCCCTCGCTTTACGAGGGCTATGGCATGGTAATCGATGAGGCCCTCGCAGCCGGTCTGCCGGTGTTGAGTTCCGACGGTGGCGCGCTGGCTTTGACTGGCGCCAAACCAGGGGTTGAGTTGTATGAAGCGGGCAATGTAGCGGCTCTGGCCACCAGATTGACCCGGCTGATTGCGGAACCGGATGCCGTTGAAGCGCTGGTCGCTGGCGCTATTCAGGCCCGGTGCGAGATCCGTCGCTGGTCTGAAACCGCGCAAGATTTCATTGCCGGGCTGGAAAAGGGCAGGCCGCGTAATCCGGTTCAATTTGCCGCGGATTGGCTGGAAGCAAGGGAGCCCGCCGATCACCAGGCCCGTGATGATGGGCTGACGGCCCGGCTCTTCGAATGGCTGACCGAACGATATGACTGCCGGGCGTCAGGTAGTGAACCGGGCGCGCCTCTTCACTTTGTGGATCTGGGCACCGGGCGAGGCTCCAATCCCGTCTACCTTTGCCCGAGACTACCGGTACCCCAGCGTTGGACGCTGGTTGAGCCGGACCAAACCCTGGCCGGGATCGCCCTTCAGCGGGTTGAAAAACTGGATGCACCGGCTGTGCTGGAAACAATGGTCTTGACGAAAGATAACCTCAGTACGGCGTTGCCCGAAAACGCGGACCTGGTGACGTCCTCGGCCTTGATCGACCTGGTTTCCGAACCCTGGTTGAGCGCCTTGTCTGCAGCGGTGGCCAAACGTCAGGCGGCATTGTTGGTCGTCATCACTTACAGCGGATTTTTTACTCTGGAACCTGCTCATCCCTTCGATGACAAACTGCGCGCTCTGGTCAATGCCCATCAACATCGGGAGAAGGGCAGTGGCGCTGCGCTTGGCCCGGACGCCACGGCCTGTTTGAGCCGTTTAATGTCCGGCAAGGGCTACGAAATCCAGACGGCAGATAGCCCTTGGGTATTGACGGGTGAACAGGCAAACCTCGCCGCCATGTTGCTTGAGGGCTGGGCGGAGGCGGCCACAGAACAGCAGCCGGAACAGGCGAACGCCATCCAATCCTGGCTTGAAACCCGGCGGCAACAGCTGGATGCCGACGCCCTCGCCATCACCGTGAGCCATTCGGATCTGCTGGCATGGCCGAAGCAGGCCTGAACCCGGAGAGGCCGGTCCCCGGCTTTGGCCGAGGAGTGTTTCGCTGGTGTGTCACCCTGCTGCTCCTGGGGATTGTCCTTGTTTTCGTCGACATCGATAGGCTCGCCCAGAGACTGGCGATGGTTTCGCCGACGATCATCCTTGCGGTATTGGTGGTCTCGCTGATTCAGATCGCACTGTCGGCCTGGCGCTGGCGGTATACCGCGAACCGGCTCGGTGTAGCCATGGATTTTGGCTTTGCCTTTCGGGAGTATTACCTGGCCGGGTTTCTGAATCAGGTGCTTCCCGGGGGCGTGATGGGGGACGTAAATCGAGCCTGGCGCCACAGCCGTTCGGCGAAGCGTTTGCAGCAACTGGCGATTGTCCATGCGGTTGTGCTGGAGCGCCTGTCAGGCCAGTTGGTGCTGGTACCGGTTGTACTGATTGCGGTGTCCGGGCTTTGGTGGACCGGGCAGTTAAATAGCCAGTTCGGTGACGCAGGCGTATCCCTGAACCTGGGCTATTGGCTGGTTCTGCCCGCGTTGACCGTGCTCGGGGTGTTGCTGGTCTCTATGACTGGGTTCGGGGCCCGGTTCAGGCGTTATGTCCGACGATTACGCGGGGATGTGCGTCGGGCTTTTCTGGGTTGGCGGAATGCCCTGGTGCAGGTTGGTACCTCGTTTCTGGTTTTCCTGACCTACATGGCGGTGTTCATGTTGATGGCCACGGGCATGGGCTTGTTTGCCGACGGCACACCCTGGCTGTTGGTCGTGGCCCTGTGCCCGCTACTGTTACTGGCCATGGTGGTCCCGTTAACGGTGTCTGGTTGGGGCGTCAGAGAGGGCGTAGCGGCTATTCTGTGGCCGTTGGCGGGGCTGCCGGCAGAGCAGGGCGTGGCGCTGAGTGTTGGTTATGGTGCGGCGGTGTTTCTGGTGAGTTTGCCGGGCGCGCTGGCGCTGCTTGTCCGCCGGTAATCAGGGTTTGGCGGTGTCGAATGCCAGATCAAAAAGCATATCGCTGCCAAGATTCACCAACTGGGCTTTTGGGCGAAGCGCCTCATCCAGCTGGTCAATCTCCGGCAGGGAGAATGCAGGCCGGCCGCTGCCGATGATCATGGGGGCAACCATCACGTGTAAGCGGTCCAGTAATCCCGCCTTCAGGAAGGACGAGACGGTAACGCCACCGCCCTCGATAAAAATCTTGCGAAGTCCAAAATCCTGTAACACCTGCAGGATACGTTCGGGAGAAGCAGGGGCTTCGTTTTCTGCGGAGCCCAGGCAAGGCACTGTTGTAACCCCGGTCGGATCCAGCGTTTTCGGGCCTGGCTGATAATCGCCGGCAATCAGATGCAGCGTAGGCGCATCGCCGTCGGTGAACAGGTGGTGGCTGGCAGGCACCCGCTGCCGGCGGTCGATCACGACGCGCGCCGGGTTGCGGCCAGAGGTTCGGCGCACGGTCAGGCGCGGATTGTCGGTGCTGGCCGTTCCAGCGCCGACCACCACTGCGTCACACAGGGCGCGGATTCGGTGCAGGTGGGTAATGCCGTCGTCACCATTGATAAACCGGGAGCAGCCGGTGACCGTGGCGATCCGTCCATCCAGGCTCTGGCCAAGTTGGCCGATCACCCGGCTGTTATTGGTGACGGGCTGGCACAGGGGCAGGAACAACGACAACAGGTTTCTCGCCTGTTCGGATGCCGGCTGAACGAGTTCCCAGCTTTTGCCGTTGATCTTCACCGCGGGTTGATCAGTACCGGGCACGGGCAGGGTGATATTGCTCCGGTTGATCGCGCTGAGTACCAGATCCCAGGCGTTATCGGTGTCCAGTGCGTCATTTGCCATGTGGTACCTGCTCGTTCGTTGTTCGTTTCAGTATAGGCAGATTGTGTCCAAAGCTATATGTACGATACATTTCCGGTTTGATTCACTTTTTTCGGCCAACTTTTCAGGGGCACGGAGCCATGCGGTACCTGCAATCTTTTAACCGTCGTCTGCGTCGTATTCGGGAGCAGGGCCAGTTGTCCCTGGGGGATGTGGCCGAAATGTGTGGCGTGGACGAGGCCCGTGTCCGCAGCTGGGAGGCGACGGACGCACGCCAGAGAGCGTACCCCGGGGTTAGTGAATTGCTGGATTTTTGCCTGAAAACCGAAACACCGCTGGAACGTCTGCTGGATATGGACGATGACGGTGAAGATGGGCAACTGGAACTGCCGGGGCTGGCGTTCAGCAACAGTGATGATCTGTCAGTGGCGCTGAAAGAGCTTGAGCAGGAGATCAATCGAATCCAGCTCAGTGATGACGAAACCGAGCTGCTGCGCCGGTTCCGCAAGGCAAGTGCAGATAACCGGCGCATGGTGTTGCAGCTATTGGGGCGCTAAAGGGCCCTGGTCGCCTCTATTTTCCCTTCTTGTAGATGTTCTCGTAAACGAAGTTGGTGGCATCCACGAAACCGTCAATGCTGCCGCAGTCAAAACGCTGACCTTTGAACTGGTAGGCCAGCACGCAACCATTCTTCGCCTGCTCCAGCAGGGCATCGGTAATCTGAACCTCACCATTCTTACCCGGCGGTGTACGCTCGATAATGTCGAAAATGTCCGGGGTCAGAATGTAGCGGCCGATAATCGCCAGGTTGCTGGGCGCGTCTTCCGGTGCCGGTTTCTCCACCATGTCGGTAATACGGTAAAGGCCATCCTTCATGGATTCACCCGCAATCACACCGTACTTGTGGGTTTCGTCTTCCGGTACTTCTTCGATGGCCACAATGGAGCAGCGGAACTGGTTATACAGTTTGACCATCTGGGTCAGAACGCCGTCACCATCTTCCGGGCCCACGCAGAAGTCATCCGCGAGCACAACCGCGAACGGGTTGTCGCCCACCAGGTTGCGGCCAGTCAGGATGGCGTGGCCCAGCCCCTTCATTTCATTCTGACGGGTAAAGGCAAAAGAGTTGTTGTTGATCAGATCCCGGATGGAGGTTAGCAGGCCTTCCTTGCCGGTACCGGCAATCTGGTGCTCGAGCTCGTAACTGATATCAAAATGATCTTCGATGGCGCGTTTGCCGCGGCCGGTGACAAAGCCGAATTCATGAATGCCGGCATCTGCGGCTTCCTCCACCCCGTACTGCACCAGTGGCTTGTTAACGATCGGCAGAATTTCCTTAGGCATGGCCTTGGTGGCCGGAAGGAAACGGGTGCCGTATCCGGCAACCGGGAAGAGGCACTTTTTGATCATGATTGTTCGTCCTTAATCAGGTGGTTTACCGCTTTGTTTACCCACAAAGCGTGCCAAGTGTAACCAAGTTGTATGCCGAGTTGGAGGGTTTCATTTCCGAGTGTTGATTTCTGGTAATTCTGTCGACTGGTTCCGATCTGTCCGGGATGACTGAAATTCCTAGAAAATTGTTTCAGTCCCGCTTTTAACTACATGATTTTAGGTAACATTAAATTTGTAAATTTATGATGATAATGGTGGCCTGAGAGCGGCCTATCTTTTAAAGTTGCACCGAATTAATGGGTTTACATGAAATTGACAATGCTTCGGGTTTTTCAGAGTGCCGCCATTGATCTTCAAACTGCCTGTTCGTCACTTCTCATTGTCTGCACTATTTTTGTGCGCGACAGCGAGCTTGTGTCTGCCAGCCTACGGTTCAGAGACGGCGCTCGATGGTGATACCCCTGAAACCAGCCGGCAGGCGTTGCTTCCCGAGAACAGTCTGAAGCTGACCCGTGAACACTGGCTGCGCTCCAAGATGAAGTTTTCCGGGCGCACCAACCGGGACACCGATCATCGGGATGGGGCGCTGAACGTGGGCCTGAATGGTCTTTTCTGGGCGAATCATCGTGCCGGCGTGCGCTACAGTGACGCCAAGACCTATCGGGTGGGCAATGAGCGCCGAGTACTCGGCTTCAGTTATGGCCTTCCGGTAGGGCGTAACCATCTGGATATTGAACTCCGGAATACCGCTTATGAAGAGGTGTCCAGGGCAGACGGTTCCCGTTTTCAGAAAGAAGGACGCACCCGGGATCTCACTATCACCGGCAGGCGGGCCCTGTTCTCTACGTTCGGCTATCAGTTCCTCGGCCGTGCCGGATACTCTTCCGTAAACCAGTACTGGACCCGAAGAACGGATGAAGTGCATCGTTCCAGTTACCAGTTATCGACCCTGGGGTTCGAGGCTAACGGACATCACAATCTGTACGGTGGTTTCGACCTGAGCAGCGGAATTCGTGCGGTCACGGGTATTGAGGCCGAGATAGAGCGTGCAACCGATTCGGAACAGGGACGGCGTGAAGAGCAGTTTGGGCGCATGGTTCTCAGTGCATCGCTTGACCGAGAGTTACTGGCCTGGCAATGGGGGCTGGACGGGGAATACCAGTTGGCGTCTGCCGATATTCCGGGTTCTCAGCACCTGAGGGTCGCCGGGTCTGGACTGGTGGCGGGTTTCAACGGCCAGTCACTTAGCGTAGCCGAAGGTGGGTGGCTGCGCCTGGGTAGCCGTAGCCCGGAATTCGACATTCCGTTCTTTCCCAGGCTGTCGTCCAGTGTCCGCCTTTCTGTTCTGCGCGGCTGGATTCCCGATGAGTCATTTCAGCAGCATCAGGCGGGGCATGTGACGTCGGGAGAGGTCTCATGGGGGCTATCTGCGCGGCAGTTCAGCGCCGATGTCAGCCTGGGGCGGGTGCTGAACACAACCACAGATGCCATAGCCGTACCTGATCAACCGGATGTCCGCTTTACCATGAGCTTGCAGATCTGAAGCAACTCTGCCTCACGTTGTTTCATTTGATTTCGATTCGCTTACGAACTTGTCACTTGTAGCAGCCCTCGGGCGCGGTGCTACATTGAATGGACAAACCGTGAACCGAGGAAGGAAACGATGCACGCAGGGAAAGTAGGTCTGGTGGTTCTGGGATTGTTCTTGTTTGCTCCCCTTTATGCCCAGGCGTTCCAGTTTCAGGATGTTGTGGAAAAAGCGAAATCGAAGGCGAGTGTGGCGTACGAGCCGGTCCCTGGAATTCCCGACTTCATGGCAGGCCTGAGCTACGACGAATACCAGTCTATCCGCTTTGATCCTTCAAAAAGCCTCTGGCGAGAAGGGGATTCCCGTTTCCAGGTAATGCTCATTCCCGCTGGTAAATTTTACACCCGTCCAGTAAGCATCCACGTAGTGGACAGCGAGGGCGTCCATCCACTGTCGTTCGATAAGAGTCTGTTCAATGTCGACGACGAGGCGCTCAGAAAACGGGTGCCGGCCGATCTCGGCTATGCCGGACTCAAGTTGACGTTCCCTTTTGATGGTCCCGACGTAGCCAATCAGTTCCTGGTGTTCGCGGGCGCAAGCTATTTTCGCGGCGTCAGTAAGGAAACCTCTTTCGGGCTGTCTGCGCGGGGTATCGCTGTAGACACGGGTTTGCCGACCGGTGAGGAGTTTCCTGATTTCACGGAGTTCTGGTTGGAGCGCCCCGCTCCCGACAGCGATCATGTTCGTGTCTACGCATTGTTGGATGGTCCAAGCCTGACCGGGGCCTATGAGTTCACGGTGTACCCCGGGGAGCAGACCCGGGTAGATGTGAAAGCCCGCCTGTATATGCGGGAAGACATCGAGTTGCTGGGGCTCGCACCACTCACTTCGATGTTCTATTACGGGGAACATACTCCCAGGCCGCTTGGTGAGTGGCGCCCCCAGGTGCACGATTCGGACGGATTGTTAATCCATGATGATGCTACCGGCGAGTGGCTATGGCGCCCGCTGATGAACCCGGATCGACTTGCCGCAAGTTTCCATAGTGTCCGTCGTGTCGGCGGCTTTGGTCTGATTCAGCGTGATCGGGAGTTTCGTCACTACCAAGACCTGGAGGCTCGCTATGAGCGCAGGCCCAGCGCCTGGGTGAGCGCCGAGGGGGACTGGGGGAAAGGAAATGTGGTTCTGGTGGAGATTCCTACCGACGACGAGACCAATGACAACGTAGTCGCTTTCTGGAGTCCGGGAGGTGAAGTGTCCGCAGGCACGTCGCGGGATCTGAACTACTCGATTCAGTTCGGCGGTCCCGGCGTGGCGCCACATCCTGGCGGAAAAGTGGTAAACACCTTCGTCGGCGCAGGGGATCGTATAGGCGGCGGTGATCAGGCCGGTGCCTATCGGATCCTGGTGGATTTTGCCGGCGGTCCCTTGTCGGAGCTCAACGCGGAGTCTCCCGTAGTCAGCAAAGTGACCGGGGGCGAGGGTGTTGAGGTGCTTGAACACTTTGTGGAGTGGGTAGCGCCAGAGAATCATTGGCGATTGTCGATCCTGGCCAAGCCCGCGCCGGATCAGATACTTCAGCTGCGGGGTTTTCTGATGGTGGATGATGAGGTCGCCACGGAGACGTGGAGCTATTCCTTGCCGCCGGGGACAGGCCTGCGGGCAGAACCCTGATCCTGGAGGATCGTATGGACGCGCAAACCTCTTACCAGTTGCTGGGAAAGCTGTTGGTGTACCTTGAATTGAGTGGCGCCAGTAACGACCGTAAAACGTTCAATGGCGCACTGGCCTTACTCGCGGACGGCGTTGCCGGAAACGAACACAGCGTTCGGTTTGAGGACCTTTTGGCCCGCATTCCTGACTACTTTGAGTTGGATGAGCCAAGTCTTCCGCCGGTAGCACCGCCGATTCGCCGCAGCAGTATCGGGTATTTCACCGATGACTGAGTCAGCGACTGCGTCCCGCTCCTGGCACCTGCAGGCGACGATCCGACGCCTGGTGCTGACTGCGTTTGTGGCTGGACAGACGGGGCTGGCGTCCTGGTTTCTGCTCCAGGTGCTGCCTTATCACGGGGGCAACGTGGTGGAGTGGCTGATTGTTGCTGTTTTCGCGGTGCTTTACCTTTGGATTGCCTTTGGCTTCTGGATCGCAGTATACGGCTTCCTGCTGCGTTTACTGGGCGGAGATCGGGCATCGTTACTGAAGCGCCATACGCCGAATGAGCTGGCGGCAACGCCGCTGTCGAAAACCGCAATTGTCATGCCTTTGTATCACGAGCCGGTAAGCTGGACGCTGAAGGGGCTCAAAGCCATTTACCTCGATCTGGCGCGATCAGGCCGCCTGGATGATTTTGATTTTTATATTCTCTCAGACAGTCAGGATCCTGATGTCTGGCTGCAAGAGCAGCAGGTCTGGTTGAAACTGGTGGAAGAGCTTGGCGCTCACGGTCGGCTCTTCTATCGCCGGCGTCGGGTTAATCTCAACTACAAAAGCGGCAACGTGGCTGATTTCTTGAGGCGCTGGGGAAGTCAGTATCAGTATATGGTCGTTCTGGATGCCGATAGCCTCCTCGCCGGTGACACTATTCGGACCATGGTGCAGGTGATGAACCGGGAACCGCAGGTTGGTATCCTTCAGACTGCACCTACCATTATTAACGCTCGCTCTGCGTTTGCTCGTATTCAACAGTTTGCCAATCGGCTTTACTCGCCGCTTTTTGCCACGGGCCTGGCTGCCATCCAGATGGGAGATGCTGCATTCTGGGGCCACAACGCTGTGATACGCGTTGCTCCATTTATGGCGCATTGTGGTTTGCCAAAGCTCAAAGGCGCTGGTATCTGGCAAGGGCCGATCATGAGCCATGATTTCGTAGAGGCGGCGTTTCTGGGGAGAGCAGGGTATGAAGTCTGGCTGGAACCGGCTTTGGGGGCCAGCTATGAAGAATCTCCGCCCACGCTTGATGACGAACTTGCCCGAGATCAGCGCTGGTCGAAAGGGAACCTGCAGCACGCAGCGCTGATGCTATTCTCGCCTCGATTGCGCCTGGCACATCGTTTTGCCTTTTTGAATGGCATCATGGCGTACGCATCGTCACCGTTATGGTTGTTGTTCCTGGTACTGACAACGATTGCTGCTGTGCAGCTGACCATCGCGCCTATCGATTATTTTCCGGACGGGCGCGAGAGCCCCTTTCCTTTGTGGCCAGAATGGCGGCCGACATGGGCCATCACCCTGGTCGTCAGCACCATGGCGCTGTTGTTTTTGCCGAAGTTTCTGGCCATTGTTGATGTCGTCGCCCATCGGACTCTGAGTGGATTTGGCGGCTTTTTCAGGTTGTTGTGCAGCGTGTTGCTTGAAATCGTCGTTTCAGTGTTGCTTGCCCCCATCCGGATGCTTGCCCACAGTCATTCCGTTGTTTCGGCCCTGTTAAACGTTCGGCTGAGTTGGGCAGGCCAGAATCGTACTGAGGAGACCGGTTGGCGGGAGGCTGCTGTGCGACATCTGCCCGGACTTATCATCGGTAGTGCCTGGTCGGCCTTTGCCTGGACCCTGGACCCGATGTTCTTTTTATGGTCATTACCCGTGTCTGTCCCTCTGGCACTGGCAGCGCCAACAACGGTTTGGCTGAGCCGGTCAAGCAGCGGTGAGTCCCTGAGTCGCAGGGGCTTATTGTTAACACCTGAGGAGCGAACCCGTATGCCGTTGCTTGATGATGCAAGGGGCTTTCGAGAGGAAGCAGAGAGTGAGGTTGCTCTCACGCCGGTTGAGCAGGCGGTACTGATCCCTGCGGTCAATCGGCTGCACCGCCAGCTTGCCGGGCGTGGCGCCAAGGGCCTGAAGAAAGAAGTCATTGAGGGAGAGCTCGATGCCTGCGTCAGCCGAGGCTACCGGGGAATCGAAAAGGGCCGGCTTTCGCTTTTGCTGGAAGACCCGCAGGCACTGACAGCCCTGCATCGGCGAGCCTGGAGCGCGCCTTCGGACTCATTCTGGGGGCAACGCGTTCGCAATCTCGTACTGCACGCGCAAGGTTTGCAGGATCTGTAAACAATCATACTTAAGCCTAACTCACAATTGTTGACAATCAGGGAATGCAGGCGTAGTTTCACGCTAAATAACCTCTGGATTGTTAACAAAGCATGATTCAGGCACAGCTGCAAACCCAAACCCGCGCCGATGAGGCCTTTGATTGTCTGCAAACGGCGATTGTGAAGGGCGATCTGGCGCCGGGCGAAAAAATCGGCGAAGTCGAGCTCTGTTCCCGCTTTAACCTTACCCGAGGCCCGCTGCGTGAAGCGTTGGGCCGCCTTGAATCCCGTGGATTACTGGTCAGGCGCCCTCACGCCGGTGTGAAGGTGGTGTCCGTTAGTGCCGCAGAACTTCTTGAGTTGTACCGAATTCGTGAAGTCATGGAGGGGCTGGCAGCCCGTCAGGCGGCCGAACGTATGCCCGATGAAGAAATCCGTGATCTCCTGGCCACGCTCGATAGTCATGAAAAAATGATTGAGGAAGCCCAGGGTCAGGCCTACTACCAGGCCGAGGGTGACTACGACTTCCACCACCGGATTGCCACCGGCAGTCGCAATACCAAGCTGGCCCAGATGCTTCTGGGTGATCTTTACTACATGGTGCGGATGTACCGTTACCGGTTAAGCACCTCGGCCGGGCGCCCCCATCTGGCGCTGGGTGAACACCGCCGTATCGTCGAGGCCATTGCCCAGCGCGATGGCGAACTCGCCGAATTCCTGATGAAACGACACATTAATGCAGCACGCCATAACATCGAGAAGAAAATCGAAGAAGGCGTTCTCACCATCTGATAAGAGAGGAAAAACCCATGGCTAACAAACTCTCCCCGGGCGCCCGTTTTCGTAAAGCCCTGAAAGAAAACCAGCCACTGCAGATTGTTGGTACGATCAACGCCTACGCGGCCATGATGGCCGAGCGGGTAGGGCACCAGGCCATTTATCTGTCTGGTGGTGGTGTAGCGAACGCCTCCTATGGCCTGCCGGATCTGGGCATGACCACCATGAACGATGTGGTGGAAGATGTGCGCCGGATTACCGCCGCCGTTGATGTTCCGCTACTGGTCGATATCGATACTGGCTGGGGCGGTGCGTTTAACATTGCCCGGACCATTCGCGAGATGGAGCGTGCCGGTGCCGCTGCCGTGCACATTGAAGACCAGGTTGCCCAGAAGCGCTGCGGCCACCGCCCGAACAAGGAAATCGTTTCCAAAGAGGAAATGGTAGACCGCATTAAAGCCGCAGCTGACGCTCGTGAAGACAAAGACTTCTTCATCATGGCCCGTACCGATGCGTTTCAGAAGGAAGGTCTGGACGCGGCCATCGATCGTGCCAAGGCCTGTATCGAAGCCGGTGCCGATGGCATCTTTGCGGAAGCCGTGCACGAACTGAGTGACTACAAAGCCTTTGCCGAGGCGATCGATGCGCCGATTCTGGCCAACATCACCGAATTTGGCGCCACGCCGCTGTACAACCGGAAAGAACTGGCGGATGCCGGCGCGGCGATGGTGCTGTACCCGCTGAGCGCCTTCCGTGCCATGAACAAGGCAGCGTTGACGGTATACCAGAATATTCTGGAAAAAGGTGACCAGAAAGACGTGGTTGACCTGATGCAGACCCGTATGGAGCTGTACGATTTCCTCAACTACCACGACTTCGAGCAGAAGCTGGACCAGCTGTTCGCTCAGAAAAAAGACTGATTGCGTTAAACTGAACAAAATATAAACAGAAAATCTGGGAGACCAACATGGCTGAAGCAAAGAAACTCGGTGGCGCTGGCCTGCGTGGCCAGGTAGCTGGTGAAACCGCCCTGTGCACCGTTGGCAAAACCGGTACCGGCCTGACCTACCGCGGATACGATATTACCGATCTGGCGGATAACGCCCAGTTCGAAGAAGTGGCTTACCTTCTGCTGCGAGGCAAACTGCCGAACCAGGCCGAGCTGGATGCCTACAAAACCAAGCTCAAGAGCCTGCGTAACCTGCCGGAAGCGCTGAAGCTGGTGCTGGAGCAGATCCCCAAGGACGCGCATCCGATGGATGTGATGCGTACTGGCTGCTCCATGCTCGGTAACCTGGAAACCGAACAGGATTTCAGCGAGCAGGACGACAAGATCGACCGCATGCTGGCGGTGTTCCCGGCCATCATCACCTACTGGTACCGCTTTGCCCACGAAGGCATTCGCATCGATACCGCCAATACCGAATGCGATTCCATTGGTGGCGTGTTCCTGGAGCTCCTGCATGGCAAGAAGCCCAGCGAGCTGCATGAGCGGGTGATGAACGTCTCCCTGATTCTGTACGCGGAGCACGAGTTCAACGCCTCCACCTTCACGGCACGTGTATGCGCCTCCACGTTGTCTGACATCCACAGCTGCGTGACCGGTGCTATCGGCTCCCTGCGCGGCCCGCTGCACGGCGGCGCCAACGAAGCGGCGATGGAACTGATTCAGAAGTTCAAGACCCCGGAAGAGGCCGAAGCCGGCCTGATGGGCATGCTGGAACGCAAAGAAAAAATCATGGGCTTCGGACACGCCATCTACAGCGAATCCGACCCGCGCAATGGCATTATCAAAAAGTGGTCTGAAAAGCTGGCCAAGGAAGTGGGCGATACCGTGCTGTACCCGGTTTCCGTTCGCTGTGAGGAAGTCATGTGGCGCGAGAAGAAGCTGTTCTGTAACGCCGACTTCTTCCACGCCTCGGCCTATCACTTCATGGGCATTCCGACCGAGTTGTTCACGCCCATCTTCGTGATGTCCCGGGTATCCGGCTGGACCGCCCACGTGAAAGAGCAACGCGCCAACAACCGAATTATCCGCCCGAGCGCTGAGTACACAGGCCCTGAACATCAGGACTGGTTGCCCATCGACAAGCGGAGCTGAGAGAGACTATGAATACCCAATACCGTAAAGCCCTGCCGGGCACGGAACTGAAATACTACGATACGCGCCAGGCGGTAGAAGACATCCAGCCTGGCGCTTACGCCAAGCTGCCTTATACCTCCAAGATTCTGGCGGAGCAGCTGGTGCGCCGTTGCGATGCGGAGTCCCTGACTGATTCCCTCAAGCAGCTGATTGAGCGTCGCCGCGACCTGGATTTCCCCTGGTATCCGGCGCGGGTGGTGTGCCATGACATCCTGGGCCAGACCGCCCTGGTGGACCTGGCCGGCCTGCGTGATGCCATTGCCGAGAAGGGTGGTGATCCCTCCAAAGTCAACCCGGTGGTTCAGACCCAGCTGATTGTTGACCATTCCCTGGCCGTTGAAGCCCCGGGTTTTGACCCGGATGCCTTCGAAAAGAACCGCGCCATCGAAGACCGCCGTAACGAAGATCGTTTTCACTTCATCAACTGGACCCGCACCGCATTCAAGAATGTGGACGTGATTCCGGCCGGTAACGGCATCATGCACCAGATCAATCTGGAGAAGATGTCGCCGGTGATTCAGAACCGCCCGGATGAAGACGGTCACCCGATTGCCTTCCCGGATACCTGTGTGGGCACCGACAGCCATACGCCGCACATTGATGCGTTGGGTGTTATCGCCGTTGGCGTGGGCGGTCTGGAAGCGGAAACTGTGATGCTGGGCCGTCCGTCCATGATGCGTCTGCCGGATATCGTGGGTGTGAAGCTGACTGGCAAGCGCCAGCCGGGCATCACCGCCACCGATATTGTTTTGGCGATTACCGAGTTCCTGCGTAAGGAGCGCGTGGTCGGCGCCTACCTGGAATTCTTCGGCGAAGGTGCGTCGAGCCTGACCATCGGCGACCGCGCCACCATTTCCAACATGACCCCGGAATACGGTGCTACGGCCGCGATGTTCTACATCGACGAGCAGACCGTCGACTACCTGAAGCTGACCGGTCGTGAGCCAGAGCAGGTAGACCTGGTTGAGAAGTACGCCAAGGAAACCGGCCTGTGGGCCAGCGAGATGACCGGGGCTCAGTACGAGCGCGTGCTTGAGTTTGATCTGTCTACCGTGGTCCGTAACGTGGCCGGCCCGTCCAACCCGCACCGCCGTGTCGCCACGTCCGATCTGCACGATCGCGGCATTGCCGTGAATCTGGATAAGGCACTGGAAGAAGAGAAGAAGGGCCTGATGCCGGATGGCGCAGTCATCATCGCTGCCATTACCTCCTGCACCAACACCTCCAACCCCCGCAACGTGGTGGCGGCTGGCCTGCTGGCCAAGAAAGCCAACGAGCTGGGGCTGGTGCGCAAACCCTGGGTAAAATCTTCCTTTGCACCGGGATCCAAAGTGGCCCGCCTGTACCTGGAAGAAGCCGGTTTGTTACCAGAACTGGAGAAACTGGGTTTCGGTATCGTGGCCTATGCCTGCACCACCTGTAACGGCATGTCTGGCGCTCTGGACCCGAAAATACAGCAGGAGATCATTGATCGGGACCTGTATTCCACCGCCGTTCTCTCTGGTAACCGGAACTTCGATGGCCGGATTCACCCATACGCGAAACAGGCCTTCCTGGCGTCACCGCCGCTGGTTGTCGCCTACGCCATCGCCGGTACCGTTCGGTTCGATATTGAACAGGACGCCCTGGGCTACGACAAGGATGGCAACCCCGTCACCCTGAAAGACCTGTGGCCGTCTGATGAAGAAATCGACCGCATTGTCGGCGAATACGTGAAGCCGGAGCAGTTCAAGCAGGTGTACATCCCGATGTTCAATCTGGATGAAGCCGAGCAGGCCAAGAGCCCGTTGTACGAGTGGCGCCCGCAGTCCACCTACATCCGTCGGCCGCCATACTGGGAAGGCACCATGGCCGCTGAGCGCGCGCTCAAGGGTATGCGCCCGCTGGCGATCCTGCCGGACAACATCACCACAGACCACCTGTCGCCATCCAACGCCATCATGATGGACTCGGCTGCCGGTGAGTACCTGCACAAGATGGGCCTGCCGGAGGAAGACTTCAACTCCTACGCCACCCACCGTGGTGACCACCTGACTGCCCAGCGAGCGACCCTGGCCAACCCGAAACTGTTCAACGAAATGGTCCGGGACGAAAACGGGGAAGTGGTGCAGGGTTCCCTGGCCCGTGTGGAGCCGGAAGGCAAGACCATGCGCATGTGGGAAGCCATTGAAACCTACATGGAACGCAAGCAGCCGCTGATCATCATTGCCGGTGCAGACTACGGGCAGGGTTCTTCCCGTGACTGGGCGGCCAAGGGTGTTGCCCTTGCAGGTGTAGAGACCATCGTCGCCGAAGGCTTCGAGCGGATTCACCGCACCAACCTGATCGGTATGGGTGTGATGCCGCTGCAGTTCGAAGAAGGCACCACGCGCCACACGCTTCAGCTGGATGGTACCGAGACCTACGACGTGGAAGGCAAGCCCGCCCCCGGCGCCAAGCTGGAACTGGTCATTCACCGCAAGAGTGGTGACGTGGACCGGGTGCCGGTGATCTGTCGTCTGGATACCGCGGAAGAAGTCACCGTGTACTCTGCCGGTGGCGTACTGCAGCGCTTTGCCCAGGATTTCCTGGCGTCTGAAAGCGCAGCCTGATCGCCATGGCAAGGTCAGGCGGGAGTTGTTCCTGGCTCCCGCCTGAAACATTCATTCAAGTGAGGCTCGCTCAATGAGTTTTGCTCCCCAAGTTCGTATTCCTGCCACCTACATGCGTGGAGGTACCAGTAAAGGCGTATTCTTCCGCCTGCAGGATCTGCCCGAAGCCTGCCAGGTACCCGGTGAAGCGCGAGACAAGCTTTTGCTGCGTGTAATTGGTAGCCCCGATCCCTACGAAAAGCAGATCGACGGCCTCGGTAATGCAACCTCCAGCACCAGTAAATCGGTAATCCTGGCAGCGCCCACGCAACCGGATCACGACGTCGATTATCTGTTCGGTCAGGTCTCCATCGACAAACCCTTTGTTGACTGGAGTGGTAACTGCGGCAATCTCACCGCCGCCGTAGGCGCATTCGCCATTAACGGCGGCTTTGTGGCCAAAGAGCGTATTCCTGAAAACGGCATCTGTACCGTTCGTATCTGGCAGGCCAACATCCGCAAAACCATCGTGGCCCACGTGCCCATCACCAACGGTGAAGTGCAGGAAACCGGTGATTTTGAACTGGATGGCGTGACCTTCCCGGCGGCAGAAGTCCAGATCGAGTTTATGGACCCGGCCGATGGCGAAGGGGCCATGTTCCCCACGGGTAATCTGGTGGATGAGCTGGAAGTGCCGGGTGTCGGCACCCTGAATGCCACCATGATCAATGCCGGTATCCCGACCATTTTCATCAATGCCGAAGACATTGGCTACAAGGGCACCGAGCTGCAGAATGACATCAACAGCGACCCCAAGGCGCTGGCCATGTTCGAAACCATTCGCGCCCATGGCGCGGTGAAAATGGGACTGATCTCGGATATCGCGGAAGCTGCCAGTCGCCAGCACACTCCGAAAGTGGCGTTTGTGGCCAAACCTTCGGATTATGTGTCTTCCAGCGGTAAACAGATCAATGCCGCCGATATTGATGTGCTGGTTCGGGCGCTGTCCATGGGCAAGCTGCACCACGCCATGATGGGTACGGCGGCGGTGGCTATTGCAACGGCGTCTGCAATTCCCGGCACGCTGGTTAATCTGGCGGCTGGCGGCGGAGACCGTACCCATGTGACTTTCGGTCATCCGTCCGGAACCCTTCGGGTGGGGGCGGAAGCGAAGGAAGTAAATGGTCAGTGGACTGCCACCAAGGCGATCATGAGCCGCAGTGCGCGGATTATCATGGAAGGTTGGGTGAGGGTACCTGGCGACAGCTTCTGATGGCTCCTATAGTTGGGACAGGAGGGCCGTAATATGTCTGCCACTTACGATCTCAACGAACGCCCGGACTACGACGACATACTGCAACAAATCGCCGACTATGCTCTTGATTACTGCATAGAAAGCGAAGAAGCCTGGGAAACCGCCCGTTATTGCCTGATGGACACCCTGGGCTGCGGTTTGCTGGCGTTGCGTTTTCCGGAATGCACCAAACACCTGGGCCCGCTGGTGGAAGGCACGATCGTTCCCCACGGCGCCCGGGTGCCTGGCACTCCATACCGCCTGGACCCGGTGAAAGCCGCCTGGGACATTGGCTGTATCGTCCGCTGGCTGGATTACAACGATACCTGGCTGGCGGCCGAATGGGGCCACCCCTCCGATAATCTTGGCGCCATTCTTGCGGTTGCCGATCACCTCTCGCAGAAGCGCGTTGCCAATGGCCAGGCGCCATTGGCCATGAAGGCCGTTCTTGAGGCCATGATTCTGGCCCATGAAATTCAGGGTGTACTTGCCCTTGAGAACTCCTTTAACCGGGTAGGGTTGGATCATGTTGTGCTGGTGAAGGTGGCGTCGACGGCCGTCAGTGCCAAACTGATGGGCGCCAACCGGGAACAGATGCTCTCCGCGCTGTCTCATGCCTGGATAGATGGCCAGGCCCTGCGCACCTATCGCCACGCGCCCAACGCCGGATCCCGTAAATCCTGGGCGGCAGGCGATGCCACCTCCCGGGGTGTTCGCCTGGCAGATATTGCCATGCGAGGGGAGATGGGCATTCCCGGCGTGCTGACGGCGCCACAATGGGGCTTCTACGACGTCCTGTTCAGCAAGACCAATCGAGATCAGGCCCTGAAACCTGAATCATCACGTAGCTTCGCATTACCACAGCCTTTCGGCTCCTACGTGATGGAAAACATCTTGTTCAAGATCTCGTTTCCGGCAGAGTTTCATGCCCAGACCGCCGCCGAGGCAGCGGTATCACTGCACCCGCAAGTGAAGGGCCGACTGGACGACATTGATCGCGTAGAGATCACTACCCACGAGTCGGCTATTCGCATCATTTCCAAGCAGGGCAAGCTCGCCAACCCCGCAGACCGGGATCACTGCCTGCAGTACATGACGGCGGTGCCACTGATCTTTGGCAACCTGACGGCAGAGCATTACGAAGACAGCTTTCACCAGGCCCATCCAGAAATCGACCGCCTGAGAGAAAAAATGCAGGTCATCGAGGATGAACGATATACCCGCGAATACCTCGAGGCCGATAAACGATCAATCGCCAATGCGATACAGGTTTTCTTCAAGGATGGCTCCAGTACCGACAAGATTGCAGTGGAATACCCGATAGGGCACCGGCGCCGGCGAGAGGAGGGTATGCCGCTGCTGGTGGAGAAATTCCGCGCCAATCTTCAGACGCGCTTTCCTGCCCAGCAATGCGACGCCATTATGGACAGTTGTGGGAGTCTGGGGCGGCTTGAGGTGATGCCGGTGCACGAGTTTGTGTCGCAACTATAAAATATTTGTAAAATTGAACGAAATGGGCGAGTGGCCCACATTGCAGTTTCAATGAATTGCCGTACAATCCCGTAACGGTTTGTTACAGTGTGTAGCAAAGGATGCTTGCAGTACAGGCAGTGTGAACCGCACAAGGAGTCGACGTGGCCCACGTCAGGTTGTTCAGACACTATATACACTTACCTTTTGTTATTCTCGGCCTGATCGATCTGATCGTCATGGGCCTTGCGTTCGCACTGGCGGTGTTTTTCCGCTTCTTCGGCGAGCTCGAATTCTTCCTCGATAATCTTGTTTTTGTCCTCCCTTCCATCACGATCTTTGCGTTGTTCAATTTGATCGTCATGATCGCCCTGGGCGTGCACCAGTCTCGTGTGGAAGAAGGCATGTCCGGCATGATGCTACGCACCATCATGGCCATGATTCTCGCCATACCGCTGCACGGCTTTGCCTATTTCGTGGCTGATGACTGGCTCTGGTATCTGGGCAGCTTCGGGTTACTGACATCGGCGACTGTGCTGGCGATATTTTCGCTGGGCATTGCCAGAATGGTGTTCTTTGCTGTGGTCGGCAAGGACCGCTTCAAGCGCCGGGTTCTGGTGCTGGGTGCCGGCCGCCGGGCAAAACAGATGTTCGAGGACCTGACCACTCCCTTCAACCGTAAAGGTTTTTCACTGGACGGCTTCGTTCCCATGCCGGATGACACGGTGGAAGTGGATGAGCAGTACCTCATTAATCTTCCAACCTCCTTGCATGACTACGTACTTCGACACCCGGTGAGGGAGATTGTGGTTGCGGTGGACGACCGCCGTCGGGGCTTGCCGATGGAAGACCTTCTGGAATGCAAAATGGAAGGTGTGCACATTATCGATGGTGCCAACTTCTACGAGCGTGAATCCCGTAAGGTGGCTCTGGAGATGATCACCCGCGGCTGGCTGGTGTTCTCTGACGGATTCACGGTTTCTTCGGTGTATGGCGTTGGCAAGCGGGCGCTGGACGTACTGGCCTCCGGTACGCTTCTGCTGGCCACGTTCCCGATCATGATTCTCACCGCCATCGCCATCAAACTGGAAGACGGATTGAAAGCACCGGTGATTTACAGCCAGGAACGGGTAGGTCTGAACAACCAGGTGTTCAAGGTGCACAAGTTTCGGTCCATGATTACCGACGCGGAAAAGAACGGCGCGGTCTGGGCTCGGAAGAACGATACTCGGGTAACACGCGTTGGCGAATTTATCCGTAAGGTGCGGATTGATGAGCTGCCACAGATCTTTAATGTACTGAATGGCACCATGGCCTTTGTTGGCCCGAGGCCGGAACGGCCGGTGTTTGTTGAGCAGCTGTCTGAGAAAATTCCGTTTTATGCAGAAAGGCATCGGGTAAAACCCGGGCTGACCGGTTGGGCCCAGCTGTGTTTCGCCTACGCAGACAACGAAGAGGACACCCGGGAAAAGCTGCGCTACGACCTCTACTACATCAAGAATCAGAGTTTACTTCTTGATCTGTTGATTATAATTCAGACAGTAGAAGTGGTATTGTTCAAAAAAGGATCAAGGTAGTTTCGGGAGTCAGCTGTTCCCGGAACATGGAATACAGCACGGACCTCACAAGAGAGGAATAAAGATGTCACGGAAGTATCTCATCCAAGGGCTTATTGTGTCCCTCATGGCGGTAGCTTTGGCAACGGGTTGTGCCGGCCCTTCCGCTTCCTCTTCAGAACAGATCCAGCGTGCATTGGCCGTTGATACCCGGGATAGCGTGGACCAGTACATACTGGGCGCAACCGATGTCGTACGGGTTTCTGTGTGGCGCAACGAGGATCTCAGCATCTCCGTTCCGGTTCGGCCTGACGGCAAGATCTCCGTACCGCTGGTAGGCGACGTGCAGGCCAGTGGCCGAACGCCCGAAGAGTTGGCCAGCTCCATTCGTACTTCCCTGACTGAGTACATTCGTGAGCCACAGGTGAGTGTGGTTGTGACCTCCATGGGCAGCCATGAATTCACAGACCGGGTGCGGGTAACCGGTGCGGTTCGCCAGCCCATTTCAGTGCCTCACCAGAGCGGCATGACGGTTCTGGATATCTTCCTGAATGCCGGTGGTGCGAACGAGTTTGCCGCGCTGAACAACGCCATGCTGTATCGGAAGCTTGAGGGCGAGGTGGTTGCCATTCCCGTAAAACTGGACGACATCCTGAACAAAGGCCGGGTTGAAACCAACTACGGCATGCGGCCGGGTGACATTCTTACCATTCCAGAGCGCAGTTTCTGAGTGGTTGTAGAGCTAAAAGGTCTGAAGGCGGGTTAGGTTATGGCATTACCGTTATCCCAGTTACCGCAGGAGATCATTCGCGAGGTCCGGGGCCGGAAGGGCCTCGCGTTCCTCGCGTTTGTGATTGTCAGTTTTGCTGTGCTTGGAGCAGGCTTTGTATGGCCCTATAAGTATCAGTCTGAGACCATCATCTTCGTAGACGACCGCAACATCATTGCGCCGTTGATGGAAGGGCGCGCCGTGGCCACGGAGATTAACGACCGTACCTCGGCTGCAAAAGAATTGCTGATGAGCCGGAGCCTGATCGAGAAAGTGGCTTTGGATCCTGAAATTTATCCGGATGCGCCCTCTGACCCGGCGGCACTTGAGTACCGGATTGCGAACATTCGCTCGGGTTTGTCGGTCAGGCCCCGGGGCGACAGTTATTTCAGTATTGGCTTTTCTTCCACTTCCCAGATGGAAGCATTCCGCGTTGCCCAGAAACTGGGGCAGGTCTTTATAGAAGAAACCAAAGACCGTAAGCGGGCCGAAAGCCGCAACGCCTACGATTTCATCGACAAACAGGTCAAAAGCTACGAGCAGCAACTGGCCCAGGCTGAGAACCGGCTCAAGGAGTTCCTCTCTGAAAACACCGATGGAACGGAGCAGGAAGCCAATGCCCGCATGGCGCAGCTTCGTAATCAGCTGGAACTGGCCGAACTCGAGAAAAAAGAACTTGAAACCCGTGCGGCTTCCCTTCAGAGCCAGCTCGGAGGCATCCGGCCCACGATCACGCAAGGCCGAACTGAGGATGCCTACAGAGAGCGGATCCGGATCCTGGAAGAGCGCCTGGATAGTCTGCGGCTGCAATACCACGATACCTACCCGGATATCGTGATACTCCGGGAACAGCTGGCGGAACTGCGCAAACAACGAGATCAGGCGGCAGAACGGCCGACCGACGTGAGTTCACTTGAGGGCGAAGAAGCCGTTAACCCGCTCTACCAGGAACTGCGGGCGAACCTCTCTACCACTCGGGCGGATATGGCCACCGTGGATACCAGAATTACTTCGCTCTCCCGTCTGCTGGAACAGCAAGCAAAGCGTATGGAGCGCATCCAGGCCAACAAGGCCCAGTACTCTGAGCTCACCCGCGACATGGAAGTGAACCGTGAGATTTACGATGACCTGCTCAAACGCCGGGAAAAAGCGCGGGTCTCCATGCATCTCGACATTGAAGGGCAGGGGCTAAACTACCGCATCAATGAAACCGCTCAGTTCCCGCGCACACCCTCCGGTCCCCAGTTCTCCATGTTTGCTGCGGCTGGGTTGTTCCTGGGGCTGGCGGCACCCTTTGGAGCGGTTGCGGGTCTACTACAGGTAGATCCCCGAATTCGTGCCAGGAAGCAGCTGGAAGAAGACATTGGTTTGCCGGTTCTTGTTGAGATTCCGGAGGTACGAACACCCTATGAAAAGCGACGGGATCGAAAGGTTACGTTACTGATCGGAATTTTCGCGGTGCTCACGGTAACAGTGTATGTGACCATCGTTGTGCTAGCTCAAATGGGAGTGATCTGATGCCAGAACAACGAAATGATCGGTCCGGATTTGATCCCGAGGGTTCCCAGAATTCTGGCAATGAGACAACCGGCAGCAGCCCGGCGGGCAGTGAAGAGCATTCCTTTTGGCTGAAGCGCAAGGAGCGTTTGAAACAAGAGCTGGATTTCCGGGATGACGAAGACTCTCGCATGCTGGTGCCAAGTTCTCTGGAACTGGGCCCCGGCGCGGTTGATAAATACGTTATCAGTAAGCAGATCGTGCGTATGCAGGAGCCCAGAAGGCTCACGCAGGACGACCTCGACGAGCGTCGGATTATCTATCCCGAGTCCCGCAACCGCGCGCTGGTCAACCGCTTCCGGGATCTGAGAACCAAGCTGCTGGAGGTTTCCGGAGGCAATAACTTCACGCTGGTCGTGAGTGGTGCCAGCTCTGGTGCCGGTTCCTCGTTTGTAGCCCTGAATCTTGCGGCAGCCTTTGCCTTTGATCAGGCCAAGACGGCTTTGATCATCGACTGCAACCTGCGTGAACCCTCGTTGCATTCCACGCTGGATGTGATGCCGGAGACCGGGCTGACAGATTTTCTGGACGATCCGGATTACGACATTGCCCGGATTCTCTATCCGACCGGTATTCCCAGGCTGAGGCTGATTCCGGCGGGCAGTCGCCGTGAAACACCGGCCGAGTTTTTTACCTCCTTCCGGATGAAGCAATTCCTGCAGGCAATCCGTCGTCGCTATCCAGACCGTTTCATCGTGCTGGACACGGCGCCGATATCCGAATCTCCGGATGCCCGCATTCTGACCGAACTCTGCGATTACGCCATGCTGGTGGTACCTCACGGCAAGATCACTGCGGCGACGGCCGAACAAGCTGCGACGGCTTTCAATCCGGACAAGTTTGTAGGAGCGGTGATCAATGGCTGATCGGCAGAGGGTAGGGACACCCGTTGCAATAAAGGCAATACCAGTAATGTTACTGGCTGGTGCCTGCTCGTTCCCCGTGTTTGCGCAAAGTGAGGTCACGTTCGGGCTGGACAGCCGCTTCACCGACAATGCCCGCAAAGCAGATACGAATGAAGACAGCGATTTCGAGACCCGTGCCTACCTTACCGCCGGTTACCAGACAGATCCCGGGCGCTGCAACGCTGATTTCCTGGGCACTCTGAGGTATTCCTGGTGGCAGGACGATAGCTTTGACAGCGAGAGCTTCGCGGAAATGGACTTCCAGGGCGATTGCGAGCTCGCCAACCAGCTTTACTGGGAAGTGGACAACAACCTGAGGGAAGTGAACCAGGACACCCGCCAGAGCGACACCCCGGAAAACCGAACCCGAAAAAACGTGTTCAGCACTGGCCCCAGGTACCTCTGGCGCCTGAATGACACCAACTGGCTCAACTTTTCTGCCCGCTACGCCAACACCGAGTACGAAGAGCCTGAGGAAACGGATAGCGAGCGCTATACCGGGTCCATCGCCTGGAACCACCTGTTCAGTTCAACGTTCACAGGTGGCCTGAGCATTTCCCACAGTGAAACCGAATTCGACTACGGCGCAGAAGTGGATGTAAGCAGTGCCCAGGTCACCTTCGAGAACCGTTGGGCGACCACGTCTCTTTCCGGTTCTGTTGGCGTGAGTGAGATCGAAACGGATTACGCCAATACCAACCAGTCGAGCGATGGGCTGGTAGGCCAGATAAACCTGACCCGGCAAATCAATCCGAGTACCGAATGGTACCTGAATGCTTCAAGAGAGCTGACAGACCGCACATCCACGCTTGACCTGCGTTTCGGTGAGTTTGAATTCAACCTCCGTGAAAGCATTACCGTTGAAAACAGCACCCTGGCCACCGGCCTCAACAAGCAGTTCTCCGATGCCTCCTCATTGAATATTGACCTTTATGCCTATCGCTCGGATTACCTTGAGAGCGAGGAGAGAGAGGACAAAGTCGGTATTAATGCCCGCTATTCACGCCAGATCTCGGAGCTG
Source organism: Marinobacter sp. ST-43 (assembly GCF_030541085.1). Classification (NCBI taxonomy): domain Bacteria; kingdom Pseudomonadati; phylum Pseudomonadota; class Gammaproteobacteria; order Pseudomonadales; family Marinobacteraceae; genus Marinobacter; species Marinobacter sp. ST-43. Next base: position 427,284 of record NZ_JASSVO010000001.1, read on the forward strand.
ACCACCGGATACCTGGCGCTGGGCTTCGACCACCTGAGTTATGAACGCGACGACAGCCAGGACGAAGTCGCCCGACTCGTTCTGGGGGCTAAACACCAGACAACCCGGGATTTGAGTTTGTTGGCCAGGGTAGGGCACGACGCCAAGTCCAGCGATGTTTCCAGCCGGGAATACGATGAGAACTGGGTGTTGGTTGGTCTGGAATACCGACTGCGCTGATCAACACAGGAAGTGTGAGGCTATGGCCATGAAAGAACCGATACAGAACGCCCTGACCATTGATGTGGAAGACTACTTTCAGGTAGCTGCATTGGCAGAGGCTGTTCGCTACGACGACTGGTCCTCCATGGAGTATAGGGTTGAAGCGAATACAGATCGCATTCTCTCGTTATTCGAGAGGGCAGATGTAAAAGCGACCTTTTTTACCCTTGGGTGGGTCGCTGAGCGATCTCCAGAGCTGGTGAAACGGATTGCGGCTCAAGGCCATGAAGTTGCCAGCCATGGTTACAGTCATCAACTGATTTATAACCAGACGCCGGACGTTTTCAAAGAAGAAACCCGGCGATCGAAGGTGATTCTTGAGGACATTCTCGGTGCACCAGTAACAGGCTATCGCGCTGCCAGCTACTCCATTACTAACCAATCGCGTTGGGCGCTGGATATTCTTGCCGAGCAGGGGTTTACCTGGGATTCGTCCATCTTTCCAGTGCATCACGATCGCTATGGCATGCCCGGCACGCCACGCTGGCCCCATCGACTGACCACCGATAAAGGCTATGAGCTGGCGGAGTTCCCGCTAAGCACGTTCAAGTTGCCGGGTTACACCCTTCCAATTGCTGGTGGTGGATATTTCCGGCTTTTCCCCTACTGGTTCAGTCGATACGGACTGGGCTCCATTAACCGGGAGGGACGGCCTTTTGTGTTTTACCTTCACCCCTGGGAAGTAGATCCGGGCCAGCCGCGCCTGGATGTAAAGTGGTTCTCCCGCTTCCGCCATTACAACAATCTCGATGTGTGTGAACAGAGATTGGCCAGATTACTGTCTGATTTCCGGTTTACCACCATGAGCCAGGTTCTGGAAAGCGAAGGGGTTCTTGAGCCCTTATCGAACACTCTAGGCTCTCGTTCTGTGGCAGGGATGGAATGATGGTCGCAGTTTTCTGGATATCTTTCCTGTTGTTGGCTTACATCTACTTCGGCTATCCCGTCTGTATCAGACTGCTGGCATCCGCACGCCCCTTGCCCGTAAACAAGAGCGGCGCTTACCAGCCGAAAGTCTCGATTCTTATCGCTGCCTACAACGAGGCTAAAGATATTGAGGCTACGCTCAGGAACAAGCTGGCGTTGGACTATCCCAGGGAGCAATTGGAAATCCTGGTGGTTTCCGATGAGTCGGAGGACGGAACCGACGAGATTGTCCAGGCGGTTGCCGCGGATGCGCCTTTCCCGGTCAAACTGTTTCGTCAGGTACCCCGTCAGGGTAAAACCGCAGGGCTCAACATGCTCAAGCAGCATGCGGAGGGGGATATTCTGGCGTTTTCGGATGCCAACTCCGAATGGGATCAACAAGCCCTGAAAGCACTGGTGAGTAACTTCAACGACCCATCGGTGGGTTACGTAACCGGAAAAATGGTCTACGTGAACCCGGAGGGCGCCCTAATTGGCGACGGCTGCAGTGCTTACATGAAGTACGAGAACTGGCTCAGGGCACAGGAGACTCTGGTAGGCTCTGTGGTGGGCGTTGACGGTGGCATTGACGCCATGCGTAAAGAACTGCATTCCGAGCTGAATGCCGATCAGTTGCCGGATTTTGTTCAGCCACTCAAAGTGGTTGAGCAGGGGTACCGCGTTGTTTATGAACCTGGGGCGCTGCTTAAGGAAGAAGCGTTAAGCGATGGGGGCAGTGAATTCAGCATGCGGGTGCGGGTAAGCTTGCGTGCCCTGTGGGCGCTCAAAGACATGAAACAGCTCATGAGCCCGGCCAACGATCCAGTGTTTGCCTGGCAGCTTATCTCCCACAAGCTACTGCGCTACGCGGCCTTTGCACCCATGATAACCCTTGCGATTGCTGCCCTTTACCTGGCGCCGGTGAAAGGGTTGTATGCGTTAGCCGCGATAGGGTACGGCCTGTTTCTCTATTTCGCGTGGGCGGGCTATCAAAAAGAGAGCCGGGGGCAATCGCTTTCTACCATTTATGCCCTGCCTTACTACTTCGTGTTGTTAAACCTTGCGTCCTTTAAGGCATTTGTCGCCTTCGCCAAGGGCGAGAAGAAGGTTGTCTGGAACCCAAGGAAGGGATAATGGCATTGCCCAACCTGGAAGCCTTGCTGGAGGAGAAAAAACTCCCCGGGCTTGATGGATTTCGAATGGTTGCCGTCATGGCAGTGGTGCTGGCTCACTCAGGGGTAGGCACGCTGTTCTTTTCGGCACGCCATGGGGTGGCTGGCTTCTTCGTTCTGAGTGGGTTTTTGATTACCTGGCTCCTGCTAAAGGAACATGCAAAAACAGGAACCGTTTCCTTCAGAAAGTTTTACATGCGCCGGTCTCTTCGCATCTTCCCGGCTTACTACGCCTTCTTACTGGTATCGATTTCGTGGGATTTGTTCCGCGGTAATGACGACATCAAAGAAGCCATAGTCCCCGGCCTGTTCTATTTTATGAACTACCACAACGCGCTGGAGGGACATTCGTCGTCGTCCATTGCGCATGTTTGGTCTCTGGCCATTGAAGAACAGTTCTATCTGATCTGGCCGATGCTTTTCGTATTTCTGATGAGGCGCGGCCGGGAGTACGCGGTTGCTTTCCTGATTATTGCCAGTTTGGTTGTATTGGCCTGGCGCTCCTATTCCTATACCTACCTCAACTACGGACCATCCTACGCCTACAACGCGTTTGATACGCGTTTTGATAATCTGGCTCTGGGATGCCTTTTGGCGTTTCTGGCGCAAAAGCCGCGTTGGCTGTCTGTGTTCAATAGCATCAGCAGCCGGTTCTGGATGCCTTTTATCCCCTTGGGCCTGTTGTTCCTGTCAAAAGAGTACGGCAGTGGCGATTATGCCTACGGCCCGGCGTTTACGGTTGATGCGTTGCTACTTTCGATTCTATTGTTGCAATTGATCAGGCTCAGCTCAGGGGCTTTCTGGGGCTGGTTGAATCACCCTGTGTCGGTCTATCTCGGAGTTATATCCTACCCGATCTATCTTTGGCATGTATGGGGCCTTCAGGCCGGCGACAAACTGGATTTTCTCCCCGAGTGGTTACAGCTCCTGGCTGGCGTGATTCTCAGTTGTGTGCTTGCCTCAGCGTCTTACCATTTCCTCGAAAAACGATTCCTGCGATTAAAGCACCGCTATGAGGTAGTGGGAGCCAAGCCTGGACGCTCACCGAAGGCGGGTAATCCATCCGGAATGGAGAGCCTCGCGGCCAGGGAGCGTTCCAGTTGAAGGTATTGCACCTGATTGATAGTGGCGGCCTGTACGGCGCAGAGCGAATGCTGTTGGCTCTGGTAGCAGAGCAAATCAAGCAGGGGCTGGAGCCCATGATTCTCAGTGCGGGTGAGCAAGGGATTCACCAAAAGCCGCTTGAGATCGAGGCTGAGAAACTGGGATTGCCGCTTGTAGTTTGGCGAATGACTCCGGGCTTGAACTACCCGGAAACTCGGAAAATCTGTGAGTGGGCCGAGCATTGGGGTGTCGACCTGGTGCATTCCCACGGGTACAAGTTCAATATTCTGATGTCTCTCTTTGGTCGGCTTAGTCGGAAGGTTCCGGTTGTGAGTACCTTGCACGGGTATGTTCACGCGCCTCGCTTTTCCAGGATGTGGGTATATGAATTGCTTGATCGACTGGCGATCAGTCGGTTGGATGGAGTGGTCATGGTTGGCGCGGCGATGAAGAAGGAACTATCAACGGGCCTGATTCGTCCCCGTCGCCTCACGACAATAAGAAACGGACTGGCGGTAGACGACACTCAGCGCAAGGCAACTGAACCCTTGCCAGAGGCGCTTGAAGAGTTTTTTAGCACCCATGAGCCGGTGATTCTGGGGGTTGGTCGTCTATCCAACGAAAAGGGCTTCAGTCATCTTATTGATAGCTTCCGTGAGATCAAACAATCTGCTCCTAAAGCTGGGTTGCTGATTGTTGGCGATGGAATGCTGCGTAAGGATCTGGAAGACCAGGTTGCACGTCTCGGTCTTGGCAGCGATGTCTGCTTGCCCGGGTATTGCGACAATGTGCCTGCTTTGATGGCGCGCTCGTCTGCTTTGGTTATTTCCTCGTCTACCGAGGGCTTGCCGATCACCTTGCTCGAAGCGATGGCTGTCCGCCTGCCCGTTGTATCTACCGATGTTGGCGAGATCCCGTTTGTTCTGGATGAAGGGGATAGCGGCGTTCTGGTAACGGATCCTGCTTCAGAGTTGGTTGATGCCATAGAACTCGTGCTCAACGAGACAGAGGCCACTCATCGGAAAACTGAGCACGCTTTTCATAAAGTCTCCGGAGAGTTGTCTGCAAGATCAATGGCCGAACAGTATCTGCGCGTATATAACGGGGTGGTGGCATCTTGAAGGCTTTGTTCTTTTTTCGGTATGTCTTGGCGCGCTTAACCTACCGGGTTCTGCGGCTTCCTGTTGCCAGGTTTCAGGCTGAAGTAGAGGACCTTTGGGGGTTAGAGCCAAACGAAAGACTGCAGCGGCTGTCTTGTATACTCAACAAGAATCAGCCTAAAGATGCCCAGGGTGTGGCAGTGCATTCTCTGTCGGAATTGCCGGATAGACCGCCAATGAGCAAGGCTGATCTCAGAGCAATGTCTGCTGCCAGCAGCACTGTGGCATCGAGTTTTTCCCGGCACACGGCGGGCACTACCGGAGAGCCAACACACATTTCTCTGTCCAGAACTGAGCTGGCGCAGATGCTTGCCGTCAGGGCGTATTGCTATAACAAGCACGGTCTGAAACTGGGTCAGAGAGAAGCGCGAGTATGGGGTAGGGCAGCCAATTCCCTAACGGCAAAGATCCGTGATTTTTTGTTGAACCGTAAGGTGTTCTACCCGGCGGAGGACGGTGCTGAAGAAACGGTTGAAAAACTGGTCAAGTGGAGCCCTGAGTATCTGTATGGATATACGTCGCTCATCCTTGAGGCCGCGCAGATTGCGCAAAAGAAGGGACTTAAGCCAAGGGGCTTAAAAGCCGTGATCTGCACGGCGGAGTCGATTCTGCCCGCGCAGAAGAAGTTTATCGCAGAGGTGTTTGGAGCTCCGGTTCTTGAGGAATATGGGTCCACCGAGTTTGATGTCATCGCCTTTGAATGCTTAAGAGGGCATTTGCACTTGGTGAATCCCTGGCTTTGGGTTGAGGAAGAAGACGACACGGTGTTGATCACGGATGTCTCTCGCAAATCTCAAAGTATCGTTCGTTATCAGCTGGGAGATTCAGTTAGCCTTGCCAAGGGTGATTGTGGTGAGTTGGGCTCGATGTGCTCGATCGAAGAGCTGCGTGGACGTACAGCTCAGCAGTTTGCCTATATCAATCCGGAGCAAAAGTTTCACGCTGTCGTATTTGGGCGAGCACTCAATACCTACATGGAGCAGACCGGTGATTGCTTCAAGTTTACGATTGTTCAGGTTGGCTATAGTGAGTTTGATCTCTACGTTTCCGAGCCCCCCATGCGGGGTCTTGAAGACTTGAGGTTGTTTTTGAAGTCTAACTTAAAAACTGGTCTTTCATTGACTGACCATTTAGAAATCCAAGTCCTAGTTAACGACGATGGATTCAGTGAAGGCAAGCACACCTATTTTATCCAGAAGCTATAATGTTAGCTGGAAACATTAATCCTAACCGTTTTTATATTATGAAAGATTCTGTTGATGTCCCTTATGTTTCTGTTGTTGTTCCTGTCTTTAATGAGTCTAAGTATATTTCTGACTGTCTTCGTTCTTTGTTGCGCCAGGACTATCCAAAGAATCGTTATGAAGTGATAGTTGTTGATAATGGTTCTACGGACGATAGTGTAAGTATCGCTAAAGAGTTTACGGACAAGGTTTTCATTAAAGAAAGCGTTAAAGTTGGCGGCGTGAGAAACTATGGTGTTAAGCAGGCTAAAGGCGAAATCTTAGCGTTTATCGACGGCGATTGCGTTGCGGGAGAGCATTGGTTGTCGAAAGCGGTAGAGGTCCTCGCCGGTGAAAATGTTGGCGGTGTCGGTGGCGGATGTCTGCTGCGAGACCGGCCATCCTGGGTTGAGCGTGGGTGGAAGCTAAACTCGGTCAAAGAAACCCGTAAGGTCAAGGCTCTCGCCGGAGGCAGTTTTATCGTAGGAAGGTCGTTATTTGAAAAACTTGGTGGCTTTAATGAGTTAATTAATGCTGGCGAGGATACTAGGTTATCGGTGGACATTTCCGATCTGGGTTTTGAGCTTTGGTTTACAGAAGAATGCTATGTGGTGCATCTTGGTTATCCTTCTACTCTGCGAGGTTTTTTCCAGCGTGAATTCTGGCACGCATCAAGTTACTTGAAGTCGAATTACGGTTTTAAAGATAAGATGTTTCTGACTGTGATTCTTTTTTTGGCGTCTTCGGTATCATTTTTTACATACTTGTTTACTGGATTTTCATTGGCGCTCATTGGCTCGGTATTCATTGTTTTATGTCCCTTGGCTTTCTTTATAAATCAGGTGAGGTCGCAAGGTCTAAAAGGTGTGCCTTTAAAATCTCTTTTTTTCTCACTAGTTCTTTCGTTTGTCTATTACTTGGGCAGAGGAGGAGGGTTCTTGAGTAGCGTTTTTCGAGGTAGGTATTGACAGGCTCGGAGCAAGGTCGTCCGAGCCCATCCGGTCAGTAATCAATTGATACCGAGATTAATTTTACTCGGAGGACTCATGTCCACATCGCAGTTAGCGACACAAAAGCCAGTTTTATTAACAACATTGCTTTCATCAAAGACATAGACGAAGAGGGGGCCATTTGGGGCTAGTGCTCCGTGTCTTATATCAACCAGGATTTTTTGATCAGTCCATTCAGTTATGTATTGAAACTCTTGGTTCCCCCGAACATCAGAAAACAGGCCCTGGTCACTCAAAACTACTCTTTGTGGAGTAGTATCGAAATAAACTTCTCCAAAATTCAAGCCAACGTTCACCGACTCTGCTCCACCTGCCGGTTCCCAACCTATATTGGAAATGGTGGGGCCCGCATCTTGCGGTTTCGAGTCGCCAATGTAGAGGTTTTTAAACCATTTTTGATCTTTGCTATCCATGGAAATATAGCCTGAGCCATACTCCCCAGAGAGATCTATGAAAGCTTCTAGCAATTTCCAGTTGGTTGTTTTCGATATGTTGGGTACGCCGTAACCGCTATCAGATTGTGTTTCGAATCCTCGGCGCAACTCGCTACCACTGCTATTGAACTGGACAGCAATCCACCTATTAGTCGAAAAAACAGAGTTAGTGCCACCCTGGTTGAGGGTTTCGTAGGATCGTAAATATTTTCCGGAGATCGATGACTGGAAGAATTCGTCGCCTTTCAGTAAACCGTAGGCGCCACTATTCAGACCGACAATTTTGGCCCCAACACTATCGGTTGATTGGAGAGTTCCTGCCTCAAGGTGGACCAGGGACTTGGCGGCGTCATAGTGTACAATTCTTCCGCTTATTTCACTTCCGGTAGAGGTTAGGATCCGAACCGGTTCCCCCGGCGAATAGCGGTCTTTCCCGGAGTCAAAAACGCCACCAACATCTGATATGCGAACAGTTCTGTAACTGTTAATGTCGCCAGCTGGTTTAATCCTCCAAGAAATGTAGGCTTTGTCTGAGTATGGAGTGTTCTCTCCACCAAATGCATGTGGCCAGCCAAGCCACCCTTCGTTGGTAGCTCGGTAGGTATGTGTTACGCCTGTTGTTCTGGTGATATCACTGAAAGTTGCACCCGTGCCCCGCGACCAAATACTCAAGCTGGGATCTTTTGCAACGGGCACGGGCCGACCTAAACCGATTTCTCTCTCTTTGGCAACCTGAACGCCGTTCTCTCTGACGTCCTGACCAAATGCCCAAAGAACAGGAGCAGGTTGATCCTTTTTGCCAAATCCGGTGCCATAGATGGTGATCGTGCTGTCAGAGAGGTCTGCTTGGGTGATTTGCGGTGCAGCAACAGCGCCATTTCCGTATGTAATCGTTGCAGCCAGGACAAAAGGCATTGCTATTGAGATGGTGTTTGTGTGCTTCATAATGCCACCCGTAGGCTTAAGCGTTTTAACAGTGTTCATTTGGCACGTGGCTCTTTAATAATGTTAGCTGATTCTCTGAAAAATACATGGCGTCTGTTCACGGTTTTCCTTGTCCGATGCTATGGGGTTGGATAAGCGAGAAGCTGATGGTCTGTCGATAAATGAGCCTCTCTAACAGGTGGTTATTCTCTGTAAATTTGTGTAAATTGATGTTTCGAAAAGGTATCGGCGGTTGGGCCGTCAGGGCTAGCCAACAAACCATGCTCACCACGGATAAGCCAGTTAGATAGTGGAGAAAGCACCTATCAACACGATATTGATTCCAAAAGATCATTACGATCGGAATGTTGCTTTTAGGTGATTTGCAGTCGTTTAACTGTTAGCAGGTGAATTTTTGAACCCTTTAGTAACCGTAATCACTCCAGCTTTTAATCGTGCTGAGTATATCACCGAAGCAGTAGAGTCTGTCCTCAGTCAGTCCTATCCCCATGTCCAGTTAGTCGTGGTTGATGATGGGTCCAGCGATGGTACGTTCGAAATTCTGCAAAAATTTGAGGCCGAACAAAAGCTTGAATTGCTGTCACATGCCAATCGTCAGAATAAAGGGCAATCATGTGCCTTGAATCTCGGATTGAGGGCTGCGAAAGGTGAATACATCGTCATTCTGGATAGTGACGACTATCTTCACAAAGACAAGATCCGTGATCAGGTAGCATATCTCGAGGCGCACCCGGAGTTTGGGATGGTGTACGGTCAAGCAATGGCTGTGTCGGAGAGTGGGCAACATCTTTTTCCGCTGCCACCCGATAATCACCAGGAAACGGGCGACCCTAATGATCTTCTTTTGGATTGCTATATGGCATTGCCCGGTGGTGCGATGGTGAGGTCGAAGGTTTTTCAGCAGGCCGGTTTTTTTGAGGAGAGATTCAGGGCAGGTCAAGACCACGATATGGTTTTGCGTATCGCCGAGATAGCACCGTACAAGTTTTTGAAGGGGATCGTCTTCTTCTATCGAAAGCATGAAGAATCAATCAGCAAAACTGGTCTGGAGAGACGTTGGAAAGCTGGGTTTGAGATTTTGAACCGTGCTAAGGCCCGCTATCCGTATAGAAGATCTGTCCTCAGGAAGCGGTTGGCGCTTTTGCACTTTCGGATGGCGCAAGTTCGTTGGAAGCAAGGTCGTTTTCTTCTTGCTAGCGCGCATCTCTTGAGAGCCGGCATTGGGGATCCCAAAAGATCCCTCGACGTAATTCGGGGTCGTGAAGCGATCACCTAAGCCCGGGAAGTTGTTGTGATGGAAAACGGAATTCCAAAGAAGATCCTCTATGTGATTGATTGCTTTGAGAGCCCTTATGCCGGTACCGAAGGGCAGCTTATGCAGTTGATAAAGAACCTGCCACCAGACCGATTTGAACCAGAAGTTCTGGTTTTGCGGAACTCGAAGTTTGTGAGCGAGGGTGGGTTGCCGTGTTCATATACTGTTCTCGGCAGGTCAAAAGTGTTGAGTCCGGTTACATGGGTTTCGTTATTCCGATATGCGTTGCGAAAAAGGGCGGAAGGCTATCGCCTATGCCACGTTTTCTTTAACGATTCTTCAATTCTATTGCCGCCAATTATGGCGTTTGTGGGTATTCCGACTCTGATCTCACGTCGTGACATGGGCTTTTGGTACACACCGGGATACCTGAGACTGCTCCGAAAGACTCGGCGTTTTGTGAGCCATGTGATCGCCAATAGCGAAGCAGTGAAAGGCATTACCATTGAGAAAGAGCATTTTAGTCAAGACGAAGTTTCTGTTATCTACAATGGCTATCCCGCCGGTAAATCCCCAAATTACCCCTTGTCAGAGGCGGAAAAGAAACCTCTTAGAGAACAGTTAGGGCTCCCTGCCGAAGGACGTTTCGCGATACTGGTTGCCAACCTGCGCGAAATAAAAAGGATCGGCGATGCGATCCGAGCGCTAAGCGCTCTCTCGGATTCTGGGTCTAATGCTCATTTGGTACTTGTCGGTGCTGGAGAGCAGTCAGCATATAGGGAGCTGGCTCAACGGATGAGCGTGAATGAGCGCGTCCACTTTCTTGGAGCGCGCTCCGATGTCAAAGAAATTTTGCCTGCGATGGATGTTGGTTTGTCTTGCTCGGAGTCTGAGGGCTATTCCAATGCCATCGTAGAATACATGCAGGCACGTTTGCCGGTTGTTGCATCAAATGTCGGTGGCAATGCCGAGGCGGTTGTTCATGGTAAAACCGGGTATGTCTATCCTTCTGGAGACGTGGACAGCCTCGTTGCGTATCTTGGCAAATTGTTCTCTGACGAAAGCGGCATTTCTGCAGAAATGGGGCAGGCCGGTTATCATTTGGCCTACAAAAGGCATGCGCTGAATTCCATGATCGAAGCTCATGTTCATTTGTATGACTCGTATATCGGGTGCTATGACGGGGCGTTTTCATCCCGGGAGGCGAAGTGAATATATCTCCTCTTGTCCGTTTTGCCGGCAGCTTCGGAGGGTATCAGCTTTCCAGGTTGATGACAGCCAAGCACCCCAGGATATTGATGTATCATCGGTTCTCGCGGAATGTGGAACCCGGACATTTGGACGCGGCAATGTTTGAATGGCAAGTCCAACACATAGCCAAGAACTACATCCCGGTAACCGTCTCTGAGTTGGCTGAGGACTTGTACGTCAAGCAGCGTAGGCCAAGGAACCGAATCGCTATCACAATTGACGATGGTTACGAAGACTTCTACGAAATCGCTTGGCCAATTCTAAAGAAGTATTCGGTGCCTGCCACCTTCTATGTCACCACGGGTTTCGTTTCGGGTGACATCTGGTTGTGGCCCGATCAACTCAGATTTCTTTTGGAGCATTCACCAGGTTCCGTTGGTCGGCACGACTTCAATATTGCACGAATTGATACGCCCATTCCGAACGAAAAGTTTGAATCCGAGTACTGGAGACTCAATCAGTTGATGCTTCAGGCCGATAACGCAGACAAGATACTTTGTTTGAATGAAATGGCCGCAGCTTGGGATATTGACCTCCCTGGCATTCCTCCTAAGGAGTATCGCGCCGTGTCCTGGGAGCAATTAAAGGAAATGCAGAGCGAAGGTTTGGAAGTTGGCGGTCATACGGTTTCGCATCCTTCTTTGGCTAGGGTATCTATGGAAGAGGCGAAGAGCGAAATCTTTGGTTGCGCCGAGGTTCTAAGGCAGAAGCTGGGAGGATCACCCAGATCTTTTTGCTACCCGAATGGTACTGTTGATGATTTCGTTGGGGGCCAGGTGAGTTTTATAAAAGAAGCTGGTTTTTCCTGTGCAGCGGTAGCATTTGCTGATTGCCAAGGCCACGCTCAGCGTTATGCCATGCGAAGACATACGGGCTCTCAAGATCGGTTTCAATTCTTGAAATCGATATCCGGTGTTGAGCTTTTAGGTATGCGGCTACGGCATCACTTGGTAGAGACCAGTTATGATTAGTGGAATCGGCGCTTCAGCTTTAGGCGTTAGTAACCAAAAAACTGCAGGCGGCTCTCGATCAATAAACACTATTACGTTTGTTATATTTTTATATTTTTTGATTGACTTTTTTTTGCATCTTTCTGCTCGCATACCTGGCTATGGTGTAATCCGGCCTACTTTGCTTCTTGTTTTAATTATCTCTTTGTCGCTTTTTTTTCAGCGGGAAAAGGTTTCTGGGTGGAGCAAAGACCCGGTATCATCATCGGTTCTCGTATTGATTTTTTATATTTTTATTTCATTGCCTTTGGTGGAGTGGCCCGGAAGCGTTATCAGAAACAATCTTTCTGAATTTGTAAAAGCTGTCGTATTTTTTTTCTTCGCCGCTTTATTAATTGACAGTGAGTGTAGACTTAAGTTTTTTCTTTTTGTTTTTTTGGGCTGTCAAGTGATTCGGGTTTTTGAGCCCCTATTTTTAAATATTACGGAAGGATACTGGGGAAGCAGAACGCATCTCGGACATGGTGAGTTTTCACAGAGACTCGCTGGGGCGCCTTCAGATGTTATTAATCCAAACGAACTCGGTTTTGTTATTGTTACTTTGATTCCATTTCTTCACTATTTGTTGTGGTCTAATGGCTTCAAGTATAAGTTAATTTACCTGGTGATAATGCCTCCGATCCTTTATGCGCTAATTTTAACGCAGTCCAGAGGAGCTTTTCTAGCACTTTTGGTCATTGCTTTCTTTATTTTCAAAGAATCAAATCAGAAGTTTAGGCTGATTTTGGTGGCGGTTGTTGTTTCAGTTCTCGGGTGGAGCAGTATGAGTAGCGATCAAAAGGATCGGTATCTCTCTCTAATTGGAAAGTCTGAGACATCTAATGCTGCAACTGTTGATGGCCGATTGGATGGGATTGTTCGTGAGTTCGCGCTGGGGCTGGAGCGCCCGATTGTAGGGCATGGTCTGGGAACGACGCCAGAGGCGAAGACGCACATTCTGGGTCGTCGGCAAGCATCTCATAATCTATATGCCGAATTATTAATTGAGCTGGGCATAGTAGGCACTATCATATTCTTGCTATTTCTTGCAAGAATTTACAAGAAATTGTCTTTTAATAGGTTAAATATTGAATCTCTAAGTAGTGATGAGTTTCAGTTTTATCGAATGTTAAATAAGTCTATGATTGCTGTTTTTTGGATGTATGTAGTTTATAGCTTAAATTATTGGGGGTTGTCTCAGTATTACTGGTATTTGTTTGGAGGGCTCTCTTTAGCTTTCCATAATATTCTAAGCAAAAATATCGTTAATGAGGGACCTGTGGCGGCTGTTGAGCCAAAGTATCCACTGGCACAAAGATTTTCTCGACAAGTTGGCAAGTAGTATTGTCAGATCTGGATTGATAGATGAAAGTATTAATGACTGCAATGCAGCCAAGTGGCGGCATAAAAACCTTTTTTAGGTACATTTACCAGCAGCCTGCGTTCAAGGAAGATAGCTTTGTGCTTATCGCTCCGGATCCCGATGGTTCACTTCAGCGTTTTCTTGACACGACCGTAGCACCCGGAAAGATTTCTGTGATTCACACCGGCTGTGCACCGTTTGAGTTTATAAGATCTGTCAGAAATGAACTGAAATCTGACAATTATGATTTAATACATTCGCACGGATTTGGTGCCGGTTTACTCACCGAGATGGCATCGACGTTCGTCATTGGTCCCAAGCATTTAATGACAGCCCACGATGTGTTTTTGCCTTCCCAGTTCGAGAATGCAAAATCCCGGATAAAAAAACGTATCATGGGCTTCGTCTTCGGTAGGATAGATGCGATACACACCGTAACCGAGGATGCTACCCGCAATTTTCAAGAGTTTTTTCCAGGTGTTTCTCAGTCAGCTTTCTATCCTATCCTTCATGGAGTTGATACTCATTACTTTCAGAATGGTATCGCGTGGAATTTAAGAAAGGAGCTTTCGATTCCAGCGTCTGTTCCACTGATCGGTTTCTTCGGCCGATTTATGGGCCAGAAGGGGTTTCGTACGCTTGTTGACGCAATTGCTCTAATGAAGGAGCGTAACGAGGAGAATCTCCAACTTCCGGTAGTAGTAACTTTCGGATGGGGCGGGTTTATTAGGGAAGATTATGCCTATCTGGAGAGTATAGGGCTTGGTGATCGTTTTATCCAAATGCCAGGGACAGATGACATGCCGGCTATGATCAAGGCTATGGATATGGTTGTCATGCCATCCCGTTGGGAGGCATGTGGTCTTCTGGGTATGGAAGTCCTGGCGGCGGGTGTTCCTCTTATTTCGACAGACTGTATCGGGCTTCGAGAGGTCGTTGCGGGATCCCCTGCTCGTATCTTTTCTCCCGGGGATGTCGGGGGACTCGCTGAGCTGATCGCAGAGGAAATACACAAACCGACGAAAGAGGCGTTCATTCGCTACCAGCCTGAGGCAGTTGATCGTTTTGCAATTACACGGCCAGCAGATTCACTCCGAGCTCTCTATTGCGGACTGTCGGGTGGCCACTGAATGATTCGTACCCTATTCGTCAACACCGGCTCAAATGTCCTGGTGATGCTCGTTAAACTGGTCATCACCTTCATTATGACCCCCGTTTTCGTTCACAACCTTGGGAAGTACGACTACGGTCTGTGGGAGATGATTGGCGCTGTAATCGGCTACATGGGGATATTGGACCTTGGCCTGCGGCCTGCCATCAGTCGGTATGCCGCGAAACACCACGCCGAGCAGGATTCACAGGCACTTGAGTCTGTGTACATGTCCGCCTTTGTGTTCATGATGGTGGTCGGGCTGCTCCTCTTCGCCTTTTTCTTATGCTGGGGAATCTGGTTTTCTGGTGCGATCGCCCCGGAGGGTGAGCCATATCAGAAATACACGCTGTTTCTGATCATCATCGGCGCCCACCTGTTAATCTCGTTTCCAGGATATGTTGCAGAGAGCTACTTGGAAGGTTTCCAGAAGTACTACCTGAAAAACAACATCACGATTATCAATTCTATAGTGGGCTCCACGCTCCTTTACCTGTTCATCACTCCTGAAAACGGTCTGGTGCTCTTGGCAGGCATCAACGCCATTGGGATTTCCATAAAGTACATCCTCTTCATGTGGTTGCTGTCACGCCCCGCCTTTGGTGCGATCAGAGCCCGTTGGCGTTCATACTCCTGGGTGCGTCTGAAAGAGCTGATTGTTTTCGGTTTTAAATCATTCGTTCAAGGTATTGCCACCCGTGTTGAAAATGCTACCGACGTTTTGGTGATTGGTTTGATTATGGGGCCTGCTATGGTTCCGTTCTACAGTATTCCCGCGAACCTGACTCAGCACATCCGTAACCTCGGGTGGACACTAACTCATGCCTTTATGCCGCTGTTTAGCGGCTTGAGTGCAAGGGCTGAGAGCGACACCATCCGGCGGGTTTTTCTGATTTCGTCCCGTTACGTTGTCAGCATTCTTTTGGCCATGGGCACGGGGGCTCTGTTGTTGGGAGTGCCTTTTATCTCAGTATGGCTGGGGCCCGAGTTTGGTGAGAAGGCGGAATGGCTTATCGTGTTTCTGGTGTTCTTTACGGTGCTGCCTTTCATCAATCCGTTCGCCAGCCGTTATCTGACGGCGATTGACAAACATGGGATTTTTGCACGCCTCACTCCTATGGCAGCCGCACTGAATATTGGCCTGAGCCTTGTTCTTGTTCACCCGTATGGCCTTGAGGGCGTAGCTTTTGCTTCCGTCGTTCCCGGGTTGATCTTTGTCCCTTTATATCTCCGATATACCTGCCGCCATCTCGAACTTCCCGTCAGAGAGTATTTGCGCTCGTCTGTGCTGCCTGGCTTAGTGCCGGCTGGGTTAATGGCAGTTATTATTCTGGGTGTTGGTCAATATCTGATGTACGACAGTTACCGCCATATTTTGTTGGGTGCGATTCTGGGAAGTATTGGCTGGCTGGCAGCCTTCTGGCTGCTGGTGTTGAACCGAGACGAACGAGATTACGTGGGCGCTCGACTGGCTCGCATCGCAGGAAGGAAATAGTCCATGTGCGGCTTTGCAGGATTCGTAAACAGGGATGTGGGTAGAGCCCCGGAGGCCACCCTGGAGGGTATGGGGGCTGCCATAGCTCACCGGGGGCCGGACGATTCAGGTATCTGGCTCAAGGCAGACCTTGGCTTGGGTCTGGTGCATCGCAGGTTGGCCATTCAGGATCTGTCACCGGCGGGTGCGCAGCCGATGGCGTCAGCGAGCGGGCGCTTTGTTATTGCCTTCAATGGGGAAATCTATAACTTTCGGCAGCTGCGAGCAGAGCTTGAAAAGGAGGGATGCACCTTTCGGGGCCACTCAGACACGGAAGTGATGCTCCACGCAATTGAGCGTTGGGGGTTGGAAGAGAGCCTACCGAAGTTTTCGGGAATGTTTGCTTTTGCCCTGGTGGATCTGAAAAGCCGGGATCTGATTCTGGCCCGAGACCGAATGGGTGAAAAGCCACTGTATTATGGATGGCAAGGCAACACTCTGTTGTTTGGTTCGGAGCTCAAGGCGCTTCGGGCACATCCTGCATGGCAAGGCGGTGTAGAGCCTGGGGCGCTGGCGCTGTTGCTCCGGCACAACGTGATACCAGCACCGATCAGTATTCACAAAGGGATTTTAAAACTACCGCCTGCCTCACTGGTTCGTTTTCCTCTTGATGGATCCTCATCGGCTACGTTACCGGAACCGCAGCGCTACTGGTGCCTTGAGGATTGCTTTACAGAGAGCCGGGCGCCAGAAAGCTTTGAGGCTGCCAGTGACCAGTTGGAGGCTTTACTCGGGAGCGTGATCGAAGACCAGATGGTATCGGACGTTCCTTTAGGTGCTTTTCTCTCCGGCGGTATCGACTCTTCCACCGTGGTTGCACTTATGCAAGCCCGTGCAAGCCAGAACGTGAGAACGTTCAGTATTGGCTTTGATGAGCCGGGCTTCAATGAGGCAGAGCATGCTGCAGAGGTTGCCCGTCATCTGGGAACCGAACACACGGAGTTGTACGTAACTCCCGAGGATGCGCTTAACCTCGTGCCGCGGTTGCCAGATCTATACGACGAGCCTTTCGCGGATTCCTCGCAGTTGCCTACTTTTCTTGTCAGCCAGATGACACGGAAGCATGTCACGGTTGCATTGTCAGGTGATGGCGGAGATGAGTTGTTCTGTGGCTACACTCGGTATCCCTCGGTTTATAACCGTTGGCGGAGCCGAAGCAAGCCGGCTGGTGTCGCCCGGCGCTGGTTATCCCGCTTACCAGAGGCGGCGGCGGCTCAGGCGATCCGGGCTCTGGTGCCTTCCCAGCGAGGTCGGTCGACGCTGGCAATTCGTCATCGCCTCAAAGCGGAGCGTGCGCTGGCCTCGACCGCGGATCTGTCAGATTTCTATCGGCAGTCTGTCTCTTTCTGGAATGAGCCCGAGTGTTTTCGGAGGGGCGTTCAGGAACCCACATATGGTCTGACCCAGGCAATCCCGCGCGGTGTTCCCCTCGACGGCTTGAAAGCGTTGATGTGGCGAGATCTGAATTGGTATCTGCCCGATGACATTCTGGTGAAGGTCGACCGGGCAGCGATGGCCTGTAGCCTTGAAACCAGGATACCGATGTTAGACCCGAAGGTGGTTTCCTTCGCGCTGTCGTTACCGTTGAGCTATAACCTTAATGGCGGTGTTGGCAAGCAGGTGCTGCGTAGCGTTTTGTACCGCCACGTGCCAAAGGCCTTGGTGGACAGGCCCAAGCAGGGGTTTGCGGTGCCCGTGGGGCAATGGTTACGGGGCCCACTGCGCCCTTGGGCGGAGGCGCTGCTGCAACCGTCTGTCTTTGACAAGCAGGACTATCTGGACCGCTCAGTTGTGAATGCCTATTGGCAGGAGCACCTCAAAGGGCGGGAGGATTACTCTGCAGAGCTATGGGGCATTCTGATGTTTCTGGCATGGCTGGAGCGCACGGGTGGCTGAAATCAAACCCTATGATGATCAACGCCATCGGGAGCAGGTGCTGAACCTGTTTGCTGATGTGGCGTTCAAACGTGATATCTGGAGTTATCAGTTCCAGGAGAATCCTGGTGCGCGTGATCGTGGCTTTGCTCCGGTGGTGGCGGAGGAGAACGGTTCGGTTGTCGGCTTCAACGGGGTGGTGCCGGTAAGTATTCTATGGAATGGCCGGCCAACACAGGCCATGTGGAGCTGCGACTTCAAGGTGTCTGAGCGCCAGCGAGGAAAGGGCGTAGGCCGGCTGATCAAAGTAGAGTTGGCACAACGCTCTCCTATTCTTATGTCGTTTGGCATCAGCCCGGTCGCCGCCATTGTATTGCAGCGGATGGGTTGGCGTGCCAGCGACCAGGTGCATTTTCTTCGTAAAATCCGTCAGCCTCGGAGCGCTCGTGACTGGGCTTTGATGCTACTGCAATTTTGCACTCGACTGGTTAATCGCCCAGTGCAGAGCCGACACATGCGTGCGTCTCTCCTGCAGCAATTGCCACCCAGAGAACAGATTGATGAGTTGTGGGCGGCAGTTGCGCAAGGCTACGACAAGGTTGTTGTGAGAGACTGGCCTTACCTTGACTGGCGCTATCAGCGGCATCCGTTTGCACAGTATTCATTTCTGGAAGTACGGGACGAGAATGATTCCCTCAAAGCTCTGGGGGTTGTCCGTGCGGATGACCGACAGGTTCGGCTGGTCGATTACATCGGGCCAGCAGCTTCAGCAGCGCTGAAGTCGGCGGTTGTAGAGGCAATGCTGCGGCAATGGCCGAATGCAGCCTCTTATTCTGCCATGACGTCCGATTTGGAGCTGAAGCAGGTCATGAAAGCGCACGGGTTCTATCAAGGCCGTGAGCAACCCCGATTTTTTGTGTGGGAATCACCACAGCGAGTTTCGGCAAGCGGAGATTGCACCAGCGGCTGGTTCATTATGGGGGGGGATTCTGATGGCGAACTGCTGCAGTCTGCCCGGGAAGCGTGGAATGAAGAACGTATCAACAAGGACGATAACGGATGTCGGCTAAAGACCCTTTGATCACTATTATCACTCCTACCTATAACCGTGCAGACTTTATTCTGCAGGCGGTTGAGAGTGTGATGGGGCAGACGTACGGAAACTTTGAATTTCTGATCGTCGATGACGGTTCAACAGATAATACGGTGGAACTGCTTGAACCTTACCTGAAGGATGAACGCGTTCGTCTGTTCCAGCAGGAAAACCAGGGGCAGAGTGTGGCTCGGAATCGCGGAATTGCCGAGGCGCGTGGCCAGTTCATCTGCTTTCTCGACTCCGATAATGCCTGGGTCAGAACGAAGCTGGAAATCAGTCTGAAGGCCTTTGAGGAGCATCCCGAGGTGGATATCGTCTATGGTGATTTCATAACCATAGACGGGGAAGGGCATGAACATGGTGTGAATCGTATGGCCCGTTATTCCGGCCGTATCACGCCGCAGTTGCTCCGGGATAATTTCGTGAGCATGAACACAACTATGACCCGCAAGCGCTGCTTTGACGAAATGGGGGGCTTTGACAGCGCCGATCGGTTGGCGGAGGACTACGGGCTCTGGTTGCGTTTTTCTACCCGCTATCAGTTTCTATATGTTCCAGTGGTGCTTGGGTATTACCGGGTTATGGAAAACCAGATCTCCTCTGACAAAGAAAGCCGGTTTCGAGCGAACGAACAGCTGGTCCAGAGTTTTCTGAAAGCCTTTCCTTCAGCAGTTACCCGGGGTGAGGCCCGCCGGGGGTTAAGTTATTTTTTTATTCGGAAAGGGCGATATGAGTACTCGTCTGGTCAGCGTCGCCAGGCCATTCGTTCTTTGCTTCGGTCATTGTCGAAGGACCCGTTCTGGATGGGCCCCTGGCGGTTCGCTGTAAAAATGGTGCTAACTTTCAGCCGAGGGAGGCGAATGTGACTTATACCGTTCGTCGCTTGTCTGAGAAAGAGTTTTTCGGGCTGCAGGAAAGCTGGGACCATCTGCTGGAGCAGAGTAATGCCGACCCGCTGTTCATGAGCTGGGCCTGGCAGGCGTCTTGGTGGGAAACCTGGGGCGATAGACTGAATCTCGATCTGTTGCTGCTGGGCGTATACGCCCCGGGTGATACGCTGGTTGGCCTGGCTCCGCTTTACCTGAGTGCCGTCAGTACGCCGCTGGGCTGGAAAGTTCGAAGGCTGCATGTGGTAGGTAATGCCTGGAAGTTGGGGCCTACGGTGCGTACGGAATACGTGGGTGTCATTGTGGATCGGCGTGAGCAACAGGCCATCCTGCAGGTGCTCGGGGGTTATCTCGCTGAGGTCCGGTGGGATGAGATGATCATTGCGGATGCCTCCGCGAGATCAATGCGTATGATCGAATCTGGCCTGAGCCACACGCTGGCTCTCTCCCGGGTAGTTCGGAGCGAGTCGGAAGGTGTGGTGATTCCAACTCAGGGGCAGTTTACGGACTGGTTATCAAGGCTTGGAAAGAATACTCGTCTGAAAGCCTATAATCGGCGAGAGTTGTTTGAAGGTACTTTGAATGGTTCCTTCGAGGAATGGCAAACCCCGGAGACGTTTCTGGCATTACTCAATCGTTTTCATTGCGAGCGCTGGGGAAAGCCCTGCTTTGACGACAATGCCGTTCGCTTCCATGAGGCACTTCTGAACCGGCTCTCTGGAAGCCAATCCGCGAGAATGTCGGTACTGAGAGCCGATAATCAGATTGTGTCTGTACTTTATGATGTCCGCGCCGGCAATCGGGTATACAACGTGCAAGCGGGGTTCATGCAGGATTTCCACAACAAATTGTCCTTGGGCACGCTCCATCTGGGTTATGCCATTGAGCGATCCTTTCAGGATTCGAGCATTGTCAGTTACGACTTGCTGGCCGGGTCCGGGAAAAATAAGTTCTACAAACAGCACTTCAGAGGGGAGCAGGTGTTGTTTACCACCGTTGAGTATGTTCGTTCTCCCATTCTTAAAATGGCTTATGGGGCAAGGGGGTGTATGCCGCCCCGTTTAGTGTCCTCAATTAATCGTTTCTTTCGTCTCTGAGCGGGTGTTGTCATGAATATGGAAAGGATGCCGTCTATCAGCCTGATGAGTCGCCTGTGGCCGTTCCTGCTTGTCTTATGTGTGCTGGCATTCGTTACTTTTCCTACTCTGGAAGGAATCGTGACGCGATGGGTAAAGTGGGACGAATCATACTCCCATGGTCTTTTGTTAGCCGGCGTGTCGCTGTATCTGATCTGGCGAAAGGCGAAGGCCAATCCGGTGGCCCCGGGCTTCGCCCCGGTTTGGGTTCTTCCTTTGATAGCGTGTCTGCTTGCCTATTGGGTAGGGGGGTTGATTCGTCTTCAGGCGCTTCAGCAATTGGCGTTGGTGCCTCTTTTGTTTGCTGCCTGCGCGACGCTGATGGGGTGGCGCCAGGCTCGCTGGTTCATTGTGCCGCTGGGTTTGCTGTTTCTGACCATTCCTGTGTGGGATTTCCTGGCCTGGGCGCTACAGGTAATTACCGTTTCCGTTAATAAGTTCCTGTTGGGTTTTTTCGATATTGATTTTGAGGTGGAGGGCGTTTTCGTTTACCTCATCGGTGTCGGAACCTTTGAAGTTGCTCATGGATGCTCTGGACTCCGGTATCTGCTGGTGGGGCAGGCGCTGGTTCTGATTTATGGCGAGTTATACCTGTCGAGGTTACGATCCCGCATCACGTTATTCTGTTTGGGGGTGGCATTCGCTCTACTTGCCAACTGGATCCGGGTGTTCGTCATCATCTACATGGGGTATGAAACGAACATGCAGTCCGGCCTGATCGAGGATCATGAAAACTTTGGCTGGTGGGTGTTTGCGGGCACGCTTGTTCCCCTTTATTTTCTGGCTCGTCAGCTTGAGAAACGGGACGACCAGGTTGTTGCCAGCCAGGATAATGACGAGAAGCAAGATCACGCTAAACCCGCAGGTAAAGCTACCGTTGCTGTAACGGTTGTCGCGCTGTTGGGGCTGGTTACCTGGGTTGCTTTGCCGGACAAGCGAGGCAACATTGCTTCTGAACCCGAGGGGTACGCCATTGATTTAAGTGAAAGGTATTCCCCGGTCTTCGGATCTGCACTGGAGGGGTGGCGCCCCAACGTTCTCAATCCAGACAGAGTGTATGCGCAGACCCTGTTTGACCGTTTGCAGGCCCGCGCAGGGCAAGGTTTGGGCACAACCTACTATCTCGGCGCGTTTACCTATGACTATCAGAGGCATCGTGCGGAACTCATCCAGTACAGCAACCGCCTTTATGACCGTGATTTCTGGATTCCGGAAGGCTTCTTTGATGTTGAAAACAGCCTGAATATCCCGGTGCAGGGAGTCACCCTGAAACATCGTGTTTCCGGACAACGTGTGCATCTGGGGTATAGCTACTTTGTTCAGGGGCAGTGGGAAACCGATCAGTGGCGCGCGAAGCTTGCTCAAGTGGGTGGGTTCTTCAGTGGCCGTGATGATGCCTCTTTACTCATCTCTGCAGTGGCGTGCGATGGCTGTGAGGTGGCTGCAACGCTTGCTGAGTTTATCGAGTCTACCTTTCCGGTGATTCTTGAGCAGATTGATCAAGAGGTGGTGCGATCAGATCGTTGAGTTGGCTCTCTAATCGGGACAGAAACTGTTCGTGATTTGTTGAATACCATTCGATTGCCAGCCTGGACATCTGGGCCAGCGTGGCCGGTGGCTGGTCTATCGCAGCTTGAATGCTCCGCTCCAGAGCTTGCTCTGAGACAAGGTAACGGGTGCCCAGGCGAAACGTCAGGTTTCTTTCCACATGTGCCAGAAAGCCTCTGTCCTTCCCAACCAGCTCGTTCATGGGCGGTGCATCAGTTGTTATTGTAATACAGCCGTAAGCCATGGCCTCTGCCAGTACCTGGCCATAACCCTCCACCTCAGAAGGTAGTACCGCGAAACCGGCCTGGGTCCAGAGTGTGTTCAGTTCATTGTTCGTGAGATTTTTCTCTACCCTGATATTGGCGGCGGGGGTGGTGTCCAGATGCTGGGAGACAACGACCAGTTCTGGCCATTCAGGGTGCCTCTGCCAACATGCCATAACACGCTGCGTGCCCTTGAACTGACTGTTGCCGGCTACATGCAAAGCCAAACGGTAGTCTTTCCTCTCTGAGCTGGTCCGGGCGCTAACTTCACCGCCGGTAAATCCCAGATATTGGGTGTCTGCATGTAAGGCGGAAAAAATTGATACCGCGTGGTGTGTTTTGCAGAGTATACGGTTGGTAAAGCTGAGGTAGGGACCTCTCGACTCAATGAACCATTCCTGGTTAGGGATGAGCCAGTGGTGTCGGCCAGCAGCCAATTGAGATATCCAGATATTCTCGAGGTGAATGACGAGATCTGCCTGTTGAACCGGACGTAGTAGCCTGAGCAAGCCGATCTGACTGCGATAGAAGAGTTTGCTGAGAAATCCGGGGCAAAATCGTTCTAATGCCTTGAATCGATAGGCTGAAAGGCGGGAACGCCATACGGGAGTAGGGGGCAGTTGAACCTGCCTGGCCTGGTGCCCAAGCTGCTGTAGGGCTGCTTCCAGTATCCTGGCATCTTTTTGCAGCCCTCTGCCGCTATTGGCATAAACAATCAGTACATCCATGAACCTGACCTGAAATGAAAAAGCCCTGCAAGTGCAGGGCTTTTAAAGCGTAGCATAGAACTCGATGTCAGGCTTTTTTACGGCCTTTCATCCGGACGGCAATGCCAGCGAGACCAAGGCCAAGCAGTGCCAGCGTGCCAGGCTCGGGAACCTTGGTGGCACGAACTGCGATCACCATATCGTCATGGTTGTCATCGCCAACATAGCCATCGTCCAGGCTGATTACGAAGTAATCTTCTTCAACATAGAAGAGGTTGAAGTTGGTGCTGGAGTTCGGTTTGGCGATGTTGTTGAACTGACTGCCGTTGGCGCCATCGTTGTTGATGGTAACTCCGCTGCCGTTGATGAACTTGAAGTTCAGCAGGGCGTCAAGACCACCGTAGAATACGGCGCTGAACTGGTCATCAGGATTGCTGTTGGTATCGAATACCAGAGTGTTACCCCAGTAAAACTGGTTGTTGTCGTTCGCTTCTTTACCCAGGTAGGTGAAGGTCAGCTTGAACGGATCGGAGCTGGTGGATTTCAGGTTGTGGCCGAACAATACGGTATCACCCACGTTGTACAGAGGTGCATCCGCTGTCCAGGTACCACCTACGCGAGTGGCGTAATCGTTGTCTCCCGGAACACTTTGCTCAGCTACAGCGCCAGGTGCGTTTGCATTGGCAACAGAATCGATATAGGCAGCCTGAGCTACTCCCGCAAAACCGACGGCTGCAGCCATTGCCAAGCCTTGAGTCAATTTTTTCATTTGAGTCACTCCTCCAGTGAGTGGTCTTTGCGTTACGTCATCCTCTAATAAGCAGGCTTCGTGCCAAAATTTAAGTCATTGAATATTAATGAACTTTTCTGGCCGCTGCTGTTTGGTTGTAAAATAACTCGACAACCAGAATGCTCACTTAGTTAACCTGATGCTCTACCGGATCGGACGGTTCACTACTCAATCCATTGATATCAATTACCTGAATCGTAAAGTACCAGGTGCCGGGCGCCAGGCCGGTAACCGTGGTTGAGGTTGTGCCTGCCGGCACCTCCAGAGTTTGAGTCAGGTTTGCAGCATCCTGTCCGTAGTTGATCCGGTAACGGTCAATTTCGCTCAGCGAAATGCTGCTGCCGTCTACCCTGGTGCCCGGAGGCGTCCACGATAGTGTCACACTGCCGCTGGCATCGCCGGTACCACCGGGCTGGCTGGTGACCGGTGATTCTGGCTCCGATACGGTTTCGAGCGTGTACGGGTGCAGGCCCGATTGATAAGCCTCAAGAACCGTCACGCCGCTATCGTTAAGCACCCGGCTCGCTGATGGTTGCATCAGGGGGAGTCCGTAGCGAAGTTTGTAAAGATCGTCGATGCCGTCGTTCAAGGTGCTTTCGGCGAACTCGCTGTCCAATGCCAGATGCTGGACGGTGTTGGTCGTGGATATGGCATCTCCAGTGGCGGCGTCGGTAATCGCCAGTTGTGCGGTGGCACCCCAGCCGAACTCAAAGTACTCCATGGTGATGGCAACGGGGGTCCCTGCTTCGAGACTCGCGGTGGCGTTGTAGCTGGTGGGGGATTGGTTCTTCCACTGATCAATGACGGTAGACCCGTTGAGGAAAAGCCGAACACCATCATCCGTGGTGGTGGTGAAGGTGTAGTCCCGGGTTCCTTCATTGTGGGGGGGTGTGAACCATCCCTGCCAACGCACGCTGAACCGGTCCTTTGGAAGCTCCGCTGCCGGGCTTCCACTATTCCAGTTGAAGTCGACGGTCGCATCCCGCTGACTGTAAACGAAGCTGTCAAACTCGGTGCCTGTGAAGTATTGGCCGACGAATCCGGTTGCATACACTTCCTGGGGGGCAGGGAAGTCGCTGGCATCGGTGGGATTGGTGCCGGCCTGGTACTCTTGCAGGATGGTGTAGCCATCACCGTCAAGATCTACATTGGCATCGCCCGGGTTGGTGGGGTCCGTGCCATAGGCGTATTCGTACCCATCCGGAATCCCGTCGTTATCAGTATCTTCGGTGCCGGGATTGGTCCTGGCCCAGAACTCATCCATGGCGGTAAGCAGATCATTGTCGGTATCGGATTTTGAATCGGCGGCATTGGATGGATCCAGCCCGTACACAATCTCCCAGTTGTCGTACAGATCATCACTGTCCGCATCAAGTGGTGGGTACTGGCTGTTGAATGAGAGGCCCTGTTCAGCGTCAAAGTAGCCGATTCGGTAACCCTGATGGTAGGCATCTTCGGTTGTCATCTCGGGGGCCGAGTCAGGGGCTTTCTGGGCGTAGCTATGTAGCGCGCTGCCGCTGATCACTTGCTGAGAGATGCCGGGGCCGGACCAGGCGACGGTAAAGTGGTCGTCCCATCCACCTTCCTTGTGTCTGAATTCAAAGTAATATTTTTTGCCGGCCTCCAGATATTGTACGCCGGAGGTTTGTGAGGCGTAGCGGGTGAAATTATCGAGGGGCGTGGACATGGTGGAGGCGATCTGAACCGCACCGTCCGGGTTCTGGGAATCAGATAACCACAGTTGTGTCTGATCGTCGCCACTGATGTAAAAGGTGTATTCGCCCGTTGCGGGGGGCTCGATAAAGCCCCGGATCAGTGTGCCGTAATTATTGGCTCGGCTGGTGGCTTGGCGCAGTTGGGTGAGTTCAGTGATTTCATCGGGCGAATCCGGATATTTCTCTGCGTCCAGCATGCCCTGAACGTAGTTCCCGGAGATACCGTCAAAATACCAGACATCGACCTTTCCCGGTTCGCTCGTCTCTGGTATCGCGGCTGTCGGTGGCAAATCCTCAATATCCCTGAACTGCCAGTTCTGACAGCCGCTGAGCAGAACCACCACGGTGCCTACGCTCAACACTTTGATAGCAGCCATAACCCACCTTCCTTGCTATTGGAAACAATATGTAAAGTATTGTTGCAGTGTGTCAGGGCTGCCACCGGCGGCTAGGAACGTTTCGTTATGTCCTCTCTTTGGTTATAGCGCGAGTAATGATTAGCCGTTGTTGCCTGTGCTGAACTTGTCCATGATCTGCTGGGCCGCATCCGTGCGGCCGGTGGCTCGATAAGCTTCGGCCAGATGCATGGCAATTTCCTGGGAATCCGGTGCCAGGGAATGGGCTCTTTCCAGTACAGCCAGGCTTTGCTCGTGTTCACCAGCCTCGAACAGGATCCACCCATAGGTATCTGCAATCGCAGCATTTTCGGGCACCAGTTCGTAGGCGCGTTTGGCCAGTGATGCCGCTTCGCTGTTGCCGGCCTCATAATACAGCCAGGCGAGATTGTTCAGCGCCAGGGCGTTGTCCGGGGTCAGTTGCAGAACCTGCTGGTAGTGCTCAATGGCCGCATCCGTCTGGCCTGCTTGCTGGGTTTGAAGCGCCAGTGTAAGCAGAATTGACGAATTGTTCGGGAATTGTTTGTTGGCTTCCTGCAGTGCTTCTATCGAATTCTGAGATCGGCCGGCGTTAGAGAGTGCGCGAGCATGGGCGATGGCCAGTTCCGCCGTTTGTCGCTTGGCCAGCGCCAGTTGATAAAGCTCAGCAGCTTGCTGATGTTCGCCCTGGTTCTCGTAATAGCTGGCTTCTACCTGGTAGGGCGCGGGGGAGTCCGGATGATGCTGCTTGGCATCCTGCAGCGCGCTTCGCGCGGCGGTTGCGTTGCCATTGCTGAATTCGATGGCAGCCACTTTTAGGGCAATGGCCTCGTTCTCAGGGAAGAGCGCTCGTCCGCGGCTCAGGATCTCCAGAGCGCGCTCGCTGTTGTCGCGCTGTGCCATTTGAGTGGCAATGCCTTCATACACCGCAGCGACCAGCGGTTCAGACGGTGAGGGCTGGTCTTCGCGTTCTCTTTCCATCAACCGGGCGGTCAGTTCATCGGCTCGCAACGTATCGTTGTTGATCAGCGCGGATTCCAGAAGGATCAGCCGCGGTCCGTTTGCCTCAGGGTGTTGCGTGCTGATTTCCTGCATCAGCCCGGTCAGTTGATCGCGCTTCATCACACCGGCAAGGGCCTGAATGGCGGGCAGGTTGTTCGGGTTGGTTTCGACCGCCTGGCGGTACCAGGTAATCGCCTGCTCTGTGTTCTGCTGTTCGCGGGCAAGGTTGCCCAGAGCTACCAGAGGAGCTGCTTCTTCCGGGTGTTGCTTGTGCGCCCGCTCAAAGTAGCTTGCCGCCTGTTGGGTGTTGTTCAGGCTGCTGGCCAGGTTTCCCCGGGCGATCAAAGCCGCCATGCTGTCCGGATTGGCTTTAAGCCAGGTGTCCAGGGTGTCTGTTGCCGCCTGCGAATTGCCAGACAACGCCTGGGCCTGGGATGTCAGGATTGTGGCCTGCAGGGCCTCCGTGGCATCCGACGGAATCTGACTGGCCTGTT
The DNA here is from genome assembly GCF_030541085.1 of Marinobacter sp. ST-43. NCBI lineage: Bacteria > Pseudomonadati > Pseudomonadota > Gammaproteobacteria > Pseudomonadales > Marinobacteraceae > Marinobacter > Marinobacter sp. ST-43. Next base: position 454,928 of record NZ_JASSVO010000001.1, read on the forward strand.
TGATGGCATTGGCGAAATCTCGGGTTTGAGTGAGATAAGCCGCATAGCGCAGACGCAGGTTGTGGTTCTCCGGTGCCAGTTCCAGCGACTTCTCCAGGAGCTGGCGGCCACTCTGGTCATCGCCAGAAGCCAGGCTTGCAATGCCTACCAGTGCCAGTGTTTGTGGATCGGCGTCGCTGCCCTCCAGGTCTTCCAGCAGTGATTTTGCGCCAGCCGGGTCGCGCATGGATATGCGGGTGGCGGCCAGGAGTTTGCGTACTTCATCGGCGTTTTCCATATCGGCCAGCGGTGCAAGCAGTTTCTCCGCCTCCTCGGGGCGGCCTTGCCGATAACGTATTACGCCCAGCATCAATGCGCTTTGTTGATGATTGGGAACCTGGTTAAGGACTTCCTGCAGATATCTGGCGGCGGTATTCAGGTCGCCATCATTATAGGCTGAGGCCGCGGCTTCCAGGTTGCTTTTGATCGTACCCGGACCGGACTTGGCGAGGATTTCCTCGTAGACAAATGCCTCCGCCGATTTGCCCTGCTCACGCAGAACGGTGATCAGGGCCGAAATGGTCTGGTATTTCCGGAAGGTCATAACGTCGAACTGGCCAATTGTCTCCAGTGCGCGTATGTACGCCTGTTCTGCTTCGGCCCATTGTTGCCGGGCATGGGCGAATTGCGCTTTCCAGAGCCAGACGTCCTCGTGTTCAGCGTCAATTTCTATGGCTTTCTCAAGGCGTTCCTTCGCAGTGTCGAAGTCGCCCTTGGCCGTGGCAACCCGGGACAGGCCGACCATGGCAACAACGTTATTGCTGTGTTTGTCGAACGCGCTCTGGTAGGCCTCTTCGGCTTTGTCAAAGTCGCCGCTGGTCAACCAGGCGCGACCTTTCAGGTTGTCTGCCTGCAACTGTTGATCCGGAGAGGGCGATGAAATCTGGTCCAGAGATTCCAGGGCTTCCTGGTGTTTACCCTGGAGAATACGGGCTTCAGCCCGGATCAACGCAGCCTGGTTGCGTTCCGATTGGCCCAGCTCCTCAATGTTCGTCTTCTCAAGGAGCTTGTCCAGTTGCCGTTCAGCGTTCGCCGCATCACCGGCAGTTAGCAGGTTGTGGATGATGACAAAGTAGGGGGCGGCGCGATTCGGCTGGAGATCGATGGCGCTTCGGGCCTCGATGGTGCTTGCTTTCAGCTCACCCTGGCGCTGGAAAAACCGTGCCTGGTCTACATGGCTGATGTACTGAATGTCTTCCTGAGACATGTCCGGTTCGCTGTTGCACCCCGTCACGGCCAAAGCGATGGCAGCGGATAGCAGTGATGCACGCGCAATAGTTCTTATCTTCATGCCCTGGTCCTTCCTTCGTCGGGTCTTGTTCTGTTCCAGCATTGGGTGTCTCAGGCCTCGTTCGGGGCGGTGTTGGTCTCAATCCGGTACTTGTCGGTCAGGTTGTACAGCGTCGGGCGGGTAACGCCCAGAAGGCGCGATGCCTGAGCCATGTTGAAATTACTGGTGGTGAGGGCCTGAATAATCGCCTTTCGTTCTGCCGCTTCACGTACCTGGCGCAGGTTGAGCTGAAAGTCGGTGTCGCAGCCTTCGAGCGGCAGAACCAGGTCCTCGGCGGTGATGCGCTTGCCATCGGCCATGATGATCGCCCGCTTCACCTTGTTGATCATTTCACGCACATTGCCTGGCCAGCTGTAGGCATTGATGGCCTGAACCGCATCGTCCGAGAACGTGAGGTTAGGGCGGTCCATCTGTTTGCCCAGGGTTTTCAGGAGGGATTGTGCAATCACCAGTGGGTCACCATCCCGTTCACGCAGGGCAGGCACATCCAGTGTGATTTCACTGATCCGGTAATACAGGTCTTCCCGGAAATCGCCCTGGGCAATCAGGTCCTGAACATTCCGGTGGGTGGCGCACACCACCCGGACATCAACGGGAATCGGTTTTACCGAACCTACCCGGTCGACTACTCGTTCCTGCAGGAAGCGAAGCAGTTTGGCCTGCAGTGCCATCGGCATATCGCCAATCTCGTCGAGAAACAGGGTGCCGCCATTGGCGCTCTCAATCTTGCCTTTCTTGGACTGGGTTGCGCCGGTAAAGGAGCCTTTCTCGAACCCGAACAGTTCGCTTTCCAGCAGGTTTTCCGGAATGGCGGCGCAGTTGATGGCCGCAAAGGGTTTGTCGGCGCGATGGCTCAGGTCGTGCAGGGCCCGGGCCAGGAGTTCCTTGCCGGTACCGGTTTCGCCGGTAATCAGGGTGGTGACATCGGTAGGCGCAACCTTTTCAACCGTGCGGCAAATCACCAGCATTTCGGGGCTGGCGGCAACAATGCCTTTGATGTTGGTGCCATTGCCTTGCGAGGACAGTTCGCGGTTTTCTTTTTCCAGTTCCGCGAGGCGGAATGCCCGATTTACCACAAAGGTGAGGATGTCGGCATCCAGTGGCTTCTGGTAGAAGTCGCAGGCTCCCATGCCTATGGCCTTGACGGCGTTTTCCTTGTCTTCCCTGCCAGTCACCACGATCACTTTGGTCATGGGCGCCAGGCGAAGGATATCTTCCAGCAGGGCGAAACCCTCAGTGGCGCCGCCGGGGTCGGGTGGCAAGCCAAGATCCAGCGTCACCACTTCAGGCTCGAGACGCCGAAGTGCCGTTAGCGCTGCCTCCCGGTCAGCGGCCACCGAGACTTCAATGTCTTCACTGAAGCACCATCGCATCTGGCTCTGGAGGCCAGGATCATCCTCGACTATCAATAACTGCTTCACAACAACAACCAGTCCTTTGTTCCGTGTTCATATCGGATAGACGCCCATGAGGCGAACGCGATTCCATGACTCTGATTCTTAACTGAACATTGACACTTTGCAATGCTCGCTTAATAAAATAGTCTTCTCCGTCGGTTAATTGACGGCTTGCCTGCCTTCCTGCAAGCCGGAATCTGTCGGTTCCGGCTTGTTCCCGGCTGATTCGCCGGTTGCTGCATTGGCCAGCGGAATACGTACCGAAAAGCAGGAGCCCAGGCCGGGCTCGCTGGTTACGTCAATCGAACCGCCCAGTTCCTGTATGTATTCCCGGGCCTGATAGGCTCCAATCCCCATACCGGTAAGCCCTTTGGTGCTTTCGAAGGGTTTGAAAAGCCGGGTGCGGATAAACTCTTCCGTCATGCCGCTGCCGGTATCCTGGATAAACAGCACCACGCTGCCTTTGGCCGTTTTCAGGTTCAGTGTGATTTCCCCGGTTGGAGCCGTGGCGTCCTGGGCGTTGCGAATCAGGTGGCCCAGCACGCTGCGCAGCTGTTCTTTGTCGGCGCATACCTGGATGGCGGGTGGAGCACCCAGTAGCATCGGTGCCGGGCTGCGGCGGCTGTTGTCTTCAATCAGCTCGCGGACCAGTTGGGTCAGGTCTATGGGAGCACGTTGCTCGTCCGCCCCGGAGGATGGTTTGCGGATATGATCCACGAGGTTCGACATTTTACGGACCGCATGATCGGTGGTGGCAATCATGTCGTCGATAAAGGCTGGGTTGTTGCGATGTTTGGGCGCATTCTTGACCAGCAGGGACAACTGGGCGATCAGTGTTTTCAGGTCATGCACCATGAACGCGCTGGCCTTGCTGACGGCTTCAAACTGCATGGCCCGTGAGAGCCGGTTCTGGGCATCGTTCTGGGCGATGAGATTACAGGTCTGGCGGGCCACCACCTTGATCAGGTCGAAGTTCTCCCAGTTAAGCTCCACCCTGGCGTAAGGCGCGCCGACCATGGCAATGCCGTAGAGTTCGTTATCAAGATACAGCGGGATGACCAGCCAGGCTTCCGGGGTCTTGGTGATGGAGTCCGGTATTTCCAGCAGGTTGTAGCTCACCGGGTCTTCCCGGTATTCGCTCAGGTCTATGATCCATTCGCGATCTTTGAAGAACTTCACCATATCCGAGTGTTCGTCAATGATGGTGTACTTCGGAGTCGCGATATTGACGCTTGCTTTCAGGTGGAAATCTTTCTGCTCGCCCTTTATCCAGATCGCACCGGCATTGCTTTCCACCAGTCCGGCCAGAATGCGCACCACTCGCTCGGGCAGGGGCGGTTCGTTGCTCAGATTGGCCAGTTCCTTGGTGAGCTTGAGCCATTCTTCCCGGTAGTCGTACTTGTAGTCGAAGAAGTTCTGGCTGATGAAGACCATCAGGCGCCCACGAATCCGCCGCGACAACAGAAGTGTGACCAGAAACGCCAGGGAAACGGTGATGAACAGAACCTGCAGGGCTTCGCCCCACTCACCACCCAGGGCGCGTACGTAGTAACCGCCGATGGCCAGCAGTAACAGGTATCCGCCCGCGAAGATGAGTGTGCCAGCGTGAAATACGGCCGAACGGGACAACTGGAAGTCCACAGGTTGTTTGCGTGTGTTCACCACATTGATGGCAAAAAGGGGCATGAGTGCGGCGTTCACAAAACCGCGCGCATTCCAGAACGAATCCGCGACTTGCCCGAACAGCAGCGCATCGGCATACATGAAGAAATCAAAGGCGAAGATGGTGGCAACGCCAATGCACAGGTATTTCATGCTGGAGCGGCCGAAGACAGTAGAGTTTCGCCAGATTTGCTCGACCAGCGACAGGCCCAGGAGTGACAGGGCGATCTGGCCGATCACCTTGGTTTTACCGCTGACAAGATCGATGTGGAGGGCGAACTCAAGTGTACCAAGGGCCAGCAAGGTGATGATCAGTATCGCCGTCGCGGCACCCAATACCTTCTTTATTTGACTGGTGAACCGGCCTTGGCGAAAGCCGTCGCGAAGCATGGCGAACAGCAGGAGCAACCAGGCTGTGTCTCTGAGCAGTTCCAGGAGGTAGCGGGTGAAGAACCCGGGCGATCCCCAGAGGCTTTGGGTAACCAGGACGGAGGCCCACAGGGCGGTAACAATGGCGGCAAGGAACAGAGCACGATCAATGTCGCGGCGAAGATAACGGGTTGCCACAAGAACGGCCAGAACCGCAAAGACAGCGGCTGCCGCACCGTGACTGATCACGCTGATATCCCTGAACATTAGCTCTTTCCTTGAACACCGGGAATCCCGGGCCTGCCGGTGCCCGGGTACTGTATTTAATATGTACAGGGTAGCGCCGAAAAGGGCCGTTCGTCTATTTGAATACTCAAATTACCGATGAGTTTCACACCGGTTTTTTGTTATCGCGATAATATCGGAAAATCTCTTTCAATGGCCGTTTGGGCTCAAAACCGAATTCCCGGGCGAAGGCGCGACCGTCAATCACCACCGGATATTTGAAGAATGCCATCAGGTACGGAGGGAAGCTGCGCAGGTTCAGAACCCGGGCAATGGCCTTCGGCACGCTCGGTGGAATGGAGGGAATGGGTATGGTTTTGCAACCGCAGAGCTTCAGGGCGTGCTGGTAGGCGACCCAGTCTTGCGGCGCGACATTGAACACGCCTTTTACGGGCTTTGCCCAGGCGGCGACAATGGCGTCTGCCATATCGTCGATATGGATGAACTGCATCATCGGCGAAAAGCCAGCCAATACGGGTGCCCGCTCACTGCTGAGCAGGGTGCTCATGGTATTGCGAACACCGGGGCCCACGATGTTGCAGGGCCGAAGAATAGTTATGTTGAGTTCCGGGTAGCGCCAAAGATAGATGTTGGCGAGGTTCTCAAGCTCCACTGAATCCACCAGGTCGGCACTCAGGCCTGCGCTTTTGAGGGGGGCGGACTCGTCAATCAGCGCCGGGTTATAGGCCACGGCACCATAGACGTGGTAGGTGGATAGCGCAATCACCCGGCGTATGCCGTATTTGTGGGATAGGTCCAGTAGCTTCTGGGTGCCCAGTACATTGGCGTTATAGCGGCGCATGCGGGTCAGTTGGCTGGAGAGGATGCGGCCGAGATGTATCACGCCATCAAACTCATAGCGTCGGAACAGGTCTTCGAAGACCCGCTTGTTGAAGTCAATGCAGTAGCTGGGGATGTCGTCGCCCAGGTAAACCTGTTCCCGGAAATCGACGGCCACCAGGTCGCAGCTTTCTCGCAGGCGGCGGATCACTTGCTGGGCCAGCGCACCGGCAGCACCGGTGATCAGAATGCGGGGTCTTTGGTGCTTGCTCATCAGAACAGCCTTTTCCTTTCGCTCAGTCCCTTGTCAATCAGTCGGCTGATCTCGGCTTTCACAGCCTCTACCCGTTCGGTGACCTGCTCTTCAGGGATTTCGGTATCATCAAAATACATGGGTTCCCCGAAATTCAGGTGTACCTTGGCGGGGAGCACCACGGGCAGGGCGACAGGAACGTAGGGTACGCCCAGGGCATTGGCCAGTGGCTTGATGTTGGCAATGGCCGGGATGGTCTCTTCGCAGCCCACTACGCCCACAGGCACAATGGGCGCCTTGTACTTCATGGCCAGATGCATAAAACCGTTGCCGAAACGCTTCAGTTGATACCTGTCCCGGTAGAGCTTGCCGGAGCCTCTTACGCCCTCCGGAAACACAATCACTGCTTCATTGTTGGCGAGCATCTTCGCGCAGTTGACCGGGTCTCCGAGCACGGCGCCGATTTCGTTCAGGAGATTGCCAAGCCACGGCACCGTCGGAAAGAAGCGCTCGATCATGGCGCGGGGAATTCGAGGATTTTTTTCCCGTGAGGCGAGGGCGTAACCAATGAGCAGGCCGTCGATGGGTAACTGGCCGGAGTGGTTGGCGATAATCAGGACCGGGCCTTCTGCGGGCACGTTATCTACGCCGGAGGCACTGACCCGAAAGTATTTCTCGTAGATTTGCCGGGCAACCGAGAAACCGTACTTCACCGCTTCGTTGTTATAACCCCAGGGATCGTAGCCCAGTGTGCCGATGGGTTTGCGAATGCGGTTTACCTGCTCGTCCAGTTCCGCCGGTATCAGTTTCGATCTCAGATACGATGCCAGGCCCATGCCCGCTCCCTGTGTCAAAGAAGTCGCCGCTCAGGCGCGGCCGATGAATACACCCAGTGTGTGGCTCTGGCCTTCATTTAATACCCGATAATCCGAGGCTGCATTGGCTGTTTCGACGCAGAGCATTTTCTGCCAGGCAGAATCCGGGAAATCTGACAGGCGTTGCGCTTTTCCGGGGCCTGGGTTCCAGACCACGGTTGAGTCACTACCTACAGACGTAAGCTTTCGTTTGCCCGCAGGCGTTACCACGGTCAGTGCTTCGCCGGTTTCGTATATCCGGTCCACTTCACCCTCGAAGTAGACAGGCCCTTCCTGTGAGGCGTATTCCCAGTCTTTCAGCGTGTCGATGTACTGGCTGTTTCCCAGGCCCAGCACGCGGGTTCGCTGGCTATCGTCTGTGGGCAGGTAGGTGTGCAGCGCCTGGCTGAACGCCAGCGGCGCTTTTGAGAGATTGGTGGTTGTCAGGGCAATCTGGCAACCGCGAACGGAAAAACTGAAGGTGATCAGGGCCAGGGCGTGGCCGTCCCAGTGTTCCCGGAAATCGTCGTTGGCGCTGAGGGACAGGCTGATTTCTACCTCATGGGCGCTTTCCTGAACATCTTCCAGGCGCCATAAAGCGGTGCGGGCAAAGCCGTGGGCTGAGGATGACGCTATGCGCTTGCGGATTTCCGGCGGGTTCCGGAGTGGGTCTCCAAACCAGGGCCAGCACACGGGAATACCGCCACGAATCGCTCGGCCGGGTTGAAAGCGGGCGAGTTCACTGAGCCAGAGCCAGTTGCGTTCGTCTTTTGGCGCGAAATGAGTGAGGTGTGCCCCCTGTAGAAACAACGTGGCCTGGAACAATGGGTGATGAACCTCAAGTGCCTCCAGTTGCCCGATGGTACTCCAGCGGGTGAATGACCAGTTGCCGGGGCCTCCGGTTGCTGGCGGCTTGCTACTGCTGTCCGACATATTCAAAAACTGCGTCCTTTAGGTAAAACTCCGTAGCTTCAGAGTAAATTAAAACCGTGTGTGCGGCGAGTTTCCGAATACAATACGCCAAAATTGTGAGGGTCTGAACATGGAATCCGAAAATCCTGTGGCGGTGGTCTTGCCGATGCCGGAGCCGCTGCTTGAGCAGTCGACCGGGCAGCTGGACAAAGTGGCTGGTGACAGCGCCAAGATTGGCGATGCTGGCCGCTGTGATTCTGTGTCGGTGCCTGATGCCTGGCTGGATGAGCTGGCTGATAACCTGAGCGAGAAAGCCTGGATTGAGCTGGATCTGCTAGGGCATTTGCCCGCCGGCTTGATCGCGGCGCTTCGTAACGAGGTGGAGATACTGGACCGCACCGAAGCCATGGGGCGAGCAGGGATTGGGCGCGGTGCCGATCTGACCCGTGATCGCAGCGTCCGCCGGGATAAAATCGCCTGGCTGGATGGTTATACCGCCGCTCAGTCGGAGCTGTTCCGGTTCTTTGATGCCCTGCGGCTTGGTCTGAATCAGCGCTTGTTTCTTGGGCTGAAGCGTTATGAGGCGCACTATGCCACCTATCAGCCTGGCGATTTCTACAAGCGCCACCTGGACAGCTTCCGGGGCAGGGCCTCACGCGTGGTCAGTCTGGTGCTGTATCTGAATGAGGGTTGGCAGCTGCAAGACGGGGGAGAGTTGCGGGTGTTCAGCTCCGACAACGAAGATCAGATGGTTGGTCTGGTGCGGCCGGAAGCAGGGCGTGCGGCACTGTTTCTGAGTGAGGATGTGCCCCACGAGGTATTACCCGCCAATCGCACCCGGTACAGCATTGCCTGTTGGTTCCGGCAGGACGAAGTCCCTTTGCCGTTGTAGTCCTTATACCCTTCTGTTAATATGCGCGCCGCTTTCGAGGGAAATGCCCCGAAACGCCGTTATGGTGGCCCCATTGGTGCCTCCGCAACATGAAACCGTGAACCCGGTCAGGCCCGGAAGGGAGCAGCCGAAGCGGTGGATGTGTGTGCCGGGGGATCGCTGGTGGGGTCACCCCCATATCCTGCCTCTTGTTTTGCCTGTTTCCTCTCCCGTTTGTTGCGCAAGCGCATGCTTCTTCTCATTGCCTGTCCATGCTAGAGTTGTTCCCATTTTTCAGAGCAGTTGATGGATCATGAGCTATCAGGTTTTAGCCCGGAAATGGCGCCCCCGTACCTTTGAAGACATGGTGGGGCAGGAACATGTGTTACAGGCGCTTATTCACGCCCTGGAACACCAGCGCCTGCACCATGCCTACCTGTTTACCGGCACCCGGGGCGTGGGCAAAACCACCATTGGCCGCCTGCTGGCCCGCTGTCTGAACTGTGAGACCGGCATAACGCCGAATCCCTGCGGTGAATGCGACAGCTGCAAGGAGATCCTGGAGAACCGTTTTGTTGATCTGATCGAAATCGATGCTGCCTCCCGCACCGGTGTAGATGACATGCGGGAACTGACCGACAACGTGCAGTACGCTCCCACGCGCGGCCGCTACAAGGTGTACCTCATCGATGAGGTGCACATGCTCACCAACCAGTCCTTCAACGCCTTTCTGAAAACCCTGGAAGAGCCTCCTGAACACGTCAAGTTCCTGTTGGCCACCACTGATCCCCAGAAGCTGCCGGTGACGGTGCTTTCCCGGTGTCTGCAGTTCAATCTCAAGCGGATGACGCCGGAGCACATTGTTGGCCACCTGAAGCACGTTCTGACCGAAGAACAGATCCCGTTTGAAGACCCGGCCCTGTGGCTGTTGGCGAGGGCGGCCGATGGCAGTATGAGGGATGCCCTCAGCCTGACCGACCAGGCGATTGCATTCGGCAACGAGAACCTGGCTGCCAGTGATGTCAGCAATATGCTGGGCACCATCGATCAGCGCGATATCCAGCGCATTGTTAACGCATTGGTTGAGCGTGATGGCCCCGGCCTGCTGTCTGAAATTAACCGGATCTCGGATTTTGCGCCGGATTACGGCGTCATCCTGTCCGATATGCTGTCCCTGTTTCATCGCGTCACCATGGAGCAGGTGGTGCCGGGCAGTGCCGACAACGCCATGGGCGACGCTGCCCAGGTGCAGGAACTGGCCCGTCGGCTCAGTGCCGAAGATGCCCAGTTGTTCTACCAGACCGCCTTGATTGGCCGGAAAGATCTGTCGGTGACGCCGGATGCCCGTATGGGCTTTGAAATGACCTTGCTGCGCATGCTGGCGTTTCGACCGGGTACCGATCGCCGGGAACCGCCGGCGCTGGTTTCCGGCAACAGCAACAATGGCACGGCGGAGTCAGAACCTGAGCCTGGCCCGGTTTCGCAAACCGCGCCCACCCAGGCTGTCGCCGCGGCACCGCCACCCGAGCCCGCGCCTCAGCCGGTTCCCAGTCCGGAGCCGGTAGCTGAACTTGAACCACAGCCACCCATGGTGGATGACCCGCCACCCTGGGAGCCAGCAGACTACGGCGTTCAGGCCGAATCACCGGAATGGCAAGAGCCGGTGCCGCAATCGGATTCCAGTATTGAGCCGGACGCAAACGCGATATCCGAGCCAGAGTCAGCGCCGGAACCAGTTTTGGCCCCTGATACGGTGCAGTCAGAGCAAAATGCTGACCAGGCCCTGGTGAACGAGCCTGAGCCAGCCCCTGCCGAGCCCGAGCAACCGGTTACCTCCGACGGGTTTGTCTGGGAACGCGATTTCCGTTCGCTGGGTATTACCGGCATGCCCGGTAACCTGGCCAGCTATTCGTCCATGAGAATGGAAGGGCAGGCGGTTGTACTGACTCTGGATGAGGGGCATGCGCGGCTGCTCAACGCTCGCCACGAAGAAAAAATACTGGCGGCCTTGAGATCACGCTTCGGCGACGCCACACAGTTGAAGATAGAGCAGGGTGTGCCGGGGTTGCATACGCCCGCCGCCTTCGAGGAGCGCCAGCGGGCGGCGCGCCAGAAAGCCGCGGAAGAGTCCATCCGGCAGGATCCTCTGGTCAAGAGTATTGTGGAACGATTTGAAGGGCGGGTCGTCGAAGAAAGTATCCGCCCCGCAGAAACAGCCAGGAGATAAGTAGATGATGAACAATATGGGCGACCTGATGAAAAAGGCCCAGCAGATGCAGGAGCAGATGCAGAAGGCCCAGGAAGAGATCGCCAAAGCCGAAGTGACCGGTGAATCCGGCGCCGGGTTGGTAAAAGTCACCATGAACGGCCGGCACGATGTCCGCAAAGTGGATATCGATCCGTCCCTGTTGTCTGAAGACAAGGAAATCCTGGAAGACCTGCTGGCTGCCGCCGTGAACGATGCGGTTCGCCGGGTAGAGGCCAACCAGAAAGAAAAAATGTCGGGCATGATGTCTGGCATGGGGATGCCGCCCGGTTTCAAGATGCCGTTCTGAGCCGGCCTGCCATCGATTTTTTAAGGAGTAGTCATGGCATTCAGCCCCCTGGTTGATGAATTGGTGGAGTCCCTGCGATGCCTGCCCGGTGTTGGCCAGAAAACGGCCCAGCGCATGGCCTTTCATCTGCTGGAGCGGGGGCGCTCTGGCGGAACCCGGCTGGCAGCGGCGCTGAATCATGCGATGGACGGCGTGCGCCGTTGCGACAGCTGCCAGAATTTTTCGGATACCGAAATCTGCCAGATTTGCGAGAAACCCGAGCGCCGCAATGGCACCCTGTGTGTGGTTGAAAGCCCTTCAGACCTGCTCGCCATTGAGCAGGCCGGCGATTACAAAGGCAGTTACTTCGTGTTGATGGGGCATCTGTCGCCCATCGATGGCGTGGGCCCGGAGGAGATCGGGATTGAACGCCTGCTGGATCGGGTGCGCCGTGAAGGCGTAACGGAATTGATCCTGGCCACTAACCCCACGGTGGAAGGCGAAGCCACCGCCCATTACATTGCTGACCGCCTTGATGGCCAGAATATCCTGATTACACGCCTGGCCCATGGCATTCCGGTTGGCGGTGAGCTGGGCTATGTTGACGGCTTTACACTCACCCATGCATTCCGGGGTCGCAAACCCCTGTCTGAATAAGTTCCCAGGTTCTGTTTATGACCCAAACCGACCCGGCCGTAACCATTCCACCGGCCCCGGATACCGTTCGCTGGCTGGAGACACCCGAGCAGCTGGATCAGTGGCTCGACAGCCTTGAACCCGGCATGCCGGTCGCACTCGACACGGAGTTCGAGCGGGTGTCCACCTTCTACCCGATTCCTGGCCTGGTGCAGTTGGGCGCTGGCGGACAGTTCTGGCTGGTGGATCCGGAGGTGGCTGAGGCCTCGGAATCGTTCCGGGCGATGCTGGCCGATGAAAACCGTCCAAAACTGCTGTATGCCATGAGTGAGGATCTGGAGTTATTCCGCCATTGGCTGAATGTGGAACCAGCCGGTGTGCTGGATTTGCAGATCGGTGCCGCGCTGGCCGGTGCCGGATTCTCTGTAGGTTACGCCCGCCTGGTTGAGACGCTGTTCGGTGAAGCACTCGATAAGTCCGCCACCCGCTCGGACTGGGTGTCACGGCCACTGACGCCGGCCCAGGAGCGCTACGCCCTGGACGATATCCGTTTTCTGGAGCCACTTTACGGATGGGTGTTGGCTAACCTCAGGCAGCGTAACCTGGAACATGCCCTGGCGGATGAGTCCCGGCGATTTGCCAACGAGGCCGCTACCCAGGAAGACCCGGAGCAGCATTATCTGAAACTCCGGGGCGGCTGGACCCTGAACCGGGAACAGCAAGCGGTTCTCCGGGCACTGGTCGCCTGGCGCGAGCAGGAGTGTCGACGCCAGGACCGGCCACGCAACAGGGTCCTGAACGATGGCTTGCTGATTGCCATTGCTGAGCGTTTGCCGTCATCTGCTGCGGTGATCAGGGATGTTCAGGGCGTACCCGGGGGGTTCGTTAAACGTTATGGCGAGCAGTTGGTTGAGCTTGTGCAGGCCGCCCGTGCTACCGATAATTCCGGGCTTGAGCTCATCCCCAGACCGCTGAGCCGGGATCAGCAAGCGCTTTACAAGAAGGTTAAGCGTTACTTTAGCAATGCAGCTGAACGCTTTGATATTCCAATGGAAATATTGGCGCCACGTAAACGTATTGAGAAACTGATCCAGGATGGCACCCTGGCGGGCCAGACGTTTTTTGAGGGATGGCGCGAGGAAATTATCGCGCCGGTAAAGCAAGATATTGAGGAACTGCTCAACCAATGACTGAACGCGAATTTGTATCGGTGTTTCGCAGCAGCAAGAAAGGCGACACCTATCTCTTTGTCCGCCGAGGGCAAAAGTGGGACGATTTACCGGAGGCGCTGAGAGGTATCTTTGGCTCGCCCATCCACTCGATGGATCTGCTGTTGACGCCAGACAAGAAGCTCGCGCGCACAACCGGAAAGGAAGTGTTGGTGGCAATTGAGGAAAAGGACTTTTTCCTGCAGATGCCGGAAGAGCAGGACACCTACATCGTCGACTTCAAGCGCAAGATTGAGCAGCACCGGAAATGATTGCGCAGATTCCCTTCTGGCAGCGTAAACGACTGGCGGATATGACGCAGCCGGAATGGGAGTCCCTGTGTGATGGCTGCGGTAAGTGCTGTTTACAAAAGCTGGAGGATGAGGATACGGGGGAGGTGTATCACACCGATCTTGTATGCCGTTACATGGACCTGGATACCTGTGGCTGTACGGTCTATGAGCAACGATTGAAAAAGGTACCGGGGTGTACGGTACTGACCGCCGATACAGTTCTCAGCTACCACTGGTTACCATACACCTGTGCGTACCGGACCCTCGCCGAGGGAAGGCCTCTGCCGGACTGGCACCCGCTTCGCAGCGGAGATCCTGATACCGTTCATCAAGCCCGTGTTTCGGTGCGGGGAAGCGTGGTGTCGGAAGATTCTGTGCCGGAAGAGGATTGGGAAGAACACATTATTCACTGGATTCTGTAATGATGGATACAGACGCTTCACTCGCTTATGGGGTTTTCTGGGCGGCCTATGCCGTCGCTTTCGTTGTGTTTTTCTACATGATGAAATCACTGTTCCGGGTATTGCCCTTTTATGGTCTGCGGACGTTGCTTTTGTCTGCGCTTGTGGTGCTGGTGCTGACCCCCGTGGAATCGCCAGACGTGGCCGGCTGGTGGATACCGGCGTGGCTGTTTGCGGGCTATGAGCTGATTCTTGGCGACACCGATGCCGCCGGTCGCGCACTGTTCAATTTCAGCATCGCCGCGATTGTTATGCTACTGGTATGGATACTTGACCTGGTTCGGTACCGGCTGGTTCGCAAGTAGACGTTTTCTGAGAACTACAAAAGATAAGGGCGCAGTTCAATGAAGGGGTTCAAACGCATTTGGGTGGCTGCAGCTTTGCTGCTGATTTCTTGGCAAGCAGGTGCGCAGGACCCGGCACTGTCTCTGCCCGGCAACGCGGATGTGCGCATTGTGGTGGATATCTCCGGCTCCATGAAGGAAACCGATCCACAGAATCTCCGCCGCCCAGCGGTTCGTCTGCTGGCCCGGACCCTGCCGGAAGGGGCCAGTGCCGGTCTCTGGACTTTCGGGCAGTACGTCAACATGCTGGTGCCCTACGGTGTGGTTGATCAGTCCTGGCGCGACGCTGCTATTGAGCGTTCCGAGCAGATCAATTCGGTAGCGCTGCATACGAACCTCGGTTTGGCGATGGAGAAAGCCGCCAACGACTGGTTGTCTGGAGGTACCCTCGAGAACACCCATCTTATTGTCCTCAGCGATGGCAAGGTCGACGTGCCAGGTGGTGACGACGCAAGTCAGGCTGAGGAAAAACGCATAGTCGATTCCTTGTTGCCAGCGCTGAAAGACAAGGGCGCCACAATTCATACGGTTGGTCTGTCTGAGAAAGCGGACATCCGGTTTCTTCGTAACCTGGCCCGGGAAACCGGTGGCAGCTTCCAGCTGGCGCAATCTGCCGAGGCGTTGAATCTGGCGTTTGCCAATGCGCTGAATACCGCAGTGCCGCAGGAACAGGTTCCCATTGAGGGCGATGGCTTTGCCGTTGATGATGGCATCAGCGAGTTTACGGCACTGATCTTCTCAGGACAGGATGCTTCTGGCGAAGAGTCGTTGGCACTTGCACAGCCTGGTGGTGAGCCGTTCACCCGGGAGAGCGCTCCGGAGAATGTCCGTTGGGCATCTGAGCCGGGCTATGATCTGATCACCGTTACTGAACCGGTCTCGGGCCGCTGGCGTATCATTGGCGATCTTGGCCAGGGGAGCCGCGTGACGGTGGTCAGTGATCTGCGCATGGCCGTGAATCCGATTCCCGCTGAGTTTACCGAAGAGCAGCCTCTGGCCATTGAAGTGGCTTTTTTTGAGGAAGCCGAAAAGATTACCGGGTCAGACTTTCTCTCGGTCATGGACGTTAGCCTGTCGATAACCGCGAGTGATGGTCGGCAAGGTACCAAGGTTTTGTCTCCCGACACCCCGCCGGAAGACGGCGTATATCGGGACACCGTACCCAGATTGCCTGCACCTGGCCGCTATCAGGTTGATGTGGTGGCGGATGGCGGAACTTTCTCCCGCAAATTCAGCGCCATGACGACGTTTACCGTGCCAGGGGAAGAGCCACCTCTGGAGGTGGTGACCGAACCCATGGTGCCAGACCTGTCTGAACAGGCGGAGCCGCTGCCGGATTTTGATGGCGGAGCCAACTCTTCAGAACCGGAGCCGCCAGCGGAAGCTGAGCCTCCGGTCGAAGTTCCGGTTCAGGAATCCGAGCCGGAACCAGTGCCAGAGCCTGCACCGGTCGTTGAGCCGGAGCCCGAAGCGCCGGTCGAACAGCCGATTGCTGAAACGGAGCCGGAGAAGGGTACCCTTCTGGGTATCCCGGTTTGGGCCTGGGGTGCTGGCGCAGCCTTGCTGGTTGCTATCGTGGGCCTTGGTTTGTTTGCATGGCGCCAGAAAAAAGCGAGGGCAGAACAGGAGCAGGCGGCAGCGGCTGAGCGTGAAACCCTGGAAGACCTGGCTGAAGAGTCGGATGAACCACCGGTGGTGGAGCCGGAGCCTCCGGTAGCGTCAGAGTCGGTGGAAGCGGAGGCTGAACCTGAAGCAGACCTGGAAACATCTCCCGAGCAGGTGTCTGCCGAAGAGCCGGAACCGGAAGACATTCCGGAACTCTCGCAAGCTGACAGCGAACCGGACGAGATTCCGGATGAGGCCGTACCCGAAGTAACGGAAGAGCTGCCATCGGCTGAACTGGAGCCGGAAGAGGATGACATCCCCTTGGCAGACGATACGGTTGGCGCCGAGGCGGAGCCAGATCCTTCTGAAGCTGATGAGATCAGCGAGTCGGAGTTCGACATTGATGAGGACGAGTTTGGTCTGGAAGACTTCGACCTCTCCGAATTCGACGATTTGCCCGATTATGATGAAGAGTCTCCGGAGGAAGAAAAATCCAAACCGGCGGACAAGAAAGAGAATCCGAAAAAGTAACCAACAGGAATCAGACACATGAAGTTTACCGGCACCGATAAATACGTAGCCACCGATGACCTGCAAATGGCAGTCAATGCAGCGATCGCGCTGCAGCGTCCGTTGTTGATCAAGGGTGAACCCGGCACCGGTAAAACCCTGCTGGCGGAGGAAATGGCCGCGGCGCTGGGAATGACTCTGATTCCCTGGCACATCAAGTCGACCACCAAGGCCCAACAGGGCCTGTACGAGTATGATGCGGTGTCCCGCCTTCGGGATTCCCAACTCGGGGACGAGAAGGTCAAAGACATTCGCAACTACATTGTGAAGGGCAAGCTCTGGGAAGCCTTTGAGGCGGACGAGCAGGTGGTGCTGCTGATCGACGAAATTGACAAGGCGGATATCGAGTTCCCGAACGACCTGTTGCTGGAACTGGATCGAATGGAGTTTTTCGTTTACGAAACCCAGGAGTTTGTGAAAGCGAAGAAACGCCCGATTGTGGTCATCACCAGTAACAACGAGAAAGAGCTGCCAGATGCCTTCCTGCGCCGCTGCTTCTTCCACTACATCAGCTTCCCGGATCACGACACCATGAAGAACATCGTGGATGTTCACTTCCCGGGAATTCAGCAGCAGGTGGTGCGGGATGCGCTGGAAGTGTTTTTTGATGTTCGCAAGGTGCCGGGGCTCAAGAAGAAGCCGTCGACATCCGAGCTGATCGACTGGCTCAAGTTGCTGATGGCGGATGAGCTCTCTGCCAAAGCCCTGCAGGAGAAAGACTCCAGCTCGGCTCTGCCACCGCTCTATGGTGCCCTGGTGAAGAATGAGCAGGACGTTCATTTGCTGCAGAAGCTGGCTTTCATGGCGCGTCGCCGAAACTGATCACCGACAAGAGCCTTGCTTTATGTTGATTGATTTTTTCCTCGAAGTACGGCGGGCCAGGGTGCCAGCCAGTCTGCGGGAATTCCTGGACCTGCTGGAGGCCATTCAGCAGCGCCTGGCATTCGCAGACATGGAGGAGTTCTACTACCTGGCCAGGGTGTGTCTGGTTAAGGATGAGCGGCACTTTGACAAGTTTGATCGCGCCTTCCAGGCTTATTTTGAAGGCATCGAGAATCTCGATGATCTGCTCGAGGCGCTGATACCGGACGATTGGCTGCGCGCCGAATTCGAGAAACACCTGACCGATGAAGAGAAAGCCAAGATCGAGTCTCTCGGCGGGCTGGAAGAGTTGATCGAAACCTTCAAGAAGCGCATGGAAGAGCAGAAGGAGCGTCACGCCGGTGGTAACAAATGGATTGGTACCGGCGGAACCTCACCGTTTGGTGCCAACGGTTACAACCCGGAAGGTTTCCGTATCGGCCAGAACAAGGGGCGCCACGGCCGGGCGGTTAAAGTCTGGGAAAAGCGTGAGTTCCGTGATCTGGACGACAGCATCACCCTCGGCATCCGCAACATCAAGGTCGCCTTGCGCCGGCTGCGTAAATTTGCCCGACAGGGCGCGGCAGACCAGCTCGACATGGATGACACCATACGCTCAACGGCCCGCAATGCCGGATATCTGGACCTGAAAATGGTTCCGGAGCGGCACAATGCCGTGAAGGTTCTGATCTTCTTTGATGTGGGTGGTTCAATGGATCCTCACGTTCGGGTGTGCGAAGAGCTGTTCTCCGCGGCACGTCTTGAGTTCAAGCACATGGAGTATTTCTACTTCCATAATTTCATTTATGAAAGCGTGTGGAAGAATAACATCCGGCGCATGAACGAGACGCTCAGCACCTGGGACATCCTGCATAAATATACGCCGGACTATAAGGTGATCTTTGTCGGGGATGCCACCATGGCGCCTTATGAGATCACGCATCCCGGTGGCTCTATCGAGCACTGGAATGAGGAAGCAGGCGCCACCTGGTTCCAGCGGGTGACCGAGCATTTCCGGAAGGTGGTGTGGCTCAACCCGTTACCGGAAAGCTACTGGGGATCGGGTGGTTCACTGGGCATTACCCAGCAATTGGTCAATAATCATATGTACCCTTTGACCATTGAGGGGCTCGAATCGGCCATGAGGCAGTTGAGTAAATAAAAAAAAGCCGATGCGGTTGAGGGCATCGGCAAAGCTCGGCATATTCAAGCGGGGGTTGCCCGAAAGGCGCTCCCGCCATCTCTGGTAGAGCAATTCCGGGGCCATGCCCCTGTATCTACTTTTAATATCAGTAAGTTGCCTCGTCATGGGGCCATTCAGTCCTTTGTGATCCCCCGACCTTTTCTTTGTTTCTGTCAAATTAGTCGACGCTTTTCGTTGCCGATACCCGGCCAAATGCTCATTTGGTGAAATGGATACCGTTCTTGGTTGTTAGCGGGTGTTACTCTTTATTTCGAAATGTTACCTGAGCCGCGCACCAGCGCGGCCCGGCAAGGCAGGAAAGTGATGTTCGGCAGACAAAAACCACAAAAGTGCCGGATTGCCCCAGGGATCAGGGGGCTTTGTATATCCGGAATGATCATTGCTGCGATGGCGGCAACCTCCCACGCATCGTCGCTCGATGAGCAGATCGAGCGTCTGAACGCTGACATTACCCGGCATACCGCAAGTGTGCATGCCCTCGAGCAGAAACTGCTGCACCCGGTGAATACCCGGGTGGCGGTCTTTCTGTCTTTGGCGAACAGGCAAGCTCTTGAGCTGGATTCGGTAGAACTGTTCGTCAATGAGCAGCCGGTTACCGCTCATCTTTACACAGAAAACGAACGGAGCTCACTGGGCCAGGGCGGCGTACATCAACTGTTTATCGGCAACCTCGTGGACGGAAGACACACTCTCAAGGCAGTGATCAACGCCCGGGCGGCCAACAATCGTTTCGTGCGCCGGGAGATCGTCCACGATTTCCGGAAACAGCCCGGCACTTTGCGCCTGCAGATGACGCTGAACGCCAAGGCACCGGACTATGAACCGGAAGTCTCATTTGTTGAGTGGAAATAACCGGCCATGAATGGGCGCATGTCTCTGTTCCTCCGAACCAGTATTGGTGTCATGGCAGCGATGCTGGCAGGTGTTGCCGCGCCGGTAGCAACTGCCATGGATAACTCGTTGGCAACCGGCGTGGTTCGCTTTGCGCTGGATACCGGTGAGGCTTCGTCGGTTGTCGGATTGGCCATGAAGCTTGAAGGCGAATCGGCCGATTACCTCCAGGCCCGGCTTATGCTGGCGTCGGGGCAGCACGACAAGGCCAGGGCTGGGTTTGAGGGTGTATTTAACGGTGCGTCTTACCGGGGCGAAGCGGCATTGGCTCTGGCTGAAATGGCACAGGAAGAGGGCGATCTCACCGGTGCGGAAAACTGGTACCAACAGGCGCGCCGAACCGGCTATGGCGAAGTGGTTCAAAAAGCGCTTCTCGGTCTGGCGGAGCTGGCCAGAATACAAGGGAAGACCGACGCGGCCGGTCAATACCTTGCGCGTATGGAAGATGGCTACTGGGCGGCTGTGGGCTATATGAACCTGGCGGCGGATTTCGCCCGCGATGATCTCGATTCATCACGGGCCCTGGTTTCGCTCCGGGTTGCCATGGCCATGGCTGCCAAGGATACCGACACCAGCCGGAGCCGGGCACTGCTGGATCAGCTCAATCTCCGGGCCGGCTATCTCGCACTGGGTAGCGACGATTACGACAAAGCGATTGATTTCCTGGAGAAGGTCTCTCTGGAAAGCTATCACACACCTCAGGCTCTCTATCTTCATGGCCTTGCCCTGTCGAGCAAAGGCAACCACCGTGCCGCCATGCAGAGCTGGCACCGTGCCAAGAAATTTCCGCTGGCATTTCCGGGTGTTTCAGATGCGTGGATTGGTATGGGCCGTGGTTATGATCTTTCCGGGTATCCGGGCCAGGCGGGAGAATCCTGGTTGGCAGCCAACGCGGCCTATGAGGGAGAACGGGTTACTCTTGGCAAATTGTCCGAAAGGATCACGGCTGAAGGAGCCTACAAAGCTCTGGTTCAGGATGCCCGTAGTGACGACATTCAATGGTTTTTGGCCGATAACCGAACGTTAACCCAGCCACGAATGGCGTATCTTCTGCGCTTCATGGAAGAACCCGGGGCCCAGGTGGCGGTGCGGAGGGTAGCGCGCCTTGATGAGATGGTCGCAACACTGGATGCGAACAAGTACAACCTGGAGGTTTTCATCCAGGCCCTTGAAGTCTTTATGGCCTCGGCCGGTTCAGGGGGGGTGGCGCCACAAACCGCTGGGCTTGAGCAACAGCAGAGTGATCTGGAATCCAGGTTGAATGGGTTGGTGGAGCAGGCGGCAACGCCTGCCCAGGTCACAGAGTTGCGTCAGCTAAAACAGTCCCTGGCAGGAGCCGGCCGCCGCATGGGCGCGTTGAATGAGCAGATCCTCCAAAGACCTGAGCGCCTGGAAAAGGTTCTGGACGAAGCTCGTGCAATGAGAGACGCCACCAAGGATTTACGTTACAAGGCCCTCAGTCTCCGGGAGCAGGCTGCGCGAAAACTGGATGCACTGGCACTGGCGTTTGTTAAAAAGCAGACCCAGCACATGACTCACGCGCTGGACAAAACCGAGCAGCAAATCGCCCATCTCTACGAGTATCTGGCTCTGGAAAATCTTGGGGAGGGTGCACAGTGAATCTGCCTTTTGCTCCCAAGTCCTTTGCGGCATCCCTTGTCATGATTATGGCGTTGGCCCAAGCGCCGGTTTCTGCGCAGGAATCGTTCCGCGTGGAGTTGGGGCGGGATGGTGAAACCCTGGGGGATATGCGCCCGGTGTTTCTGAAATTTGAGAGCCGGCCGCTGCCGGCGATTTCGCCTCTTGAAGTGGCTCGCCGTTATCAGAAGCTGTTTGAGTCCTCGGATGAGCCTGAAGTGCGGATAGACGCCCTGAACCGGCTCAACAACATCCGTGATAGGTCTGGAGAGGACGTCGGGTTCTCCGAAGAGCGGGAAGCGGCCATCTATGAGGAAGTGCTCGAGAGCTACGAAAGCATTCTGGCCAAAGGGTCCTTTTCCGGGCGTCTCGACGAGTTGCTGTACCAGATGGCCAAGGCCCACGCGCTGACCGGGCAACCGGAGCAGTCCATCGCAAGACTGAAACAGCTTGTTGGGCTTTACCCGAACTCGGAACTGGTACCTGAGGCCCGTTTTCGCATAGCGGAAGCGGCCTTCTCCGCCGGCCGTCACGCAGAGGCTGAGGCCGGTTACCGGCAGTTGCTGGAGCATGACAGCCATCAGGAGCTCGCCGCCAAAGCCCGCTACATGCTCGGCTGGAGTCAGTTTAAACAGGGTGAGCCCGCCTGGACCCGCGCGGCAGATACGTTCATGGCGGTACTGGATCAGCAATTGCCAGACCAATCCACGCTGGCCAACCCGCCGGCGCAGTCCATGGATATGCTGGAGGACACCTTCCGGGTGCTGGCTTTGATGGCGTCCCGCCAGAGTGATGCCCGGACCCTTGCCGGCTGGCTGGATGGTCGTGAGTCATCAGCATGGCAGCATCTGTTATACGACCGGCTTGCGGATCTGCATGCGGTGGAACGTCGTTATGAACGGGCGGTGTCAGTCAACAACGCTTTTGTGTCCGAGTTTCCGGGCCACACAGCGAGCCCGGATTTCCTGGCCCAGAGTGTGTCCTACTGGCAACTGGCCGGTAAAACCTCAAAAGCTCTGGCGGCGCGGGATGATTACGTCCAGCGTTTGGGGGCAGAGGCCCGATTCCAGACGATGACTCCTGAGCAGAAGGGGCTTTGGGCGCAATACACCCGCTTCCTCGCTGATCACTACTACGCCACCGGTACAGACCTCAGTAGCCGGAACCAAACGGCTGTCGCCAGTGAAGCCTGGGCCAAAGCCGCCCATTATTACGAGCGGCTTGCACCTCGCTCGGATCAAGCCGGGGAACTGCTCCATCTCGCAGGCGATGCCCGGTTACTGGCTGGCGATCGGGCTGAAGCCGTCAGGAATTTCCGGGCCGCAGCCTACGACCATCGCCACGGGGATTCCCGGGATTCGGCCTGGGCCGCTATCCGAATTGTTCGTGAGGATCTTGAGCTGGCATCAGGAGAGAGCAGAACTGCGACGCTGCTCGTCCTGAGCAACGAAGAGCAGCAATATGCAGAGGCGTTTGGCCCGGATGAACGTCTGTCGGGGCTCCGTGCCGACCTTGCCAACCGTTGGTACGACCTGGGCGAATTCGAGCGTGCCCTGCAATACGCCAGTTCTACACTGACCTGGGAGCGGGCGGGGGTTACCGAGCGTTACGCCGCGTGGTTGGTGACCGCGCGTATTCGACAGAAAAACAACGAGTTTGGGCTCGCTGAACGTGCGTGGCGCCAGGCTTTGCCATTGGCTGACGAAGCCAGCCCGGATGCAGAAAGCCAAAGGCGCAGTCTTCTGGAACAACTCGCGTCCGCTATCTATCAGCAGGGTGAAAAGGCTGCTCGTGCCGGCGACGCAACTTTGGCCGTGGCGCATTTCCAGAGGGTTGAGGGCGTTATGCCGGGCTCTGAAATTGCGATCAAGGCTCGCTATGACGCCGCGAATACTCTGCTTCGGGCATCCGACTGGCTGGCTGCCATCAATGAACTCCAACGCTTCCGGATGGATTATCCGAGTCATGAGCTTACGCCTGAAACCAGTGAGAAGCTGGTTCTCGCCTATCAGGAATCTGGCCAGGGATTAAAAGCCGCGGAGGAGCTGCTGAGTCGCTCAGAAACGCTTGCGGACCCGTGGCCCACCAGGCTGCGTGCTGCGGCCATTTTCCACGCAGAGGGTGACAGCGCTTCCAGAAACCAGCTTTACAAAAACTGGCTGGCGGTTGCACCCACGCCCGATTCCGCCGAGGAGCATGTTCAACAGCAGACCATGCGCCAACGGCTGATCGAATCGGGAGACTCGGTGATTGCCGTACGTGAACAACTGCTGGCTCGGGAACGAGCCAGCCATTGGCATTCCGAGGATACCCTGAAATGGGCTGCCGATGCTGCACTGTTCTTTGGTGCCCAGACGGCAGAGCGTTTTGCCGGCATTGCACTGGTTCACCCGCTGGAGCAGTCACTTGCACGAAAGCAGGCGGCCATGCAGCAGGCTCAGGAGTATCTCCAGGAGGCAGAGTCCTTTGCCGGCGTTGGAGTACGTTCGGAGGTTTTATATCGCCGTGCTGAACTCTATCGAACACTGGCGTCTGACCTCATGTCCTCTGAAGTACCTGCGGAACTGAACGAAATGGAAGCCATGCAGTATCAGATGCTCCTGGAAGAGGAAGCGTTTCCACTTGAGGAAGAGGCCATGGCGCTGCACGCCCGCAACCACGAACGTATCCCCGCGGAGGGGTTCGATGAGTGGATTCAGCGCAGCCTGGAGGCCCTGGCCACCATGCATCCCGGGCGCTACGACCGACAGCTTCGCTGGATGAGTTGGACGACGGACACCAATCAGGGAGGCTCATGATGAGGTTGAGAGGGATACCCCAGGTTTTCCGGTTTTTACTTCTTCTGGTTCTTGCGGGGTTGGCTGGCTGCGCTTCCAAAGCGCCGGCACCTGAAAAACTGGCGCAGGTGTATCAGCCGGAACAGTCAAAAGAGTGGGAGCGGCAGGGCCGGCAGGCCTACGAAGCCGGTGACCGGAAGATGGCGCTGGAGGCCTGGCACCAGGCGGTTGCGGCGGATCCTGCCAACGTGAGGGTCCGCAACAATCTGGCACTGCTTCTTAAAGAGCAGGAGCGCTTCCAGGAAGCCGCTGAGATGCTGGAAGCGGGGTTGAAGGTGACGCCGAAGGTGGCGGAACTGCATTACAACCTGGCGGTGATATCGGAGCTCTACCTGCTGGACCTCGACAAGGCGCTGGAACATTACCAGCAATATCAGTCCCTGGTGGGGGAGGAAGGCTCGCAGGTTGCCGGCTGGATCGCAGATCTTGAACGGAGGCTGCAATGATGCTGTCCAGGTTAACGTGCTGCGGTTTCCCCCTGTCTGTTCTGCTGCTTTGGCCGGCCATCGGCTATTCCGCAGAAGGCAACAGTGAGGCGGGGCAGAGCCAACAGAACGTTCTGCAGGTACGGGGGCTCTCCGCTGGCACCGGCGAAGACGATCCGAGAATTCTGTACATATTGCCCTGGCAAACGCCGAGCCTGCCCCGGCGCCCGAGAACCGAACTCAATCAACAGGCACCGGAACTCTTGCATCCGGTACCTCAACCGGTTCTGGAGAACCATCGCCAGTTTCGCGAAACCCTGAACCCCCTTGTGCTGACACTAACGCTTTCTGCAGGGCAGGGCGCCGCACCAGTCGAGTCGCAACCGTAACGTCGCAGTATATGGAGAACTACACCATGCTTGATACCGTTATCCGCTTTTTCCAGGAGGGTGGTCCCTTCATGTACCCGATTGCCATTGTGCTTGCACTCGGGCTGGCGATCACTCTGGAACGTTTCCTGTATCTCGGAGCGGTTCGCCGTCGAAACCGGGTGGCATTTGAGCGCGGCATTCTGCCCGCCCTGCAAAAACGTGATTACCAGCGCGCCATGAAGGCGGCGTCCAGCTCAGACAGCGCAATTGCCTCAGTGCTTGGCGCTGGCATTGCCCGGTTGATCAATAACTGCCGGCGTGAAGACATCGAATACGCGATGGAAGAGGGGCTGATGGAAGTGCTGCCCCGATTGGAAAAGCGCACGCAGTATCTCGCCACCCTGGCCAACATTGCGACGCTGCTGGGCTTGCTTGGCACCATCATTGGCTTGATTGCGGCATTCACCGCGGTTGCCGCCGCAGACCCCGCGCAGAAGGCATCGCTGTTATCGGAAAGCATTTCCGTGGCCATGAATACCACTGCTTTTGGCCTGATGTCGGCCATTCCGCTGCTCCTGTTCCATGCGGTACTGCAGACCCGCACCAACGAGATTGTCGACAGTTTTGAAATGGCGGGGGTCAAGCTCCTTAACATGGTGTCTGAGTCCGCAAACCGGCCGGCGGCGGCCGCCTGATGGTGCCGGCATTCCAGGATCTGATCAGGAGTAGCCGAACATGAGACGTCGACATCGCAGACTGACGGCCTCGGCAGACCTCGACATTACCGCCTTTCTCAATCTGATGATTGTGCTGGTGCCGGTGTTGCTTCTGGGCATGGTGTTCAGCCAGATCCGGATGATCGAGCTTAACTTTCCGGGCATGGAAGCGGGGCAGGCGCCGGATGCCGAATCGTTCCAGCTGGTGGTGACGGTGCTCCCGGAGGGTATTGAGGTGGCGGACAGCGACCGCGGCCTCATTGACGTGTTGCCTGTTACCGGGCAGGGCCAGGCCTATTCACGACTGAGTGAACTGTTGCAGCGGATTAAATCCCGGATGCCCGACAAGACGGACGTGATCCTGGAAGTCGGACCAGACGTTGACTACCAGACTCTGGTGTCGGTTATGGATACGGTGCGCTCTTACCAGGCGGTGGTGGCAGCGAGCGTTGTGGAAGCAGAGCTCTTTCCGGATGTGTCTTTGATGGATGCTGGTGAGGATCGCAATCTGGCCGCGCGACCGATGGAAGGCAAAGGAGAAGGCGCGTGAAGTTGTCGAGACGAGCCCGACTGCGCCAGCGACACTATGGCCGGATGCACAAGGCGGGTGGCCTGAACCTGGTGTCATTGATGGATATCTTTACCATCCTGGTGTTCTTCCTGATGGTGAATTCCTCGGATGTTAAGGTCATGCAGAACACTGCGGATGTTCCCCTGCCCAGTTCGACCGCCAAACAGGAAGCTGTGGAAAGCCTGACGGTACAGGTGGTCGGCCAGTCCATTCTGGTCCAGGGCCGGGAAGTGGCACGCCTGGACGGCATCGAAGCCACGGATACTCGCATTGCCGGCTTGACCGAAGAGTTGGCGTACCGAAGGAACCGTTGGGCTGAGGTACCGGAAAACGGTCTTGAAGTTACGATTATGGCAGCGAAAGATACCGATTACCGGTTGCTGAGAAAGATCATGCAGACCTGTGTCGATGAGCAGTTCCGGCAGGTACGACTGGCGGTGGAGTCGGAGGTTCGTAATGGTTGATCACAGGGAGCTGTCGCAACCTTCCCGGCTGCCCTGGTCCAGGGACTTAGCAGAGTCGGGCCGCTTCGGCCTGATAACGGGGCTGATGCTGGCGCTGTTTCTGATTCCGGCTCTCATTATCCCGGGCCTGCAGGTACCGGAACCTGAGCGTGAACAGGCTGAGCAATTGCCGCCCCGGCTGGCGAAGCTGGTACAGCCACCGAAGCGGGTTGAGCCACCAGAGCCGGTTGTGGAGCCAGAGCCTGAGCAGCCCAAGCCAGAGCCGGAACCGCAGCAGGTTGAGGAGCCGCGGCAGATTCCTCCTGAACCGACGGTAGCGAAATCGAAGCCTGAGCCTGCGCCGCAGACGACCGAGCAGGCTCGCGAAACCGCCTCACGTTCCGGCCTGTTTGCTATGAAAGACCGGCTCAGCGCTCTGACGTCTGTGGATACTCCGGCACCTGAGGTGCAGCGTGTCGCGAATGTCAGTAACAGTCAGGCGGATGGCCTGGCACCGGAAACGCCGAATGATTCGGTACTGCAAGGCAGCGGCGGTGTTGAAACCCGTGAAGGACCGGTACGGGAAGTCGAACTGGCAAAGCATGAAACCAGTGACGTAGCCGCTCCCCGGGAAACCGCGCCTCAGGTGGCAAGCCAGCCGGAACCCGCCCGGCCGTCAGTGGGCGAGCGTGCCATGAGCAATATCCGGCAGGTATTTGATGCCCAGAAGAGCGTGCTCTATTCCCTGTACCAGCGGGAGTTAAGGCAGGATCCAACCCTTGAGGGTAAGGTTACTCTGGAACTGGTGATTGAGCCGGATGGCAGTGTCTCAGCCTGTGACGTGGTGGGTTCTGAACTGGATCACCCGATGCTGGAAAAGCGCATTGCACTGCGCGTACAGATGTTCAATTTTGGTGCCGCCAATGTGGAGACCCGGAAGGTTCGATTCCCCATCGATTTCCTTCCGGGGTAATGCCGGCCGAAACTCAGCTTTCGATGGTAATTTTCGGCAAGCGGGGTTTTTGCAACGAAATCTTTTCGGTGGGGGCAATCACCTTGGCCTCGCCGGTAACCACCTGATCACCGTTCTGATTGCGCACATCGCAGCCAAAAGAGACACGGTTTTTAGGTTCCTTGCGAAGCACCGACAAGGTGACGGTCAGTGTGTCGTCCAGCTTGACCGGTCGTTTGAACGACAGGCTCTGTTCCAGGTAGATGGTGCCGGGGCCGGGCATGACCGTGGCCAGGGCGGCAGAAATCAGTGAGCCACTCCACATACCATGAGCGATGCGCTCCCGGAACATGGATTCTGCGGCAAACTCCGAATCCAGGTGCACCGGGTTTACGTCCCCGGATACCGCAGCAAACAGCACCAGCTCATCTTCGGTGAGGGTGCGTGTGAAGGTGGCTGAATCGCCTTCGTTCAGTTCGTCGTAGGTAATGTTTTCCAGCGTATCCAGGGTGTCGCTCATCACAGGCTCCGGTGATTCAGTGTTCGAGTACGGTTGTACCGTTTGCTGATCTGAAAACTACCTCATCGTTAACAAAACTGCTATTCTCTCCCCACTTTTTTGAGGCTGATACTTTCGTCGGGTTGATTTTCCCGAGCGATCGGTCTTGGCAAAACATTACAATCAGGGGGCTTCTGAACCCATCCGGTAATACCCCACAGCGCCAATCAGACAGGAGATGGTGATGGATTTTGAGCAGTTCTATCAAGACAAATACCCAGCTGGCATCCCCCGGGAAATCGATCTCAATAAATACAAGAACATGGTGGATGTTTTTGAGCAGGCGGTACAGAAGTTTGCAGACAAGCCTGCGTTTACAGCAGTTGGCGTTACCCTGACCTATCGGGATCTTGATACTCAGAGCCGTAACTTCGCGGCCTGGCTGCAGAACAAAACCGACCTGAAACCGGGCGACCGCATTGCGGTGCAGATGCCGAACGTGACCCAGTATCCGGTGGTTGTGTTCGGGGCCATGCGCGCTGGTCTGATTGTGGTGAACACCAACCCCCTGTACACCACTCGTGAGATGGAGCACCAGTTTAACGATTCTGGCGCAAAGGCACTGGTTGTTCTGGCCAATATGGCCGACAACGCGGAGAAGGTTTTGCCCCATACCGGCATCGAGCACGTGATCGTGACCGAGATTGCCGATATGCACTCCCCCATCAAGCGTACCCTGATGAATGCCGCGGTGAAGCACCTCAAGAAGATGGTTCCGGCGTTCAACATTCCGGGTGCTCATAAGCTGCCGGCGGTACTCAGCGCCGGTGCCCGTGAAAAGTTTACCCCGGTCGACATCAAGCTGGATGATCTGGCCGTGCTGCAGTACACCGGCGGCACCACTGGTGTTGCCAAGGGTGCCATGCTGACTCATGCCAACCTGGTGGCCAACCTGACACAAGTCCGGCCAATGCTGGAAGATCAGGTGGAAGAGGGCAAGGAAGTGGTGATTGCACCGCTGCCGCTGTACCACATCTACTCCTTCACCCTGAACTGCGGCATTATGCTGGAAGCAGGTGCCCATAACGTTCTGATTCCGAACCCGCGTGATATCCCCGGCTTTGTTAAAGAGCTGCAGAAGCAGAAGTTCTCTGCCTTTATTGGCCTGAATACCTTGTTTGTGGCCCTGTGCAACAACGAGGACTTCCAGGATCTGGACTTCTCTGGCCTCAAGCTGACTGCCTCTGGTGGTATGGCCCTGACCAGTGATACCGCGAAAATGTGGCAGCGTGTGACCGGTTGCGAAATCAGCGAAGGCTACGGTATGACCGAGACCTCGCCGGTGGTTACCTTCAACCCCCGCAGCGCCATCCAGATCGGCACCATCGGTCTGCCGATTCCGTCCACTGTGGTCAAAACCATTGACGACGACGGCAATGAAACACCGGTCGGCGAGCCGGGGGAACTGTGTGTAAGAGGCCCGCAGGTGATGCGCGGTTACTGGCAGCGTCCGGATGATACACAGAAGTCGTTCACCGATGACGGTTTCCTGAAGACCGGCGATGTGGCCCTGATCCAGGAAGACGGTTACATCCGCATTGTGGATCGTAAGAAGGACATGATCATCGTGTCCGGTTTCAACGTGTTCCCGAACGAAATCGAAGATGTTGTGACCACACACCCGAAAGTGGTGGAGTGTGCCGCCGTGGGGATCCCCGATGCCAAGAGCGGTGAAGCGGTGAAGGTTTATGTAGTGCCCACCAAAGAAGGTGTAACCGCCAACGAACTCAAGGAGTTCTGTCGGGAGCGTCTGACCGCCTACAAGGTACCCAAGCACTTTGAGTTCCGTGATGAACTGCCAAAGAGCAACGTGGGCAAGATCCTGCGCCGTGAGCTGCGGGACCAGGCCAACGCCAAGTAACAGGCGAGGCCCTCATGCCAACCAAAGACCCTGCTTCGGCGGGGTCTTTGTGTTTCTTGGCTCCGGTTTTCGTTAGACTGTTTCGCCCTGACGTTCCACCTATCCATTGATGAGCCTGCAGCTGTTAATGACTGACAACACTCGTTCCGATACTCCTGTTGACCCCCGGGCCGCCGTCAAAGCGATGATGAGCCAGCTGGACGCCTGTAACCAGCAGGAGGCCGCCCGCATCATTCGCCGTGTAAGCCGTTGTAAGGGTAGCCCCGGCAATAAGGATCTGGAAAAGATGGCGCAATGGCTGGATCAGGGGCTGGAGAAGGTACGTAAGCGTCAGGCTCTGCACAAGCCGGCCACCTTTCCCGCCGGGTTGCCGGTCAGCGATCGGGTCGAGGACATCAGCGATGCCATCAATAACCATCAGGTGGTGATCATTGCTGGTGAGACCGGATCCGGTAAAACCACACAGATTCCGAAGATTTGCCTGAACCTGGGGCGCGGCATCCGCGGCCTGATTGGCCATACCCAGCCCCGGCGGATTGCCGCGCGCAGTGTTTCCAGCCGGATTGCCGAAGAACTGGGTGAGACGGTAGGCCAGCAGGTCGGGTATCAGGTGCGGTTTACCGACAACACCTCGGAGTCGTCCCGGGTCAAGGTAATGACCGACGGCATCCTGCTGGCGGAGGTGCAGCACGACCGTTTTCTGGATCGCTATGACACGCTGATTATCGATGAGGCCCACGAGCGCAGCCTGAATATCGATTTTCTGCTCGGCTATCTCAAGCAACTGTTGCCGAAGCGCCCGGATCTGAAAGTCATCATCACCTCGGCCACGATCGAGGTGGAGCGCTTCAGCGAGTTTTTCAACGAAGCGCCTGTGATTGAAGTCAGCGGTCGTACCTTTCCGGTAGATATTCGATATCGCCCCCTGGTTGGGGACGAGGACGACAGGGATCAGGGCTGGACCGACGGTGTCCTCTCGGCGTTGGACGAGATTGAACAGCATGAACGGCAGGAAAAGCAGCCTCCGGGGGATGTACTGGTTTTTCTGCCAGGCGAGCGGGAGATCCGGGCCGTGAGCAAGGTGCTGCGCCACGCTGACCTGCGTCATACCGAAGTGTTGCCGTTGTATTCCCGCCTGAGTAACCAGGAACAGAACCGGGTGTTCCAGGGCCACAAGGGGCGGCGGATTGTGTTGTCCACCAACGTGGCTGAGACTTCGCTGACGGTGCCCGGTATTCGCTACGTGATTGATACCGGCGTTGCCCGCATCAGCCGGTACAGTGTGCGCTCGAAAATACAGCGTCTGCCCATTGAACCGATTTCCCAGGCCAGTGCCAACCAGCGGGCAGGCCGGTGTGGGCGTGTGGCGCCGGGGATCTGTTTCCGTCTGTACGACGAAACGGACTTTTTGAACCGCCCGGAATACACCGATCCTGAAATCCTGAGAACCAACCTGGCCTCCGTTATCCTGCAAATGGCCACATCCGGACTGGGCGAGATCCGGCATTTTCCGTTTCTTGAGGTGCCGGATCGTCGTCAGGTCAACGATGGTTACAAGCTGCTGGAAGAGCTTAGCGCCGTCGATGACAAACGCCGAGTTACCAGGCTTGGGCGCACCATGGCCCGCTTGCCACTGGATCCCCGGTTGGCCCGTATGCTGGTGACATCAGCGGAGCAGGGCAGTCTGGCGGAAGTGTTGATTGTGATTGCCGGCCTGAGCGTTCAGGACCCCAGGGAACGACCTCAGGACAAGCAGCAGGCGGCCGACCAGGCACACGCCCCGTTCAACGACAAGGAATCGGACTTCGCCACCCTGCTGAATATCTGGAACTGGTTCGAAGAACAGCGCCAGGAGTTGTCCCAGAACCAGCTCAAGAAACTGTGCCAGAAAACCTTCCTGAGCTGGATGCGAATGCGTGAGTGGCGGGACATTCACCGCCAGCTCACCCTGATCTGCCGGGAGCAGAAGCTGACAGTGAATAACCAGCCGGCCAACTACGACGCAGTGCATAAAGCCATTCTGGCCGGCTTGCTTGGCCAGGTGGCGGTGAAAGTGGAAAAGCGGGAGTATCTGGCCACCCGAAACCGCAAGGTGATGATTTTCCCGGGCTCCAAAGTCGGCAGAACGGCACCCAAGTGGATTGTGGCGGCCGAGATCGTCGAAACCAGCAAGGTGTTTGCCCGAATGGTGGCGGCCATTCAGCCCGAATGGGTGGAGCCGCTGGCAGGCCACGTGGTAAAGCACCACTATTTTGAGCCCCACTGGGAGCAGAAGCGTGCCCAGGTGATGGGGTACGAGAAGGTCACACTTTATGGCCTGGATGTGGTCCCCAAGCGCCGTATTCCCTACGCCAAGGTTGACCCCGCCGAGTGCCGGAATCTGTTTATTCGCCGTGCCCTGGTTGAGGGGGATTTCCAGTCCAGGGCGCCGTTTATTGCCCGTAACCGCGAAATGCTGGATACCGTCGAGAATCTGGAGAAGAAGACCCGGCGGCGGGATCTTCTGGTGGATGATGAAGTTTTGGTGGCTTTCTACGACCAGAGACTGCCATCGGATATCGTTAGTGGCCGACATTTTGAATCCTGGTGGAAAGGATTATCTGCCGAAGAATTGAAGAAGCTGGAGCTGACAGAGGCCGACGTTCTGCAAAGGCCTCTGGATGAGACCTCGGCCCAGCAGTACCCCGACTACCTGGAATGGGAGGGGGTGAAATACCCTCTGAGTTATGAGTTTGAGCCCACCAGTGAGCGCGACGGTGTCACCCTCAACGTGCCCTTGATGGCTTTGCGACAGATCCCCGCCCGGCGTCTGGAGTGGCTGGTGCCGGGGCTGCTTCGGGAAAAATGCATTGCCCTGGTCAAGGGGCTGCCGAAAGCGTTGCGCCGGAATTTTGTGCCGGTACCGGACTTTGTTGACGCGGCTCTGGCCAACCTGCAGCCGGGCAACGAGCCTCTGGCGATCAAACTGGGCGAACAGCTGCGACGAATGACCGGGGTCCAGATTGATCCGGATGCCTGGCCGGAGGAGGAGCTGCCCCGCCACCTGAGGATGAACCTGAGGGTGACCGGCGACAAAGGCAAGGTCATCGCCGAAAGCCGAGACACCGATGAACTTCAGGCCAGACTGGAGGGCCGGGCCGAAGAAGCGCTGGCCTCGGCGACGAGAGATGAGCCCGGGCAAAAACAGGCGGGTGAATACATAGCCTGGCAATTCGGAACCCTTCCTGAGCACGTTCAAACGGAAAAAGGCGGTATGCAGGTCACGGTGTACCCGGCTCTGGAAGATCTGGGTAATAAGGTGCGGGCTTCGCGTTGTCTGGACAAGCTCACCGCAGAGGATACCCATCGTCGCGGCGTTGCGCGGCTGATTGTGAACCGGTTCGGTAATACCCTGGCGGATCTTGAGCGAAAGCTGCCCCGCTTCAAACAGT
The DNA here is from genome assembly GCF_030541085.1 of Marinobacter sp. ST-43. Classification (NCBI taxonomy): domain Bacteria; kingdom Pseudomonadati; phylum Pseudomonadota; class Gammaproteobacteria; order Pseudomonadales; family Marinobacteraceae; genus Marinobacter; species Marinobacter sp. ST-43. Next base: position 488,052 of record NZ_JASSVO010000001.1, read on the forward strand.
CTGCGTTGATGTTTGCACCGATCGGCCAGGCAAAGGGACTGCTGGATGATCTGGTGTTGTCGACGGTTATGCAGCATTTTCTGGCGGACCAACTGCCCAGAACCGAACAGGCGTTCGCAGAGCTGTTCGACCGCCACCGGGGTGACTTCATTCCTGCTCTGGAAGCTGCTGATGAGCGCCTGTTTCAGGCCATGAACGGCTACCAGAAAGTCGCGAAACAGCTCAAGGGCAAGATTAATCTGGCGCTGGCAGCAAGCATGGCCGACCTCAAGTTCCAGTTGCAACATCTGGTGTATCCGGGTTTCCTGGTCAATACCCCGGTTCAGTGGCTGGAACGGTTCGGAACCTATTTTGAAGCGGCGGACATCCGGTTGGAAAAAATGGCGCGGGAAATGGGGCGTGAGCGGGAATTTCTTCACACCATTGAGCCATTATGGGCCCGGTATGCCGCCAAACTGGAGCAGCAGAAGCGGCAGGGCGTGCGAGACCCCGAACTGGAAACCTACCGATGGATGCTGGAGGAGTTCCGGGTGTCGTTTTTTGCCCAACAACTGGGCACGGTAATGACGGTTTCGGCGAAGCGGCTGGATAAACAATGGGAAAAGACCCGCATATAACCTTGCCGGATGCACCATAACAGGGCCACTGGACGATAGTCCCACGGGCAATTCTGCCGGACTGTGTTAGTATTTCTGACATCGTGATGTCAGAAACCGTTTTTATAATTGTGACGTGGGGTTATTGTGATTAAAGCCGTCATCAGCGGAACCGGCCTGTATACGCCGCCCGCCATTATCGAGAATGATGAACTGGTTGAAGCGTTCAATCAGTACGTGGAGCTGTTCAACAACGAGCATGCCGACGAAATTGCCCGTGGTGAGGTCGCTGCCCTGCAACCCTCGTCTTCTGCCTTTATCGAAAAAGCCTCCGGTATCAAGCGCCGGCATGTTATTGATCGGGATGGTATTCTTGATCCCCACCGGATGACCCCCTACATTCCGGAGCGTAGCAACGATGAACCGTCGGTACAGTGCGATATGGCTGTAGCTGCGAGCAAGGAAGCCCTGGCCCAGGCGGGTAAAACGGCGGCCGATGTCGATGCCGTCATTGTTGCCTGTTCAAACCTGCAAAGGCCGTATCCGGCCATCGCCATTGAAGTGCAGGAAGCCCTGGGTATTGAAGGCTTTGCCTACGATATGAACGTGGCGTGCAGTTCTGCCACTTTCGGCCTGCAGGCGGCAGTCAACTCGGTCGAAAATGGTGCAGCACGTTCGGTGCTGGTGGTCAGCCCGGAAATCTGCTCCGGCCACTTGAATTTCAGGGATCGGGACAGCCACTTTATCTTCGGTGATGCCTGCACGGCGATACTGGTTGAGCGTGAGGAAGACACTAAAGCCGGTCAGGGTTTTGAAATTCTGGGTACTCGCCTGAAAACCAAGTTTTCCAATAACATCCGGAATAACTTCGGCTTCCTCAATCGTGCCGATGAATCCGGCATTGGCAAGGCGGACAAACTGTTTATCCAGCAAGGGCGGAAGGTGTTCAAGGAAGTTTCGCCCCTGGTGGCCGAGACCATTCAGGGCCACCTGGCATCCCTTTCCCTCAGCCCGGATAATCTCACCCGGATGTGGCTGCATCAGGCCAACCTGAACATGAACCAGTTAATTGCGCGCAAGGTTCTGGGTCGCGATGCCAGTGTGGAAGAGGCTCCGGTGATTCTGGACGAATACGCCAACACCAGTTCCGCAGGGTCCATTATCGCGTTCCACAAATACAAGGACGATCTGAAAGCCGGCGATCTGGGCGTGATCTGCTCATTCGGCGCCGGCTATTCCATTGGCAGCGTCGTGGTTCGCCACCGCTGAGCCTGTTTATCTCGCTGCCAGCGCCCGCAAGGTGTCTGGCAGCGGGGTGGATTTGCGTGTCGCCCGGTCCGTCCAGACGATTTTCGCATAGCCTTCCGCGTAGATATCTCCGGTATCCTTGTCTTTCAACAGGTGGTAAGTGTCCAGGCTGGTATTTCCGGCTTTGTCCGCGTAAGTTTCCACCACCACAGTGGCGGGGTGAGTCAGCTCCTTCAGGAATGTGGCGCTGGTCTTTATAATGACCGGCCCGGTGGCATCTTCGGCACCACCGAGTTCCAGTGAGGCAAGCCAGACAATCCGGGCTTCTTCAAAGAAACGAAAGTAAACTGTGTTATTGGCGTGGCCGTATGCATCCATATCACCCCATCGCAGTGCCATGGTGAGGGAGCTGACGGGATTTCCCGGTACTGACATCGGATTTCCTCCGGAAGGTTGAAAAATAATAATAAAGCGCCGGTATTGTTGACGAAACTGAACAGGTTAAACAACCCAAGAGAGCGACATGAAAGAGCGTAAGTCCCGGCGCTGGTCATCCTGGATGGTCATCGCAGTTTTCCCGGCCCTGGCGGTCTTTAATCCGGCCATGGCCCAGAATCTCCAAGAGCCCCCGGGTGAACAGACTATGCCGGTTGAAACCGGCGATCCCTATGAAAACTGGAACCGAAAGGTCTTCGCCTTTAATGATGCTATTGACCGGTGGTTTCTCCGGCCGGTAGCCAAGGGCTATCGCACTGTCACTCCAGATCTGGTGGACCGGGGGATTACCAATTTTTTCAATAACCTGACCGAAATCCGTAACTTCACCAACAGCCTTCTGCAGCTGAAGGGTGAGTCTGCGGTTGTGGCGGTTGGCCGTTTTACCTACAACACGGTTTTCGGCCTTGGTGGTTTCTTTGATGTTGCCAACGCCTTCGAGCTGCCCGAGCGGCCGGAGGATTTCGGCCAGACCCTGGCAACCTGGGGAGTGGATTCCGGTCCTTACCTGATGCTGCCGTTGCTTGGGCCGTCCACGCCCCGGTATTTCATGGGTATGGCGGCGGACGGGTTCATGCTGCCTTCGGCGTGGGACTCGGTCGAGAACCCCGAATGGTATTACCTGCGAATGCTCCAGATTGTGGACAAGCGGGCAGACCTGATCCCGGCGGAGAATTTCATTTCCGGGGATCGGTACACGTTTATGCGCAATGCCTTCCTGCAGCGTCGTGAATTCCTGATTAACGATGGTAAGATCACCGAAGATCCTTTCGCGAGTGATGATGACGATCTGATGCTCGACGATTTCTGAGTGTACAAGCCGGGAGGCGACAGGTGATCAAGGACCCGAGAATAACCCGTTTCCGACAAATGCTGGCGCAGGCCACGAATTATGAACAGTGGAAGGCGGCCGCACTGGAGCTGGATTTTCTTGAGGGCAATGCTGAATGGAAAGAGGATTTTGCCTCCGATCTTTACCATTACGAGCTGATCTATGATCGCCTGTCCAATCTCAAGCAGTATCGCCAACAGAATGATTTCGAGCGCCTGAAGCGCGCGCTCAGGGAAGGGTTGCATCACGACCTTGGCAACATGGGGAATCCGGCGCTGTACACCCGCTCCCGCGTTGGTACCAAGCACCTGATTGAAGAATACATCACCCAGGTATGCGAGTCGCTGGATTACCTGTGCGACCACCCGGTTCCTGGCTTCCCGGTGTATGACAAACTGCAGTTTTTCCGCGACACCCTGACAAGCTACGGGCGGCCCACCTTACTGTTGAGTGGTGGCGCCAGTCTGGGCATGTTCCATTTTGGGGTTATCAAGGCGCTCTGGGAGAAAGGCCTTTTGCCGCAGGTGATTGCCGGCTCCAGCATCGGCGCCATTATCGCCGGCATTCTGGGGGTTCATACCGATGCTGAAATTCCTGAAATGCTGGTGCCTGAAAGCCATAACCTGAAAGCATGGAAATGGCGGGGGTTGTTAAGCGCCATGCGCGGAACCGGTCTGATGGACCAGGACACATTGCGCCGATGCCTGCGGGAGAATATTGGCGACTATACCTTTGAGGAAGCCTACCAGCGCACGGGGCGCAGTATTAATATCAGTGTGTCTCCGGTGCAGGCGCATCAGAAAGCCCGCTTGCTGTGCGGTTACACGTCACCGTACCTGTTGGTGTGGAGTGCCGCCCTGGCCAGTGCGGCTGTACCGGGTATTTTCCCGCCAGTAACGCTGATGAAAAAAGATCTTAACGGTAATTCGCTGCCCTACATGCCGCGGCTCAAGTTTGTGGACGGCTCTGTTGTGAGCGATCTGCCTATCGAACGACTGATGCACCTTTATGATGTAAATTTCACCATTGTCAGCCAGACCAACCCTCACGTGGTGCCGTTTCTGACTGATCGTGGCCAGGATGAAAAACTGTCGCTGACCAATCTGCCGTCCCACTTGCTGAAATCCGAGGTACAGTTCCACGGGCAAGGCGTATTCGATTACCTTCGAAAACGTGTTCGGCCAGAGATTCTGCGGCAGCTTTCCGGTCAGATGTATACCATTATGGCTCAGCGTTACTCCGGTGATGTGACTATCGCGCCGAACTATTCGCTGCGACATTTTCGGCGTATGCTTGCCAACCCGAGCCCTGAGTATGTGCGTGAGATGATTCTGGAAGGAGAGCGGGCGACCTGGCCGAAAATATCTATGATTCGCTCCCACGCACGGATCTCGAAAACCCTGGAGCGTTGCGTTCGCCGGCTGAAACAGCAAAACCGGCGCGCAGCGGAACTCAAACTGGTAAGCGGTGACAGCCCGGCCAGGCCCTGAGGAACCATGTACTACGATTTCTTCGGCTTCCGTGAGCCGCCATTTTCAATCGCTCCCGACCCCCGATATCTCTACCTCAGCGATCGCCATAAGGAAGCACTGGCGCACCTGATGTACGGTGTGCAGGGGCAGGGCGGTTTCATTGTGATCACCGGCGAGGTGGGCACCGGTAAAACCACGGTTTGTCGCTGCTTCATCGAAAATGCGCCGGCACATGTGGATATTGCGCTGGTACTGAATCCGCGCCTGTCTGCCAGGGAGCTGCTGTCGTCCGTTTGTGACGAACTTGAAATAGCGCACCAACCTGATGCCAGTATCAAGACCCTGGTCGACAGCATCAACCAGGATTTGTTGAAAGCCCACGCTGCGGGCCGGCACAAGGTGTTGATTATTGACGAGGCCCAGAACCTCTCCGCTGAGGTGCTCGAACAGCTGCGCCTGCTGACCAACCTGGAAACCTCGGAAAAGAAACTGCTGCAGATTGTCCTGCTTGGCCAGCCGGAATTGCAGGACATCCTGGCTTTGCCGGAACTTCGCCAGCTCAATCAAAGGGTGACGGCACGCTACCACCTGGATGCAATAGACCGGCAGGAACTGCCTGCCTATCTGCAGTACCGGCTTAATGTTGCCGGTATGCGGGGTGATATTTTTACCCCCGGGGCGGTCCGCAGGTTGTATCGCGAAAGTCAGGGCGTACCCCGGCTTATCAACCTGATCAGCGACCGGGCACTGCTCGGAGCCTACGCGGAGGGAGATCATCTGATCTCCGTCACCCACATTCGCAAAGCGGCAAAAGAGGTCAATGGCGGCCTGGCGATGGCTCCGTCCGGGCGGACACTCGGAAGCCGGGGCAGTCATGTATGGTTGGTTGTCGCCTCGTTTATCATTGCCATTATCAGTACCGTGTGGCTGCTGGATATTCCCGGGGCATCCGCCCCGGCACTGGCCGAGCCCAAGGCCGAACCGTCGGTTGCAGGCGTGATTGAACGGGTGGCAGAGCCGGTGCCGCCAATGGCCCCAGAATCCGGCCAGCGAGCAATTGCGGCGCCGGAGCCAACATCGCCAGGATTTGTGTTTAACCAGCACACCCAGTCGTTGTCTGAAGCCTTCACCGCTTTATTTGCTCTGTGGGGCAAGAGCTATGAACTGTCGGCCAACCCGATCGCCTGTGATTACGCCGCAACGGTGGGGCTGGCCTGTCTGGAACGCCAGGGCAGTCGCAGAAGCCTGGAGTTCATCAATCGGCCGGCCATCCTTCAGTTAAGGGATGAAAGCGGCCGCACTCGCCAGGTGGTTGTGGAACGACTGGATGGCGATCTGGCAGTGATTGCGACGCCCCGGGGCAGCCAGCAAGTGCCATTCCGGGAGATTGAAGACTACTGGTACGGTGATTTCCGGGTGCTCTGGCGAATTCCCGAATTCATGACCGGCGATGGTTTCTACGGTGATGAATCTGGCCAGCAGTTATGGATCGGCGCCCGCATGATGGAGCTGGCAGAGCGCCTGAGCAGCGGCGAACAGGAAGCCGGCCGGGTCAAGCGGATGGATATGAAGGAACAGGTGCGCTGGTATCAGGAAAAACGCGGGCTCACCGTGGATGGTATTACAGGCGCCATGACCATTATCCAGATGAACAACGATCTGGCCGAGAATATTCCTCGTCTGGTTTCGTCGGTGATGGTCAGGAGCGGGTAGCGTATGTCGTATATTCTCGATGCGCTCCGAAAATCCGAAGCGGAGCGCCGACAGGGCAAAGCGCCGGATCTCGGGCAGCCGGTGCAGATGGTCTACCGCCCCAAACGCAAGCCGGTATCGGCCGTGGTGTGGGTGGCACTGGCTTTGTTAGTGAACGCGGGCGTGCTCGCCTGGTTGTTCTGGCCGGAGCGAAACGCAAAGGTACTGACGGTGCAGGAGGCTCCTGCTGTAGACCGAGAGCAGTCCGAATCGGTACCTGTTGAGCCGGCCCCTCAGCCTGAGCCGGTGGCAGAGACTGAAATAGCCGATCCGGTCCGGGTATCCGGGGGGCAGGATCTGTCTCAGGCAACAGATACCGTTGTGGTCGCTGAGGCGGATGATGATGCCAGAGCAGGTGAGTCCGACGTCACGCAGCAGCCCTGGGAAGCACCGGTGGTGATTGTTCCGCGTCGGTCTGACAGCGAGCCGGTGCCACATTCGGCCTTGACGGAACGGGTGCCGCAGGGCAGGGTGCCTCACCTTGTGGAACTGCCCCTTTCTTTTCAGAAGAGTGTCCCTGATTTGACCTTTAACAGTCATATTTTTGCATCTGATCCGTCCGCCAGTCGGGTGATGATCAATGGCCATTACCTGAAACCGGGGGATGGCTTTGGCCCGCTGTTGGTGGAACGTATTACCGAAGACGGTGTGGTGCTTAGCAAGAACGGCCAGTTTTTCCGTGTCGGTACTGTGCGTGACTGGGTGAGCCCGAGATAATGGCGCTGACAGAGGACGTTAAACAGCAAATTCAGCAAGCCTATCGGGATGTGCTGGCGGGCAAGGATATCCGTGCCCGTTATGGCCAGCGCTTGATGATTGCGGAGATTGCCCGGTACATGGGGGAGATCACCGACAACGATGGCCAGCGCACTTCCCCGCCGGCTACCTGCGTGGTGGAGGCTGGTACCGGTACAGGTAAAACGCTGGCCTACCTCATCGCCGCCATTCCGGTGGCGAAAGCCCTTGGCAAGACTCTGGTGATTTCCACCGCCACGGTGGCGCTTCAGGATCAGATTGTTCTGAAAGATCTGCCGGACCTGCGTAAACACAGCAAGCTGGATTTCAGCTGGACTCTTGCCAAAGGCCGTGGTCGTTACCTGTGTATGTCGCGACTGGAAGCGAGGCTGCACGATGAGGGCCATGGTGACAGCGATACCATGCCGTTGTTCCTGTTGGATCAGCCGGTAGACGACGAAGCCCGTAGCCGGGCCACCTTTGAGAACATGCTTGCCAGTTATGGTTCCCGGGACTGGGACGGCGACCGGGATCACTGGCCGGAACAGATTCCCGATGAAATCTGGCGTCAGGTGACGACTGATCATCGCCAGTGCACCAACCGGCACTGCGCCTACTTTGACAGTTGTGCGTTCTTTGATGCCCGCAAGGATCTGGACGATGCCGATGTGGTGGTGGCCAATCACGACCTGGTGCTGGCGGATCTGGCCCTGGGCGGTGGCGCCATTCTTCCGGAGCCGGAGAACGCGCTGTTCATCTTCGATGAAGCCCATCATCTGCCCGACAAGGCCCTGAACCATTTCGCCGCGTCGGTGCCGTTGAACTCCACCCGGCAATGGCTGAAACAGCTTTCCCAGGCGCTGGTGAAGATGCAGCCCTGGCTTCCAGCGGGCTCCCAGGCCGCCAAAGCGGTTGAAAAGATCAGTGCCGCGGGTCGGGATCTGGATCTGGCACTCACTCGCGTGTACGAAGAGGTTGAGCAGAATACCGGCTGGGAATTTAACGAAGAGCGCCGCAGTGCCCAGTGGCGGTATCCGGATGGTGCCTTGCCCGAGAAGCTGGCCGAACTGGCTGGGGAAACACGAATCGCCACGGCAGGGCTTTGTCGGCACCTCGGAACATTGGTCGATGAACTCCAGAGCGCATTCGATGAGCGCAAGGATCCGGAGCTGGACCGGGACACAGCAGATTCCTGGTACCCGGTAGTAGGTTCCTTTCATGCCAGGGCGGAAGATCAGCTGCGGTTGTGGATTGCCTGGAGCGAAGGTGTCGCCATCGTCAGTGATGAAGAGGAGCCGGTGGTCGAAGCTCCTGCCCGTAAAGGCCCACCGGCGGCAAGGTGGGCAGTGCGCCAGCGCTGGGACCATGCTGAAGACATTACCTTGTTCAGCTCGCCGGTACTGGCCGATAACCTGCTTTATTCGAGATTGTGGTCGAGGGCTTACGGAGCGGTGCTCACCAGCGCGACGCTGACGGCGCTCGGGCGCTTTGATCGCCTTCGTTCACGAGCCGGATTGCCTGAGGCCAGCCGTTATCTGGTAGTGCCCAGTTCTTTCCGGTACGCCGAAATGGCGACGGTGGAAGTGCCGGCCATGGTCGCGATGCCTACCGACGATGGTTTCGCCGATGCCCTGGTCAAGCGTTTACCGGAGCTCTGGGCCGGAGAAAAGGCGACACTGGTGCTGTTTACGTCGCGCCGTCAGATGCAGCAGGTTCGTGATGCACTGGCGCCTGAGTACCCGGAACTGATCCTGACCCAGGACGATATGGCCAAGAATGAGGTGCTCAGGCTGCATTGCAGCCGGGTTGACGAAGGTAAGCCCAGTGTACTGTTTGGTGTGGCCAGTTTTGCAGAGGGCATTGACCTGCCGGGGCGCTATCTGCACCACGTGGTGATCACCCGATTGCCCTTTTCGGTACCGGATGACCCCATTGAAGCCAGTCTGGCCGAGTGGGTGACCCAACGTGGAGGCAATCCCTTTATGGAAATCACGGTGCCGGACGCTTCTGTCAAACTGGTGCAGGCCGTTGGCCGCCTGCTGCGAACGGAACAGGACACGGGGCGGGTGACCATTCTGGACCGCAGGATTGTGGCTCGACGCTACGGGCAGTTGCTATTGGATGCACTCCCGCCGTTTCGCCGCATCATTGAACACTAGATTTCTCTCATGCCTGTAAATTGACCCATAAAAAAAGAGCCAGCCCGCAAGGGGTGGCTCTCATGGAAGGGGTTCTTAACGAACCCGGGCGTCGAAACAACGCGGAACAAGAAGTCTGAAGGCCTGAATTTCAGATTTCGAAGTAAGGCGTTAACCTCACCATGGTTAAATGATAGGGCTTAAAGGGGCGTAAACGGATCGTCCAAAGGGCGTAGTGACCAGGCTTAATTGGTGTCAAATGTGATGTTCATCACATTTTCGCGACATCCTCCAGCAACCCCACCTCCCGTGCTTTCGCCAGCGCCTCGGTGCGCCGGCTCACGCCGAGCTTGCCGTACAGGTTCCTGATGTGCGCTTTCACGGTAGCCGGGGCAACGGACATGCGCTCAGCAATTTCTTTATTGGCCAGCCCCTGGTGGATCAAAGCCAGCACTTCCTGCTCACGCTGGCTCAACGGTTCTGTCAGGGCATTTACAGGCTCGCCCCCCGGGCGGGCAGTATCGATGGGGTGATAGGCTTCCTGGGAGCTGTTAAAAGACGCCTCGCCAGGCTGTCCGGCGGCCAGATCCCTGAGCATCCCGAGCAGTTCCCGGTTCCACCGCCCCGGGGTTCGTAGTCTGGGAAAATCCAGTAGCATCTCCCGCAGTGCAGTGCTCTCTTCCGCAAACAGGCGCAGAAAACCCGCGTTTTCGGCTCGGTCCAGTGCTTTCTCCAGCATGGCATCGGACTCGTCATTGCGGCCCTCGTGGGCCAGCGCCTCGGCGTACACCAGTAAAATCTCTACCAGGTGTCGATTGTGCGCGTTGCGTTCTGCGGCTGGTATCAGGGCGGACAGGGTGTCCTGAGCCTGCTGATATTCGCCCAGTGCATTCTGTACCCGGGCCAGGGCAATCTGGTTCTGCTCCCGGTTTAGCGGGTTGGTGGCTGGTTGATCCAGGGTGGGCTGCAAACAGGCGCGCGCTTTTTCGGCATGGCCGGAACTCAGGTAGCACCTTGCCAGCAACGCGGAAGCGGCCGGGGGCTCGAATACAATGTGTTCCCTCCGGCGCCGGCCGGTTGTCACGGCATCTTCCAGTGCCTCAACCGCCGTTTCCAGGTCACCCCGGGTAAAGGCGAGGTGTCCCCGTACGTACTGGATCACCACATGCTGGCCCGGTTCGGTACCCTTTCGTACATGATCGAGCAGGGGGGCCAGGTATCCGTCGGCGGTGCTGATCTGGTTTCGCTCGCGATAGATTTCTGTCAATGCACTGTTTTGCCAGCAGGAGATCAATCTCGGCTGGCTGGGGTCGGAATAGTGTTCGTCTACCCATTGTCGTACTCGCCCAGTCGTCTCAAGAGCAAGATCGGTATCGCCACGGTGGTATTGAATCCAGGCGAGCAGACCGCCGGATGACAGAACCGTACTGGCTTTGCGTTCTACCTGGCCATAATGAACGGCAGACTCCAGAGCCTCCTCGGCATCATTGAGTTCGCCCTTGCCGAAATAATCCAGGCCCAACCCGTAATAAGTGACGGACTTCAGGGGAATGCTGATCTGATCAATGTCCTTGAGTACCTGTCGGGTAAGATCCGAGGCGTTTTTCTCATCGTTGCGGGTGCGGGCCAGGTAGGATCTCACCAGCGAAATCTCGCTGTGCAACGCCAGGGCGCCTTCCGCGTCCGGGTGTGAATCGGCAACACGGCGGTCCAGCAGGTCCTCAACTTCCAGCAGAAGCGGGTCCAGGCTTTCAACCCGGTTTGCGAAAAACAGGCCCCAGATTCTGAGCATCTGCAGTTGCGGGCTGTCCTGAATCTTGTGGGCAGGGATCGCATCCAGCCATTCCAGTACCGGAAGGTGATAGCCGCCATGAATCAGATTGTTGCCGTGTTCCGCGAGAACCGCCGCCAGATGGTCGGTATCGTTGCGCCGGACTATCTGGGCAATCCCTTCCTGCACATGGCCATGGCGCAGTAGCCAGTCAATGGCACGGGACTGAAGTTCGGAGGCCCGGGACGGGTCGGCACTCTGGATTCGCTGTAACAGGGCTTCCCGAAACAGGTCGTGGTAACGGAACCACTCGTTGCTGTTGTCCAGCGGGATCAGAAAGAGATTCTGGGACAGAAGGCTGGACAGCTTTTCCTGACTGTCCTGGCGTTGCCTGACGGAATTGCACAAAGGGGCGCATAAGCGCGGACAACAAGCCGTTTCCAGCAGGAAGTCCGTCAGATCTTCGGGAAGCTGCTCAAGTACTTCGGTAAGGACATAATCGGAAATCAGTCGGCTATCCGGTGAGCCCATGGCCTGGCCGGGCACGACGGCTTCCTTCTTGCCGGCCAGTGCTGACAGTTGCATGGCGGCGACCCAGCCTTCGGTTTTACGACATATCGATCGAATGTCGTCCTCGGACAGCTCCATGGCCATGGTGCTGCGGAAGAATTCCTGACATTCCTCTTCGGAAAACGCCAGCAGGCCTGGGTGGATGTCCTGAACCTGTCGGCGGACGCGCCAGCGGGCCAGTGGCATAGGTGGCTCCGTTCGTGACGCCAGGGTCACCAGGATACCGGGTGGCAGATAGTCCAGAAACCACGCGAGTTGGCGATGAAGGGTGTCGTTACTGATAACGTGGTAGTCATCCACCACCAGCGACCAGGCATTGCCATCTGCCGCGAGAACATTCAAAAGGCTGGTAATGGCGGGTGTGAGCTCGTCGTCGTCCTGCCTGGCCAACAGCTTCTTGCAGTCCTCCAGTCCGATCAGGCCGGCATGCTCGAAGGCGCCAATCACGTACTGCCAGAACTGCCTTGGCTTGTCGTCCTGCTCGTCCAGTGAGAGCCAGGCGGTGGGCATGCTGTTGCCGGCGCACCACTGGCTGACCAGTGTGGTCTTGCCATAACCCGCCGGAGCAATAACCAGATTCAGTCGTTTGCCGGATTCCGGTTGCAGCAGGGTATCTAGCCGTTGACGTTGAACGGCTCTGGAATCGGGTGTTGGCCGGAGGAATTTGGTTGTCAGCAGCATGGCTTCCCGGGATCTGGGCATGTTTGATTAGCGATTGTGTGCTTTGTCACACACAAGTCAAGGGCTGTGTTGACGCAAGGTATTGTCGGGCCAGCGAAACCAGAGATTTGGTCTACACTGAATACAGATTGTCTTGTATATCAAAAAAGAATGAAAAATTGATCCTTTATGCGTATTATTCGGTTATGAATCCACCAGGGTTCTCGAGTTGAGCCTGAGGCACTGACTCAGGGCCGGAAATCCAGGGAGCGACAGAATTAATGAAATTACAACAGCTGCGTTATATCTGGGAAGTTGCGCACCACGACCTGAATGTGTCCGCCACCGCCCAGAGCCTGTTCACTTCACAACCGGGCATCTCCAAACAGATTCGTTTGCTCGAAGACGAGCTGGGGCTTGAGGTGTTTGCTCGAAGCGGCAAGCACCTGACCCGCATTACTCCCGGCGGCGAGATCATCATCCGGGAGGCAGGGGAGATCCTGCGTCGGGTCGAAGGCATCAAGAAAATCGCCCAGGAGTTCAGTAACCAGCGTAAAGGCGACCTGAGCATCGCGACCACCCACACTCAGGCGCGTTATGCGTTGCCGCCGGTGATCCGGGGCTTTATCGAGGAATACCCGGATGTGTCCCTGCATATGCATCAGGGCACGCCGATGCAGATCTCAGAGATGGCCGCCAACGGTGCGGTGGATTTTGCCATTGCCACTGAAGGCATGGACCTGTTCAACGACCTGATCATGATGCCCTGCTATAAGTGGAATCGCTGCGTGATCGTTCCCAAGGATCATCCTCTGGCCAAGGGCCAGGAACTCACACTGGAGGAACTGGCGGAGTATTCGCTGGTTACCTACGTATTCGGGTTCACCGGGCGGTCCAAGCTGGATGAGGCATTCCAGTCACGGGGACTGACCCCGAAAGTGGTGTTCACTGCAGCTGATGCCGATGTCATTAAGACTTACGTGCGGTTGGGGCTGGGTGTCGGCATTATTGCCAGTATGGCGTTCGATCCCAAGGTGGATACCGATCTCGTGGCGCTGGATGCCAGCAAGCTGTTCAGACCCTCGGTCACCCGTATTGGTTTCCGCAAAGGCACCTTCCTGCGGGGCTATATGTACGACTTCATGGAACGGTTTGCGCCCCATCTCACCAAGGAGAAGGTGGATGAAGCCGTGGCCCACCAGGGTAGTCGTTCCGAGATTCAGGAACTGTTCAAGGATATCGAGCTTCCTACCTACTGAGCACTGAGGTTGGGCCAATGAAAAGCCCGCGGGCCGTTAAGGCGACGCGGGCTTTTTTGTGGGCACAGCTTCGGGCAGTTCAGCCAGACTTGCCGATCAGGTTGCCGGCATGCAGACCACATTCCTTGTGGGTGGCTTCTTCCCACCACCAGCGTCCTTCGCGCTCGTGCTGGCCAGGGAGCACTGGGCGGGTGCAGGGCTGGCATCCAATACTGACAAAGCCCTGCTCGTGTAGCCGGTTATAGGGCGCCTCAGACATGCGGATGTAATCCCAGACTTCTTTGGAGCTCCAGTTTGCCAGCGGGTTAAATTTTATCAGTGGCTTTGCATCAGTTGAGAAGGCGGTATCCAACTGAACCACCGGCACTTCATTCCGGGTACCGGGGCTCTGGTCCCGACGCTGTCCTGTTACCCAGGCATCCAGAGTGGCCAGCTTCCGGCGCAGCGGGTTAACCTTGCGGATACCACAGCACTCAGAATGGCCATCTTCGTAAAAACTGAACAGGCCTTTACGATTGACCATGTCCTGCACTTCTTTGGCATCCGGGAACAGAACTTCAATATCGATGCTGTAGTGTTTGCGCACCCGGTCTACAAACTCGTAGGTTTCCGGGTGCAGTCGGCCGGTATCCAGGGTAAACACCCGGAGGTTGTCGGTCAGTTTGTGAGCCATTTCGATCAGTACGACATCCTCGGCGCCACTGAAGGAAATGGCAATGTTGCCATAGTGGGAGAGGGCGGCTTTCAGAATCGCCCTGGGGCTTTGACCATCCAGTTCGGCCCGGAGAGAATCGATGTCAGTCATAATCATCCAGTCTGTATCAATAGCTTGTGCGGCTAGCTTAGCAGCAAACCTTTAATACCCTGAAGGAATGAGGATCTATATCTTTATGCCTTCAGGTCGAGGCAAAACCGGATACACGATGCATTTGGCCGCGCTTTTTCATATCATACGCCCACCAACCGGGGCGCAGCTGCCCCGCCTTTTTATTTATCGTTCAGGAGACCGTTGTGGAACTCGCATGTCTTGACCTTGAGGGCGTACTCATCCCGGAAATCTGGATCGCCTTTGCAGAAAAAACCGGCATTGAAGAACTCAAGGCAACCACCCGGGATATTCCTGACTACGATGTCTTGATGAAGCAGCGCCTGCGTATTCTGGACCAGCACGGCTATGGCCTGCCGGAGATCCAGGAAGTCATCGGTACCCTGGACCCGCTGCCAGGCGCTCGGGAATTCCTCGACTGGCTGCGTGAGCGCTTCCAGGTGGTGATTCTCTCCGATACCTTTTACGAGTTCGCCATGCCGCTGATGAAGAAACTCGGCTATCCGGCGTTGCTGTGTCACAAGCTGGAGGTAGCGGAGAGCGGCCAGATCACGAACTATCTGCTGCGTCAGCGGGATCCGAAACGCCAGTCTGTGCGTGCATTCCAGTTGTTGAACTACCGGGTGATTGCCGCTGGCGACTCTTACAACGATACCACCATGCTGGGCCAGGCAGAGGCGGGCATTTTGTTCCACGCGCCCCAGAACGTTATCGATGAGTTCCCGCAATTTCCGGCGGTGCACAACTTTGACGATCTGAAACAGGAATTCCTGAAGGCGAGCGCGATTCACAGCGCCTGATCGTCCGAAACGCTGATCTGTGCCGCGGCTGTGAGGTTGTGGTGCAGATCAGAGCTTCAGCTTTTCCAGAAAATCCATCAGCGGTTTGACCTTGGTGAGTGTCTCCTGATACTCGGCCTCCGGGTCAGAATCCGCCACAATGCCTCCGCCCCCCCAACAACGAATCGTACCGTTGGACTCGCACAGCAGGGTTCGTATCGCGATGTTGCTGTCCAGCCGACCATCAAGCCCGTAATAGAAGACAGACCCGCAATAGGGCCCGCGCCAGTGTGGCTCCAGCTCCCGAATGATTTCCATCGCCCGGATTTTCGGAGCGCCAGTGATGGAGCCGCCAGGAAATGCATCAAACAACGCCTGAAGCGGGCTGATTCCCGGTTTCAAACTGGCCTTGATATGGCTCACCAGGTGGTGGACGTTGGCGTAGGACTCTAGGGCAAACAGCTGCTCAACCTGCACGCTTCCGGCCTCAGCGTGGAGGCTGAGATCGTTCCGCAACAGATCCACAATCATCAGGTTCTCGGCACGGTCTTTCTCGGATGCCTGAAGTTCATTCGCCAAATTGATATCGGATTCCGGCGACGAGCCCCGGGGGCGTGTACCTTTGATGGGGCTGGTCTCGACTACACCCTGATCTATTTTCAGAAACCGCTCGGGCGATATGGAGAGAATCGAGTCGTCTCCGGCTCTCAGGAAGGCGCTGTAGGGCGTCGGGTTGGCTTCCGTGAGCTTCTCGAAGGCGAGCCATGGATGGCCGCAGAATTTGCCAGAGAATGCCTGGGACAGGTTGGCCTGATAACAATCGCCTGCTTCTATATAGCGCTTGATGGCTTCGACACCCGATTTGAATTCTCCTGGCGTTTGCGCCGGCGCAAACGGGCCTTCCATGTGCCAGTGCATCTGGCGGTTTGCCGGAGCCGACAGCCATTGTTCAATCTGATCCTGAATCGAAGCAGGGCATGCCGGGTGAATCCAGAGCCAGTAGCGACCGCTATTTCGGTTAAAACTTGCGGTCCAGAGATAGAGGCCGGCTTGCAGTAACGGAACGGTGGAGGCGTCGTGCAGTTGAGCCAGCCGCCGTTCGCGGGCGTAGCCCAGTTCGTACCCCAGATAGCCGATCCAGCCGCCAGTGAGATGACTCGGGGCTGCGTCTGGTTCGACCTGGAAAGGCGCGGCAAGCTGTTCCATTTCCCGGGCGAGACTGGCGGTATCAACGGAGACCGAACCGTCGCCAGGCAGGTCCAGAGAGCGCACGGCCATGGCCGAGAAGCCACATAGAGTGCCGCGGCCGGGGCCATCGCCTGTGCTCCCCAGAAAGGCGAAATCGGACGCCCGGCAGGCATGCTTCAGAAGCTGGTGGTAGGTCGCCCGGGTAAGTTCCCGCGTTGTTGCCCGGCCCAAGGGTCCTCCGGAATCTTGCTGAAATGATAAGCAGGCCACAAAAACAGCGTTGTAGCGTTTGCGGCGGCACTGATCTAATGAAATAGCGTCCTGTTCGGACGGGGAGAAAAAGCCGGTGGCTATTCTAACCGAGATAGCAGGGCACCCCCAGCATAAAAACAATGTAAAAACCGCGCGCTCCTGTTGCGCGAGCTTTTTGAGGAAAGTGGAGTAGATATGACACAGCTAAAATCCCGTTTGATGACCTTTCTGATGTTTCTGGTTCCGTTGCTGATGGCACCCGGATACGCCAATGCCCAGCAGCCGTCTGAAGCTGAAATCAAGGAGATGATTCAGGAGCAGTTTGAGCGGATGTACCAGAAGGGTGTCGATGATCTGGAGGACCGGATCGTGGTAACGGGTGGGGTAAAGCCGTTCGCCGTGGTAACCGACACGGGAGACAAGACCAAAACGATTCGGATCAAGCAGATTGAGGAAATGCCGGCGGATGTTGCCCTTGAGGTACTCCGGCGTTCGCTCGTTGCACTGGTAAAGAAAGGCAAGATCGGCGCGACGGCAGTGTTCTACACAACCGCCAATCCCAATAAAGAGTCGGAGGCGGACCGGGTACTGGTGGTCGAGATGGAGCATATCTTCGGACCAACGCTGGCCCAACTGGTGCCTTTCACCATTGATGAAGGTAAAGCGTTTTTTGGCGAGCAGGTGGTTGTGGAGATGGAGAACAAGATCTTCAACATCAATGTCGATGAAGAGCCGGCTGAATAGTGGTTTGTGTCCGACAATCCAAGTATCGATTACGTGAAGGTGGTCACGGAACATTCAGTTACCTCTGCAGTACTCTGTAGCCGTGCAGATACAAAAGTACACCAAACAGTCTGCATGAGATGGAAATAACAACAAACTGTTCCAATTAGGAGAACGTTATGAAAGGCCTGAAAAAAATCGCACTGGCAACGGCCGTTGCTGCAGCTCCTTTTGCCGCTCAAGCTGATCTGAAAGCGCTTGACGACACCACCATGGGTAACGTGACCGGTCAGGCCGGTGTGACCATCGAGCTGGAAACCGAAGTTTCCATCGGTGAGTTCCGCTACACTGACGAAGGTTACCTGGCAGTTAACGACATCTCCATCGGTGGCGGCTCCGTTGAGCGTGATGCCAACGGCGCGGTAACTGGCGTATCCGGCATGCTGGATGACCTGGTTATCGACATCGACGTAGAAGCCGACGGTGACGCGTTCATCGACGTTCACAGCATCTCTGGCGCTCCGATCGATTTCGCCATGGCTGTTGGTTCTGCCTCTCTGAACGCGACTGACGGCAGCGGTGACTCCACTCTGCTGGCCAGCAACATCGGTATCGAGGGTAACCTCGGCCTGTTGAACATCCGTGTGGATACCGCCACTGACAACCTGATCATGAACGTTGGTTTCAACGTGACTGACATGGATATGGACGTGGACTTCCTGGGTGTGAACGTACGTGACCTCACCGTTTACGGCGCTACTTACTTCGAGAGCGGTGGACCAGTTGATGCAGCGAGCATGTTCGCTCAGGCGCAGATCACTGTTGGCAAGGGCA
The DNA here is from genome assembly GCF_030541085.1 of Marinobacter sp. ST-43. NCBI lineage: Bacteria > Pseudomonadati > Pseudomonadota > Gammaproteobacteria > Pseudomonadales > Marinobacteraceae > Marinobacter > Marinobacter sp. ST-43. The sequence goes on from NZ_JASSVO010000001.1 coordinate 506,182, forward strand.
CTTCTGCTGCCACCGGTGGCGACGCTCTGGAAATCACCATTCCTCAGTTCGTAGCTGACATCGGTGTTGGCGCGGTTGAGATCGGCGGTGAGTCTATCGGTTCTTTCCGTGTAGACAACCTGGCTGTGACCAACACCAGTATGAAGGTTTATGGTCACCAATAAGTTGACCTGACACCTTAACGTGGTGATAGCGCCCCGCACTGCGGGGCGTTTTTTGTGCGCCCGGCACGGGCGCGTAGCGCCTTGACGGGCGCACAAAAAAAGCGGTGACCGTTCTGGTCGCCGCTTTTCGTTTCAGGGGTTGGGTAATTATTGGTCGGGCACCTGAATAGAAAGGTCAAACCCTCCGCCCGGACGGGGAGTCAATGTAATGGGGCCTTCGTTGATCGCTTCGGGGATCTGGATCTGATCGATGCCCGGGGGATTACCTATACTGAAATTCAGATTCTGGCCATCGAAGCCAATGCCCAATTGATCGTTCAGGAAAGTCTGGGTGAAGGGCTCATCCGGAATTTCCGGTTGCTGACCAAAGATAATGGGCAGTGTCCTTGGGGTGAAGTCCGCCGGTGGCTGTGCTCTGGCCAGCTCGTCGACCGGGAGCAGCAGTGCTCTGCGCAGAAACTCCTCTTCGGCATCGGACAGGGCATCTTTCTTGCCCTCATCAAGATAGCGCTGAAGAGCTTCCCGATACGCTTCCTCTTCCGCTTCGCTCAGAACGGGCTCACCTGGCGAAATAGTGAGCGCACGAATGATTTTTTCCCGATCCGTCTCGGACTTCTGTTGTTGACGCGGGACAACAATAACGGCGGAATCCTCCACGTAGGTTTCTACCATCTCGTCGGAGGTCATGGTTTGCACGCCGGCCCAGGCCGGTGTGAGAGTGGTGGCCGTGATTGCGGCTGCAAGCAGTTTGCGACGCATTTGGGATTGCCTCATGCTGAATCGGTTCAAAAGAGGCGCTGCTGAGTGTACTGCTTCAGTCAATACGCTTCATACTATTACTTTTGAGTATTCGGTTTGTCCGACAGTTTTTCAACCGTAAAGTGCCTGGTGTGTGATCAGAATCCGGTGCCCAGGGGTAAATATTTAAGGAACCATGACTTTTATGGTTTTATGTTCGGGTTGCTTGAAGCCACATTCCGTGAACTTATAGGCCTGAATCCAGTCGCAGGAGCATGATGCGAAACTCTTTAAACACCCGTTGGCGACGATGGATCAATCGTCGCATTCCAAGAGCCGACAGCCAGATTCTCAGCCAGAAGAACATTTTTATTCTGCCTACGGCGGCTGGTGTGGTGTATGGCTTGTTGCTGTTGATCATGCTGATTACCGGGATCAACTATCAGAACAGTCTTATCTACCTGCTCACGTTTCTTCTCGGCGCCGTGTTTGTGGGGGCCATGCACCAGACCCACAGAAATCTTTCCGGTCTTGCCGTTGCCCTGGTCCGGCCCGGTGAGGGCCGGGCGGGCGATGACGTTCCGTTTTTACTGCGAGTCACCGCAGGTAAGGATGCCGGCCTCGGTCTTGTCCTGTCGGTCGAGGATTCATCGGTTGAGGGCGTGCACGTTTCCCCCGGTGAATCCCGGGATGTGGTACTGCCGGTGCCGTCAGCTTATCGCGGCTATCTTCGCCCGGACCGGATCCGTATCGAAACCCGTTTTCCGTTCGGGCTGTTAAAGGCCTGGTCCTGGTTGCGTCCGGCGTCTTCCGGAGTAGCGTTTCCCAGGCCCTTACCCGTACCGGATACCGCCGGAACTGTTCACGATGGAAGCGAAGCCGCTTCGTCTGCGCCCGTGTCCGGCCAGGACAATGCCGATCTTCGTCCCTGGCGTGAAGGCGATATGAGCCAGCGGGTCATGTGGAAACGCTTTGCACGTACGGGCCAGATGATTGTGGCTGACTGGCAGGGTGAGCAGGGCAGTCCGCACTGGCTGGATTTTCATGCCTTTCCGGGTGTTGATACCGAGTTGCGGCTGAGTTATCTGGCCTGGATGGTGGCAGACCGGGTTCAGAAAAACGCAAGGTTTGGTCTCAGTTTGCCCGGCGATACCATTGAGCCGGACAGTGGTTCACTGCATGGAGAACGTTGTCTGCGCGCGCTTGCGGTGTGGGGCGAGCAACCGCCGAGGGATCCTGACGGTCAGCCTTTTGGTACCCGTCAGGCCGAGAATGGGAAAGCGGGAGTATCTGCATGAGCACGATCATGGCCAGAGTTTTCTCCGCAAAACCGGCAGAACAGGCACCGATCGAAGCCATCCCCGGTAACGCACTGTTGTGGCTGATTGCCAGTTTTGCGCTGCTTCTGGTTCCCCAGTGGGACCGGCTGCCCTGGTGGCTCATTGCAGCCTGTGCCGTGCTGGCGGGTTGGCGTTGGCTGGCGCAAAAGGGCCGGGTAAAACTGCCAGGGCGGTTGCTGCGCACCGGAATCATGCTCGTTCTGATTGGCGTCTATGTGGCCACCGTGCAAGGCCGCTTCACAGTGGATACCGCCGCCTCGTTCTTCGTATTGGCCGTTGGGTTGAAATGGCTCGAAACCCGGTCCGCCAGGGATTTCTATGTGCTGTTTTTTATTCAGGTTTATCTTGCGGCCGTGAACTTCCTGTTCAAACAGGACATTGCCTGGGCATTGCTGACGTTCGCCGCCATTGGGTGCCTGATGGTGGGCCTTCAGATTCTCAATGCACCGGATCTACCCGGCAGCCTGAGGGCTGGCTGGAAGCGCCTGGGTTTGCTGCTACTGAAAACCCTGCCAGTGGTTGTCCTGCTGTTTGTCTTTTTCCCACGTATGGCGCCACTCTGGAATGTTCCGTTGGTGTCCGGCCAGGCCCGCAGCGGGATTTCGGATACCATGCGACCAGGCGATATTTCCAATCTGGCCCAGAGTAGTGAAAGGGCGTTCCGGGTAACCTTCGGGGGCGAGTCGCCACCATATCGGGAACGTTACTGGCGGGGTCTGATTCTCGATTATCTGGATGATGAGACCTGGCGCCAGAGCGACCCCGACGGTTTCCGACGGCCAGCCAGGGTAGACAACGACGGTGGTGTCGGGCCGTTGCGAAGTAATGAATACGATATCCTGCTGGAGCCAACAGACCAGCGGTGGGCGTTTGCTCTGGAGAACTCGGTAGCCGTCTCGGGCAACGTGGTAAGTACGCCGGAGGATTTGTTCCGCTTTCAGCGCCCCGCCGACAGCCCGGTGCGTTATCGCCTGGCCCGGGTTTCCGCTGTGCCAGCGCCGGCTGAAGCCCTTTCCCCGGCAGAAACTCGGCGCTATCTCCAGCTTCCTCCATCCGGGAACCCCCGGGCCCGGGAGCTGGCACGAAAACTGTCTCAAGATCTGTCCCATTGGGAAGTCGTCAACACGTTGCTCCGGCGTTTTCGGGAGCAAGCCTATTTCTATACGTTGCGCCCGCCCACCATGCCAGACGACGGTATTGATGCGCTGTTGTTTGATGAAAAACGGGGCTTTTGTGCTCACTATGCCGGTGCGGCGACCTTTGTCTTCCGGGCCGCCGGGATTCCTGCCCGAATTGTGGTCGGCTATCAGGGCGGCGACGCCGGGGCGGGCGGAGATTACCTCATTGTCCGTCAGTACGATGCCCACGCCTGGGTGGAGGTGTGGCTGGAAGGCCAGGGCTGGGTGAGGGTGGACCCGACAGCTGCCATTGCGCCAAGCAGGATTGAATCCGGATTGCGGGATGCGGTGGCCGATGAGGGCTCGTTCCTGGAAAATGATTTGACCTCGCCGCAGCGCTACGGTGATGTCGCGATCCTGCAATGGGCGTCGCTCCAGCTCGATCGCATCAATTATCACTGGCAGCGATGGGTGGTAGGTTACCAGGGGCAGAGTCAGATGGATCTGATGTCCCGGTTGCCGGGCAATTTCGGGCTCAAGGAACTTGGCTACCTGACGGCCGGAGTGGTTGGCTTCACCCTGCTGATCGCAGGTGTTGTCTCGGCTCTTTCGATTCGCCGCGGCGCCCGCAAGGATGCATTCGGTCGGGTGGTGTTGGCCTGGCATCGGCTGTGCGAACAGGTTGGCGTGCCGGTCCGTACCGGTGAAACCCCTGCGACGCTGGCAGAACGCCTGGCTAATGCGCGCCCGGAGGTTGAATCTTCGGTCCGTCTCTTTGCCCGGGCGGTAAACAGCCATTACTATACGGCCTCAACACAGGAAGCTTCCGCGCACGAAGCGCGCAGGCTTACCCGGCTATTGAAAACGATGAAACGACAGCTCCGTCGTAAACCTGAACCCGCTTCACGGACGTTCCGACATGACTGATATCGCGAAGGACATGCCCTGGCTCGGCCGCGCCTGGAGCACGGTGCAGCAACGTCTGGCCCAGGATCGGTTGCCTCACGCGCTGCTGGTCGTTGGTGAGCAGGGCGTCGGGAAAAGGGCGTGGGCAGAAGCCGTCGCTGGGCTGCTGTTGTGCGACCAGCAGGTCGGCCTCGACGACGGAGCACCGATTGCGTGCGGTCAGTGTCGTCAGTGTCAGTTGATCGCGGCGAACAGCCATCCTGATGTCCGGGTGTATTCACCGGAAAAGTCCCGGATGGTGAAAGTGGATCAGATCCGCGCGCTCTCGACGTTTGCCGTGGCCTCGCCACAGGTTGCACACCGCAAGGTGGCCATAGTCGACCGGGCGGATCAGCTCAACATCAACGCCGCCAACGCATTGCTGAAAACCCTGGAAGAGCCTTTGCCGGATGTGACCCTGTTGCTGCTCCAGGAATCCGGGCGGCCGGTACTTCCCACCATACGATCCCGCTGCCAGGCCCTGACCATACCGTTACCTGATGCCGAGGATGCCGGGCGATGGCTGGCTGCCCGGGTAAGAGAATTAGAGGAATCAGCCCGTCCGTTGCCGGAAACCCTGGCCAAAAGCCTGATGCTGGCGGGGAACGCCCCCAGGCTGGCGCTGGAGTATGCCACCGGTGAGTTTCTTCCACAGAGGGATGAAGCTTTTGAAGCATTTCGGCAGTTCATGAAAGGCCAGATGACGGTGGGGGATGCCGCCCGCCGCTTCAAAACGCTGGGGCTGGACGATACATTATGGTTGTTTGAAAGCTGGGCTGCCGACCTGGCTCGGTGCAGTGCCGGGGGCGAGGTTCAGGACCCGGAGGCGGCAGACATGTTGGGCTATCTGGCCAGGTCCAACCCGCCGTGGCGCGCTCATCAGTTGCTGGACCGGGTTCGGGAAAGCCGGAGCGCGGGCGTATATAATGCCAGCCCGGAGCTTGAAGCCACCCAGCTTCTACTGGCCTGGCGGGAGTTGATGCCCCGGAAGCGGCAGACAACGTGAGCGTTGTTCAGGTTCAACTGCTATCATTGCGAAATATCAGTAAATTTGCGTAAAAGGTATTTGATATGGGGCCCGGATTCGGAGCACGCAGCGGTATTCTAACCCTGACGATCAAGGACAAGGCGGTTCTCTATGCGGCGTACATGCCCTATATCCGTCAGGGAGGCCTGTTTATTCCTACTCAGAAGCAATATCAGTTGGGCGATGAGGTATTTCTGCTGCTTAACCTGATGGATGAGCCGGAGAAAATTCCAGTTGCTGGCAAGGTCATCTGGATTACCCCCAAGGGCGCTCAGGGAAACCGGGCCGCAGGCATCGGCGTCCAGTTCAATGGCGATGACGAAACTGCCCGCACCAAGATTGAATCCTACCTGGCTGGCTCACTGAGTTCCGATCGTCCCACCCACACCATGTAAGGCCGCTACCGAATGACGGAGACCTCGTTACCCGGTAGCGTTCCAGAACCACAGGCCGGTTGCCATGAAATGCACTGGCCCCTGGATAACATAACTCTTTCGGGTCTGACCTGGCCGAACTCCAGCGAGGAAAGCTCTCGACCACCGGCTATCCTTCTGCACGGCTGGCTCGACAACGCCATGTCCTTTGCCCGACTGGCGCCGTTGTTGGCCGAGAACACCACGGTACATGCGGTGGATATGGCAGGGCACGGACACTCGGGCCACCGGCCGCCGGGTTACAGCTATTGGCTAATGGACTACGTCGGCGATCTTTCCGAACTCGTGGAACGGCATTTTCCTGAAAACGAACGTTACCCTCTGGATCTTGTGGGGCATTCTCTCGGCGGGATTGTCTGCGCACTTTACGCCGCCGCATTCCCGGAACGGGTGCGCAGACTGGTGATGATTGACAGTTTGGGCGCGCTCAGTCGGCCAGCACGTGAGACGATCCCTCAGTTGCGGCGGGCATTACAGAAACGCAGGGCTGGTTCGGCTGCTCCGGCGGTCTATCCGGATATTCAGAGCGCGGCCCGAATCCGTGAGGGCGGGCTGAGCCCCCTGAGCCCCGAGGCGGCAAGAACGCTGGTGCCCAGGAACATGCGCACGGAAACTGGCGGGTTTATATGGCGCACGGATGCCCGTTTACGCCACCCGACACCGTTGATGATGACCGAAGAACAGGTGAGGGCGTCTTTGTCGGCCATCCAGACACCCACTTTATTCGTAAGGGCAGAAGAAGGGTTGCTGGTTTCCCGCGGCGGGCTCGATAGTCGTGCCGATCTGGTCCCCAACCTTGAAACAGTCGATGTGCCCGGTGGGCATCATTGTCATCTTGACGGGGAGGTGACTCCCGTTGCCGAAGCGATTAACAGGTTTCTCTTACATGATTGATCGTGGTAATTCCTCGATGGTCGGTGCGCTGGCCGGCCTTATGTCGTTATGTTTGTCCATTCCTGCAATGGCGGCGTGGCCTGAAGACGCGCCAGCCCCTTTTCCGCAATCAACGCTTGAATCCACGGTCGAGATACAGTCTGCTGGCCACCTGGTGCTTTTTAGTCCGGTTCGGGAAATTCGTGATGAAATCCGCTCCGAGTCCATGGCTCGCTTGCCGGTGCAGGGTCAGGGTCAGCTGTTTGAAATCTCTCGTGACGCCACACGTCAGGCTGCGAGGGCCCATTACTTCCAGCAATTGTCTGCTGGTGGCGCAAAGATTCTGTTTGAGTGTGCCGGCATCGCCTGTGGCCGCAGTAATGTCTGGGCCAACCAGATTTTCCAGCAATCCCGACTGCTGGGACGGGACGCCACCCAGGATTACCTGGTTGCGGCGACAACGGCTGAGGACGGACAGCAATGGCTGACCCTTGTCTACACTGTGACAAGAGGTAACCTGAGGGAGTATGTCTGGGTTGAGCATCTGAATGTTGGTTTCGGTGCGGCCATTCCCGGGTATACCATTGGAGCTGGCCCGATTCAGGGGCCTTTGGTGATCCCCTGGTCCGGCGGAGTGACGTTTCGTTTTGAGTGGTCAGCGGATGATCGGCGAACCCTGAATGACTGGGCTGGCGATGATGCGGAAGTGGTGCTGGCCTCGTTCACCGATCTCGAGCAGGACGAGCCGATCGAAGCGGCTTTGGAGCGCTCTCGCGCTGCGGCGGAAAGCCTGGCCGCGCTGCTGGGTAAATCGGGGATATCGGGAAGTCAGATACGCATTGTTCCGGTTGGGCCGGCCGTCCAGATGAATGACCCGGCCCGGCAGGGTAACCGGGTTGAGGTTCTGGTTATCAAGAGGTAGGGAAATGGCAGATAAGGACAGCCCGGAAAAGGAAACTTCCGGAAGCACGGCAGCCGCACAGGACGGCGTCACGTCGGTGGTGAGCAGTTCTGGCATTTCTCCGGCATCAGCGCCGGCCAGCACCGAACGCATGGAGCCGTTGCCGGGCAAGGGCAAAACCGTTGCGCTGACCCTTGGGAGCGGTGGGGCGCGTGGGTACGCCCATATTGGCGCGATTGAAGTCCTGCAGGAGCGGGGGTACGAGATTGTTGCCATCTCCGGCTGCTCCATGGGCGCCCTGATCGGTGGCATGTACGGTGCCGGCAAGATGAAAGACTACAAGGACTGGGTGACCGGGCTCGGCCAGTTTGATGTCTTGCGGTTGCTGGATGTGACCTTCACTTCCGTCGGCGCTATTCGTGGAGAGAAAGTCTTTTCGGTGGTGCGGGATATTCTGGGCGATACGCGTATTGAGGATCTGCCCATTGCTTACACCGCCGTAGCAACAGATCTTCTGGCCCACAAGGAAATCTGGTTTCAGGAAGGCCCGCTGGACCAGGCTATCCGCGCCTCCATTGCCATACCCAGCGTGGTGACGCCTCTGGTGCTCAACGGCCGGGTACTGGTGGATGGCGCACTGCTCAATCCATTGCCTATTATTCCCACCATCTCAGCCCATGCAGATCTGGTGATGGCCGTTAACCTGAGCGGTGAGGATGATCAACAAAGGCGCATTCCAGACGCTGCGTTTGCTCCGGAAGAAACCAGTAGCGATATGGAGGAATGGGTCGATGCCATTCGCGAAAAGGCGTCCCGCTGGTTTGATTGGGATACCCTGAAAACGCTGGGTTCCCGAAAACCGGAAAGGGGCGAGTCGCCGGAACAGAAAATAAGCCGGGAAATGGCAAAGAAAACAGCACCCGAGAAAAAGCGTGAAGACGAATCGGGGCGGTCCAGGCATCGTGACGAGCACGAGACCATCGACTGGGACAAGCTGGGCATTGGCAAATTCGATGTAATGAACCTGACCATCGAGACCATGCAAAGCGCGTTAGTGCAGTACAAGATTGCCGGCTACCCACCGGATCTGTTGGTTAACATTCCCAAGAATGCCTGCAGAAGCTACGACTATCACAAGGCCCCGGAGCTGATACAACTGGGCCGGGAGCGGATGTTGGCCGCCCTGGACCGGTTTGAACAAAGCCGCAGCAGCTCCGGCCCGCTGGCTCTCTGAGCCACAAGAGCTGCAGCCCGCGCCGCAATGCGCGTATAATGCCGCGCACCATTAGCCAGACCAGGAAGCTAAGTTTTGACCAGTCCCGTTGACGACCTGCACTCCATCCGTGACCTGCTTCGGTTCACGGTTTCCCGTTTTGCGGCTTCGCCAATCTACTTTGGCCATGGCACTGATAACGTCTGGGATGAGGCCGTTCAGCTGGTATTGCGCAGCCTGCATCTGCCGCTGGAAAACAACAATCTGTTTCTGGATGCGCGACTGACCCGTTCAGAGCGGGAACTGATTCTCGAGCGCGTAGAGCGTCGGGTCAACGAGCGTATTCCGATTGCTTACCTGCTTGGCGAAGCCTGGTTTATGGGGATGCCGTTCAACGTTGATGAGCGCGTTCTGGTTCCCCGTTCGCCGATTGGCGAACTGCTGGAGAACGGTCTTCAGCCCTGGTTAGGCGCGACGCAGGTTCAACGAATTCTGGATTTGTGTACTGGCAGCGGCTGTATCGGTATTGGCGCGGCGACGGTTTTTGACGAGGCGGAAGTGGATCTGTCTGATATTTCGGCGGATGCCCTCGCCGTAGCTGAGTCCAATATTGAACTTCATGGGCTGGAGGGGCGCGTACGCGCGATTCAGTCGGATGTTTTCGACAACATTGAAGGTCGCTACGACGTGATCGTCAGTAATCCGCCTTATGTGGATGCGGAAGACCTTGCAGACATGCCGGCCGAGTATCACCATGAGCCCGAACTGGGCCTGGCCGCCGGAGACGATGGGCTGGACATTGCCCACCGCATAGTTGCCCAGGCTGCCGATTACCTCACCGACGACGGACTCCTGATTGTGGAGGTTGGCAACTCCTGGGGTGCCATGGATGATGCCTACCCGGATTTGCCGTTAACCTGGCTGGAATTCGAGAACGGCGGCAATGGCGTATTCCTGGTCACTGCCCGGGATCTGCGTGAATGGCAGGCCCGAAAAAGCTAAGATCGTAAATTACAAAACCTGTATAAAGTGCTGAATTATGTCGGGAAATACATTCGGAAAGCTGTTCACCGTCACCACCTTTGGTGAGAGTCACGGCGCGGCCCTGGGCTGCATTATCGACGGTTGCCCTCCGGGCCTGGAGCTGTCAGAAGAAGATATGCAGCGGGACCTGGATCGCCGCAAACCCGGTACTTCCCGGCATACGACCCAGCGTCGTGAGGCGGACGAGGTTCGGATTCTGTCTGGTGTGTTTGAGGGCAAAACCACCGGCACACCGATTGGTCTGATTATCGAAAACACCGACCAGCGTTCCAAGGACTATTCCAAGATTGCTGCCCAGTTCCGTCCGGCCCACGCTGACTACACTTACCACCACAAGTATGGTGTCCGGGATTACCGGGGCGGTGGCCGCTCATCCGCGCGGGAAACCGCCATGCGGGTTGCTGCCGGTGCGGTCGCACGGAAGTTTCTTGAGCACCGTCTGGGGATCCGGGTGCGGGGTTATCTTTCCCAGTTAGGGCCAATCAAGACAGACAAGCTGGATTGGGAGCAGGTTCACCAGAATCCGTTCTTTTGTCCGGATGCAGACAAGGTTGCGGAAATGGAAGCCTACATGGACGCCCTGCGTAAAGAAGGGGATTCCATTGGCGCCCGTATCAACGTCGTTGCGGAGGGGGTTCCTCCAGGCCTCGGCGAGCCCATTTTCGATCGTCTGGATGCCGATCTTGCCCACGCTCTGATGAGCATCAACGCGGTCAAGGGTGTGGAGATCGGTGCCGGTTTTGATTGCATCGAGCAGAAAGGAACAGAACACCGGGATGAGATGACGCCAGAAGGCTTCCTTTCCAACAATGCCGGTGGTGTACTGGGCGGCATTTCCTCCGGTCAGCCGATTGTTGCCAGTATCGCCCTTAAGCCAACATCAAGCTTGCGGTTGCCCGGCAAGGGTATTGATGTAGACGGCAACCCGGTGGAGGTGATCACCACTGGTCGGCACGACCCCTGTGTAGGTATCCGCGCGACGCCCATCGCCGAGGCCATGATGGCGATCGTCCTGATGGACCATTACCTGCGTCATCGCGGTCAGAACGGCGATGTAGAAGTCACCACGCCGGTCCTCGGCCAGCTCTGATTCAGGGGAGGCGCTACCATCTACTGGCGGCTGTCGAACCTCTATTTCTGGTTTTTCGCCCTCCTTGGAGGGCTTTTGCCCTATTGGTCCCTCTATCTTGAGGGGCAGGGCTACTCCTATCTCCAGATCGCCACATTGATGGCGACCATCCAGCTAACCAAGATCGTCGCACCCAGCGTTTGGGGTTACATCGGTGACCGGACCGGCCAGCGGGTCCGCCTGGTACGATTTGGTGCTATTTTCGGCTCGCTGTTTTTCGCCGGCGTGTTTCTGGAACCCGGATTCTACGGTCTGTTGCTGGTCATGCTGGTGTTCACCTTTTTCTGGAACGCCATTTTGCCGCTGTATGAAGTCATTACCCTGCGGGTACTCGGCAAGCATCGGGACAAGTACGGCAAGGTTCGTCTTTGGGGCTCTGTAGGATTTATCGGCGCAGTGGCTCTGGTCGGCGGGCTACTGGAGCTGGTGGAGATTCAGTACTTGCCGTGGCTGTTATTGCCCGTATTTGCAGGGATTGCCGTCTCGGCATTTCTGGTGCCTTCCGAGCGTGGCGAGCGCAAGCAGCAATCTGCACCTGTCGGAAGCCTCAAAGCAATTGTCACCCATCCGGCTGTGATCGCTTTTTTCGCGATGAATTTTCTGCTTCAGGTATCACATGGTGCCTACTACACCTTCTTCAGTATCCACCTGGAACAACATGGATACGGCAAACTGGCCATCGGGTTACTGTGGTCACTCGGAGTCATCGCGGAGATCGGCCTGTTTCTGATTATGCACAGGCTATCCCGGCGTTTTAGTGTACGGCAGGTGGTGCTGGGGGCGCTGGTGCTGACGATGATCCGCTGGGGCCTGATTGCCGAGCTTACGTCGGTATTGCCGGTGCTGATCTTTGCCCAACTGCTGCATGCGGCTTCTTACGGCGCATTGCATGCAGTATCCGTCCAATACATTCAGGGCTTCTTCGGTAAGCACCATCATGGCCAGGGTCAGGCTCTTTACAGTGGCCTGACCTTTGGCGCCGGCGGGGCGCTCGGTGCATGGTTATCCGGTTTCCTGGTGGATGGTTTCAGTACCTCCGCGGCGTTCTGGGGTGGTGCCGCCGCGATGGCCCTTGCGATTATCGTAACCTGGCGGGGTTTGCAGCCGCCACCTCAGCTCCAGCACGATCATTGACTGGACTCTGGTCGCGTTTCTTCCTCTTCTACTATCTGCAGCAATGCCTGCGCGGCACTACCCAGTTGTCGGCGGGAGAGCGCCACGGCACCCAGAACCCGGGTAACAGGGTGGGGCACTTCAAGCACTTTCAGGCTGTTATCGAGCATGCTAACCGGCAAAATGCTCCACCCAAGGCCAACGCTTACCATCATTTTGATGGTTTCCAGGTAGTTGGTTGGCATCAGGGGTCTCAGGGTGAGGTTGGCTTCCAGAAACAGACGGCTGACCACCCGGTAGGTGGCGGTACTGGTGTCCGGTAGCAACGCCGGGTGTGGCGCGAGGTCAGAAAGTTCAGGACTCGCCAGTGTTGCGAGAGGGTGTTCTTTCCCAACCACGAAGGCCATTGGGTCTGGCCACTGGGCAAGGATGGAGAACTCCGGATTCATGCTGTCGCTGAGGGTCACAAAGGCCAGTTCTGCGTTGCGTTTGTTCATCTGGTCGTAGGCGGCATCGGATTCCATGAATTGCAGGTGCAGATCTACTTGAGGGTATTCCCGGCGGTAGCGGCGCAGCCAGTTGGGCAGGTGGTGCAGGCCGATGTGGTGGCTGGCGATGGCGTGGAGTTCGCCTCCGATGCTGTCGGCGCTGGTGGTGAGGGCCATGCGGGCGTTGTGGATTTCGTCGAGGATTTTGCGGGCATGGGGGAGGAGTCTTGTGCCGGCTTCGGTCAGACGGATTTCGCGGTTGCTGCGGTCGATCAGTCGGGTGCCTAGTTGGGTTTCGAGGGCGGCCAGGCGTTTGCTGATGGCTGGCTGCGTCAGGTGCAGGGTCTCGGCGGCTTCCGAGAAGGAGCCTTGGTCGACTATGGTCAAGAATGCTTTTAAGGAGTTTGCGTCCATTTTCTGTGCCCATCTTTGATCGGAGTGTTCCGATGCCTTGGTGCAGGTCCCGGCTTGCGGGGCACCTTTCCAAAAACCGCTACAAGCACGTCCGTGTGCGCTTCTCTCCGGCCATCCATGGCCTCCGACATTTTTGGAAAGGTGCCCCACAAGCCGGAACTCGAACTTTGGGTTACAGCAGATCGACTAATTGGTTATGGGAAATCCCGACCATTGCATGGGGCACGACTGGGCGGAAAGGCTTTTCAAAACCGTTGAGGGCCATGGACGGCCCGAAACGAGCCTACAGGGACGTACTCGTGGGCGTGTTTTGAAAAGCCTTTCCGCCCAGTTGTGCCTGGCACCAGGCTTGGGGAATTCGTTCTAGCTGATCGCCGTCCATTGGTAATTTAAATATATGCCTTACGGGAATGCAAAGCATAAAAAACATGAATTGAGGTTATTCGTGGCGCAGGGGTATGATGTCATCATTCGAAGCAGAAACAGAAACCCCCAGAGAGTGAGAGAGAATCATGGCGGGCAAGACCTTATACGACAAATTGTGGGACGACCATTTGGTCAAGCAGCGGGACGATGGTTCCGCGTTGATTTACATTGATCGTCAATTGTTGCACGAAGTGACATCACCTCAGGCCTTTGAGGGCCTTCGTCTGGCTGGCCGCAAGCCTTGGCGGATTGATGCCAATATTGCCACTCCGGATCATAACGTTCCGACCACGGATCGTGACAAAGGTATCGACGGCATTGTGGATCCGGTGTCCCGCACTCAGGTGGAGACGCTGGACAAGAACTGTGACGAATTCGGGATTCTCGAGTTCAAGATCAAGGATCAGCGCCAGGGCATCGTGCACGTGATTGGGCCGGAGCAGGGTGCGACGTTGCCGGGCATGAGCATTGTCTGCGGTGATTCTCATACTTCTACTCACGGCGCTTTTGGCTGTCTGGCTCATGGTATCGGCACGTCTGAAGTGGAGCATGTTCTGGCGACCCAGTGCCTGGTCCAGAAGAAGATGAAGAACATGCTGGTAAAGGTGAACGGCAAGCTGGGCGCGGGTGTGACCGGCAAGGATGTGGTTCTGGCGATCATCGGCAAGATCGGCACCGCTGGTGGTACCGGCTATGCCATTGAGTTTGGTGGCGAGGCGATCCGTGATTTGAGCATGGAAGGCCGGATGACCATTTGTAATATGTCCATCGAAGCCGGTGCCCGGGTGGGTATGGTGGCAGTGGATGACACCACCATCGAGTATGTCAAAGGTCGTCCGTTTTCGCCCAGGGGCGAGACCTGGGACAAGGCGGTTGAATACTGGCGCACGCTCCACAGCGACGATGATGCGGTGTTCGACAAAGTGGTTGAGCTTGATGGTTCCGCCATTCAGCCTCAGGTGAGCTGGGGTACGTCGCCGGAGATGGTGGTTGGTGTAGAGGGCGCGGTGCCGGATCCTGCGAAGGAAGAGGATCTCATTAAGCGCGAGGGAATCGTCCGCGCGTTGAAGTACATGGGCCTTCAGCCGAATCAGAAGATTACCGATATCAAGCTGGATCGCGTGTTTATCGGTTCCTGCACCAATAGCCGGATTGAGGATCTGCGGGAAGCGGCGGCGGTGGTTAAGGGCCGCAAGGTGGCTGCGAGCCTCAAGCAGGCGATGGTGGTTCCGGGTTCCGGTCTGGTAAAAGCCCAGGCGGAGCAGGAAGGTCTCGACAAGGTCTTTATCGAGGCGGGTCTGGAGTGGCGTGATCCGGGTTGTTCCATGTGTCTGGCTATGAACGCCGACAAGTTGGGGCAGGGCGAGCATTGCGCGTCTACCTCCAACCGGAACTTCGAAGGTCGTCAGGGCTTTGGTGGGCGGACTCACCTGGTGAGCCCGGCTATGGCCGCCGCGGCAGCGGTGACTGGCCACTTCGTTGATGTCCGTGAATTGATGAACTGAGCCACAGGAGAGAGACCATGCGAGCATTTACGCAACACCAGGGCATTGTTGCCCCCATGGACCGTTCCAATGTGGACACGGACATGATCATTCCCAAGCAGTTTTTGAAGTCCATCAAGCGCACCGGCTTTGGCCCGAACCTGTTCGATGAGCTGCGTTATCTGGATGAAGGCAAGCCGGATCAGGATTGCTCCAACCGCCCCCTGAATCCGGACTTTGTGCTGAACCAGGATCGCTACAAAAACGGCAGCGTGTTGCTGGCGCGGACCAATTTTGGCTGTGGTTCGAGTCGTGAGCACGCGCCATGGGCGCTGGATGATTTCGGTTTCCGGGTGATTATTGCTCCGAGTTTTGCTGATATTTTCTACAACAACTGCTTTAAGAATGGACTTTTACCCATTGTTTTAGATGAAAAAGTGGTTGATAAGCTGTTCCGGGAAACCGAAGAGAATGAAGGCTATCAGCTGACGGTCGATCTCGAATCGAAAACGGTGACGACGCCCGGTGGCGAGTCGTTCAGTTTTGAGGTGGACGATTTCCGTCGTCATTGCCTGCTGAACGGTCTGGACGACATTGGCGTGACCCTGGAAGATGCGGATACCATTCGCGCTTATGAAGAATCTCGGCGCAAGACCGCTCCCTGGTTGTTTAATACTGGAAACTGATTAACAAGGAATTGGATTATGTCCCGTAATGTATTGCTCCTGCCGGGCGACGGCATTGGTCCGGAGATTGTGGCAGAAGCGGAGAAGGTTCTGCATAAGGTGAATGACCAGTTCGGTCTGGGTCTTGGTTTTGAGTCTGCTCTCGTTGGTGGTGCGGCGATTGATGAAACAGACACACCGCTGCCTGAAGAAACCCTGGAGAAGGCCCGTAAGGCTGACGCGATCCTGCTGGGGGCCGTAGGTGGCCCAAAGTGGGACAGCCTGCCGATGGCGAAGCGCCCAGAGAAGGGGCTGCTGGGTCTGCGTTCCAATCTTGAGCTGTTTGCCAACCTGCGTCCGGCCATTCTGTATCCTCAGCTGGCGTCTGCCTCGTCCCTGAAGCCGGAAGTGGTTTCAGGGCTGGACATTCTGATCGTGCGCGAGCTGACCGGTGGTATCTATTTTGGTCAGCCTCGTGGTGTGCGTGAACTGGAAAGCGGTGAGCGCCAGGGCTACAACACCTACCAGTACACCGAGTCCGAGATTAGGCGTATTGGCCGGGTTGCCTTCGAGGCGGCCCAGCAGCGGGGCAAGAAATTGTGCTCGGTTGACAAGGCCAACGTGCTGGAAGTAACCGTGCTGTGGCGGGAAATCATGGAAGACCTGAAGCGCGAGTACCCGGACGTGGAGCTTTCCCATATGTACGTGGATAACGCGGCCATGCAGTTGGTCCGTGCGCCCAAGCAATTCGACGTGATTGTGACTGGCAACATGTTTGGTGATATTCTTTCTGACGAAGCGGCAATGCTCACCGGTTCTATCGGCATGCTTCCCTCAGCGTCACTGAATTCCGACAAGCAGGGTATGTATGAGCCGTGTCACGGCTCGGCGCCGGATATTGCCGGGCAGGGCATTGCCAACCCGCTGGCTACCATCCTCAGTGCTGCAATGATGTTGCGTTACAGCCTGAATGAGGAAAAAGCTGCCCAGGCCATCGAGGCGGCGGTCAGCAAGGTACTGGACCAGGGGCTGCGTACCGCCGACATTATGTCGGAAGGCGGTCAGAAGGTATCCACCCGCGACATGGGTGAGGCGGTTCTGAACGCGCTTTAAAGCACCACTGGTTTGCTTGATCGAGACCCGACAACGGCAGGATGCAGCCGTTGCGGGATCATCCATCCTGTCCCTGCCAGCGATAACGGTAGAGGGTGGGCATAAAACGAGGTTCAAAGGTCGCACATGAAGCGAGTTGGACTTGTAGGTTGGCGTGGCATGGTGGGCTCGGTCCTCATGCAGCGCATGCGCGAAGAAAATGATTTTGCCGACATTGATCCGGTGTTTTTTACCACTTCCCAGGCAGGGAAGCCGGCTCCGGACGTAGGCAAAGATGGTGTTCCTCCACTGCAGGATGCGTTCGATATCGACATCCTCAAGGGGATGGATGTGATCGTTACCTGTCAGGGCGGCGATTACACCACTGAGGTTTACCAGAAGCTGCGTGATGCAGGCTGGGACGGTTACTGGATTGATGCGGCATCCACCCTGCGTATGGTCGATCACTCTGTGATCGTGCTGGATCCGGTTAACCGTAATGTGATCGACGCGGCTCTGGACAAGGGCGTAAAGGACTATATCGGCGGTAACTGCACCGTCAGCCTGATGATGCTGGCCCTGGGTGGCCTGCTGGAGCAGGATCTGATCGAGTGGGTGTCTCCGATGACGTACCAGGCCGCTTCCGGCTCTGGTGCCCAGAATATGCGGGAACTGTTGAACCAGATGGGTACGCTGAATGAGAGCGTCAAATCTGAGCTGGCTGATCCGTCTTCCGCCATCCTCGAAATCGATCGCAAGGTAACCGACACCATGCGTTCTGGCGATTTCCCCACCGAGCATTTCGGTGTGCCGTTGGCAGGTAGTCTGATTCCGTTCATCGACAAGCAGCTCGATAACGGCATGAGCAAGGAAGAGTGGAAAGCGGGCGTCGAGACCAACAAGATTCTGGGTCGTAGTGACAACCCGATTCCTATTGATGGTATCTGCGTGCGGATTGGCGCCATGCGCTCTCACAGTCAGGCTCTGACCATCAAGCTGAAGAAAGATCTGTCGGTTTCCGAAATCGAAGGCATTCTGGCCAAGGCAAACGACTGGGTGAAAGTCATTCCCAACGATCGCGATGCCACCATGCAGGAGCTCACTCCGGCGAAAGTGACCGGCACGTTGAGTATTCCGATTGGTCGTATTCGCAAGTTGTCCATGGGGCCGGAGTATATTTCCGCTTTCACGGTGGGTGACCAGTTGCTGTGGGGTGCCGCAGAACCGCTGCGTCGGATGCTGCGAATCCTTCAGGAACGTTAAAAAGTGTTACACAGCGGTAATTAATGCCAACTGTGTCCGGTTTTTTGCAAGCCGGTCAGGGGCGGAGGCTGATTTCAGCGTCCGCCCCTGTTATTTTCAAGGGCGCTAAGGAGTTCCGCCCGATAGATAAAAAAACGGTGCAAGGATTGCAGCTGATTGATTGATAAAACGGGTTTTATCAACAATACTTGCCAAACCGAACGGTATAATTGCGATATAAAAACGAGAAATAACAAGGCGAAAGTCATCCAACCTCGTCCGATTCTGTTGAGATACGGCAGTAAAGAATAACGGAGACTGGAAAGGAATAAGCATGAAGGTACGCAAGCTTGCGGTTGCCCTGGCGCTGGCGGGAGGGCTCGGCTCTGGAATGGCTCAGGCGCTTGGACTTGGAGAAATTGAGCTCCAGTCCTGGCTGAATGAGCCACTGGATGCAGAAATATCACTGAATCAGAGTCGCGGTGTTGATCCCGGTGAAGTGTTCGTCAATGTGGCACCGGAGGCCGCCTATGAGCGCGTCGGCCTGGACCGCCACCAGTTTCTGAGTCAATTAAGGTTTGAAGTGGTTACCGGGACGGATGGCAACCTGGCCATCAATGTTTCCTCCCGGGCGCCAGTACGCGAGCCGTATCTGAATTTTCTGCTCGAGCTGACCTGGCCCAATGGTCGCCTGATGCGGGAATATGCCGTGCTGGTCGATCCTCCGGTCTACGCCGAGGAATCTGGTATTGAGGAGCAAGTCAGTGCTCCGGCCACGACAGCCACCCGACAGCAGCCGGCGCGCAGCCAGGAATCTGTTCGCCGTCAGGCGGCAGCAGAAGGCTCCATGTCGCGGGGCTATCAGGCAGATACGTTTGGTCCGACAGGGCCCTCCGACACACTCTGGACCATTGCCCAGCAGGTACGTCCGGATGGTTCGGTTTCCATGCAGCAGGTTATGCTCGCGATTCAGGATCAGAATCCTAACGCGTTCATTGGTGGGAATATTAACCGCCTGAAGCGTGGTGAGGTGTTGCGGATTCCTTCCCTCGATCAGATTCGGAGCCGTAGCCGCGCTGAAGCCAATCGGGTAGTTGCACAGCAGAACCAGGAATTCCAGTCTCCGAGAACCGTTGATGCAACGGATACCGCCCAGGCTGCGGCAGGACAGGGTGCTACTCAGGCGGCAGCGGGTGATGAGTTGCGCCTGCTGGTTGCCGATGAATCGGAATCCCGGTCTACCGAAGACGGTGGTTCTGCCGGTGGTGACGGCGATCTGCCGGGCGGTGTTGATGCCGGTTCCGCAGTTGCGATGGAAGAGCTGGAGGCCGCAAAACGCGAAAATGACGAACTCAATACCCGTGTCCAGGATCTACAGGACCAGGTTGAGACCCTGCAGCGGTTGCTGGAACTGAAGAACAGCCAGCTTGCGGATATGCAGGGTATGGTGTCGGAAGAAGAGTCTCCGGCCCCGACCGACACTGGCGTGACCGAGTCTGACGCTGACCCGGCGACAGCACCTGTAGAAGGTGATCTGGGTGCCGGCACCGGAGAAGAACCGGTAGCAGACGGCCAGGTTGATGAAGCCGCTGATGGTGAATCGGCCGACACAGCGATGGCGGAAGAAGATAGCGCCATGGCTCCGGACGAAGCCGATATTGCAGGTGAAGAGCCGTTTGGTGGTGATGTCGACGCGGGCGCTGCGGATGAGGTGGTGGCAGAGCAGCCTGCCGTTACCGAGCAGGAATCATCATCTGAACCTGACCCAGCGGCCGTCCCCCAGGCCCAGCAGCCAAAGCCGCAGCAGCCAGTAACGGCCCCTGAGAAGGCGTTTCCGGGTAATATTATTGACGGCATCCTGAACAACCCGATGTATCAGATTGCACTTGGTGGTGGTCTGATCCTTCTGCTTCTCTTGTTGCTGCTCGTGGCACGACGCAACGCCAATCGAGAGAAAGAGTTCTACGACCAGTTGAACAGTGATGAAGGTGAAGGCGGTGATTCGTTCGACCTCAGTCTCGAAGATGAGGATGAGGCAGAAGCGGAAGCCGGTGATGCCATTGCCGAAGCAGAAACCTATGTTGCTTACGGTCGTCACGATCAGGCAGCCCAGGTGCTCGAGAACGCCATTTCACGTGAGCCCAGCCGTACTGATCTGCGCCTGAAGCTGTTGTCTGTGTATGCGGACAATCAGGACCGCGACGCGTTTGAAAAGCAGTACCGTGAAGTTGAAGCGCTGGATGATGAGGCAGCTATCCAGGAAGCTGAATCCCTCCGGGAGCGCCTTGCTGAAGCTGAAGCGATGCCCAGCATCGACGACCTTGAATCCCAACTGCGCTCGGATTCGTTCGGCAGTCAGCCAGAGCAAGAGCCGGCCACCGAGCAGGCTTCGGATGACTGGGATATCTCTGACGAGCTGAAAGCTGACGAATTTGAAGCCACTTCAGAGCCCGCTGATGAAAACGAGTTCGGTGAGCTGGAATCCGATGTCAGCAAAGAATCCGATGGCCGGGATGACATGATTGAGTACGATCTGTCCGGCATTGGTGAAGAACCGGAGTCTGAAGACGAGTCCGCCACCGAAACGGATTACGCTTCACTTGATCTGGATTCCGGTCTGGATGAGGCAGCCGGGACTTCCGAATCCAAAGAAGAGGACTTCAGTCTGGATTTCGAGTCGGCCTTTGAAGACGACGCACTCGCCGGTTCAGATGGGCCCTCCTTCGAAGCCGATGAAGCGGCGCCGGTTGAGGCGGATCTGTCTGGTACCGGTTCGGATCAGGAAGACGATCTTGAGCTGGGCTTCGATCTTGATGACGACCTTGAGTCGACGGAAGAAGAGCCAGTTAAGCCGGAGGACACCGAGGTATCGGATCTGGACCTGGAGTCTGATTCGCTTGACGAGTCCTTCCTGGACGAGCTTGATGCGGAGCTGGATAAGGTTGCCGGCGAGGATGAAGACCCCTCTGAACTGGAGCTCGGCGAATCTGATCTGGATGACCTGGAGCTGGATGTGTCTGATGAAGATCTGGCGCTGATGGAAGAGTTCTCTGATAACGGAGAGCCTGCAGGTCCTCAGGAAGACGAACCATCCCTGGAAGATGAGCTTGGGCTGGAAGATGCGCTCAGCGAATCCGAGGCTGATGAGCCGGGCGTTGACCAGCAGAATCCGGAAGAGCTGGCGGAGCAGACAGAAGAGGTTGCTGAGGCCGAACCGGCTCCTGAAGAGCTGGAGGACGAAGTAGTGCCTGTGGCGTCAGACTCACTCGATGAAGGCTCCACTCGCAGTGATAGCGGGTTGGATATTGATGAGAGCGCTCTGGACGACGAGGATGACTTTGATTTCCTCGCCGGTACCGATGAAGCCGCCACCAAACTTGATCTGGCACGGGCCTACATCGAAATGGGTGACAGCGACGGTGCCAGGGATATTCTGGAGGAAGTTGCTCTTGAGGGTAACGAAGAACAGAAGGCAGAAGCACAAGAGCTTCTTAAAAATCTCTCCTGATTCGTTATAATCAACTAACCGCGGCAAGCGCCGGCCATTGAGCCGGCGTTTTGCTTTTTCAGTGGACAGCAATCGGGTCAGCACTTGTTCCTCACGCCTCAGCCTCTCACCACAGATAACGCCATTGGTAATGGACGGGTTGCCATCATCTTTGAGTACGACGGTCAGGCCTTTCATGGCTGGCAATTGCAGAAGAGTGGCGTGCGTTCGGTGGAGGCAGAACTTTCCCGGGCCGCGGCCCGCGTTGCCGACCATCCGGTCGACCTGGTGTGTGCAGGCCGCACCGACGCCGGCGTGCATGCCAGTTTTCAGGTAGCCCATTTTGACACGCCATCGGTTCGAAACCTTCGTTCCTGGGTCATGGGAATGAACACGGCATTACCTGATGACATTTCTGTGCACTGGGCAGGGAACGGTCAGGGCGATTTTCACGCCAGGTTTTCCGCGATTTACCGACGTTACCGGTATGTGATCTACAATCATCCGGTGCGCCCGGGGATCCAGCGTGGACAGGTGTCCTGGACCTTTCGTCCGTTGGATGCCGAAAGAATGCATCGTGCAGCCCAGGCACTGGTCGGCGAGCATGACTTCTCCTCATTTCGCGCTGCCGGTTGCCAGTCCCGGACTCCGGTTCGGTTTCTGGAGCAGATTTCGGTAACCCGATGCGGAGAGTTTGTCGTAATAGATGTGCAGGCCAACGCCTTTCTTCATCATATGGTACGCAATATTGCCGGTGCCTTGATGGCGGTTGGTAATGGTCAGCAGCCTGAAGGCTGGATTGGTGATATTCTGGAACGCCGTGATCGCAAACTTGCCGGTGTGACCGCCCCTCCTTACGGGCTCTACCTGGTGGATGTCGGTTATCCTGAGTCCTTCGGGATTCCCAAGGCATTGTGTGGACCGGCGTTCGTTACTCCCTGGTTTGACCCGGCCAGCAACGCGCCGATCACACCAACTCACATACACCCGAAACAGGGAAAGGCTCCTGCATGACAGCCCGCGTAAAAATATGTGGCCTGACGCGCCCGCAGGATGTGGAAGCCGCGGTAGCCTGTGGCGCCGATGCCATAGGTCTGGTGTTTTATGCGCCGAGCCCTAGAGCGGTCGATCTGGAGCAGGCCCGAATCCTGGCCGCCAAGGTTCCTGCGTTCGTGGCGGTTACTGGACTGTTCGTGAATCCTGAGCGGGATTATGTCGAAGCCGTTCTGGATGCTGTGCCACTGGATCTCCTGCAGTTCCATGGCGATGAGAGTCCGGAGTTCTGCCAGTCTTTTGGCCGGCGCTGGATCAAGGCCGTCAGGGTGCGTGAGCCCGGACAGATCGAACAGGCGTTTGCCGATTATCATCAGGCTTCCGGTTTGTTGGTGGACGCCTGGGATCCAAACCGCTATGGCGGTACCGGCCAGTCGTTCAACTGGTCACTGATTCCTGAAAGCAGGCCCTTGCCCCTGATATTGGCCGGTGGGTTGTCATCTGATAACGTAGCCCGCGCGATTGAGCAGGTACGCCCCTGGGCTGTTGACGTCAGCGGTGGGGTGGAAGAGAGCAAGGGTAAGAAAGACGCCACCAAATTGTCTCAATTTTTCAAAGAGGTTCACCGTGTCTGTAAAACTGACTGAAGAAATGTTGAAGGCGCTTCCTGATGCGAGAGGTCACTTCGGTGCCTTTGGTGGACGGTTTGTTTCAGAAACCCTGATGGATTCTCTGATGACCCTGGAAAAGGAGTACCTTCGGTTGAAGGAGGATCCGGAATTCCAGGCGACTTTTGATAATGACCTCGCCGATTATGTTGGCCGTCCCAGCCCGCTGTATTTCGCAGAGCGCCTGACTCGGGAAGCCGGTGGCGCACAAATCTGGCTCAAGCGCGAAGACCTCAACCACACCGGTGCCCATAAGGTGAATAACACCATTGGCCAGGCCCTGCTGGCCAGTTTTCTGGGCAAGAAGCGCATCATTGCAGAAACTGGCGCCGGTCAACATGGTGTAGCCACCGCCACGGTTTGTGCCCGTCTGGGCCTTGAATGTCACGTATTCATGGGGGCAGAAGACGTCAAGCGTCAGTCCCTGAACGTGTACCGCATGAAACTGCTGGGCGCGACCGTCCATGCCGTTCAGAGCGGTACGAAAACCCTTAAGGATGCCATGAATGATGCCATGCGCGACTGGGTCGCGAATGTGGATGATACTTTCTACATCATCGGCACTGTGGCAGGGCCGCATCCCTATCCTTTACTGGTGCGTGATTTCCAGTCGGTGATTGGGCGAGAAATCCGTAAACAGGCCATGGAAAAAGTGGGTAAACTGCCGGACGCACTGGTGGCCTGCGTCGGTGGCGGTTCTAACGCCATTGGTATGTTCTATCCGTTCCTGGCGGATGAGTCCGTGGAGCTTTATGGTGTTGAAGCCGGTGGTCTGGGTATTGAAACCGGACAACATGCGGCTCCGCTTTGTGCCGGCCGCCCCGGTGTGCTGCATGGTAACCGGACCTACCTGATGGAAGATGAGAATGGCCAGATCGCCGGAACACATTCCGTTAGTGCTGGTCTGGACTATCCCGGAGTGGGGCCCGAACATGCCTGGTTGAAAGACATTGGCCGCGCCAATTACGTGTCGGTGACTGATGACGAGGCCCTGGATGGCTTCCGTAAACTGACGCGGGTTGAGGGTATCATGCCGGCGCTGGAAACCGCCCACGCTGTGGCTTATGGCGTGAAGCTTGCCGCCACCATGGACAAGGACCAAATGCTGGTTATCAACATCTCTGGTCGCGGCGACAAGGATATTCACACCATTGCCCAGCTTGATGGCATTGAGATCTGAAGGTATCAGGAGCAGGCATGAGCCGAATTGAAGGCGTATTGAAAACATTGAAAGAGCAGGGCCGCAAGGCGCTGATTCCCTATATTACAGCGGGCGATCCACATCCGGATCAGACGGTCAGCCTGATGCATACCCTGGTCTCTGCCGGTGCTGATATTATCGAGCTGGGCGTGCCGTTCTCGGACCCGATGGCTGATGGTCCGGTGATTCAGCTGGCCTGTGAAAGGGCGCTCAAGCACGGTACGTCGCTGCGTCAGGTGATGGCGATGGTCAAGGAGTTCCGCAAGACCGATCCGGATACCCCGGTGGTGCTGATGGGTTATCTGAACCCGATGGAGGCCATGGGCTATGAAGCGTTTGCAGATGCGGCAGCGGACGCAGGTGTCGATGGCGTTCTGACGGTTGACCTGCCTCCCGAAGAGGCTGATCAGGTAGCACCGCTGTTTGCCGACCGCCATCTGGATCCGGTTTTCCTTTTGGCGCCGACAACCACGGATGACCGGATCAAGGCGATCAGTGAGCACTCATCCGGCTATGTGTACTATGTTTCTATCAAGGGCGTGACCGGGTCCGCAACCATTGATGTTGATGAAGTCGCGAAGAAAGTGGCCCACGTGCACGAGCTCACGGCGTTACCGGTGGGTGTGGGCTTTGGTATCAGGGATGCGGAAACTGCCGCTGCAGTAGGCAGAGTATCCGATGGTGTAATTGTTGGCAGTGTTCTGGTCGATACAATAGCCCGACATCAGACAGATCCTGACGCTTTGCGTAACGCACTGACGGATCTGCTGCACCCGATGCGCGAAGCGCTGGACAGCCTCGCTCACTGAGCGGGCATTATCCAGGCATCAAAGGACAGGACGAGAGCATGAGTAACTGGCTGGACAAAATCATGCCGAGCAAGATTCGCTCGGAATCACGGCAACGTACCGGAGTGCCGGAAGGGTTATGGAAGAAATGCCCCAAATGCGGCGCATTCCTGTACAAGCCGGAGCTCGAGAAGAACCTGGACGTTTGCCCCAAGTGTAATCACCATCTGCGGGTGTCTGCACGTCGTCGACTGGATATCTTTCTGGACAAAGACGGGCGTGAGGAGCTGGCAGCTCACCTCGAACCGTCAGATCGGCTGAAGTTCAAAGACAGCAAGCGCTACAAGGACCGACTCGCGGCGGCGCAGAAAGCGACCGGCGAAAAAGATGCGCTGATTGCCATGCGTGGCACAACCATGGGTGTCCCTTTGGTTGCCTGCGCGTTCGAGTTCAACTTCCTGGGCGGTTCGATGGGTCAGGTGGTTGGCGAGAAGTTTGTCCAGGCAGCGAATGTGGCTCTTGAGCACCGGATTCCCTTGGTCTGCTTTTCCGCCAGTGGCGGTGCCCGCATGCAGGAAGCCATCCTGTCATTGATGCAGATGGCCAAGACCGCGGCGGTGTTGGAGAAGCTCAAGCAGGAAGGCATACCATACATTTCAGTGATGACCGATCCGGTCTTTGGTGGTGTATCGGCCAGCCTCGCTATGCTGGGTGACCTCAATATTGCTGAACCTTACGCTCTGATCGGTTTCGCGGGCCCACGGGTTATCGAGCAAACCGTGCGCGAGAAACTGCCGGAAGGTTTCCAGCGCAGCGAATTTCTGCTGGAACATGGTGCGATTGATATGATTCTGCATCGTCATCAGATGCGTGAGCGCATCGCCCATCTGTTGGCCAAGTTTACTGCCCAGGAAAAGCCCGGCACCGAAGCCCCCATCGAATTTGAAGTTACTGAAAAGCCGGACGTTGATGAACCAGAAGGGCACTGAATCCTCCTCAGCCCCCGTTGGGCCTCCGGCCCTCGGGGCGTCTGTTCAAGAATGGCTGCACTGGCTCGAAGCCATTCATCCCACAGAAATAGATCTCGGCCTGGACCGGGTACTGGTGGTTCTGCGGCGGTTGTTCCCGCGCAAGCCTCAGGCTCGCATCATTACCGTGGCAGGGACCAATGGCAAAGGCACCACGGTTACGGCACTTGAGTCGATTTTGCTGGCAGCCGGCAGGAGCACCGGGGCTTATATGTCCCCCCATCTGTTCCGCTATAACGAGCGGGTTCGGATTGGTGGCCAGGAGATTTCCGATGCGACCCTGGTGACCGCCTTCGAGCGGGTGGAGGCGGCTCGCCGCGGGGTGACTCTGACCTATTTTGAATTCGGAACGCTGGCCGCTTTTGTCGCATTTGCAGACGCCGGCGTTGAGAATTGGGTGCTGGAAGTCGGGTTGGGAGGTCGCCTGGATGCAGTCAACGTGCTGGACCCGGACTACGCGGTGATCACGTCAGTAGATATCGATCATATTGGTTTTCTGGGGGATAACCGGGAAGTCATTGGTTTTGAAAAAGCGGGGATCCTCAGGCCGGGTATACCCGCCGTTTGTGCGGATCCAAATCCTCCATCCTCGGTCCTTCAACAGGCCGCGGCGCAGAAGGTGGCGCTGAAGCTCACCGGCCGTGATTATACGCTTGCGCCTGGCGCTCCCGGACAGGTTTTGCTCACTATCGGCGACGAGCGGGTCGAGTTGCCGGCCGGCCCCTTGCCTGTCCAGAGTGTCGCGGCTGCGGCGGTGCTTTCCCGGCAACTCGTACCGGAGCTTTCACTGGAAAGCCTTCAGCATGCGATACATAGCGTGCGGGTTCCAGGCCGGTTTGAAACCATTCATCACGATCCGGATGTCATTATAGACGTTGGTCACAACCCCCATGCTGCTGCCTGGCTCGCTGACAACCTCCGTAACCTTCGATGTGATGGTGATGGCCACGGGCGTATCCTGGCTGTGTACGGCGCGTTGGGAGACAAGGACGTGGAGGGTGTGGTCGGTGCCATGTCGTCCGTCGTTGATCAGTGGTACCTGGCGGGCCTGAATGTTGCCAGAGGGCTTGATTCCGACAGCCTGATGAGGCGTATCGCAAGCGTGCCATTTCAGGGAACGCCCGGCGTTTTTGATTCTGTGTCTGAGGCTCTCGCAGCGGCCATGGGCGAGGTAGTGTCCGGTGATCGGGTCGTGGTGTTCGGTTCGTTCTTCACGGTTGCTCTGGCCAGGGAAGAGCTTCTGCCGGCTTCGGAAGCGTCTTAAAGTTTGTCCATAGGCCCCTGGGAAGCTTTGAGTTCTGGCGAGTGGCCGGTTAGTATCGTGATCAAACAGGTTGTTAACGGGAGCCCTCTCAGGTGGATGGACTGAAGCAGCGGATCATTGGCGCACTGGTGCTGGTTTCACTCGCGGTTATTTTCGTGCCGATGATTTTTGACGAGCCCCATTCCCAAAGACAGTCAACCCCCATCACCATTCCCGAGGAACCTCCGTTCCCCGAAGTTGAGATGCCTGAATCTCAGTATCCGGATAACGAGACCGTCGGCGCAGAGGCACCCAGGAGTTCCGCGCCGCCCGTTAACGACGAGCCGGCGGCCGGTTTCCGGATCATCGAGGAAAACGCTGTTGCCGAGGAGGAGCCCGCCCCGGAGCCAAATTCCCAACAGGTGGAACCAGTACCGGCAGAATCCTCCGCTGAGCCGGAGCCTGCGGCGCCAGCCGAAAAACAAGATGCTGCCTCCGCAGGCGCTGCAGAACCTGGCGATAAGGCCGAGTTTACCGGTTCACTTGAAGGTGCGTGGGTGGTGCAGCTTGGCAGTTTTGGTAACCAGGACAACGCCCGGCGTTTGCGGGACAAGGTTCTCGACATGGGGTACGGCGCCCACCTGCAACAGGTTGATCGCGGCGATAGCACCCTGACCCGGGTATTCAGCGGCCCGTTCGTCAACAAAGACGATGCCCAGAAAGCCAAGGCGGCCCTTGATAAAGCCTTCGGCTTGAACAGCCTGGTCACCACCGGCGACAAATAACTGGCCGTTGCCGGATTTAATCTGGCTTCGGCAGTTTGGTGTCACCCGGTTTCCTGTTAGAATCCGCCTTTCGTTTTCTCCACCGGGTTTTCCATGGAAGCGCTGATCTGGATAGACTGGGTCATCATTGCCCTCATTGCCGTCTCCACGCTTATCAGTCTGAAGCGGGGCTTCGTCCGTGAAGCGCTGTCGCTGGTTACCTGGGTTGGTGCATTTATCATCGCCCGGACGTTTCACCCCCAGATGCAATCTCTTCTGGAGTCCACGGTGGAAACACCGCTGGTGCGGTTGATTGCAGCGTTTGCCATCCTTTTCTTTGGCACCCTGATCGTTGGCGCGATCATCAACAATATGATCGGCCACCTGGTGCGTGCGACCGGCCTGTCAGCAACGGACAGGGTACTCGGCATGGGGTTTGGTCTTCTCAGAGGGGTTGTGGTTGTGATTGTCGCCATTGCCTTCACGCGCTACACGCCGCTGGCCGAGGATACCTGGTGGAGAACGTCGGTCATGATTGAACGCCTTGCGGTAGTTGAGGATTGGTCCAGGCGCACGCTCGGCGACGAATTTGCCCGCTTCCTCGGTCCGGAGCAGGGCGCTCAGACAGCCCCGGAGGCGTCCGCAGAACCTGAAGGCGTGGAACCCGCGTCTGCATCCCGTTAACATTCAGTTTTAACACTCGGAGATATATCCAGCCATGTGCGGCATTGTCGGTATCGTCAGTACTTCCAACGTCAATCAGCTTCTTTATGATGCACTGACTGTTCTTCAGCACCGTGGCCAGGATGCGGCGGGTATTGTTACCTTCCAGGACAACCGATTCTTTTTGCGTAAAGACAATGGACTGGTGCGGGATGTTTTCCATACTCGCCATATGCGCCGGTTGGTGGGTAACGTGGGCATCGGGCATGTGCGTTATCCCACGGCGGGTAGCTCCAGTTCAGCGGAGGCCCAGCCTTTCTATGTGAACAGCCCCTACGGCATTACCTTGGCGCACAACGGGAACCTGACCAATGCCGATGAGCTGAGCAGCGATCTGTTCCGAACCGATCTGCGCCACATCAACACCAACTCGGATTCTGAAGTTCTGCTGAACGTGTTCGCCCACGAACTGCAGAAACTGGGTAAGCTGAACCCCACCAAGGACGAGATCTTTTCCGCTGTGCGCGCAGTGCACAAGCGTTGCAAAGGTGCCTATGCTGTTATCGCCATGATCACCGGTTATGGCATCGTCGGTTTCCGGGACCCGAACGGTATCCGGCCCGCCTGCTACGGTGTCCGGGAAAATGAAGAGGGCCAGAAGGAATACATGATCGCGTCGGAAAGCGTCGCCCTCAATGCTGCCGGTTTCAGCATCGTTCGTGACATTGCTCCGGGCGAGGCTGTCTATATTGAAACCGATGGCACCTTGTATTCAGAACAGTGCGCCGAATCACCCAAGCTCTATCCGTGTATTTTTGAGCATGTCTATTTTGCCCGTCCGGACTCGATCATGGACGGCGTTTCCTGTTACAAGGCCCGGCTCCGGATGGGCGAGGTGCTGGCAGACAAGGTCCTGCGCGAGCGGCCCGACCACGATATCGACGTAGTCATTCCCATTCCGGACACCAGTCGTACGTCCGCCATGCAAATGGCCCATCAGTTGGGCGTGAAGTATCGCGAAGGCTTTATCAAGAATCGGTACATTGGCCGTACCTTTATCATGCCCGGCCAGAAAATGCGTAAGAAATCGGTACGCCAGAAGCTCAACCCGATTGACCTGGAATTCCGTGGCAAGAACGTCATGCTGGTGGACGATTCCATCGTACGGGGCACTACCTGTAAGGAAATTGTGCAGATGGCCCGGGATGCCGGAGCACGTAATGTCTATTTCGCGTCGGCTGCGCCCCCCGTGCGCTATCCCAATGTGTACGGCATCGACATGCCTTCTGCCAGCGAACTGATTGCCCATGACCGCACGGTGGAAGAGGTTCGGGATCTGATCGGCGCCGACTGGTTGGTGTATCAGGACCTGGATGACCTGATTTCCTGTGTCAACGATGTCAATGAAGACATCGACGGTTGGGAATGCTCGGTGTTCACCGGGGATTACATTACCGGCGACGTGGATGAAGCTTACCTGACCAGGCTGGAAGATCTTCGCAAGGATGAGAAGCGCTCAACCAGTCAGGTCGCGAATGACGACAACGCCATTATTGACCTGCACAATGATGAAGACTGACACCCGCAATTACGCCAGGAGACTGTCATGACGTTCGGCCGAGAAGAACACGTTTGGATTCCCGAATCGGACCTGGAAGGCATGTCGGTCGATACCCTGGCCGTGCGGGCAGGGCAGATTCGTACCGGGCAGCTCGAACACAGCGATGCAATCTTCCCGACCTCCAGCTTCGTCTATGGTAGCGCGGCCCAGGCGGCTGCCCGTTTTGGCGGTGAAGAGCCCGGTAATATCTACTCCCGGTTTACCAACCCGACGGTTCAGGCATTTGAAGCCAGAATTGCTGCCATGGAGGGGGGAGAGCGTGGTGTTGCGACTGCTTCAGGTATGGCTGCCATTCTCAGCACCTGCATGTCTCTGCTGAAGTCCGGCGACCATGTGATCTGTTCCCGAGGTGTGTTTGGGACGACCAACGTACTGTTTCAGAAGTACATGGCCCGGTTTGGCGTGGAAACCAGCTTTGTGAGCCTGACGAACACCGATGAGTGGAAGGCTGAGGTTCGCCCCGCCACCCGGATGCTGTTTTTGGAAACCCCGTCCAATCCGTTGTGTGAAGTGGCGGATCTTGCGGCCTTGTCGGCCATCGCCCGTGAAAACGATGCTTTGCTGGTGGTCGACAACTGCTTCTGCACACCCGTGCTGCAGCGGCCACTGGAGCAGGGCGCCGACATCGTTATTCATTCAGCCACCAAGTATCTCGACGGCCAGGGCCGTTGTGTCGGTGGCGTGGTGGTTGGGCCGGCGAGATACCTGGACGAGATTTATGGTTTCCTCCGTTCCGCCGGCCCGACGATGAGTCCGTTCAATGCCTGGGTGTTCCAGAAGGGCCTGGAAACCTTACCGATTCGTATGCGCGCCCATTGTGACAATGCGTTAGAGTTGGCGTTGTGGCTGGAACAGCAGGACTGTGTGGAGAAAGTTTACTATGCAGGCTTGCGGAGCCATCCGCAGCACGAGCTGGCGAAAAAACAGCAGGACGGCTTTGGTGGCGTGCTCTCCTTCCTGGTAAGGGGTGGCCGGGAACAGGCGTGGAAGTTTATTGACGCGACCCGGATGATTTCCATCACCGCCAATCTGGGGGATGTGAAAACCACCATCACTCATCCGGCGACAACCACTCATGGACGCCTCTCTCCCGAGGACAAGGCGAGGGCAGGCATTACCGAGAACCTGATTCGCCTGTCAGTCGGTATCGAATCCATCAAGGATCTGAAAACCGATCTGGACAGAGGTTTCCAGGCGTTGAAAGATTAACAACCGGACGGTTTGAGCATTCATGGCGGAATCCGCGAAAGCGAAGAAAGCAGTAGCCACAGAACTGACCGACAAGCAGAAGCGATTTCGTCGCCTGATGGCTCAGGGGGCCAGGGAAGGCGCGGTCATTGCGTTGATTGTGCTGTGCATCTATCTCGCCATGGCCCTGTTTACCTTCAATCCGGCTGACCCTGGCTGGGCCAGCATTGGCCACGATATCCGTGTTCAGAATTACGCAGGTCGCACCGGTGCCTGGCTGGCGAGCCTGTTCATGGATTTCTTTGGCCATGTGTCCTGGCTGTTTCCCGTGATGGTTGCCGGTTACGCCATCATGCTGATTCGTCGCCGGCATCAACCGCTGGATATGCACTGGCCGCTGTTCATGGTCCGCTTTGGCGGTTTTGTTCTTATACTGCTGTCTGCCACCAGCCTGCTTTCTCTCTACTCCGTATTTGGCTTGGGCGCCTCCTCTGGCGGCGTTTTGGGTACTGCGGTGTCTGAAGCCATGGTGCGGTTTTTTAATCTTCCGGCGACCACGTTGCTGCTGATTGCCATTTTTCTCTTTGCCCTGACGGTGACTATCGGCCTGTCCTGGTTCCGGTTGATGGATCAGGTGGGCGGCTTGACCCTGAAGTTTGCCCTGGCCGCCAAATCGCTATTCGCCGGGGCAGGGAAGAAGGCTGAAAAGACCGCCGGCCAGGGAACCTCGGCAGCCAGGGTGGAAGCACCAAAGCCGGAACCGGAACCCCCGGTTGTGCGTGACAAAGTACGGGCTCGCGAGAAGGGTAAAAATGACCGAAAGTCAGGCCAGCAGAGCTGGTGGCAGCGGATATTTGGTCGTCGTGCAAAACCCGCGGAGGATACCAGGGCTCGGGAGCCCCAGCGCGAACGGAAAGAGCCGGCTATCGAAGGGCTGCCTGCATCCATAGCGGAACCAGAGCACCTGGAGAGTTTCAGCTCTCGGGATGTAAAGGCAGAGCCATCGCCTCCCCCGGCTGAAAAGGCAAAAGCCCGTTCCCTGAAAATATCGCCGTTCAAGAAAGAAGAGCAGGGCGGTGCGCCGAAAAAGGGTGATGACCGCCAGGGCTCTCTGCTCGAAGACATTGAAAGCCCGATTCCGCCGATTTCATTGCTGGACCCTCCCGAGGAGCACAAAGAAAGAGGTTATTCGGAAGAGTCTCTGGAGCACATGTCCCGTTTGCTCGAAGAGAAGCTAAGCGATTTCGGGGTGTCAGTTGAGGTAGTCGAGGTTAATCCCGGCCCCGTGATTACCCGCTTCGAGATCAAACCGGCGCCCGGGGTCAAGGTCAGCAAGATCTCCAACCTGGCAAAAGACCTGGCCCGATCCCTGGCCGTGCTCAGTGTGCGGGTGGTCGAGGTGATTCCGGGCAAATCCGTGGTCGGCATCGAGATTCCCAACGAGGAGCGTGAAATTGTACGCCTGAGCGAAGTGCTGGGTGCAAAAGTGTTCACCGAATCCTCCTCTCCACTGACATTGGCTCTGGGGAATGATATTGGGGGCAACCCCATGGTTGCCAACCTGGCCAAGATGCCCCACCTGCTGGTCGCCGGCACCACCGGTTCCGGTAAGTCGGTGGGGGTGAACGCCATGTTGTTGAGCATGTTGCTGAAGGCCACTCCGGACGAGGTCCGGTTCATCATGGTTGACCCGAAGATGCTTGAGCTGAGCATTTACGACGGGATCCCGCATCTGTTGGCGCCAGTGGTCACGGACATGAAAGAGGCCGCCAATGCCCTGCGTTGGTGTGTGGCCGAGATGGAGCGCCGCTACCGGCTGATGGCCAGCCTGGGGGTTCGAAATATTGCCGGCTACAACAAGAAGGTGAAAGATGCCCGGGCGGAGGGAGAGCCGCTGCTGGATCCACTCTGGAAGCCGGATGAATACCTTGCCAATGATGAGCAGGAACGCCCTGAGCTGGATACACTGCCGTTTATTGTGGTGGTGATCGATGAATTTGCCGACATGATGATGATTGTCGGCAAGAAAGTGGAAGAATTGATTGCCCGGATTGCCCAGAAGGCACGGGCGGCTGGCATCCACCTGGTTCTGGCAACCCAGCGGCCCTCCGTTGATGTGATTACCGGCCTGATCAAGGCGAACATTCCCACCCGGATGTCGTTCCAGGTGTCCTCCAAGATCGACTCCCGCACCGTTCTCGACCAGGGCGGCGCAGAGCAGTTGCTGGGCCATGGCGACATGCTTTATCTACCACCTGGTTCCGGTTTACCGGTGCGGGTGCACGGGGCCTTTGTCGATGATGACGAAGTTCACCGCGTCGTCAGTGCCTGGAAAGCCCGGGGTGAGCCGGAGTACGTGGATGATGTACTGAATGGCGCCGAGGGTGAGCACCTTCCTGGTGTGCCCACGCTCAGCGAGGGCGGCGCCGGTGGTGGCGAAGAGGGCGACGCCCTGTTTGACGAAGCTGTCGCCTTTGTTACCGAAAACCGACGGGTATCGATTTCGTCGGTCCAGCGTAAATTCAAGATCGGCTACAACCGTGCCGCCAATCTGGTGGATGCCATGGAAGCTTCGGGGGTAGTCAGCCCGGCGGGCCACAACGGTGCCAGAGAAGTTCTTGCACCGCCGCCTCCCAGAGACTAGGAGTTATCAGATGATCAGAATGTTTTCAGGAATCCTGTTGATGCTGGCAGCAACGTGGTCTGGCCTGTCCCAGGCTGAGAGCGTACAGGCATCCCGGGGCGCGGCTGAGCAGTTGACCTCGATTCTGAAAGGCTACGAGACCTATCAGGCGGATTTCATACAGATTGTCGTCAACGAGAATGGCAGTCAGGTTCAGGAAACCCGTGGATCGCTCAAAGCCAAACGCCCTGGTTTGTTCTACTGGGAGACCGGTGCACCCTTGTCCCAGTTTATTGTCAGCGATGGCGACAAAGTCGAAGTCTACGATCCGGATCTGGAGCAGGTAACCGTCCACTCCCTTGATGAGCGGGTTCAGACCACGCCGGCACTGCTGTTAAGCGGCGAAGTAGAGAACTTGGATGAGAGTTACGAAGTGAGCGTTCGGGATCTTGGCGAAAGCACCCGTGAGTTCACTCTGGTACCCCGTAGCCAGGATTCTCTGTTTACCTCTCTGCGACTGAGCTTCTATGACGGAGAGCTGCAGGAAATGCGCATGCGGGATTCATTGTCCCAGATGAGCATTCTCAGCTTCGACCATATTGAACTGAATCAGGCACTCGACTCCAGTGTCTTCCGCCTCGATTATCCGGAGGGGGTTGACGTGATTCGGGATGGTGCCTGATGCAGGACAGCCTGTTTCAGACTGAGACCGGCTTTCAGCCCCTGGCCGCTCGTATGCGGCCGACTTCTCTTGAAGGCTATGTCGGCCAGGCTCATCTGGTCGGCCCTGGCAAACCTCTGCGCCGGGCCGTGGAACAGGGGCAGCTGCATTCCATGATTCTCTGGGGGCCGCCCGGAGTCGGAAAAACCACCTTTGCTCGCCTGCTGGCCAATGTCGGCGACCTTTCCTTCGAAACCATCTCTGCAGTCCTCAGTGGCGTTAAGGAAATTCGCGAGGTGGTGGAAAGGGCCCGCAACCGTAAACAGTCCCAGGGCAGGGATACGCTTTTGTTCGTGGATGAAGTGCATCGGTTCAACAAGAGCCAGCAGGATGCATTCCTCCCGCACATTGAAGATGGCACCTTCATTTTCGTGGGCGCAACCACCGAAAACCCATCCTTCGAACTGAACAGTGCCCTGCTGTCCCGTACCCGTGTTTATGTCCTGAAAAACCTGGAGGCAGCGGATATACGACGGTTGCTGGACAGTGCCCTTGAGAGCGAACAGGGCTTCGCTGGCCAGCTTCGGGTAGATGAGTCGGTGCTGGCGACCATGGCGGAAGCGTCCGGTGGCGATGCCCGGCGAGCGCTGAACATTCTGGAAGTGGCCGCCGACCTCGCTGAGCCGGACGATGACGGGAATAATCGGGTTACCGCTCAAACTCTCGAACAGGTACTGCAGACCAGTCTCCGCCGTTTCGATAAAGGTGGGGATGTCTTCTACGACCAGATTTCGGCGCTGCACAAATCGGTGCGGGGCTCCAACCCGGACGGTTCACTTTACTGGTTGTGCCGGATGCTCGACGGAGGTTGCGACCCGCTGTATGTCGCCCGGCGCCTGGTTCGTATTGCCAGTGAAGACATCGGTAATGCCGACCCGAGGGCGCTCCAGATTACCCTGCAGGCCTGGGATGCTCAGGAACGTCTGGGCTCCCCGGAGGGTGAGCTGGCATTGGCGCAGGCCGTTACGTACCTGGCCCTTGCCCCCAAAAGCAATGCCGTTTACAAAGCTTACAATCAATGCATCGCGGATATCCGCAGCGATCCGGACTATGAAGTTCCGGTACATCTGCGTAATGCGCCCACCAAATTGCTGAAAAGCATGGGGCACGGAGAAGAGTACCGATACGCCCACGATGAGCCGGATGCCTATGCGGCAGGAGAAGCCTACCTGCCGGAGGCGATCCACCAGCGCCGCTATTACCAACCGGTCCAGCGGGGGCTGGAAATCAAGCTGGCTGAGAAGCGCGAACGACTGGACTCGCTGGATGCCAACAGCCCCAAAAAGCGGTACTAAGCCCCATCCCTTGCCAATTTTCCTGCCTGTGCCCGGCCGGTGGTGGTCAGCGCATTCACGGCAGGTATAATGCCCGCATAACCATTCATTCGTTAACCGGAAATCAGGAACAACATGCTCGATCCGAAACGTGTCCGTACACAGACTGAAGAGATCGCCCGTCGGCTGGCTATCAAGAATTTCGAGTTTGATATTGCCACCTTCGAGCAGCTTGAGGAACGCCGCCGGGCCATTCAGGTTCGTACGGAAAACTTGCAGAGCGAGCAGAACAAACGGTCGAAATCCATCGGCAAAGCCAAGTCGGCCGGTGAGGATATCAAACCGTTGCTGGAAGAAGTCGAAAGCCTGAAGCAGCAACGTGGTGACGCCGAGGACGAACTGCGTTCCGTGCAGGAATCCCTGAATGCCTTCTTTGCCGGTATTCCCAACCTTCCCGACGACGACGTGCCACCGGGCGCCAGTGAAGACGACAACGTCGAGACGCGTGTCTGGGGTACGCCCCGTGAATTCGATTTTGAGCCTAAGGATCACGTGGCCCTGGGTGAGCAGCTGAAAGGCCTGGACTTTGAGAAGGCCACTCAGCTGGCCCATTCCCGTTTTGCTGTTATGCGCGGACAGCTGGCGCGCCTGCACCGTGCACTGGCTCAGTTCATGCTCGATCAGCATACTCTGCAGCATGGTTACACCGAGGCCTATGTGCCTTATCTGGTGAATGCCAACACTCTGTTTGGTACGGGCCAGCTGCCGAAATTTGAAGAAGATCTTTTCCGCACAGCCGGCGACAATCCCCTGTACCTGATTCCTACCGCGGAAGTGCCGGCCACGAACCTGGTTGCGGATACCATTCTGGATGATGCTGAATTGCCGTTGCTCCTGGTTTGCCATACGCCGTGTTTCCGGAGTGAGGCAGGGTCTTATGGCCGGGATGTGCGGGGCATGATTCGTCAGCATCAGTTCGACAAAGTGGAGCTGGTGCACATCGTTCGGCCGGATGAATCCACGCAGGCGCTGGAGGAACTGACCGGACACGCCGAGAAGATCCTGCAACTGCTCGAACTGCCTTACCGCGTCGTCACCCTCTGTGGCGGAGACATGGGCTTTTCCGCCGCGAAAACCTACGACCTGGAAGTCTGGCTGCCGGGGCAGGGTAAATACCGTGAGATTTCTTCCTGTTCCAACACCCGTGATTTTCAGGCACGGCGTATGCAAGCCCGCTGGCGTAATCCGGACACTGGAAAGCCCGAACCGGTCCATACCCTCAATGGTTCCGGCCTGGCCGTAGGTCGCGCCATGATTGCGGTGATGGAGAACTATCAGCAGGCGGACGGTAGTATTCTGGTGCCCGAGGTACTCAAACCCTACATGGGAGGCGTCGAGCGTATTCAATGAATGATCAATCCAGGGATGCACCAGTAAAGGGCGTACCCGTCGGCTCTGCACCGGCAAGGTACCGGACCAACCCGGTTACGGATAACCCCAACAACTCGGCCGGGGAAGTTGCCTTGGTCGGTGCCGGCCCTGGTGATCCGGAACTGCTTACCCTGAAAGCCTGGCGTTTGATCCAGTCGGCGGAGGTGGTGTTGTACGACCGCCTGGTTTCCCCGGAAATCATGGCTCTTATTCCTGAAAACGCCCAGAAGATCCACGTTGGCAAACAACGTTCGAACCACACGCTGCCGCAGGATCAGATCAATCAACGGTTGGTGGATCTGGCCCGGGAAGGCTATCGGGTGGTACGCCTTAAAGGCGGCGATCCGTTCATCTTTGGCCGTGGTGGCGAGGAGATTGAAACCCTGGCCTCGGCCGGCGTCCGTTTCCAGGTTGTGCCGGGTATCACTGCCGCCTCAGGTTGTGCTGCTTATGCCGGTATTCCGCTGACCCATCGGGATCACGCCCAGTCGGTGCGGTTTATTACCGGGCACCTGAAGAATGACACCTGTGATCTGCCGTGGAAGGATTTTGTCCAGAATAACCAGACGCTGGTGTTTTACATGGGCCTGGTCGGTTTACCGATCATCAGTCGGGAACTGATGGCACACGGCATGCCGGCGGATATGCCTGTGGCATTGGTATCTCGCGGCACCACGCCGGAACAGGAAGTGATTACCGGCACTCTGGAAACGATTGTGGATCGGGTTCAGGAGAAGGGGGCTCAGGCGCCGACGTTGGTGATTATCGGCAATGTGGTTTCTCTTCGAAACCGTCTGGACTGGCTTGGAGCAGAAGCCGGGCGCTGAGGCCCGGCTTCAGACTTCAGGCAGAGGCGGTCCGCTTAGGCAGAACGTCTTTCAGCTTCTCACGCATGTCGCGAATGGCTTTTTCGGTGGTTTCCCAGTCGATACAGGCGTCGGTAATGGATACGCCGTATTTCAGGTCAGCCAGGTTTTCCGGAATAGACTGACTACCCCAGTTAATGTGGCTTTCCACCATCAGGCTCTGGATAGACTGATTGCCTTCCAGAATCTGGTGAGTCACATCCTGCATTACCAAAGGCTGAATAGCCGGATCCTTGCTGGAGTTGGCGTGGCTGCAATCCACCATGATGGATTTGCGCAGCTTGGCCTTATCCAGTGCCTGTTCACACAAGGCTACGCTGACGGAGTCGTAGTTTGGCTTGCCGCCACCACCACGAAGCACGACGTGGCCGTAGTTGTTGCCCTTGGTGCGAATAATGGCAACTTTGCCCTGCTGGTCGATGCCCAGGAAGCTGTGGGGATGAGAGACTGACTTCATGGCGTTTACCGCAACGTCGAGGCTGCCATCGGTGCCGTTCTTGAAGCCGATGGCCATGGACAGGCCGCTGCTCATTTCCCGGTGAGTCTGGGACTCGGTGGTACGGGCACCGATAGCAGACCAGGCTATGGTGTCCTGAAGGTATTGGGGAGATATTGGGTCCAGGGCTTCAGTGGCGGCCGGAAGGCCCATCTCATTGATGTCCAGCAGCAGGCGGCGACCAATGTGCAGTCCCTGCTCGATATCAAAGGTATCATTCAGGTGCGGATCGTTGATCAGGCCTTTCCAGCCTACGGTGGTGCGTGGCTTCTCGAAGTACACGCGCATGACGATCAACAATGTATCGCTGACTTCATCGGCGAGCTTTTTCAGTCGGGCGGCATAATCGCGGGCAGCTTCTACATCGTGAATCGAGCAGGGGCCTACGACAATGAACAAACGATGATCCTTGCCATCCATAATGTCGTAGATGGCTTGCCGACCATTGGCAACGGTTTCGGCTGCCTTGTCTGACAGTGGCATCTCTTGCTTCAGTGCTTCAGGAGTGATCAGTGTTTCCTGGCTGGCCACGTTCAGGTTTTCCAGTTTCTTACCCGACATCTTGTTGTGCTTCCCCGAATCTTGTCGTTACCTCATCCGGTATATTCATTCTTTTGTCCGGATGATTGAATAATAAGTGCGAGTGGGATACTAGGTTGCAGTAAACCCCGGCGAGTTGGTTATACTGCGTTATTTGCAGGCCCTTTTCAACGCTTCTCAACGCTTCAGGACAACAGGTAACGGATGTCGCCCTCATCAACGAAACCACAGGCTGTCGCTCCCTCCCGAAAGGTGGTTTCAGAAAGGATTACCCAGGTTCTGTCCGGGATCCGGGTGCCCGATCTGCCATACCCCGCCAGTAAGTCTTCTCCGGAGCAGGAACCGGACTGGCGTCCCTTATTGATGTCCTGCTGGACGGAACAGCGGGATGAGCGGGTAACCAAAGTGCTGCGTTCGGTTCAGATTGAGTGGACCGTCCGACAGGTGAATGCGGCCTACCTCTCCGACCGGATCATGGATGTCTTCCTGAAAACCTCAGGCCTGCATGCCGCCCTGGTGGGGCGCATAGCGCGCTTGCGGTTCTGGCTGGCATGGCAACTGGATCTGTGTGGTGCGGAGGTGTTCAGCGGGGTACTTCTGGACTGGCTTGATAACCTTCAGGAATGGCGTGGCTGGAGTGATACCGGTGGTCGATCATCCCGCGTATTGCTGGATCAGCTTGATAGCCTGGTTATTACTGTATCCGGCAGCTTTGAGGCCGGCAGCCGCGATCCGCTGGAGCACTACTGCAGCCAATGGCTTGCCGATACCCGAAAGCGGGATGATCAGGTGGCGCGGCTCCGGGAACGGTTGTTGGAAACCGAGCAGGGGGCTTCACGCCAGCGTTTGTCAGATCAGGTGGCCAGGGCTCTGATTGGCCGCGCCTTGACGGGCCGTCAGCTACCGCCGGCCATTACCCGCTTTATCCTGACCGAC
The DNA here is from genome assembly GCF_030541085.1 of Marinobacter sp. ST-43. Classification (NCBI taxonomy): domain Bacteria; kingdom Pseudomonadati; phylum Pseudomonadota; class Gammaproteobacteria; order Pseudomonadales; family Marinobacteraceae; genus Marinobacter; species Marinobacter sp. ST-43. The sequence continues at coordinate 546,563 of NZ_JASSVO010000001.1, forward strand.
TGGCACAAGGTGTTGAAACAGAGTGTCTGGGCCGAAGGCGCGGACAGTGAAGTGCATCGGCACGCCAACAAATTACTGGAGTGGCTGGTCTGGGTGGGCGACCCCCAGCTTTCTGATCGGGATCGTAACCGGTTGTATCACGTCGGGGAACAACTCGGCGACCGTGTCCGCGAAGTCTGGACTCGCGCTCTGGGTGAGGATGCTCCTGAACAGGCATTACACGAGATCCAGGCGGTAATTGTGGCTCGAATTCGAGGGGAGACACCAGAATTGGAGCCCGCGCTCGCCACCGGTTCAGATTTTTCCTGGGACAGCACCTGGCTGGCAAATGAGCCGGTCTCGGCCGACCACGCCAAACCTCTGGTCGGTCAGTGGTTTGTAGAGGGTGAAGGGGCAAGGGAACAGCGACGTTTTTTCTTTGCTTTGTTGTCTGATAGCGGGGAAGTGCTCTGGACCAATGGTGCCGGCGTTAAACTCGGACTGCAGCCGTGGGCCGAGTTCCACGCCGAGCTTGGCCGCGGTGCGCTCAGGCCGCTTCCAGAACCAACGGCCTTCGGTCAGGTACTTGTAGAAACCCTCGAAGTGCTATCGAAAGTCTGCGCCAGGCAGCTGGAACAACGGGAAAAGGCGGCCAAGGAAGCCCGTGCCCGGGCCGAAGCGCTTCGAAAGGAACGGGAAGCGGCCGAGCAGCGCCGTCGGGAAGAAGAGCTCGCACGTCAGCAGGAACTTGAACGGGAGCGTGAAGAGGTTGAGCGCCAACGGGTGGCAAATGAGAAGGCGGAGCAGGAGCGTTTGCGAAAAGAGGCCGTGCTGGTGGCCACCAAACAGGTTGAAGGTATCGCTCTCGGTGGCTGGATTGTGCTTACCCAGGAAACCCGGGATGACGACCCTGTCCGGCTCAAGCTTGCCGTCAAGATTTCTGCCTCGCGTAAATATGTGTTTGTGGATCGCCTGGGGCTCAATCGCCGGGAATTTCTCCAGGACGAACTGGTTAACGGGATCGTGGAAGGACGAATTCGTGTGCTTGGCAATTCGGCCGAGTTTGATGACACCCTGAGCCGTGTTGTCGGGCGTATCCGTGTTGGTCGGAACTGAGGTGAACGATGATCGATGATGATTATGGCTTCGGATTAGAGGACGAGTTGCCGTCAGGGAAAGACCTTCGTGAGGACTACCGTCTAACGGCCCGGGCGCGTGCCTGGATACTCCTGGAATCGGCCGAACCGGAGTCGGAGCCGTCGACACTGGATGGTGTATCCGACAGGCTGGAATGTCAGGTGCGCGACATATCGGCCCGTGGAATCAGTCTGTTGTGCGAGGCATCGCTTAGCATCGGGTCGATTTTGGTTGCGGAGGTAAGTCTCGGGGAACACGCAGAGCACTTCCGGCTGAGTGTCGAGGTCATGTGGTGTCGCGAGGCGGAGTGGGGGTATCTGATTGGCGTCCGGGTACTTGAGTCAGATGAAACTGACTATCTGGACTGGATCGAGGCGGTTGCCAGGGCACTCTCGGAAAGCTGAACGAAAAGAGCCGGCATCGCGCCGGCTCTTTTGCTATGGCTGACGTAGGGAACCTATCAGGCGTCCATCTCCGCCATGCCGGTGATGTTGAAACCACCGTCCACATACAGGATTTCACCGGTGATACCAGAGGCCAGGTCGGACGACATGAAGGCGGCGGCGTTGCCAACTTCTTCTGTGGTCACGTTACGACGCAAGGGGGCCTGCTTGGCGTTCTCGGCCAGCATGCGGCGGAAGCTCTTGATGCCTGAAGCGGCCAGGGTCTTGATCGGGCCCGCTGAGATACCGTTCACCCGGATGCCTTCCTTGCCCAGGCTGGCGGCCATATAGCGTACGTTGGCTTCGAGAGACGCCTTGGCCAGACCCATCACGTTGTAGTTCTGCAGCACCCGCTCGGCGCCCAGGTAGCTCAGGGTCAGCAGACTGCTGCCTTCGTGCATCATCTTGCGCGCGCCCTTGGCGAGGGCCACGAAACTGTATGAGCTGATATCGTGGGCAATCCGGAATCCGTCACGGGTGGTGACGTCCACGTAGTTTCCATCCAGCTCATGGGCCGGCGCATAACCAACCGCATGGATGATGATGTCGATGTTGTCCCAGTGTTTGCCCAGTTGCTCGAATACTTGGTCAATCTGCTCGTCGCTGGCGACGTCACAGGGGAAAGTCAGTTTGCTGCCCCACTGTTCCGCAAACTTCTCAACGCGGGACTGCAGTTTCTCGTTCTGATAGGTGAAGGCCATTTCGGCGCCTTCACGAGCGAAGGCCTCGGCAATGCCGTAGGCAATGGAATGTTTGCTGGCGACGCCAACAATCAGTGCTTTTTTGCCACTGAGGATTCCCATGGGTTTCTGCTCCCTGTGTTCCGTGGTTTCGGCGCATTATCCCCGACCTGTCAGGGTCGGGTAACGCTCAATTGGTCGTAGACTGATAGAAAAATGCGGCATTCAGCAGTTCCCGGGTATACGGCTGTTGTGGTTCCCGGAAAATGGTCTCTGCATCGCCGTATTCCACAATCCGGCCTTGCCTGAGTACCAGCAGTTTGTGGCTGAGTGCGCGAACAACGGCCAGATCATGACTGATAAAGATGTAGCTTAGCCTATATCGGGCCTGAATTTCCCGTAAAAGCTCGATCACCTGCTTCTGTACCGTTCTGTCCAGGGCGGAGGTGGGTTCATCCAGAATCATCAGGTCTGGCTGGAGAACCAGCGCGCGTGCTATGGCAATACGCTGACGCTGGCCGCCCGAGAACTCGTGTGGATACCGATGCCGTGCGGCCGGATCCAGTCCCACATCCTGAAGGGCCTGGATAACCCTGGCTTCGTGCTGCCCGGAACTCCCGGGCTCGTGGATTTCCAGTCCTTCACGGATGATTTCTTCAACGGACATCCGCGGGCTGAGGCTGCCAAACGGATCCTGGAAGACAATCTGAACGCGCCGGCGCCATGGCCGGAAAGCCTTCTGGGAAAGGGCGGACAGCTCTGTGCCGCAGAGGCTGAACTGGCCTGTGCTCGGAGTGAGTTTCAGCAAGGCGTGGCCCAGTGTGGTTTTGCCACTGCCACTTTCGCCGACAATACCGAGGGTTTCACCGGCACGCAGCTCGAAGCTGGCATCCTGTACCGCGTGGAAGCTTTCTTTTACCTTGCCCAGCAGGGTCTTGCGAATGGGGAAATGCACATTCACGTTGTTTACGGTCATCAGGGTTTCGGTACCACTACTGGCTGGCAGAGGGTGCTCCGGTGGTTCCGCGTCAATGAGTTTACGGGTGTAGGTATGAGAGGGCGACCTGAACAGCGCTTCTGTCGCGCCTTGTTCGACCATTTTTCCCCGTTCCATCACCACCACGTAATCGGCATACCGGCGGACGATGTTCAGATCGTGGGTAATTAACAGCACTGCCATGCCCAGCTTCTGCTGCAATGATTTCAGCAACTCCAGCACCTGTTTCTGAACCGTCACATCCAGTGCCGTGGTGGGCTCATCCGCAATCAGCAAATCGGGTTCATTGGCCAGAGCCATGGCAATCATTACCCGCTGTTTTTGCCCACCCGATAATTGGTGTGGGTAGCTCGTCAGGCGGGTCTCCGGGGCCGGAATCCCGACCAGTTCCAGTAATTCCAGGCAGCGTTTCCGGGCCTGGGGGCCGCGCATGCCTTTGTGTAGCTCCAGGGTCTCGCCAATCTGCTTTTCGACGGTATGCAACGGATTGAGCGAGGTCATCGGCTCCTGGAAGATCATGCTGATGTGCCGGCCACGAATCTGGCGCAGGCGCTTTTCCTTCGCCTGCAGCAAGTCTTCGCCCTTGTAGAGGATCTGTCCGGCGGGATAAGCCGCATGACGTTCATCCAGCAGCCGAAGTATCGACAGGGCAGATACCGACTTGCCGGAGCCGCTTTCGCCAACCAGCGCGAGAGTCTGGCCTTTGTCGATGCTTAATGACAGCCCGTCAACCACCCGTGGGCCGTTATCGAAGGTGATGGACAGGTCCGAGATGGAAAGCAGGTCACTCATATCAGTTCTTTCTCGGGTCAAAGGCATCGCGCACCGCTTCTCCCACAAACACCAGCAGCGTAAGCATGACGGCCAGTGACACGAATGCGGAAATACCCAGCCAGGGGGCATGAAGGTTGGCTTTACCCTGGGCAATCAGTTCACCCAGTGATGGCGATCCCGAGGGCAGGCCGAACCCCAGGAAATCCAGAGACGTGAGCCCGGTTATGGCGCCGGTGAGAATAAACGGCATGAACGTGAGGGTTGCCACCATGGCATTGGGCAGAATGTGCCGGAACATGATTCTGCGATTATCCAGGCCGAGTGCTCTGGCGGCTTTCACATACTCGAAGTTACGGGCGCGGAGAAACTCAGCCCGCACGACATCCACCAGCCCCATCCAGCTGAACAGCAGCATGATGCCCAGCAACCACCAGAAATTGGGCTGAACAATCGAAGACAGAATGATGAGCAGGTACAACATGGGCAAACCAGACCAGATCTCGATAAAGCGCTGGCCAAACAGATCGATCTTGCCACCGTAGTAGCCCTGAAGTGCGCCAACGGCAACGCCAACGATGGAACTGGCGATGGTGAGCGTCAGGCCGAACAACACCGAAATACGGAAACCATAGATCACCCTGGCAGCCACATCCCGCCCCTGGTCATCGGTTCCCAGCCAGTTCTCGGCACTGGGTGGCGCAGGTGAGGGCACGGTGAGCTCGTAGTTGATGGTGTTATAGCTGAAGCGGATGGGCGGCCAGAGCATCCAGCCATTGCTCTGGATTTCGCTCGCAATGAAGTCGTCCCGGTAATCAGCTTCCGTGGGTAGAAAACCACCAAAGGTTTCTTCGGGCACTTGCTGAATGACCGGAAAGTACCAGTCTCCGTTGTAGGAAACGACCAGGGGTTTATCGTTGGCTATCAGTTCCGCACACAGCGAGAGGCCAAACAGCACCAGAAAAATCCAGAGGCTCCAGAAGCCGCGCCGGTTGGCGGTAAAGTTATTGAGTCGTCTGCGCTGAATCGGCGAGAGGGTTGCCACGATTACGCACCCTCCCGGCTTTCGAAATCGATGCGCGGATCAACCGCGACATAAGTGAGGTCGCTGATCAGCTTCATCACCAGCCCCATCAGCGTCAGGATGTAGAGAGTGCCGAAAATGACCGGATAATCCCGGTTGAGGGCAGCCTCAAAACCAAGCAGGCCGAGGCCGTCCAGCGAGAAGATTACCTCAATCAACAACGACCCGGTAAAGAACAGCGCCACCAGAACGCCGGGCATACTGGCAATGACAATCAGCATGGCATTACGGAACACATGGCCGTAAAGCACCTGCTTCTCTTCCAGGCCCTTGGCCCTGGCGGTGACCACATACTGCTTGCTGATTTCGTCCAGAAACGAGTTCTTGGTCAGCAGCGTGAGGGTAGCGAACCCGCCGATCACGTTTGCGGTCACTGGCAGGGCGAGATGCCAGAAATAATCAGCAACCTTCTGGTACCAGGTCATCTCGTCAAAACCCGGCGAGGTCAGGCCCCGGAGCGGGAACAGATCGAAATAGCTACCGCCGGCAAACAGTACGATCAGCAGGATGGCAAACAGGAATCCGGGAATGGCGTAGCCGACCACGATCGCGGAACTGGTCCAGACATCGAACCGGGAGCCATCCGTGACCGCCTTACGGATGCCCAGTGGAATGGAGACGAGGTAGATAATCAGCGTGGACCAGAGGCCGAGGGAAATGGAGACCGGCATCTTGTCCAGAATCAGTTCGACGACGCTTCTGTCCCGGAAAAAGGAATCGCCGAAATCGAAGGTGGCGTAATCGCCCAGCATTTTGAAAAAGCGTTCGTGCGCAGGCTTGTCGAAGCCGTACATGGCCTCAAGTTCTTCAAGAAGTTCGGGCGGCAGGCCCCGGGAGGCCCGGCTGTCTCCGGAACTGCTCGCCACTTCACTGCCGACATCGCCACCACCGGCGCGCGCCAGAGCGCTGCTGCCGTGGCCTTCCATCTCCGCGAGAATCTGTTCAATGGGGCCACCGGGAGCGGCCTGAACAATGACAAAATTCAACAGCATGATCCCCACCAGGGTGGGGATGATCAGGGCGAGGCGGCGGAGTATGTAAATGCCCATTCAGGGAGCAGTCCTTACTACAGCGTCGTGATAGCGAACGGTATCAGCGTTCACTCCACCAGTTGTTAAGGTCGATGCCGTTCTTGGGCGTGTTGGCCGGGCGTTTCAGGTGGTTCCAGTAGGCCACCCGATCCTTGCGCAAATGCCAGTGCGGGATCACGTAATGGCCATTCAGCAGCACACGATCCAGTGCGTGCACCCGGCGTACAAGCTCTTCCCGGTCCGGCGCCTGAATGACCATGTTGACCAGCTCATCGATGACGGGATCGCTAACGCCCATGAAATTGCGGGAGCCGGGTACATCGGCATTACTCGAGTGCCAGTAGTCCCGTTGTTCGTTGCCCGGAGAATCAGATTGAGGCAGCACCTGGGTGATCATGTCGAAATCAAAACTCCGAACCCGCTGAACATACTGGTTACTGTCGACCAGCCGCACCGACACATCGATACCCAACTTTCCAAGATTCTGTTTGAAGGGCAGAACCACTCGTTCAAAGCTTTTCTGGAACAGAAGGATCTCGAATGCCAGTGGTTTGCCAGTCTCCTGATGGACCATTTTGCCATTCTTGATCTGATACCCGGCTTCGGTCAGAAGTTTTAGTGCGGTACGCAGATTGTCCCGCAGGCTGACGCCTTTACCGGTATCCGGAGGGAAATAGGCCTCGGTGAAAACGTCGGGGCTTAGTTGATCCCGATAGGCTTCAAGAATTTCAAGCTCTCGCCCTTCAGGCAAGCCCGACGAGGCAAGATCGCTGTTCTCAAAATAACTGCTGGTGCGAGTGTACTGGCCAAAGAACAGGTTCTGGTTGGCCCACTGGAAATCAAAACCGTAGGCCAGCGCCTCCCGAACCAGGGGATCCTGAAACACCGGCTTGCGGGTATTGAAGATAAAGCCCTGCATGCCGGTGGGGCGGTGGTGCTCAATGGCTTCTTTCTCAATATCGCCGCTCTCGAACTGACGACCGGTATAGGCAGTGGCCCAGTTCTTGGCGGAGGTTTCCTGGCGGAAATGGAAATTACCGGCTTTGAAAGCCTCCAGGGCGACGGTGTCGTCGTTGTAGTACTCGTAGGAAATGGTGTCGAAGTTGAACCGGCCTTTGCGTACACCCAGATCTTTGGCCCAGTAGTCGTCGACTCTTTGATAGGTAACCGAACGGCCGGCATCAAAAGAGGCAATCCGGTAAGGGCCACTGCCCACCGGGATGGTCAGGCCGCTGCTTTCAAACTCCCGATCCTGCCAGAAATGTTCTGGCAGGACGGGCATCTGGCCAAGAATCAGGGGCAGTTCCCGATTGTTGGTTTGCGCAAAGTCAAAGCGGATCCGGTGACTGTTTTCAATGGTGACCTTGTCTACATCCGCGTAGTAGTTGCGGTAAAACGGGTGGCCTTCGGTGGTCAGAATCCGGTAGGAAAACTCCACGTCTTCAGCGGTGATTGGTTCACCGTCCTGGAAGCGGGCCTCTTTATTCAGATTGAAGATGACAAAGCTGCGGTCTTCCGGCACTTCAACGGACTCGGCAATCAGCCCATATTCGGAAAACGGCTCGTCGGCAGAAGACTCCAGAAGGGTATCGTACACATATGCGTTAATACCCGCCGCAGAGATGCCCCGGATGACAAAGGGGTTAAAACTATCGAAGCCGTTGGCAACCACAGATAACTTCAGTTCGCCGCCTTTCGGGGCCTCCGGGTTGACGTAGTCGAAGTGACTGAAATCCGCAGGGTACTTCAGTTCACCGTGCATGGCGATGCCATGCACAGGAGTGGGGTTTTCGGTGACGCCTTCATCGGCTGAGGCGAAACAGGCAGACGCTGCCAGAGCCAGCGTCGCGGTAATTCTGGTCAGCAAGGGTGCTTCTGGTTTTTTTGTCATGGTTCTCGTACGTTACGGACTGTTTCTTATGTCCACGTAGAGTACCAGACTTTGGCCGGGTTGGAGATAACGGTCCGTATTAAGATCGTTCCATGATGCGATGTCACGCACATTCACCGAAAACCGGCTGGCGATGGCAGACAGGGAATCGCCGCTGCGAACCCGGTATCCCACCTTGCGCACCATGGCCTTGCCCCGGGTATTCGAAGCTACCATGGTCGGCTTTGAAGTTTTCGACCAGATCACCAGTTCCTTGCCTGGAATCAGGGGGTCTCCCGGTGCCATGCCATTCCAGGCAGCCACTTCCCGAACCGAAACCCGGTGCTCCCTGGCAATATCCCAGAAAGTATCGCCCCGGCGCACGGTGTACCGTACCTTGTTGCCGCTGCGCTTGCGATCCTGAGTTCGCTCCAGTCGCTGGGCCTGGCTTAGGGCATAGGCGTCGGAGCCCTTGGTGGAGGACGGAATCAGCAGTTGCTGGCCGATCCGGATCAGGTCACTGTTGAGCTTGTTGACCTGCTGAATGACCGATGGGGTAGTGGAGAACTTGCGGGCAATGGTGTTCAGGCTGTCACCCTTGCGGACTTTATAGTTCTGCCAGGATACACGCTGTTCGCTTGGGAACTCTGCAAGCGCGGTTTGGAATGCCTCGGCCTGTTGCTTGGGTACCAGCAAGCGATGGGGGCCATCCGGATTGGTTGCCCAGCGATTGTAGGACGGGTTCAGCAGATAGATTTCATCAATATCCACGCCGGCTAATTCTGCGGCCTGGGCCAGGTCCAGCTGGGAGCCGGTATCCACCACTTCGAAATACGGTTCGTCTTTTAATGGTGGCAGGTCGATACCGTAGGCTTTCGGATCGTCGAAAATTTTTGCCAGGGCAATCAGTTTGGGCACATAGTGGCGGGTCTCCGTCGGTAATGTCAGAGACCAGTAGTCTGTGGCTTTTCCGACGTTGCGGTTACGACGCATGGCGCTGGATACGGTCCCGCCCCCGGAATTATAAGCGGCCAGGGCCAGGGTGTAATCGCCATCGAACCGGTTGGCCAGGCGCTCCAGGTAAGTCAGGGCAGCATCGGTAGCCGCAATCACGTCCCGTCGGTCATCATGCCACCAGCTTTGGGTCAGCCCGAAGTATTTGCCGGTAGACGGGATGAACTGCCAAAGCCCGGCAGCGCGACCGTGGGAGTAGGCAAAAGGATCAAAGGCGCTTTCTACCACTGGCAACAGAGCCAGTTCGCTGGGCAGGCCGCGTTTTTCGGTTTCATTGATAATGTAATGCAGGTACCGGGAGCCTCTTTCCACCACGCGATCGATGTAACGGGGGTGGCGCACGTACCAGTCCAATTGAGCCTGTACCCTGGCATTGTCGACGGAGTGGTCCATGGTGAAACCGGCGCGAAGTCGTGACCACAGATCGTCTGTTCTGGTGGATGCGTCGGATTGTCGGGCGGGATTGTCCAGTTTTTCCCGAGCTTGCTGGGCCTTGGCCTGAAGTTCCGGGGAGATGGCGTCATCTAATGGTGCCCCGCTGGCACTGTCCTCTCCATTGCCGGCAGCGACGTCAGCCTTGAGGTCCTCATCGCCCTTGGCAACAACCACTTGCTGTGAGTCCAGGGGGTCTTTTTGCTGATTCTCTTCCTCGGTCCCGAACCAGGCCGAAGGTGTATGCCAGTTTTCGGCGATCTGACTGGTACTGCAGCCGCTGAAAAGGGTTGACGCGAGAAGGATGAAGGGCAGTCGTTTTACCGGCATAAACACAGGGTTCCGGGTGGAGCCGGCGGGTATCTGTAAAAATAGCCGGCATATTTAACAGGTTACGTTCGATAATTGCTCGAAATTCTATGGGAGCGTTTTCCGGGCGGTCAAGCCGAGCCATGTTACGGCTGTGAGATAAATTGTTAAGCAGTGACCGCCCGCACGCTCAGAAGTTATCCTTGCCGTGGCGCACGGCTGCAAAAACCGCACAATCCGAGCCGGTGGCAAGGCGGTGTGTGGTGCTGTAATTCTCGGCGGCCTCTATGACCATGGCATCATCCCACCGAAGGAATGGATTCAGCTGTTTCTCCTGGCCGATCGTGGTCGGCACGGTTGGCTTACCCCGTTCCCGAAGGTCTTTGCAGGCGTTCTCAAACTCGGCCAACGCCTTATCTTCGGGTAGCCAGTGACGGGCGAAGCGAAGGTTTGCCAGGGTGTATTCATGAGCACAGTATACTGCAGTGTTATCCGGAAGGTCCCGCAGGGTCTGGAGCGAGGTGTGCATCTGCTCCGGAGTGCCTTCGAACAGTCGCCCGCAGCCGCAGACAAACAGAGTGTCGCCGCAGAACAGAACGGGTTTGCCATTTACCTGGGTGTCGCTGTAATAGGCAATATGATCCAGTGTATGGCCGGGAACTGCCAGGACATCGAACGTGATGCCTTCCCAGACGGCTTCATCGCCGGCATGGACCGTGTTTGTGGCACCCTTGAAGGGCGAATCCGCCGGGCCAACAATACGGATATCCGGAAACTCTTTCTGTAGCTCTTTCACACCACCGGTGTGATCCGGGTGGTGATGGGTGATCAGGATGGTGTCTGCTGAAAAACCGCTGTCACTGAGATAGTCCAGCACCGGTCTTGCCTGGCCGGGATCGACAATCAGGGTCTTGCCGGATTCAGGGTTGGTAAGGCACCAGATATAGTTGTCTGAGAACGCCGGAACCGGATGAATGCGCAAGGTGGCCACCCCATGTGTTCAATGAATGTGCCTGTTATGATAATGCAACAACGGGTACAGCCCAAGGAGCGGCAGGTTGCGCGAGCAATCAAGCCTTTAGTGGATCGGGTAGGGGAGCCAGCGTGACAACCAGCGGCGTGATTGACTATTCAGCACGACATGAGAGCTTTGAGCGTTGGGTGCAGACCCCCCTCGGCCGCTCCCTGCTGGCCAGCCAGAGAGCGGTGCTTGATAAGGAACTGCAAGGCCTTACGGGGGCAAGACAACTTCAGGTCGGCCTGAGTCACCGATTGCCTTTGGCGAGTGGTACCGATTTTGCCCAGAAGATTATTACCTGCCCGGCCTGGCATGCCCATATGCCAGAGGGCGTGGCGGTTTGTGACGCCGACGAGCTGCCGTTTCCCGGTGATTCCATGGATCTTGTGATCCTTCATCATACGGCCGATTTCTCTCCGGATCCGCACCAGGTACTTCGCGAGTCCGCCCGTGTATTGCGAGGTGAGGGGCGCATCGCTCTGGTTGGGTTCAACCCCCTCAGTCTCTGGGGCGCACGCAGGCTGGTTTCCCGCCATCGGTTTGGCCCCTGGGGTGGTCGGTTCCTGATGCGATCACGAATGGAGGACTGGCTCAGGTTGCTGGGGTTCGAGCTGGAAAACAGTGGCACCTATTTCTGTACCCTTCCGCTGCAGCGAAAACACGGGGCATCCGGAAGACGGCAGCGTTTGGCCGCCAGTAGCCGCCCTCATTTACTGCCCACGGGCGCCTATTACTGTATCCTTGCGCGCAAACGCGAATACGCCGGGATCCGGACCAGGGCATCCTGGCGCAAGAGCAAGGTGATTTCTTTGCCCGGAACCGTGGGGGTATCCAGTGGCTGTGCCAGCCATAGCTCAGGCAGGGTGGACAGGCGTGGAACAGAACAGGAGCAGTAATGGCTGGTAAGGTAGTGATGTATACCGACGGAGCCTGTAAAGGTAACCCGGGCCCCGGGGGGTGGGGTGTTGTGTTGCGCTATGGCGATGCGTGCAAGACCATGCACGGTGGCGAGTTGCAAACCACCAACAACCGAATGGAGCTGATGGCGGCCATTCGAGGCTTAAGGGAGCTCAAGCGCGCTTGCCAGGTGGAGTTGTATACGGACTCACAATACGTGCGCAAGGGCATTACCGAATGGATGAGCGGCTGGAAGCGCAATGGCTGGAAAACCTCGGCAAAGAAACCGGTCAAGAATGCGGATCTGTGGCAGGAGCTCGATGCTGAAACTGCCCGGCACACCGTTAACTGGCATTGGGTGAAGGGTCATTCAGGGCATCCTGATAACGAGTTGGCGGATGAGTTGGCCAACCGCGGAGTCCGCGAACTGAACGGGGCCTGAACCCTGGCCCCTGGAAAACCGATTAATGAGCAGTGAGTGAGAGCGCAGTTGCATGAGACAGATCGTACTGGATACCGAAACCACGGGTATTGATCCGAACGAAGGTCACCGCATTATCGAAATTGGTTGTGTGGAAGTGATCGAGCGCGAGCTGACCGGTCGCAACTATCACGTATACATTAACCCTGAGCGGGAGGTAGAAGCGGAGGCTATCACCGTTCACGGTATCACCAATGAATTTCTGGCCGACAAGCCAAAGTTTGCGGAGGTTGCCGACGAGTTCTTTGAGTTCATCAAGGGTGCAGAGCTGGTCATCCATAACGCCGCGTTCGACGTGGGCTTCATGGACTCCGAATTCGCCCGTCTGAAACCGGTTCGGAAAACAGCAGACCATTGCGGCATTGTCGATTCACTGGCCATTGCCAGGAAAAAGCACCCGGGCCAGAAAAACAATCTCGACGCCCTGTGCAAGCGTTATGGAGTGGATAACTCCAACCGTGACCTTCACGGGGCATTGCTGGACGCCGAGATCCTGGCAGACGTCTATCTGCTGATGACCGGCGGCCAGACCGCGCTTTCCCTGGATGCCGGCTCCGGCGATGAAGGTGGCGATGGCGGTATTCGCCGAATCTCCGGTGAGCGCGCGCCTTTGGCGGTGGTTCGGGCCTCCAGTGATGAAGCCTCGGCCCATGATGAGTTCATGGCGATGATGGAGAAGCAGGCCGGAGAAACGGTGTGGTCCCGGTTGCAGGCAACAGAATGAGAACCACGTTCAGCTGTACCATTTGTTACATTCCGGCTTTCTTGAGCTACTTGAGTTTTGTGTTATAAGTAATGATAAGTTCGCCAGTTTTTTGCGAACCGTTCAGGTATGGGCAAGGGCTGCCTCGCTGAACAGGAAGGACCTGCCCGTATGCAGGCTGCAGTTCATGAACAGGATGCGGTAGTCTCCGCAAATTAACAGGAAGCGTTTATGGTTCAATCGTCTCTGGCGACGAAATCGCAGTCGTTTGATCTGGTCAAAAGTGAAATCGAACAGACCATCAAGCAGGCAGAATCCAGCCTTGAGCGCTTTCAGGAAAACCGCGAGAGCGGGGAAGATCTGCAGAACTGTGTTGATTACCTGAACCAGCTTCGGGGAATCTTCATTCTGGTGGAGCTCCGGGGCGGAACCCTGCTTTGCCAGGAAGCGGTTAATCTCGCCAATGATGTTCCGGTTGGTGCCAACGACGACAAGAATATACTGCTGACAGCACTTAACAGCGCGCTGTTCATTCTCCGCCGTTACGTCGAGTACTACCATCAGCAACGTGAAGATCATCCCGAGCTGCTGCTGCCCGTGATCAATGATCTGCGTGAAGCCCGTCGTGAGAAACCTTATCCCGAATCCTGCTTCTTTGATATCGACATCAAGGAGCGCCCGGACTTTTGCAGCGATCTGGGGCTCAGGCCCATGGATGATGCAGAGTCTGAATATGAAATCCTGGCCCGTCGCATGCGCCTGACCTTCCAGGTGGCACTGCTCGGCATTCTCCGCGAGCGCAACGAAGCGGTTAGCAAGAAGCTCATTGCCAGGGCTGCCCGTGGTCTCGCACGGCTGTGTCAGGGAGCGCCTATGGGGCAGATGTGGTGCCTGCTGGCGTTGGTCTCCGATACCATGCTGGATCGTGCCATGGGCTTTAGCAAGGCCCGCAAGCGTCTGCTGATGCGAATCGAGAAATACGCTCGGGAAGTGGTATATGTCGGCAAGGTAGCTACCGCCAAGGATGCCCCCGAATCGCTGATCAAAGATCTGATCTATCTGCTTTACCGCAGTGGCTCAGCCAACCCTGAGGTGACGCGGGTACTCTCTGCTTATCAGCTCGGTCCTGCCGAATTCCCGGACGCACTTCTTGAGGCTCATTCCCGGCGCCTCTATGGCCCTGGCACGGACGTGCTCAAATCCCTGTCTGAAGCCTTGCAGGAAGAGCTTAATCAGCTGAAAGACAAGCTGGACATCATTGAGCGCGGAATAGAACCGGATCTGGCCGAACTTGCCTCGATTGCCGATACTCTGGAGCGCCTGGCCAATACGCTGGTGATGCTCGATCTGAACCGCCTGGCCAGTATTTCCCGTGAAGAAGCGGCCAAACTGCGTAAATGGGAAGAGGAAAACCGCCTGCCGGCGGAGGAGGAGCTCTATCGTCTGGCGGATTCCGTGCTGGGGGTGGAAGATGCCGTCATGCAGATTGTCACTCGCGGCATCACCTCAGAGACCGACGCCCTTGCCGGCGCAGAACGGAGCCGGGACGAATCCGTGTACCTGCAGGAAGCCATCTGGGTTGTGGCGGATGAGGCCCGTAGTGCGTTGACCCTTGCCAAGCGAGCGATCACAGCATTTATCGAATCCGATTACGACAAGCTTCATCTGGCCAATCTGCCGGGGACACTGCGCAGTATCTGGGGTGGCTTGCAAATGGTGGACGACCCGATCGCAGCGGACGTCATTGCCAGGGTCGCGACGTCTATTCAGGAGCGCCTGCTGGATGCGCGCGAAGCCCCTGCGTCTCAGGTTCTGGAAGCGCTGGCGGATGCGCTCACCTCGCTCGAGTACTACATTGAAGGCGTCGGTCGGCGGGAAGACAGGAATGTAGACCTGCTCAAGCTGGCTCAGAGTTCGCTGGATGACGTCGGTCTGTAGACGCCAGGGTGGCCCGAATTTCTGAATGGCATAAAAAAACCTGCGGTTTGCGCAGGTTTTTTTATAGCTGGTGTTTAACCGGGCTCAGCCCATGTTGAACAGTTCACCCAGCTTGGTTGCCAGCATCATGTCGCCTTCGGCGCGTAGCTGACCAGCCATGAACGCCTGCATGCCGTCGGTCTCGCCAGAGACGATACCCTGCAGGGTTTCAGAGTTCATGATCAGGGTAACAGAAGGATCGTCGTGTGCGCCTTCGTGCAGCTTGCAGGTGCCGTCATTGATCACGAGGTGGTAAGTCTTGTCGTCTTCGATGTCGAACTGGAATACCAGGTCCAGGCCCTGTGCTGCGTCTGCGTTGAAGTTCTGTTCGAGTTTTTCAAATACCTGAGCTACAGACATTGTTTTACCCTTTTTGATGGTTGTCTTGTCATGGTGGTGACGACTAGTGATCCCTGGCAGAGGCAGCCTGTACAGCAGCCGGGGTAGCGCCAACCTCGCAATCCGACTTTATGGTTAGAGCCGGTTCGTGTCAAGCTTGATCGAACGCTTGTTTTAATTTTATCGCGGGCTTATCAGGCCTGTGCCGAGGCGGTACACTTCGGGGTTTGCAAATACGTGTGGAGACTGCATTTTGGAATTTCTGACCGAATACGGCCTGTTTCTCGCCAAGGTGGCGACTTTCGTGGTGGCGGCGATTGTGCTCGTGTCCATCATTGTCTCGGCAACCCAGAAAGACCGGGACGATCACGAAGGTGAGGGTGAGCTGAAAATACGCAAGCTGAACGATCAGTATCGCCGGCTCAGAGAGTCAATCCAGGCCAGGTTGATGACAGATCAGGAGCGCAAAGCCTGGCAGAAGAAAAAGAAGAAAGAGGACAAGGCTGAAAAGAAAGCAGCGAAGAAGCAGCCAGAATCTGACGTTACCGAAGAGAAAACCGCCCGTGTTTACGTCCTCGATTTTGACGGCGACATTAAAGCCAGCGATACCGATACCCTGCGGCGTTCAGTGTCGGCGGTTCTCGGTGTCGCCAATCCGGAAACGGACGAAGTGGTTATCCGCCTGGAGAGCGGCGGTGGTCTGGTTCATGCCTATGGCCTGGCGGCAGCCCAGCTGGACCGGATTCGCAGCAAGGGCATCAAGCTGACTGCTTGTGTCGACAAGGTTGCGGCCAGCGGCGGCTATATGATGGCCTGCGTGGCTGATCGCATTATTGCTTCGCCGTTTGCCGTGCTCGGTTCCATCGGGGTGGTGGCGCAACTCCCGAACTTCCACCGGTTCCTGAAAAAGAACGACGTTGACTTTGAGGTGCTCACCGCGGGTGAACACAAGCGAACGCTGACAGTCTTTGGTGAGAATACCGATAAGGGACGCCAGAAATTCCTCGAGGACCTGGAGGATACCCATGTCCTGTTCAAGGAGTATGTGAGTGAGCGGCGTCCGGATCTGGATATTCAGGCGGTTGCCAATGGAGATATCTGGTTCGGCAAGCGCGCTCTGGACGTGAAGCTGATCGATGAGATCAAAACGTCTGACGAATACCTGATTGAGGCTTGTGAGCGGGGAGACGTGATCTCAGTGTCTTTCCAGCGCAAACGTACACTGCCGGAAAAGCTCGGTTTGGCTACCAGCGCGGCGCTGGAACATACCGTCTGGAAAGTGTTGAGTGCGTTTCGGAATCAAAAAATGCAGTAAACCAGAACTGAACACCAGCGCATGACGACTCATGCGCTGGTGATTGGTCTCAGGAGGCCCGGCGGCGGAACAGGGGCTGGTCCGTGTCGGTCGCAGCCTGGTAGGTCTGGGTGAAGAAGCTCAGGCACTTCGGTGCCTTTGCAATGTCCTTGTCAGCGCGCAGTACGTAGCTGTCAAAGCCACAGCGCTTCATGAACTGAAGCTGGTCAAGCAGAACATCGCCAATGGCTCGCAGCTCGCCGCGGTACCCGAACCGTTCACGCAGCAAACGGCCAATGCTGTAACCACGGCCATCGACAAAGCGCGGGAAATTCACCGCGATCAGTGGCAATTCATTCACTTTCTCGCCAAGCAATTCCGGCTCATCGTGGCTGTCAAACCAGACACCCACTGAGGGCTTTGCGGCAAAGTGCTCATGGCCGGCCAGCCACAGATCTGCCGGAATCAAGACCGGCTTATCTTCAGGAATATCCATGGATTCACCCGCCGCAGGGCGGGGCACCACAACCCAGTCGTCATTACGAATCGTGCCGTCAGCGGCAATTACATCAGGCATATACCCGCTCCTTGAAAGGATCCAGACCGACCCGGCGATAGGTGTCCAGGAAGGTTTCCTCTTCCGTCCGGTTTTCTACGTAAACATTGATCAGCTTGGCGATGACCTCTGGCATTTCCTCACGAGCGAAGGACGGCCCCAGAATCTTGCCGATGGTGGCGTCGTGGTGTGACGATCCACCCAGGCTGATCTGATAGAACTCTTCGCCTTTCTTGTCGACGCCCAGAACACCAATATTGCCCACGTGGTGGTGGCCACAGGCGTTCATGCAGCCTGAAATGTTCAGGTCGATGGGACCGAGGTCGTACAGGAAGTCCAGGTCATCAAAACGACGCTGGATTGCTTCAGCCACAGGAATCGACTTGGCGTTGGCCAGGGCGCAGAAATCGCCGCCGGGGCAGCAGATAACGTCGTTCAGTGTGTTCAGGTTCGCCGTTGCGAAGCCCAAAGGCACAAGCTTTTGCCAGAGCTCAAACAGCCGATCCTGGCGGACGTCTGCCAGCACCACATTCTGCTCGTGAGTGGCCCGGGCTTCGCCGTAGCTGTACTCATCCGCAAGGTCGGCAATCTGCTCCAACTGGAAGTCGGTGACATCCCCCGGGGGCGTACCGGTCTTCTTGAGTGTCAGGGTCACAATGGCGTAGCCGGGCTTTTTGTGACTGTTGACGTTGTGGGTCAGCCACTTGTCGAACTCACGGTTCTCAAAGCGCTGCGTTGCCAGCAGGTCGGTGGCATTGTCCAGTGCATCATAGGACGGCTCAGTAAAGTAGCCCTGGAATTTGGTCACCACCTCCGGTGTCAGCCTTGAAGGAGAGTCCTTGATGTGGGCCCACTCTGCTTCCACTTTCTCGGCGAAGCCTTCCGGGCTCAGTGCCTTAACGAGAATCTTGATACGCGCCTTGAACTTGTTGTCACGGCGGCCGTAGCGGTTGTAAACCCGGACAATGGCTTCCAGGTAGGTCAGCAGATCCAGTTCCGGCAGGAAGTCGCGGATGACCGGGCCAACCATGGGGGTACGGCCAAGTCCGCCACCGACGTGCACCCGGAAGCCGAGTTCGCCCTGGTCATTGCGCACCAGCTGCAAGCCGATGTCATGGACCCGGATAGCCGCACGATCCGTGTGTTCAGAGGCATTCACGGCAATTTTGAATTTACGTGGTAAAAACGCAAATTCCGGGTGGAATGTCGACCACTGGCGAATAATCTCGCAGTAGGGGCGAGGATCAGCAATTTCGTCCACCTGGACACCGGAGAACGGGTCCGTGGTGGTGTTCCGGATGCAGTTACCGCTGGTCTGATTTGCGTGCATTTCCACTTCCGCCAGCTCAGCCAGGATATCGGGCACGTCTTCCAGGTTCGGCCAGTTCAGCTGGATGTTGGTGCGGGTGGTGAAATGAGCGTAGCCTTTATCATAGTCCCGGGTTACGCGTGCCAAACGGCGGAGCTGCTCGGAGCGAAGCATGCCGTAAGGGATACAGATACGGAGCATGGGTGCGAGACGCTGAACATAAAGCCCGTTCTGCAGTCGAAGTGGAAGGAATTCCTCTTCAGACAGCTCACCAGCAAGGGCGCGCTCGGTCTGGTCACGGAATTGGGCAACACGCTCTGCGGCTATCTGCCGGTCGTGCTCATCATAAACGTACATAGTGGAACGTCCTGCCTGCTACATCAGAAGAGCTAAAATTTACGGCCGGGTTTCATGGACCGGGCCTTATTCCTGCGAGGCAGGATACCATCGTGTTTTTATTCTCAAAATGATTATTTCAACATAACATTATCGATTCAGGTGATAAGTGATCGCCGCCGGAACTGGACGAATGTCAATTTGCTGCTTTACTTGATCGGGAAAGCCAGAAAAACAACAACTTCGGGTAGGAAGGAGGAAGTGCCATGAAAAAATCCGTGCAATCAGACAGTCAGGCCGATGCAGTGGCGGCGGTATTGCTCGTGCTGCTGGCAGTGGCCTTTGCGGTGGTCTGGGTATCCGGGCAGTAGGCTACTGCCCGGCCAATACCAGTTTGACCACGATGATCAGCCCGCCCACAAACGCGACGGTAAACAGAACGCCGGCAACGATATAGGGCAGCGGGCTGTGGTGTGAAAAGTCTTCCTGGCGGCGCTTGTCAGACTGCACACCGAAAGCGCCGGCAAGGATGCTTTGCATGATCTTCAGAACCCCCGGGCTGCGGGGGCGTTCATTGTTATTGTTGTTTTCGGTCACGTCATTCATGGAATACGCCTCAGGTTATTCCGCCGGATCGTACGCCAGGCTTGGCATCAACCAGCGTTCAGCCTCAGCCTTGGTCAGGCCTTTGCGTTCAGCATAGTCCTCAACCTGATCAACGCCAATTTTGCCAACGGCAAAGTACTTGGCTTCCGGGTGGGCGAAGTACCAACCGGAGACTGCTGCGGTTGGATACATGGCAAAATGCTCCGTTAGCTGCAGGCTGGTGTTAGCGGTGGCGTCCAGCAGTTTGAACAGTGTGGCCTTTTCAGTGTGGTCCGGGCAGGCGGGGTAGCCGGGGGCCGGGCGGATACCACGATAGCGTTCCTTGATCAGGTCCTCGTTGGCCATCTGTTCATCGGTGGCATAACCCCAGAATTCCTTGCGCACCCGTTCGTGCATGCGTTCGGCAAAGGCTTCGGCCAAGCGGTCTGCCAGGGCCTGCACCATAATGGCGCTGTAGTCGTCGTGGGCGTTTTTGAACTCAGTGGTCAGTTCGTCGACGCCGATGCCGGTGGTCACCGCAAAGCCGCCCACGTAATCGCCCAGATGCAGACTCTCCGGCGCCACGAAGTCGGACAGCGCCATCATTGGCTTGCCCGGAGCCTTCTCATCCTGCTGACGCAAATGGTGCAGGGTAGTCAGCTCTTCGGTTCGGGACTCATCGGTGTACACCACAATGTCATCACCCCGGCGATTGGCGGGCCAGAACCCGATAACGCCTCTTGCGGAGATCCGCTTTTCCCCGATCATCTGTTTCAGTAGTTTCTGGGCATCGTCAAACAGGGTACGGGCGGCGTCGCCACGCTTCGGGTCGTCAAAAATGGCAGGGTATTTGCCGGCGATGTCCCAGGAAATAAAGAACGGTGTCCAGTCGATGTAGTCCACCAGTTCGTTCAGATCATACTCTTCGAACACCCGGACACCGGTAAACGCAGGCTTGGGCGGCTGGTAGTTCTCGAAATCGATTTCCGGTGCACGGGCACGGGCTTCTTTCAGCGACACCAGCTTGGTGCGGTCGCCACGGTTCTTCCGGCGTTCCCGGATTTCATCATATTCGGTGCGGGCTGCTTCCACGAAAGCCGGCTTGGCGGTCTTGCTCAACAGCTGGGACGCCACGTTCACACAGCGGGAGGCATCAGACACGTAAAGGGCGATGTCGTTCTTGTACTGGGGCTCGATTTTGACCGCGGTGTGGGCTTTGGAAGTTGTCGCGCCACCAATCATCAGGGGAATTCTGAAATCCAGGCGCTGCATTTCCCGGGCCACGTGCACCATCTCATCCAGTGACGGTGTGATCAGGCCGCTCAGGCCAATCATGTCGACATTTTCTTTTCGGGCTGTTTCCAGAATCTTTTCACAGGGCACCATTACGCCAAGGTCGATTACCTCGTAGTTGTTGCACTGCAGGACGACGCCAACAATGTTCTTGCCAATGTCGTGTACGTCGCCCTTGACCGTGGCCATCAGTATCTTGCCCTTGGCCTGCTGGTCTTCGGTTTTCTCAGCTTCGATGTACGGAATCAGGTGCGCCACGGCCTGCTTCATCACCCGGGCGCTTTTGACCACCTGGGGCAAGAACATCTTGCCGTCACCGAAAAGATCGCCAACCACGTTCATGCCGGCCATCAGCGGGCCTTCGATTACCTCGATGGGGTGGCTGGCGTTTTGCCGGCAGGCTTCCGTGTCGTCAATAATGTAACTGGTAATGCCTTTAACCAGGGCATGCTCCAGGCGCTTCTCAACGGGCCATTCACGCCAGGCAAGGTCTTCCTCTTTGGCCTGGCCGCCTTTGCCTCTGAACTTTTCGGCCGCTTCGAGCAGGCGATCGGTGGAGTCATCCCGGCGGTTCAGAACCACGTCTTCCACCAGTTCTTTCAAGTCAGGCTCGATCTCGTCATAGATCACCAGTTGGCCGGGATTCACGATGCCCATATTCATGCCGGCCTTGACCGCGTGATACAGGAAAACCGAGTGGATGGCCTCACGCACCGCATCGTTGCCGCGGAATGAGAACGAGACGTTGCTTACGCCGCCGGAGATAGAGGCGTGGGGGCAGTGCTCCCGGATCCAGCGTGTGGCGTTGATAAAGTCCACTGCGTAGTTGTTGTGCTCCTCAATACCGGTAGCAATGGCAAAGATGTTGGGGTCAAAAATGATGTCGGCCGGGTTGAAGCCGATGCCGGTCAGCACATCATAGGAGCGTTTGCAGATTTCAGTCTTGCGTTCGAAGGTATCGGCCTGGCCGTCTTCGTCAAAGGCCATCACCACCACCGCAGCGCCGTAACGCATGCAGTCCCTGGCACGTTTGATGAACTCCTCTTCGCCTTCTTTCAGGCTGATGGAGTTCACCACGGCCTTGCCCTGGATGCAGCGTAAACCCGCTTCGATCACGTCCCACTTGGACGAGTCGATCATGATCGGTACGCGGGAAATGTCTGGTTCAGAGGCCACCAGGTTCAGGAAGGTAACCATCACTTCCCTGGAATCCAGCATGCCCTCGTCCATGTTGATATCGATGATCTGCGCACCGTTCTCAACCTGGTCCCGGGCAACGCTCAGGGCTTCTTCATATTGCTCTTCCTTGATCAGCCGCAGGAAGCGCTTGGAACCGGTTACGTTGGTGCGCTCACCGACGTTGATGAACAGGGTGTTTTCGTCACCGGTGAACGGTTCCAGGCCGGAGAGCCTGAGTGCTTTCGGGCGTTCAGGAATTTGTCTCGGCGGGTACTTGGCCACGGCCCTGGCGATGGCTTCAATATGGTCCGGGCGCGAACCGCAACAGCCGCCAATGATGTTGAGAAAGCCGTCTTTGGCAAAGCCTTCAATGATCTCGGCCATTTCCTCCGGGGTCTGGTCGTATTCGCCAAACTCGTTGGGCAGCCCGGCGTTGGGGTGGGCTGATACGTAGGTTTCGGCCTTGTTCGACAGTTCTTCCACATAAGGCCGCAGCGCGTCCGCGCCAAGAGCACAGTTCAGACCCACGGAAATCGGCTTTGCGTGGGCAACCGAGTTGTAGAAAGCTTCGGTGGTTTGCCCGGAAAGTGTTCGGCCAGAGGCATCGGTGATGGTTCCGGAAATCATGATCGGCAGCTCAATACCACTGTCGATAAAGAACTGCTGGGTCGCGTAGATTGCCGCCTTGGCGTTCAGAGTGTCGAAAATGGTTTCGATCAGAATAAGGTCTGAGCCGCCCTCGACCAGGCCGGAGACCGCCTCGTAGTAATTGTCGACCAGAGTCTGGAAATCCACGTTCCGGTAACCGGGATTGTTCACATCCGGTGAAATAGAGGCGGTGCGGGAGGTGGGGCCCACGGCACCGGCCACAAACCGCGGCTTGTCGGGATTCCTGGCGGTGAACTCGTCGGCGATTTCCCGTGCCAGCTTCGCCGCAGCCACGTTCAGTTCCCTGGCCAGCTCTTCCAGACCGTAGTCGGCCTGTGACAGCTTGGTGGAGTTGAAGGTGTTGGTCTCGATAATGTCGGCGCCGGCATCCAGATAATCTGCATGGATGTTGCGGAGCAGGGCAGGCTGGGTAAGGTTCAGCAGGTCATTGTTGCCCTGGACTTCCCGTTCGTAATCCTTGAACCGATCGCCCCGGAATGCGGCCTCATCCAGTTTCTGGTTCTGGATCATGGTGCCCATGCCACCATCAAGAATGACAATCCGCTCCTTGAGGGCTTGGTGCAGCTGTTCCAGGCGTGTATTGCGATCGGTCATAGAAAACTCTTCCGGGTGTCGTTATTAACGTCGTGTTTTACGTTTTGGCGCGGGATCATAGCAAAAATGCTGAAAGGCGTCTTAGTACGGATGATCATTATCAAGTTCCGTTTTGCCTGTCCGCCGTTGGGATAAGGGAAACTGATTACCCCATTAATGCCCGACTATTTTACTTGGTCTTTTATGTTCCGGCGATCTCTCATAAAATGTCAGTCACACTTGATAACAGGTAGGAAGCATGGCTCTGGTAACTGTGACTGATTCCGCAAGGGATTATCTTGCGCAACTGATTGAAAAGCAGGACGTTGAAGGTATGGGCGTACGCATTTTCGTGACCCAGCCCGGCACCCGCAACGCAGAGACCTGTCTGGCATACTGTCCGCCCAATGAAGTTGTGCCAACCGATGAGCAGGTCAACCTGGAGAAGTTTACTCTGTATCTGGACCATAATTCGGTGCCGTTCCTGGAAGACGCATATGTCGATTACTCCAAGGATCAGATGGGCGGGCAACTGACCATCAAGGCGCCTAATGCCAAGGTGCCGCAGGTGGCTGATGATGCGCCCCTGCCGGAGCGTGTGAACTACGTGCTGGCCTCTGAAATCAATCCCAACCTGGCAGCTCATGGCGGTGATGTTTCGCTGGTTGAGATTGTTGACGAATCGGTTGCGGTGTTGCGCTTTGGTGGCGGGTGCCAGGGCTGCTCTGCGGTCAGCCTGACGCTGAAGCAGGGTGTCGAGAAGACACTGAAGGAACGCGTACCTGAAATCTCCGCGGTGCGTGATGTGACAGACCACTCGAATACCGAAAACGCTTACTATCAATAAGTTGCACCCTTCCTCCGGCAGTCGCCCCTTCTCTGGCGGCTGCCAGAAACACCTGCCTTGCCTGGCTACACGGCCAATGGCCTGTTAAGCGCAATACTTCATTATCGGTCACATAAACAGAATCAAAGGCCGGGTATTATCCGTGCCGTGTGAGCGAATGCTTTTTCTATTTCGGGGTAACGCTTGACTGACCTTGCTCTTGTGTCCGTGCCTGTAATGGCTGCCGTGGTGGGATGGTTCACTAACTGGCTCGCCATTCAGATGTCCTTTCATCCTGTCCGGTTCATCGGCGTTGGGGTTATTGGCTGGCAAGGGGTAATTCCGCGCAAGGCCGAGAAAATGGCCCACATCTGTATTGATCGCACCCTGCAGAAGTTTGGCGACCTGAATTCTGTGTACCAGAAGCTGGAGCCCAACCGCATTGTGGAACAGGTGGTGGCTCAGGTGACGCCCCGCATGGATGAGTACATTGACGAGGTCATGTACGAAATCCAGCCGGTACTCTGGGATAATCTGCCGCTGTTTGTTCGGGCCCGGATCTATCAGTGGGCGCGGCAACAGCTACCCAATCGGGTAGAGGAGCTGGTGGAGGATTTTGGTGACGATCTTGATGAGCTGGTCGATCTCAAGGCGCTGTTGAGTCGGGAGTTGCAGAACCATCCGGACCTGATGAATCGTATCTTCCAGCAGGCCGGTGCGGTTGAGCTCAGGTCGGTTATTAATCGGGGCGCTATCATCGGAGCGGTGATGGGTGCCGCGTTGGCGCCGGTTTCCGTGTTCTACCCCCAGCCCTGGTTACTGCCGGTGGGCGGGTTCTTTATAGGCTTCGTGACTAACTGGATTGCCATCAACCTGATTTTCGCTCCGGTACGTCCGCGCAGAGTGCTGTTCTGGCAATTGCAGGGGCTGTTCCTGCGTCGGCAGGATGAAATCAGCGATATATGGGCGCGTCTGGTGGCGGAGGAATTGATCACGGTCGAGAAAGTCGCCGATGCCATGATCAACGGTCAGCATGGTGACCGTACCCGCGCCATCATCCAGAAACACCTGCGCCCCATGCTCGACAATTCCATGGTCATGAAGCTGGCGGCCCAGGTGTCTGTGGGTATGACCGGTTACACCGAGCTCAAGCGTGTGATGAATCAGAAAGCGGTGCTGGCCACGCGGGATGTATTCAGTGATCCCGCTTTCAATCGTGAGCGTGCACCAGTCGTCGCGGGGGTGCTGGCCAGCCAGATGAAGGCCCTGCGACCGGAAGAATTCCAGGACATACTCAGGCCGGCGTTCCGGGAGGAAGAAATTCAGCTGATGTTCGTGGGTGGCTTGTTTGGTGCAGTGGCCGGGCTCGTTCAGTTTCTTGCCATGACCGGCTTGCCCCGGGCCGTACTGGGCTAACCACACCAGGGAGAATAGCGTATGCCAGTTTGGGCACAGATCCTCACACAGATTTTTTTGACAGCGTTCGCCGTAACGGCTGTTCTCTTCGCGTTCTGGTTCTGGGTGGTAAAGCCATGGCTGGCTGAGCGCATTCAGGATTTGATTGATACCGCCAATGAGATTGAGCCGAAGGTGACCAGCGGCGTTCAGAAGGGTGTTGCTGAATCTATCCGGCAGATACCCCAAAGCGCCTGGGACGGTGCCACCAGGGAATCCACTCGCCAGTTCCTCAAGTTTGGTTCAAACCTGTTTGAAAACGGGCTGAGCACTTTTCTGGGGGCCGCTGCCGAAGAACAGCAAGCCAATCAGGCGCGGTCAGCCGAAAAGCGCGACAAGTAACAGTGCGATATCTTCCACTGGCTCAGAGGCAATTCGTAGGACGAGGCAGTCCGGCAATCCGGCAGGCAGTTTTGGCGGGTGTTCCGGGGAACAGTGTCATCAGGTAGATGCTGTCTCCTTTCTCGTCCCCCAGCGCCTCTCTCACGGCCTTCACGAACAAACGGTTCGATGGCGGTGAAATTTCATGCTGTTTATAAAAATTCCTTAGAAAATATATGATTTCCCAGTGTTTTTCCGTTAACTCAATGTCGTCTTCCTGAGCGATTTCCCAGGCTACCTCATCGGTCCAGGTGGCCGCGTCCTCCAGAAAACCCTCGTTGTTTCTCTCAGGCGAATTCGAAGCACTCATGGTTTACCAGTTGATGATTCGTGAATGATTAACGGTCAGCTGCACAAAACCGGCGTAGTCGACCAGTTGATCTGCGGGCACGCGATTGGCCACGGCGCGCGCATTTGCGTCCGCCTCCAGGCCATAAGAAGCCCCCGGCAACTCCTTTCCGCGATCGAGCAGCGCCAACACGGCATCTTCAATCAGCAGTAGCGTGTCACCCTGTTGAGCAGATGCCAGACAATGCCGGAATCTGGCGTGTTCCGGAGCTTTGTTGATGATGTGCAGGGTTGCGGTCGTGTTTTCAGGCATGACAGGGTCCTATCCGGCAAAAACAACGCGGGAAAACTGGCTCAGGGTTTCGGAAATCGACTCCGACGGCATGCTTCCTGACAGCAAATCGTCGAACTCCAGTCCATATTGCGCGCATGCTTGGGCATCCACCAGTATCTGTTCAACGCCGAACAGGGCGGCCGCAGAGAGGTTCTTCGCCACAGATTTCTGGCCGACGGCATCGGCGGCCTGGCCTTTGCACAGCCAGTTGACGCCAGCCCCCAGAAACAGCATGGCGGCGGGCTGGTCGAAGGCCGCCAGGGAGAAGGTCATGTCCAGCGCGTCTCGTCCTGCCCAGGAGCCATAGGGTGGCTGATCGATCACAATCAGGGTGGTCATGGTCAGTGTGTCCCGTGAAAATAAAGAACCCGGTTGGACTTCAGGTTTCCCTCTACCCACTCGCCAAGACCGGCAATTTCGAAGGGTGCCCTGAGATTGCTGGCAGTCAGCTCGTAACGGGCCTGTTCGGTCTTATCGACAATGCCGCGGCGCAGGGCTGAAGCAATGCAGGCGACCGCTGTGATGTTGTTCCCGGAAAGGAATTCAGACCACAGTCGCGGCCAGTGTTGCTCATCGGAGGGAGGAGCGCTCAGGGCTGACGCCAGGTGTACGCCATCGCCATACAGGAACACCCGGTCGATACGGTGGCCCGCTTTCAGCAGGGCCTGAGCGAATGACAGGGCAGTCTGGGGAGCCTGTGTTGCCCAGGGGGCACCGGTAATCACGAGTGTGTAACTGAGTGGCTGAGGCATGAATCTGGATGCTGACTGATGGAAACCCTGCAAGTGTACCTAAAGCAAAAACCCCGGCATAGGCCGGGGTTTTCTCAAGGCGTTGGGCTGAGTGTACTGATCAATCTTCGCCGCTGAACGCTGACAGCAGGTGCAGCAGGCTGACGAACAGGTTGTAGATGGACACATACAGGCCTACGGTGGCGATGATGTAGTTACGCTCGCCACCCTTGATGATCTGGCTGGTCTCGAACAGGATCATGATCGAAGCGAAGATCGTGAAGCCTGCGGAAACGGCCAGGTGCAGAACTGAGCTCTCCATGAAGAACGCCAGCAGCATGGCGCCAATCAGCACGAATGCACCAGCGGTCAGGAAGCTGGACAGGAAGCTGAAGTCCTTCTTGGTGATGATGGCGGTTGCGGACAGGCCCACGAACGCGACGGCAGTCAACGTCAGTGCCTGAGCAACAATCTGTGAGGCGCCTGCAGCAACAAACGCACCGATGATCGGGCCAAGGGTATAACCCATAAAGCCGGTCAGTGCGAAGGTGGTGACGATGCCCCAGGGGCTGTTCTTCAGCTTATAGGTGGCAAACAGCAGGCCGATGTAGCCCACGATGGTAATCAGGAAGCCCGGGTGCGTGCCATTCATGTTCAGGAACGCGGTCACGGCTGAAAACGCCAGGGTCATACCGAGCAACATGTAGGTGTTGCGCAACACCTTCATGGCGTCGTCGCTGATACCTGCCGCTGCGCGACTGGTTTCGCTGGCCGGCGAGTAGGCCGCCTGGTTGTTCTGAACGCCGAAACGTCTGTCTTCCATTGTCATCTCCGTTTAGTGCTCTAGTGCAACTGGATACTGTAGACCATCATAATGTCGAAACCGCAACTTTCAATCATTTACGACAGAGAAACACCAAATGGATTCCATTAAAACGCGGTAATCTTGTCTAAGCTCTGACCAGAAGCCACGGAATTTGCTTTGTTTTTCTTGCAGGGCGTTGACAGAGGGGGCAAATCCGGTATCATTCCTCCCGCTGTCGACAAGGCAGCTAGCCGAAGCGTTTCCCGATGCTTCGACAAGACGGTGGGCTGGCAGAGTGGCTGAATGCAGCGGTCTTGAAAACCGCCGACGGTTAATAGCCGTCCCGGGGTTCGAATCCCTGGCCCACCGCCATTTTTCTTCTTGTTTTTCCTCTTGATACCCCAATATCCTGGTTACACCAATCCCTCCGTTGGATTCCAA
Organism: Marinobacter sp. ST-43; assembly: GCF_030541085.1. Taxonomy (NCBI): domain Bacteria; kingdom Pseudomonadati; phylum Pseudomonadota; class Gammaproteobacteria; order Pseudomonadales; family Marinobacteraceae; genus Marinobacter; species Marinobacter sp. ST-43. The sequence goes on from NZ_JASSVO010000001.1 coordinate 574,780, forward strand.
ACACCACGCTTCATATCCGGGAGATTTCATCCATGGCTGAAGAACCGGAAAGTCAGGAACAGTCAGATCGCAAAAACCGCCGCTTCGCAGTGTCAGCCAATCGAGGCAGGGCGAGCCATCGCGTGCGTTATGTCGAGACGGGTGGCGCGGCCGTAGATACGGAAGAGTGCACCTTTTGTCAGGCCGTTCCCGACCTTGAACATGCCGGGGGAATTAAAGCCACTCAAGTGCCTGGCCATTCTGACACCAGCGAGTGTTCTGGTAGTGAAGCTCAAAAAGCCGACGCTGATTCTGCGCCGTAGCCAGATCGCATAATTCAAACCGGACACGGCCACCGGGTAGTTGCTGAGCCAGGCGGCTGCAATCCAGCGCTGGTACGACACCGGGCTTGGGGTACCCTCCAATCGTCTGGCCATCGCTCAGCAGTACGATAGGCTGACCGTCGCCGGGAATCTGAACGGATCCGTGTGCAATACCTTCGGAGATGATGCCGGGAGGAGGGGAGTCCATGGCCGCGCCCTGAAGCCGGAAACCCATACGGTCGGATTGATCGCTAACGGTGTAGCTGCTGGTTGTCAGTCGCAGGATATCTGAACGCTGAAACTGAGCGTACTGATAGCCCGGTATCAGGCCGATAACCACCTCTGAACTAAAATCAGGGCGCTGGTGCGCGGGAACTTCCCGGGTTGACACTTTTCGTTGCGCTTCCCGTGGTACCAGGTTATCTCCGCGCTTTATAGGGCCCCGGCCCGCGAGCTTTTCCCGAACAACCACGGTGCGACTGCCGAACTGCTCCGGTGAATCCAATCCTCCCGCCACGGCCAGGTAGATAAGCCGGTTATGAGCCGAGTGGCTGATGGTCAGCTCGTCGCCGTCGTTCAGGTTCAAGGTTCGCCACAGTTCAACGGGTTCGCCGTTCACGGTCACGCTGGTTCTGGCGCCGGTGACGGCAATCTGGAGCGAGCCGTGGGCAATGGCGCAGAATCCGCCCAGCATGATTTCCAGGCAGGCGGCATCGCGAGGGTTGTCCAGCAGCTTGTTGGCCCAGGCATAACTAACCAGGTCAAGGGCGCCGCCTGCGGCCAGCCCGTGGTGGCGATAACCCCGGCGACCACTGTCCTGCACAGAACTTTGCACGCCGGGATGAATGACGTCCAGCCAGCTCATGGAATGAGCTCCCCACCGGCGGCCAGAAACGCCTCCCGGCTGATGGGTGTAAAGCGCACCCGATCGCCGACCCTGAGGAGCGACAGGTTGGTTGGGTCAAAAAGGAGTGTCGGGCAGCGGCCGATCAACTGCCAGCCGCCCGGAGAAACCTGCGGGTAAACTGCTGTCTGCCGATTGGCAATACCAACGCTTCCGGCGGGTACCTGTTTGCGAGGAGTGGTTTTCCGGGGTGCGGCGATGCTGGGGTCAACCTGCCCCATAAAGGCGAAGCCGGGGGCAAATCCAAGCGCATGCACCCGGTATTCAACCGAGCTGTGTCGACGAATCACTTCCTCGCAATCCAGGCCGCTTTCCGAGGCCAGCCACTGCAGGTCAGGCCCGGTCTCGGCACTGTAATACACCGGCAGTTCCACCAGGCGGCTTTTCAATTCCGCCGTGTGCGCCTGTGTGCTCAGCCTGTGAACGAGGGGCCAGATCTCGGCGCTTACCTGTCGGAAATCGACGACTACCGGGTCGTAGACCACCATCAATGTCGTGTATGAGGGCACCATATCCACCAGCCAGTGAAAACCCGCACGCCAAATGTTGTCGACGAGGTTGGCAATGCGGGCAGGCAGGGCGTCATCGATGGCCTGGGCCAGGGTAATCAGGATGGTATCTTCCGAAACCGCCTCGATCATCGGCCGGATTTACCGAGCGCCTGGCGGATGGCTTTGATTGCGTCGAGCGCGGCGTCATTGTCGCCATGTACACACAGGCTGTCGGCCGGAAGCTCAAGCCAGTTGCCGGTGGTACTGAATACGCCGCCCTTTTCCGCAAAGGACTGCGCCTGGCCAACGATGATGTCCGGATTCTCGTGTACGGCGCCGGCCTGGCGCCGGGAAACCAACTGGCCTTCGTCATCGTAGGCGCGGTCTGCAAAGGCTTCCAGCAGCAGGGGCAGGCCAACGTCGGCCGCCATCTGCTGATGTTCGCGGTAATTACTGGTGACCGGAATCATCAGTGCCAGATCGGTCCGGAAGGTGCGTACGGCCTCCATCACGGCGCGAAGCAGTCTATTGTCCCGCATCATGTCGTTATTCAGGGCGCCATGGGGTTTGACGTAGCTTAGCGTCAGGCCTTCACTCCGGCACATGCCTTCGAGCGCCCCGAGCTGATACAGCATCAGGGCTTCGATCTCTTCCGATGTGTGGTGAATCGAGCGCCGACCGAAGCCGGGCAGGTCGTGATAGGACGGGTGAGCGCCAATAGCCACGTGGTGAGTGGCTGCCAGTGCCAGTGTTTTGCGAATTACCATAGGGTCTGCGGCATGAAAGCCACAGGCCACGTTGGCCATGTCGATCAGGGGCATAACCAGGTCGTCCTGGCCCATTTGCCAGGCGCCGTAGCTTTCCCCCAGATCGCAATTCAGTTTCATGGCACTGTCCTGTCTTTCCTTAGATGTCGCTGCGGCCCGGGAAGGTGGCCTGTTTGCGCTCTTCCGCCAGTCTGGCCCGCTGTTCCAGGGATTCCGGCGAATTCTCGGGAATAGCCCATCCCTGCAGATTGTCCTCAACCAGTTGCACCAGCGCATCAATGTGCCCCGGGGTGGCGTTCAGGCAGGGGATATAGCTGAAGCTTTCGCCGCCGGCTGCCATAAAGTAGTCCCGGTTTTCCTCGTTAATCTCCTCGATGGTTTCCAGGCAATCGGCGGAGAAACCAGGACAGAATACATCAATGGATTTTACCCCTTTTCCGGGCAAGGCTTTAAGGGTTTCATCGGTGTAGGGTTGCAGCCATTCCTCCCGCCCGAACCGGGACTGGAAAGTGGTCATGTACTGGTCTTTACCGAGGCCAAGACGCTCCGCCAGCAGCCGTGATGTCTTATGGCATTCACAGTGGTACGGGTCGCCCTTCAGCAGGTATTTCAGCGGCACGCCGTGGTAGGAGAGAATCAGCTTTTCCTTGCGGCCATGTTCGGCCCAGTGCGATTCAATATGGCGCGCCATGGCTTCGATGTACGGCGGGAAATCCTGGTAATGGGAAATAAACCGGAAATCGGGCAGCCAGCGCCGCCGGGTAAAGTCTTTTGCAATGGCATCGAACGTTGAGGCCGTGGTCGAGGCTGAATACTGGGGATACAGCGGAAGTACCAGCAGCTTGCGCACGCCCTGTTGTTGCATCTCGTCCAGTACCCGGGGGATGGAAGGGTTGCCATAACGCATGGCGAAACCTACCACCACATTGGTGCCGAAGCGCTGTTTCATGGCCTCACGGATACCCTCAGCCTGTTTCGCTGTGTGAATCAGCAGGGGAGAACCGTCCTTTTCCCACACACCGGCATAGGCTTCCGCACTTTTCCGGGGGCGAATGCGGAGGATGACGCCGTGCAGAATCAGCCACCACAGGGGGCGCGGTACCTCGACAACCCGCGGATCCCAGAGGAATTCCGCCAGGTATTTCCTCAGGGCGGGAGTAGTAGGTGCGTCGGGGGTTCCAAGGTTGGTGATCAGCACACCGAGCCGGTCCGGCTCATTGTGGCGGTAGTTATCGATCCCGTTGTAAGGCATTGAGACGTTCCGTGAGGTGAAAATTAACGCTTGCCGGCCTGCTGCATCAGGCGGGGAATAAGCCCGGTAATGTCGTAACCTGCATTCCGTGCCCGGGACAGGATTTCCTCAGGCTGGTGGTCGCGGGCACTGCTCAGGGCCCATAGTACCGTACAGCGGGTGCCGGAACGACAGAAGGCTAGTACGGGTTTCTCGGCATCACGGATCATGGGCGCGAAACGTTCGACGTCCTGGTCGGTAATATTGCCAGACTCAACCGGCATGTAGACCCATTCAAGGCCCTCTGCTTTCGCTGCGGCCTCAATGTCGGCCATGGCCGGTTGGCCGTATTCTTCATGGTCGGGCCGATTGGCGACCAGGGTCCGAAACCCCAGCCGCGCAATTTCGGCAACGTCATCAATAGCGATTTGTGGCGCTACGGAAATACTGTCATCAATTTTTCTGATATCCACGCGTGTCTCCCAACGACGGTCGTTTAATCCGCTCGATCACTTCGAATGCCATCATACCGGCCACCATGGACGCAACAAAGACCACGGCCTTGATTTCTCCGGCACCAAGAGCCACCAGGGCGGGCCCTGGACAAAAACCGGCAATGCCCCAGCCAATACCGAACATCATGCTGCCAATAACAAGTCTGGGCTCAATACGGTTGTTCGCCGGCATTTTCATGGTGAATCCGAGGAACGACAGGGTACGCCTGCGCGCCACGGCGAAAGCGACCAGTCCGACGATGATTGTGCCTCCCATCACGAAAGCCAGTGACGGGTCCCAAAGCCCGGCGATATCGAGAAAACCGAGCACTTTTTCCGGATTGGCCATACCGGATACCATGAGCCCCAACCCGAAAATCAGTCCTGCCAGAAGTGAGGTGACAGAGTACTTCATCATTCAGACTCCCATCAGATGGCGAATTACGAACACCGTTAAAAATCCTGTTGCCATAAAACTCAGGGTTGCGACCAGTGAGCGAGGCGACAGACGAGACAATCCGCAGACACCATGCCCGCTGGTGCAGCCTGAGCCGTAGCGAGTGCCTATACCCACCAGCAATCCGGCGAGGATCAGAGCCGGGTAACCTGCGTCAACTTGAATGGGTGGAAGCTCGGAAAACAACAGCCACAGGCTTGGGGTGCCTACAAGCCCGGCGAGAAAAGCCACCCGCCAGAGTATATCGCGGCGGGCAGGCACCAACAGGCCACCCAGTATTCCACTTATTCCTGCAATGCGGCCGTTCAAAAGCAGGAAGCTTGCAGCGGCGAGGCCGATCAGCAGGCCGCCGATCAGTGCAGCGCCAGGGGTAAACTGGCTCCAGGCAATATCAATCATTCATAGACTCCCGCGAAATATCGGTTTTGGAATAACCATATAATGGGGAGAAATAATAACAAAAAAAGCCCGGCAGGGAATGCCGGGCAGAGGCGTGCGAGTAGTATCCATGAAAGACTTCCAGACAAACCGACATCAACAGGGATGCCGGTATTGGGAAGTATTGACCATAATTTGAACAGTTCAAGTGAGAGGCGCTTTCGTTTGAAAACATTTTTTCATATTGCATCAGTGGTTATACTGCGGCCTTTCGTTATGCGGTTCTCAGGGCCACCACTGCAATCCGGCCCCGGCTGTAATACAATGACAGCTACCGCTAATGCCCGACTCCCATGAGGTATGCATGTCTGAGCACGACGACAAAAATCCTGAAAATGATCCGCAACTGGCGGGCAAGATCAAGGATTCCGCCCGGCAAATCTGGCTGGCTGGGCTTGGCGCCTACACCAAAGCGGAAGAGGACGCCGGCAAGTTCTTTGATCGTCTGGTTCAGGAAGGCGAACAGCTGGAGAGCAAAACCCGGGGTGTGGTCGAGAAACAGATCCGCACCGTGGAAGATCGGGTAGGCGAGGTTCGTGAGCGGGCCACCGGTACCTGGGACAAGCTCGAGCATATGTTCGACCAGCGGGTTTCTGGCGCACTCCGTCGCCTGGGCATCCATCGCCGGGAAGAAATCGAAGCTATGGAGCGCCGTATCGAGGCATTGGAAAGTGAGCTGTCCAGGCTGCGCGGCCAGAACACTGCGCGCGACGAGGAAGAATAAACTCTAGAGATAGGTCCGGCTGGTGAGCCGGACCTGTTCCTGCTCGTCCTCGTTCAGGTAGGGCAGCAACAGGTGCAACATTTGATAGACCCCGCGGCCCGGGTCCACTGACTCCCTGTCATCCAGATGCGAAAGCGTATCGAAGCTGCTCCAGTAACACACCGTCAGGGTAAGCTGCTCACACACCGAAGCCAGTTCATCCGAACCGATGTTCATGATGCCTTGCCGGCGAAAACTCTCACACAGCGTGTTGAACGCCAATTCCTTTTTTTTGAGAACCCTGCGAAATCGAACCTGAAGCTGATCGTAACGGGACAGGACATTGACCAGATCCTGGTACAGGAAACGGTAGCGGGCCACGGCTTCAAACAGCAGATGCAGGAAGAAGCTGAACTGGTCCATGGGCACGTCTGCTTCCTCGGGCACCGCCAGAAGATCCAGCATCTCTGCCTCATAGGCCCGGAACAATTCCTCAACGATATCGCCTTTGCTTTTGAAGTGGTAATACAGGTTGCCAGGGCTGATCTCCAGCTCATCAGAGATCAGCAGAGTGGTGACGTTGGGCTCCCCAAGGCTGTTGAACAGCAGCAGGCTGGTGTCGAGGATCCGATCCCTGGTTTTGACTTTCTTCATCCGTAATGGCCCGGTCAATCAGAGGTCGAATGAGGCCCACACCGGGCAGTGATCGGATGGTCGCTCCATGGCCCGGATATCGTAGGACACACCAGCTGCTTTTGCCTTGGGCAGGAGGCTGTCACTGGCCATGATCAGGTCAATGCGCAGGCCTCGCCTCGGGTCACGCTCAAAGCCTTTGCTGCGATAGTCAAACCAGCTGAAGGTGTTGGCTTCGTCCGGGTGCAGATGGCGGAATACATCGGTAAAGCCCCGTTGTTCAACCTGCCCAAGCCATTCCCGCTCTTCCGGCAGGAAACTGCATTTTCCCGAACGCAACCAGCGTTTTGCATTGTCGGCGCCAATGCCGATGTCGCGGTCTGTGGGCGATATGTTCATGTCGCCCATTACCATAATATGGCCGGGTTTCTTGGCCAATTCGTCCAGGTAGGCCATCAGGTCGGCGTAGAACTTTTCCTTGGCAGGAAACTTTACAGGGTGGTCCCGGCTTTCTCCCTGGGGGAAATAACCGTTGATGACGGTCAGGGGCTCGCCGTTAACGGTGAAATGGCCGGTAATCAGGCGCCGCTGGGAGTCTTCGCCATCGGAGGGGTAGCCTTTGAGGACCTCTTCCGGCTCCGCGCGGGATAACAGGGCAACACCGTAGTGGGTTTTCTGGCCATGAAAGTGAACGTGATAACCGAGCTCGCGAATGGCCTCGACCGGGAATTCCTCATCAGTGACCTTGGTTTCCTGAAGACCGATGACATCCGGATTAAGCTGCTGAATCACGGCTTCGAGCTGATGCAGGCGGGTGCGGATACTGTTCACATTGAACGACACAAACATCATGGGCGCAGAATCTCCGGAAAAATTTTTTCGGAGTTTAACACACCCCAGGCCGGGTGCCGTCTGGCAGCTGCGACCGGATTACCGTGTCAGTTCACAATCCGGCAAGCGGGCAACCTGATAGCGAATGTGGGCAATGTGGTTGGATTCGGCATCTTGCCGGATGTTGGTCAACCCCAGATAGTCGGTCAGTGCGCCGTCTGAGCTATAGCCCAGCACGATGGGATCCACCAGAAACCGTAATACCAGACTTGTGGGGCGGATCTGCACGGTCACCTCTGCGTTCACCTTTACAGAAGTGGCTGGCTCCAGAACAAAACCGTAGTGATCGCCCCGGGTGGGGGCCAGAAACCGGAATTCCACAGACTCGCCTTGTTGGACGCGTTCCCAGTTTGCCCGGACAAAGTAATCAAAACCTGAATCCACCACCAGGCTCTGGTCAAAGGGGACCATGAATTCGCGGGTGTCTCCCGCTGGACTCTGCCAGACGATGTTGAGTGCCTGCTCCTGCGGGTAGGTGATGGTCAAAGCTTCTCCGAATGTCGGCTGGCGGAATTCCAGTTGCGGACGGAATGGGGAGCTATTGTAAGACAGCATTTTGCTGGCAAACTCGTCGCGGCTTTCCGGAGTCCGGTAGGAAACCTGGTGATTAACCGGGGCGAAGACGCCTTCGGAACACGTGCCTTCGACTCGATGATCCTCCTGGTAAAGCACCTTCCCATCCTGTTTGGCTGTACCTGAAAATTCAAATACCTCGCCAGCCACGGGAAACGCGGCTGCTGCCAGGAATACGGTCAGGGCCGTCGAACCAGCGAGTTTCATGTTTCCAGCTCCGTATACAGGGCCTTGCGAATGAACAGCAGCAACGGAAACAGGACGAACCAGCCGACGGCCATGGCGACCAGGGAAACTGTCAGGTCCGGCAGCGCCACTATACCGAGCTGGCTGGCGGACCAATAGGCAAAGGGGCCGGCAATGGGGGCCAGAGCCCACGGCAACCACTGGCGCTGGCCAATCCAGCCCAGGGAATGACACAGGGTGGTCATGAAGATTGCCCAGATCGCGATGAGCCAGGGCGGGGCCGCCAGCACCTCTTCTCCGGAATCCAGGGCCAGCACCCCGGTTCGGAACCAGAATGTATCCATCAGTCCGCCGAGCACCACGCCAAAGCCAATAAACTGCAGTTCGGAAAACCGCTGTTGACTGACCAGAGCAAGATGTAGCCCCAGGAACACCAGGATCAGCCCAACCGTAGCTAGCCCGGGGTACAGCACGCAGGCCAGCCAGCCTGTCTGGAACAGTATAAAGTTCAGCAGGTTACGGGCGTTTTTTGAAGTGATCATACACTCAGAATATTCGCGCGTTTGTTGGCCGGCTTGGCCATGACCAGATGGGCAACGCCAATCGCCCGCTCGCTGAAGCCAGCTTCGCAGTACGCGAAATAGAAATGCCACAGGCGCTGGAAGGCCTGGTCGTATCCCAGCTGTTCCAGTTCCTGACGGCACACCATGAACCGATCACACCAGTCCCTCAGCGTTCGGGCGTAGTGAAAGCCGAAGTCTTCGGCATGGGTCAGTACCAGGTCTGAGCCCCGGTTCATAGAGCCAAGAATAGCGCCAAACGATGGGATAAAGCTGCCGGGGAAAATGTAACGCTGGATGAAATCCACATTCTTCAATGCCCGGTGGTAACGCTGTTCCGGCATGTTAATGGCCTGAATCAGCGCCAGGCCATCCGGCTTCAGCAGGTGGCTGATTTGGGACAGGTAGCTGTCCAGGAACTGGGGGCCAACGGCTTCGATCATCTCGATGGACACCAGTTTGTCGAACTGCCCCTGCAGATCGCGGTAGTCGTCGAACAGCAGCGTAATCTTGTCTTCCAGGCCTTCCGCTTTCACTCGCGCCTTGGTCAGCTCCAGCTGCTCCCTGGAAATGGTAGTGGTGGTGACATGGCAGCCATAGTGTTTGGCGGCGTGAATGGCGAAGCCACCCCAGCCAGTACCGATTTCCACCACCCGGTCCTCCGGCCTTAAATCCAGCTTGCGGCAGATGGTATCCAGCTTGTGAACGGCCGCTTCGTCCAGGGTTGCATCCTCGCGGGGGTAAATGGCGGAGGAATACATCATGGTTGGGTCCAGGAACAGGCGGAACAGGTCATTGCCCAGATCGTAGTGGGCGCTGATGTTCTTGCGGGAGCCTTCCGGGGTGTTGCGGTTCAGCCAGTGCAGTGCCTTGAGTGCGGGCTTGCTGATCCAGGCAAACCGGTCTTCAAACCGGTTCATGGTGTCGATATTGCGGGTAAAGAACCGAAGCAGGGCGGTCAGATCTGGTGAACTCCAGTCACCTGCCACAAACGATTCGGCAGCACCGATGCTGCCACCGGTCACCAGATCCCGCCAGGTGCTGTGGTTGTGGATCACTAACTCGGCCTGCGGATAGCGGTCATCGCCATCACCGAATACGAGGTCCTCACCTCCTGCCTCTCTGATCACCAGCCTGCCATGACCAAGCTGCGCCAGTTGCTGGCAAGCCAGGTGCTTTGCGACACGGCTGATCAACGAAAGCCCCGTGTTTCCGGTGCGCTGGTGTTCAACCGAGGTGTTCAGGTTCTCCATGAGCTTACCCTTCCTGCCGAATCAAATGCGTTGTCTTGTTGTGCCGATGGTTTTTCCGTTACATCCAGCCCCAGATCCTCGGTACCGCGCTGGTAGGCGCTGTCGGTTGCATCGAGTTTGTCCGGGTGGGTGTAAAAGGGGGCCCCTTTGAATTTCAGCTTCAGGGCATTCCAGTAAATACCGGCAACGCCTTTGATGGTTTCCAGGGGAAACCGTCTCAGGCTCCTGTGCAGGGTTTTACGATCAAGAGGGGTGCGTTGGACTACCAGCGTGGCATCAAAATGCTTGCGGCCTTCCTCTTCCACATTCATGTGAACGCGCATGTCCTTGCCGCGAAAACTGAACAGCCACTGGTAGTGCTGATTCATGCCATTAAATGGTGAAACGTGGAAGCGTTTGCTGAAAGCAAAACGCTCGGTGTGCCAGGCGTTATCGGAGCCCGGCCCCGGCTGGGTGCATTCCATGCAGTACACATGGCGCTGTTTCCAGGGGGTGTTGGTAATCTGGGCGACAATCACACGGGGGGTGGCACCGGCGTCTGGCCTGCAGCCCCTTTCATAGCACAGGTAAAAGCTGACCGGATTGAAAATGTAGCCCAGGTAGCGCGGGTGGGTAACCAGCTCTATTGGCCCATCCGGAGCCCAGCCGGTGGCGCTTTTAACCCGGTTGAATACCGCCTGGCGCAGGCTGGGCACTTCCGGGTCAAGGTAATCCCGCCGGTAGAGCCCCAGCCAGTTAAAACGTTCGAGGGAAAAAAACGGACTGGTTCTGGTTACCGTGGACCAGTCGTCAAGGTCGAGGGCGAGCATTCCGATGTTGTAGCTGAACTCATGCTGAACCGGTAGCTTGCGCCGATGCCTTATGGTGCCTTCCAGCCATTCACTGGCCATAATCAGAGCTCCACCCCGAATGCCCGGGTAACTCTCAGTGCGCTGCGCACACCGTCTTCGTGGAAGCCATTGAACCAGTAGGCACCGCAAAAGTGGGTGCGGTTCCGGTTACCGATGTCATCGTAGCGCTCCTGTGCGGCAACGGCGTCCAGAGTGAAGACGGGGTGATCGTATTCAAACCGTTTGATCACCTTTTCCGGATTAATATCCCGGCTTCGGTTCAGGGTGACGCAAAAGGTTTCCGGAGCGTCGTCGAAGTTCTGAAGAACGTTCATGTTGTAGGTTACGGAAACCGGTTGCGTGCTGTGTTCCGGGATCATGTAATTCCAGGCGGCCCAAGCCAGACGGTTCGAGGGCAGTACGCTGGCGTCCGTGTGCAGAACCACGTCGTTCTTCTGGTATGCGATGGCTCCGAGGATGCTTCTCTCATCGTCAGTGGCGTCGTCCAGCATGGCCAGGGCCTGGTCACTGTGGCAGCCGAAAATGACCTGGTCAAAACGATGTTCCTGTCCGTTGGCCACCAGGGTAACGCCCTCCTCATCCCGTTTTACGGAAGTTACCGGGCTGTTCAGATGGGTGCGTTCGCCCAGCTTGTCCATCATCCGGTTTACGTAGGTAGCCGAACCTCCGGAAATCACTCGCCAGGTGGGCCGGTCATCCACAGATAACATGCCGTGGTTGTTAAAAAATTGTAGAAAAAACCGGATTGGGAACTGTTCCAGCACAATCTCCGGCGCAGACCAGATAGCCGCGCCCATGGGGACAATGTAGTAGTTTCGGAAGTACCGGCTGTAGCCGTTGCGGTTCAGATATTCCCCGAGTGTTTCGCCGTCCGGAATCGTGGCGGCGGCCAGGTCGGCACGGGTTTCCTTATTGAACCGGAGAATCTCCCGGATCATTTTCAGGAAATTCAGATTAAACAGATTCCGGCGCTGGGCGAACAGGGTGTTCAGACTGGTGCCGTTGTACTGCAGTCCACTGGCATGGCAGTCCACGCTGAAACTCATGTTGCTCACTTCAGAGGCCACCCCGAGCCGATCCATCAACTTGATGAAGTTGGGGTAGGTCCAGTCGTTGAACACAATAAAACCGGTATTCACCGGCCAGGTGCGACCACCAGCTTCAACCTGTTCCGTGTTGGTGTGGCCTCCGGCATAGTCGCCGGCTTCAAACAGATGCACATCGTGCTTGTCGGCCAGCAGCCAGGCGGCTGTTAAACCTGATACTCCAGCGCCAATCACGGCAATTCGCTGACGTTCCTGATTCATGCAAGGTATTTCCTGTGGTCAAACTTCAATGATCGGTTTTACGGGCCATGGAGGCGGCCATGCGGTCGATGACTCCCTGGGGCAGGGCGGCTAGCAGCTTCAGGGACCAGGTAAAGCGTTTCGGGAACGCGATTTCGTTCCGGCCTTTCTCAAGCCCTGTGCGGATTCGTCTAGCCGCATCCCCGGCTGAGATGATGAACGGCATGGGAAAATCGTTTCGGTCCGTCAATGGCGTTTTGACAAACCCCGGGGATACCACCACCACCCGAATCCCCTCGGCCGCCAGATCAGCTCTCAGTGACTGGGCAAAGTAGGTAAGTGCCGCCTTGGAGGCGCCATAGCCCTCAGCACGCCCGAACGGAAACCACCACGCCGAGGAACTCACAATCACCAGCGTCGCCGGTTTACCTTTGGCACGGGTCGCCCGCAGCGCCGGCAGGGCAAAATCCAGGCAGCGTGCTGTGCCGATCACGTTGGTGGTCACGTTGTTGGCAATGACATCGCTGTTGTAGTCCGCGACTTCCAGATACTCACAGGTACCGGCGTTCAGAATGACCATGTCCAGGTCGCCAAAGTGGTCAAGCTGCGACTTGACCCCCTGCAAGTCATTCTTGCTGGTGGTGTCCGCAGCGGCGGCGGCTATCTGGTTCGGGAAGGTTTGCAACAGCTCATCCAATGGCTCCTGCCGGCGGCCGGTCACAATCAGTTTGTGACCGGCACCGGCGAGTTCGTGAACCAGCGCTTCGCCAATACCGGATGAGGCGCCGGTTAACCAGATGTTGCTGGGTGATGACAGCAATTGGCTCATCCCGCCTGCTCCTTTACCCAACGAATCATCCGGCCCAATACGGGCAGGTTTTCATACAATAGCTGGCCGGCGTCGAAATAGTCCCGGTGATACCGCACTTTCCCGTCCCGGATTTCCAGGTGGCTGATGCCTTCTACAAACACCGGCTTGCCGCCGCGGACACGCTTGTGTTGAAGTTCCATCACCCAGGGCAGGCAGCACCAGCATTCCTGAATGACGGGTTCATGGAAACGGAACTGGCAGCGGATAACGTTGCCGTAGGCGCTCGCCATGTATTCGGTTAGCTGATCAAGGCCATGTACCCGACCAAAAGGATCCTGAAACTCGATATCCTCGCCGTATACCTGCTGGAGCTTGTTGAGATTGCCTTTGTCCAGTGCGTTATACAGCGAACAGAAACGGTCCAGTACCACGGGCAATCCGGAATCCGGTGCCCCGACTTCAATGGCAGAGGCAGACGTCGTCATGAGCGGTTCCTCCTCTTGTGGTCCAGTTTCCGGGTCTCTTTCTGAATATGAGCCGGAATCGGATTGAGATCCCAGATGATGCCCAGCTTGGAAAGCAACCACAGGCCGTACCAGGTGACATCAATTTCGTACCAGCGGAAACCCTGGCGTACCGATTGCGGCCAGCGGTGGTGGTTATTGTGCCAGCCCTCGCCCAGGGTGATCAGAGCCAGCCAGAAATTGTTGCGGCTGTCGTCATCGGTCTCAAACCGTCTTTTACCCCAGACGTGTGACAGGGAGTTGATCGAAACCGTCGCGTGAAAAAGCACCACGGTTGATATGAAGAAACCCCATACCAGGAGCTGAAGCCCGTTGGTGCCGAGCTCGGGCGCCCACAGGGCCAGTGCCTCGCCAAACAGGTAAATAGCGACCGCGAACGCAGCGGGTATCAGAGAGTCAAAACGGTTGATGAACCTGAGTTCCGGGAATTTCAGCCAGTCGCGCACCCTGCGTTCATCCATCGCAAAGCCCGCATCACAGGTGAACCATCCCATATGGGACCACCAGAACCCACCCTGGTGTGGTGAGTGCAGATCCTGCTCGTTGTCCGAGTGTTGGTGATGGTGCCGGTGGTGCGCGGCCCACCACAAGGGACCCCGCTGAGCCGCGCTGGCCCCCAGAATGGCAAATGCGAACTGCGCAGGCCGGCTGGTTTTGAAGGTTTTGTGGGAGAAATACCGATGGTAGAAGCCCGTGATCGCGAACATCCTTACCAGGAAAAACGCAACGGCAAAAACCACTGCGAAAGTACTGACGCCGGTGTAAAGTGCCAGCAAACAGGCAAGGTGGAGAGCGATGAAGGGCAGGACTCGTACCCAGTTAAAGGCTCGGGAGTCCGTATCCAGGTGATCTGATCCAGCTTCGGAATCGAACCATCTCAGAATGTTTGTTAACCAACTATTTACTCGGGTCATATACAACCATGCGTGAAGTAACATCAGACACCACATCAATACGCAGCATCGCGGTTATTGGTTCAGGGCTGGCGGGGCTGACGACCGCAATTCTTCTTGGCGATTCGGGCCATAATGTCCGGGTATTCGAGAAGAGTCGCGGCCCCGGTGGTCGTCTGGCGTCCAAACGCGTGGCGAACGGATCCGCCGATATCGGCGCCCAGTACTTCACGTCCCGTAATCCCGGCTTCACCCGGTTTCTGGATCGCTGGGCCGGGCCCCGGAGCTACCAGAGCTGGAATGCCCGGTTCGGCTATCAGACGGAAGGGGCCAGCTGGCAGGCGTTTCCGGAGGAACACCGGTTTGTTGGTACTCCGCGAATGACGGCCATTTCCCGGGCTCTTTCTGAACACATTACGCTGGCATCCGGTGTTCGAATCGTCCGATTGTCGAAAGAAGATTCGAAATGGCAGCTCACCGGTACCGATGGGCAGCACTACGACGGCTTTGATCAGGTCGTGATCACGGCGCCACCGGCGCAGGCTCAGGAACTGTTGCGGGACAGCGGGCTTGATGCGATGGCGGAAGGGCTGGCTGGACACGTGGGTAATATCCTGCCGTGCTGGGCGGTAGCTGCCCATTTTAATCGCTCCGTTGATTTCCCGTTCGATGCTGCGCGCCCCAACTCGGACGTGTTGTTCTGGGTGGCCAACAACTCCTCCAAACCCGGCCGGGAAGACGAGGGCCAGTGGTGGGTGCTGCACGCCAACCCTGGGTGGACACATGAGCACGTGGATGACGCTCCGGAAAGCATTGCTGAAGCTCTGCTGGCGGAATTCAAGGCACTGACCGGGCATGGGGAGGCTCCGGATGACTGGGTAACTCATCGCTGGCTGTACGCACGCTCGGAAGCCGGCGATAACCCCGGCTATCTGTTCGACCAGAATACTGGCATTGGCCTGGCAGGCGACTGGCTGGCGGGCGGTCGGGTTGAAGGCGCCTGGGAAAGCGCCTCGCAACTGGTGCAGGCAATGGGCCAGAGCTCTGATCAGTAATTGCGGCTACTCAGTCAGGTCGGAGGGAGCTTTTTCTGCGACCTCCGGCCGCCGGTAGAAATGGGTGATGGTGCCGTCGCCGAATTTTGAGAAGAAGGCACTCACCTCGGTGATTTTTCGCAGGCTTCGCTCCCGGGTGATCGGGTTTTTCACCAAGACCTTGATGCCGTTGAAGTTGTCCTGAATGTTCGAGAAGCGAGCCTTCATGGAGCAGGTAACCACGTTGTCCGGGTTAATGCCCAGCTCCGATGCCAGCCAGCGGCTGTGGTTCAGGATTTCGGTCTTGTCCAGATTTTCCCGGGTGTCGACGTGGTCCAGCTTTACCCGGTTCACAATGCAGAACGAGTAGCTCCTGGGCTCCCGGCGGGCCACCTTGCGGAAGGCTTCCCAGAAGAAGTTATCGGTCAGCTCGGCAAACCATTTCATGTTGCTCAGGCAGGTATCCACCCAGTCGAAGCTTTCCGGGTCCTCCAGCACTTCGTTAATGGCCTCCCGCAGCAACCAGTCGAAGCCCAGAGCGGTCTTGTGCGCATATACCTTGCGGTACATCTGGTGGCGGCTGTACACGAAGTCTTCCAGGGCGCCCAGGCCTTTCTGGGTAATCGCAAGCCCCATCCAGGGTTCAGAAACGTCCCAGCCGAACCGCAGGTTGCTCAGCAGGTGATCGAGATTGAAACCGCCGATGGTGACCGAACTGTGGAAGCCGTCCCGCAACATATAATCGGCCCGGTCGGCATCAATTTCCCCCGAAACAATGGATGACAGCAGACCCATCACCAGCTGTGGTACATCCCGGGGCGGGATAGTGCCGGCAATGGCATCATCACCAGCAATAAATTCCCAGAAGGTCTGGGCGTGGCGGCAGAAGGTTTCGCTGGGCGTAACATCGGTGGTTTCCATAATGCCGATGACATCGATAGCAGCCAGCCCGGCGCTCTCCAGATCCACAGACGAGAGTACGTCATGGGCGACTCGAACAGAGTAGTGTTCATGCTCCAGCTCTTCCGGTTCACTGGCGTGGTAGGCCGAATAGTCAACGCCTTCCCACAAATCCCGGAACCGTTCAGGGCGAGACATCAGGTCGCGAATCTTCCGGGCCTGGGTGAACTGATGGGAGAAACTGGAGTGACCGCTGTCGTGCAGCAAGCAGCCAAGCCGGATGGTCTTGGCCAGGTAATCAATGGCATCGAGCTGGCTCAGGCTGAGATCGGTCTGCTCACTCAGCTGCCGTTCCCGAAGGTATGCATCGATCATGGCCCGGAACATCCGTGTGCCCACATGCATCACCCCGATGCTGTGCAGGAAACGGGAATGGGTGGCGCCGGGGAAAACCAGACTCAGAATGTCGTTCTGGCAGATGTTTCGCAAGCGCTGAAACAGTGGATGGTCAATCACCTGGATTTCGTGCCGGTAGAGCGGGATACCGCCATGCACCGGGTCCATGATCAGTTTGTCATAGGCTCCGAGCAGATCGTTAACGGCACGTCTCATGGTTACAATTCTCCCAAAATGATGATTGCGGCCTTGTTATATCACAGGGGCATGCCAGAATAGGCCATATAAAGCCTTTTTTCTTTACCGCTGGTAGTTTAGGGCAGCCAACATGACCTCGCGCACCGAGCGCATTCTGATAATTGACGCCGATGAACAGGCCCGAGCCGATCTGTCCCGTTACCTGGAGGCGCGGGGGTTTTACGTAACTGGTGCAGCGGGGGTAAACGCTGCCCGAGGATTGTTCGACGACAATATCCCGGATGTGATCTTTGCAGATCTCCCTCCAGAGGCGATCAGAGACCTGTCCCGGCGCCTTGATGAAACAGAAAGTTTCACGCCGATAGTGGCCTGCACCAGCAGCCAGTCCAGCGCCGATGTGGTCCAGGCCATGCGGGCCGGAGCCGCCGATGTCGTGCTCAAACCCTGCAATGACGACCGCAATGCACTGGACGACGTTATCGGCAAGTTGTTTGACCGGGTCAGGGTAAACCGCCTGAACCAGTTGTACCGGCAGGAACTGGAAGAAGCCAACCGGGACCTGCGCAACGGTATTGCCGAGCTAAGGGCCGACCAGAATGCCGGTCGCAAGGTGCAGCTAAAAATGCTGCCAGACCATCAGCTCACGCTTTCCGGGCTCAGCGTTGATTACCTCATCAAGCCGTCCCTGTATCTCAGTGGCGATTTTCTCGACTATTTTCGCATCAGTGAAGACAAGGTCCTCGTTTATATCGCCGACGTTTCTGGCCATGGCGCCAGTTCCGCATTCGTTACCGTGTTACTGCGAAACCTCACCAATCGTTTGCAGCGGAATCTTCGGCGTCAGTCCAGTGAAGACATCCTGCACCCGGAACGTTTCCTGGAGCGCATCAACTCAGAGCTGTTGGATACAGGGCTTGGCAAGCATGTCACCGTGTTTGTTGGAATTATTTCAACAACAGAACGTACATTGAGTTATGCGGTCGGAGCGCATTTCCCCATGCCCATCCTGTCGTTTGAAGATGGTGAAACCCGTTTTCTGGAAGGCAGCGGGCTGCCGGTAGGGCTGTTCGAAACGCCGGAATGGGAGCTTTACAAGGTGAAGCTGGACCGACCATTCCGGCTTTTGTTGTTCTCTGATGGCCTGCTGGAAGTGATCCCGGCCAAATCTCTGGATGAAAAGGAGAACAGACTACTTGAACTCGTTTCAGGAGGTAGTCACACTATCGCATCGCTGAGCGACGCTCTGGGGCTGGATAAGATCTCGGAGCTGCCTGACGATATCGCGATAGTATCGGTAACTGATACCATAAACGGGTCAGATAACACGTCGTCGACTTAGTGGCAGTGTGAAAAATGGCTGGTTATAAAATCCTGCAAGCAGAACAGCAGGGAATATACGTCCTGAAGTTTATTGGGGAAATCCGGCTGAACCTGTGTTCGACGCTGGACAATCTGGTTGAGTCCATAACCCGTGATCCGGCATTCAAAACCGTGGTTATCGATCTCACCGAGACCGAAATCATCGACAGCACGACGCTTGGCCTGCTGGCCAAGATTGCGCTGGCGGCGCAGAAACAAAGTCATTTTCTGCCAACGCTGATTTCCACCAACCCCGATATCACCCGCATTATTACGTCCATGGGCTTCGACAAGATTTTCATTATTGTCCGTGAGCCAGCTTCCCGAATTGAAGAACTCGAAGAAATCCCCGTGCTCAAGGCGAGCGAACAGCAGGTTCGCGATAAAGTTCTTGATGCCCATAAAGTACTGATGGGCATGAATAGCCGGAACAGGGAAGAATTCAAGAATCTGGTACGGGCCCTGGAATGCGAGGAAACTGGCTGAAACGCCAGTCCTGCACCGGGCCCGGCCCTGACAGAAACAGAACGGAACGTTTATGCCTGATAACCCGACGCCCGGTAATCACGGGGCGAATTCCTACGATGTGGCAGTACTTGGTGGCGGCAGTTTCGGTACTGCCATGGCAAAAGTACTGGGCGAGAATGGCCACGTTGTGCATTTCTGGATGCGCGATGAAGCACAGGCAGAGGAAATACGCAGCACCCGCATTAACCGCCGGTATATGCCCGCCGTTACCCTTGAGGGTGACATTCAGCCGACAACAGACCTGGCCGATGCGGTGCGCAAAGCGGAGATTGTGCTGGTTGCGATCCCATCGAAAGCGTTTCGGTCGGTCATTCGCGAACACAGCAGCGAATTCCGCGATGGCCAGATCGTCGTCAGCCTGACCAAAGGCATCGAAGAGCACGGTTTTAAATTGATGAGCGAAATCCTGCTGGAGGAGCTTCCCAGGTGTCGCTCCGGTGTTCTGAGCGGGCCGAACCTGGCTGGCGAGATCGTCAACCGGGAACTGACCGCCACCGTGATCGCAGCAAAAGACCCGGATGTGCGCCGCACAGTGCAGGAACTGCTGGGCTGCGAATACTTTCGGGTTTACGCCAATGTTGATGTCTACGGTGTGGAACTGGCCGGCGCACTCAAGAATATCTACGCCATTGTTGCCGGCCTGGCATCGGCCCTGAACATGGGCGAGAACGCGAAAGCCATGCTGATTACCCGTGGCCTGGCCGAAATGAGCCGTTTCGCGGTTAGCCTTGGCGCCAACCCGATGACCTTTATGGGCCTTGCGGGTGTTGGTGACCTGATTGCCACCTGTACCTCCTGCAAAAGCCGGAATTTCCGGGTTGGTTATGCCATTGGCAAGGGCCAGAAGCTGGAAGAAGCCGTGCAGGAGTTGGGGCAGGTGGCCGAAGGTATCTATACCCTGAAACTGGTACGGGAAAAATCTGAGGCTATTGGCATCTACATGCCTTTGGTACGGGGGCTTTACGAGATTCTCTATGAAAGCGCTTCCATCAATGCGGTGATCAACAGCCTGATGATGGCCGTGCAGAACTCTGATGTGGAGTTCATTCTGCCGCGCACCATTACCCAGTGACCCGGGATTGTCATCCGGAAGGAGAGGCACGTGCATCTGATTGTTATGCGCCATGGTGAGGCCGGCTGGCATTCGCTGGATCAGGAGCGTGAGCTGACCGAGGCGGGTCGCCGCGGCGTGGCAGCCGTGGCGGCCCAAATTGCCTCTTCCCCGTGGCGTCCCGCCCAGATCTGGTCCAGCCCCTATGTTCGGGCCCGGCAAACCGCCGCGATTGTGGCGGAAGTGCTGAATTGCCCGGTCCAGGAAAAAGCCTTTATCACACCCGATGACGACCCTGGCCGTTGTCTGGATGAGCTTCTGGACAACCAGGTTTCACCATTGATGCTGGTTTCCCACATGCCATTTGTGGGCAGCTTCTCCACTCTGTTGGTGGATGGCCATCGGCAGGGCATTCCCTTTATGACGTCTCAGGCTGTACTGCTGGATATGCCTGTAGTGGGGCCAGGCTGCGCCGACTTGAAAGCCCAGTTTCTGCCCTGATCTCATCAGTACATCACTCATTTCTGATACTGAACGAACCTATGTACAGTTTTCCCATTGATTACATTGAGCCGGTCTTCCGGCCGCCCAGCGAGGCCAAATCGCTGATTCTGCCGGTGACTAATGGCTGTTCCTGGAACCAGTGCACCTTCTGTGAGATGTATACTCAGCCCCAGAAGAAATTCCGGGCTCGAAAGCCCGAAGACATCAGGGCAGACATCGAGAAAGCAGCAGCGGCATTTGGCGACGTGCGCCGGGTTTTCCTGGCCGATGGAGATGCCATGGTGCTGCCCACCCGGCGCTTGCTGGAAATAATCGCTGACTTGAAGCGAGCTTTTCCCGGCCTGGAACGCGTTTCCAGCTACTGCCTGCCACGAAACCTGGCGAAAAAATCGGTTGAAGAGTTGGCGCAGCTCCGGGAAGCCGGCCTGAAAATCCTCTATGTGGGCATGGAATCCGGCGACGACGAGATTCTTCGGCGCGTTAACAAAGGTGAAACCTGGGAATCCACCCGGTCGGCCCTGGTGAAGATCCGGGAAGCGGGCCTGGTGAGCTCGGTGATGGTGCTCAATGGTCTGGGTGGTGAAGCTCTGTCATGGCAGCATGCCATTAACACCGCCGCACTCTGCAATGAAACCCAGCCCGATTACCTGTCGACCCTTGTGGTCAGCTTCCCGCAGGGTGAAGAGCGATTCCGCGAGGGCTTCGGGGCAGATTTCGTGCCCCTGGGCCAGCAGGCCCTGTTCGAGGAAATACGTTTGTTCCTGGAACACCTGGAACTGGATAACACTATTTTCCGCAGCGATCACGCCTCCAATTACCTCGTGCTCAAAGGTACATTGGGCCGCGATAAAGATCGCCTGCTGCAGCAGGTAAACATGGCCATTACCCAGCCCGGCGCCGTGCCTTTGCGGGAAGAATGGATGCGTGGGCTCTGATCAGGGAGAAAACGATGAACCGGACACCCGATGACATTGCCAAATCCCTCGAGGACGCTGGCAAGAGCAGGGATCTGCCACCGCTGGATAAATGGCACCCCGAACTTTCCGGCGATATGGATCTGGTGATCACCCGCGATGGCCAGTGGGTCTTCAAAGGTGAGCCCATCGCCCGGGAGGCCACGGTAAAGCTGTTCTCTACCATTCTCAGGCGGGAAAGCGATGGCGAGTACTACCTGGTTACGCCGGTCGAGAAATGGCGTATCCAGGTTGAGGACGCACCACTGCTGGCCCATGGTCTGGAGGTGAAAGGCGAGGGCGCAGAGCAGGTTATCACCCTGGCCACCAACATGGACGAAACCCTGGAGATTGGTGAGCAGCACCCGTTACATGTGGGTTCCTACTCCGAGACTGGCGAACCTCGGCCAGTTATTCAGGTGCGCCACGGCGTTGAAGCCCGGCTGGTTACCTCGGCGTTCTATGACCTCGCCGAGCTGGCCGAGGAAACGGAAGCGGCGGGAAAAACCGTGTACGGGGTGCTTAGTCACGGAAAATTCTGGGAAATCGGGCAGGACGGTTGAAAAGCGCCTGACCACCCCAATGAATAAGGTAGAAAACGCAGTCTGTCACTTGTTAAACTGTGGTTTCTTTCTTGTTATCGAGCCTGGCTCTCTAACGAGGCCCGGTGGTCGTTAGTCCCTCTGTGCAGTCTGGCTGTTCACGATCACTTTCGATTGCCTACAATCTAAATACACAGTCATTGCGACACGCAAGGAGATCACATGGCCCAACCTCGTGTTGTCACCATCCATTACACGCTCACTAACGACCAGGGAGAGCAACTCGATTCCTCCCGCGTAGAAGGCCGTGAGCCACTGGCGTATCTGGAAGGTGCACAGAACATCATCGGCGGACTGGAAAGTGCGCTGACCGAGAAGAACGCTGGCGACCAGGTTAAAGTTTCCGTAGAGCCAGCTGAAGGCTACGGTGAAGTAAACGAAGAGCTCATCCAGCCGGTTCCGCGCTCTGCTTTCGAGGGCGTAGACACCATCGAGCCAGGCATGCAGTTCCAGGCACAGACTCCGGGCGGCCCCCAGGTCGTTCGCGTGGTAGAAGTTGGCGACGAAACCGTTACCATCGATGCCAACCACCCGCTGGCGGGCCAGACTCTGCACTTCGACGTTGAAGTGGTAGAAACCCGCGAAGCAACCGACGAAGAGCAAGAGCACGGCCACGTGCACTGATATGCCTTCTGATGGTTGATCAGAAAACGGCACCTTCGGGGGCCGTTTTTTTATGGCCGGAATAATCTGCGAGCATAAAAAAACCGGGGCAAGCCCCGGTTTTCTGAAACAGTGATCGTGGATCACATGTTCGGGTAGTTCGGACCACCGCCGCCTTCCGGCGTTACCCAGGTGATGTTCTGGGCAGGATCCTTGATGTCACAGGTCTTGCAGTGAACACAGTTCTGGGCGTTGATCTGGAACTTCTTGCCGCTGCCATCGTCTTTCTCAACCACTTCGTATACGCCGGCCGGGCAGTAACGCTGCGCTGGCTCGTCGTACTTCGGCAGGTTTTCTTTCAGCGGAATTTCCGGGTCGGTCAGCTTCAGGTGAACCGGCTGATCTTCCTCATGGTTGGTGTTGGAAATGAACACCGAGGACAGACGGTCAAACGTCAGCTTGTTATCCGGCTTCGGATAGTCGATCTTCTTGCACTCAGACGCCGGCTTCAGAGTGGCGTAGTCCGGAGTCGTGTCGTGGAAGGTGATAGGCAGGCTGCCGCGCAGAATGTTTTGCTCGAAGAATGCGATGGCACCGCCGACGATATTGCCGAACTTGTGCATGGCCGGGCCAAAGTTACGCTCGGCGTATAGCTCCTTGTACAGCCAGCTGTCTTCGAAACGCTTCTGGAAGCTGGTGATTTCCTCACCGGATTTACCTTCCTTCAGGGCCTCGAATACGGCTTCAGCGCCCAACAGGCCGGATTTCATGGCGGTGTGGGAACCTTTGATCTTGGAGCTGTTCAGGGTGCCGGCATCACAACCCAGCAGCAGGCCGCCCGGGAAGCTCATCTTGGGCAGGGCGTTGTAGCCACCCTTGGCGATCGCACGGGCGCCGTAGGCAACACGCTTGCCGCCTTCCAGATACTTCTTGATTTCCGGATGGTACTTGAGACGCTGGAACTCCTCGAACGGGCTCAGGTGCGGGTTGCTGTAGGAAAGATCGGTGATCAGACCAACATAAACCTGACCGTTTTCCAGGTGATACAGGAAAGAGCCGCCGGTAGAGCCGGATTCATTCAGCGGCCAGCCAGTGGTGTGAACAACCAGGCCGGGCTCGTGTTTGGCCGGGTCGATGTCCCACAGCTCTTTGATGCCGATGCCGTAGTGTTGCGGATCCTTGCCTTCGTCCAGCTTGAAGTCATTGATCAGGCGTTTGCCCAGATGACCACGACAGCCCTCAGTAAACAGTGTGTACTTGGCGCGCAGTTCCATACCCGGCATATAGCCGTCTTTCTCGGAACCGTCACGGGCAACGCCCATATCACCGGTGATAATGCCTTTTACCTGACCATCTTCAACGATGGTTTCTGAAGCGGCAAAGCCCGGATACACTTCAACACCCAGCTGTTCGGCCTGCTCAGCCAGCCAGCGGCACAGGTTGCCCAGGCTGATGATGTAGTTGCCGTGGTTGTGCATGTTCTTGGGCACAAAGGCATTGGGTACTTTGGTGGCCTTTTCCTGATTCTTCAGCAGGAAAATGTCATCCCGGGTAACCGGGGTGTTCAGGGGGGCGCCTTTCTCTTTCCAGTCCGGGAAGAGTTCGTTCAGGGCCGTGGGCTCGAATACGGTGCCGGCGAGGATGTGCGCGCCGATCTCAGAACCTTTTTCAACCACACAAACGGTTAGTTCTTCGCCGGCTTCCTGCGCCAGTTGCATGACGCGGCAGGCTGCCGACAGGCCCGCAGGGCCGCCGCCGACGATCAGAACATCAAATTCCATCGATTCGCGTTCCACGTTGGTCTCCTCAAACAGCTTTTAATGGATATTGTTTGCCCGCAGGCCTCATCAGGGGCGCCATCATACCGGTAAAAATGCGTATGGACGACAGCCCAAAACCGCTCAAAACGGCTATTTGTCCCGAAAGGATAACGCATTTGAAGAATCAAACAAACGTTTGTTTGAAATCTGCACTAACCTTTGGCATTGTACGTATACACCGAAATATCGTGTGTTTTGAGTCGATTTTTAGTATCGTCTCATTGTCAGGTCGGGTCAACCCGGTCCTTTGACTGTGAAGACTCATTAAACCCATCGTAGAAGAACGAGGAATCTATGAAGGTTCTGGTCGCTGTAAAACGAGTTATCGACTACAACGTGAAGGTGCGCGTCAAGCCGGACAACACCGGCGTTGATCTCGCCAACGTCAAGATGGCAATGAACCCGTTCTGCGAAATCGCAGTTGAAGAAGCGGTTCGTCTGAAAGAGAAGGGCGTTGCCAGTGAAATCGTTGTTGTATCCATTGGCCCGAAGGCTTCTCAGGAGCAGATCCGTACTGCCCTGGCTCTGGGTGCTGACCGCGGTATCCACATCGAGACTGACGAAGAAGTTCAGTCCCTCGAAGCGGCCAAGCTGCTGAAGGCTGTTGTTGAGAAAGAAGAGCCCAAGCTGGTTATTCTTGGCAAGCAGTCCATCGATTCCGACAACAACCAGACTGGCCAGATGCTGGCTGCTCTGACTGGCATGGGCCAGGGCACCTTCGCCTCTGAAGTGGTTGTTGACGGTGACAAGGTTAACGTAACCCGCGAAGTAGACGGCGGTCTGATGACAGTTGCTCTGAACCTGCCGGCGGTTGTTACCACAGACCTGCGTCTGAACGAGCCGCGCTACGCTTCTCTGCCGAACATCATGAAAGCCAAGAAAAAGCCGCTGGACTCCATGTCTCCGGCTGACCTGGGCGTTGACGTTGCCGCTCGCCTGTCCACCCTGAAAGTCGAAGCCCCGGCTGCACGCCAGGCTGGTATCAAGGTGGCTGACGTAGCTGAGCTGGTGGATAAACTGAAGAACGAAGCGAAGGTGATCTAAATGAGCATCCTGGTAATTGCTGAACACGACAACAGCAGCCTGAAACAGGCTACTCTGAACGTTGTAGCGGCTGCCAAGGCCATCGGTGGCGACATCGACGTGCTGGTTGCCGGTGAGAACGTAGGCGCCGTCGCTGAAGCCGCTGCCAAGGCAGAAGGCGTGAACAAGGTACTGGTTGCAGACAACGCCGCGTACGGTCATTTCCTGGGTGAGAACCTGGGCGAGCTGGTTGCTGAAGTAGGCAAGGGCTACAGCCACATCCTGACTTCTGCCGGTACCACCGGTAAAGACTTCATGCCGCGCGTTGCTGCGCTGCTGGACGTTGCCCAGGTTTCTGACATTATCCGCGTTGAATCCGAAGACACCTTCGTGCGTCCGATCTACGCTGGTAACGCCATCGCGACCGTCAAGGCAAGCGACAGCATCAAGGTTGTGACGGTTCGTCCGACCGCCTTCGACCCGGTAGCCGCTGAAGGTGGTTCTGCCTCTGTTGAGCAGCTGGACGTGGTAAAAGACGCCGGCCTGTCTTCCTTCGTTGGTGAAGAGAAAGCCCAGTCTGATCGTCCGGACCTCGCCTCTGCCGGTATCGTTATCTCCGGTGGCCGTGGCATGCAGAACGGCGACAACTTCAAGATGCTGGAGCAGGTTGCTGATCTGCTGGGCGCTGCGGTTGGTGCTTCCCGTGCCGCCGTTGACGCCGGCTTCGTGCCGAACGACATGCAGGTTGGTCAGACCGGTAAGATTGTTGCTCCGCAGCTGTACGTTGCGGTTGGTATCTCCGGTGCCATCCAGCACCTGGCGGGTATGTCTGATTCCAAGGTGATCGTTGCGATCAACAAGGACGAAGAAGCCCCGATCTTCCAGGTGGCCGACTACGGCCTGGTTGCAGACCTGTTCGAAGCAGTTCCGCAGCTGGAAGAGGAACTGAAGAAAGTACTGTAACTTTCTGAAGTTTCAATAAAAGAAGGCGCCTCAGGGCGCCTTCTTTGTTTTTGAGACAATGCGCTTTTCCGCTTTGCCGATAATCAGCGTATCGGCAAGGATATGCAGTGCCCGGTTAGAGGTTCTCACCGCTTTGTACACCTGCTCGCTCTTCTGGTGGTGGGATTGCTTTATCCGGCGGGCGCTGTCCCGGAACTCATCGTCCCGGGAAAACAGGTCAATCAGGCCAAACGTGGTGTTGGCGATGGCTTTGTGGACTTTCTCGACTGCGGTCGCGCCGCCGGACACCGTTTCTTCCAGCAACCGGGCGCGGTTGCGAACCTCCATCAGGTCCATCCGGCTTTTCTGAATAGCGCTCAGGGCACCTATTCGATGGGCATTCAGGATTCTCAGGTCGCGCCGGTTACCATTGGACAGCCGGAATGCAGCGAACGACAGTATTGCGCTGCCGGCCAGACACATCAGGCTAACGATCAGTAACAGCATGGCAGGGCTCCTGTTGCTCTTGTACTAGCGATACTCAATGTGCATATCTACCTCAATGTCCCGCTCGTCCAGCTCCCGCTCCAGCTCTTTCATCACTTCCTGATAGACCATTTTCCGGGTCATTACTGGTAGGCGGTCGGCCAGCACCCGTCCGGTGCGGGATTCGCGTTTGGCCAAGGCGATCGGATCCCGTACCCGTAACGTAAGCACCAGCTCAGGATCCTGATGTGTGTCGCTGATATCCTCGCTTTCCAGCATTTGCTTGATCATCTTTCGCTGCTCAAGCACTTGCCAGACCAGCAGGGCGCTGAAAGCCAGAAGAAACAGGCTGATAATAATCAGAAAGACGCTCAAAGGGGCTCTCCTCCTTCAATGACTGGGCAGAGTGTGCCGCAGTCCACAGGACAAACGATTGGCCGGCCCGACGCCGGTTCACGAGTTCACGGGAAAGTAGCACCACAGAATAAACCTGTTACCATCCATTCATACATTCGTTTGAACAAGGACAGACCATGACAGACACCACCGCTGCGAACTATGACCTTGTCGTGTTCGGTGCCACCAGTTTTGTCGGCCAGATTCTGGCTCGCTACCTTCTGGAAAACTATGGTGCAGACAAGGAGGTCAAATGGGCCATTGCCGGCCGCTCCGAAGGAAAGCTGAACCAGCTCAAGTCGGATCTGGGGGCAGGCGCCGCATCACTACCGGTAATTCTGGCGGATGCAGCAGACGAGCCTGCGCTGCGCGATCTGTGCGGCCAGACGCGAGTGGTCATCTCAACCGTGGGCCCTTACGCTCTTTTCGGCGAAACTCTGGTAAAAGTCTGCGCAGAGACAGGTACGGACTATTGCGACCTCACTGGTGAAGTACAATGGATCCGTCGGATGATTGAGCGGTACGAGGCCAAGGCTAAAGAAAGCGGTGCACGGATTGTGCATTGCTGCGGCTTTGACTCGATTCCTTCCGATATGGGCGTTTGGTTCCTGCAGCAGCAATCGGAAGCAACCTTTGGCAAACCCTGCCAGGACGTGCGCATGAGGGTGAAAGTCGCCAAGGGCGGCCTTTCTGGCGGCACGGTGGCTTCCATGATCAACGTGGCCAAGGAAGCCGGAGCCGACCCCAAGTTGCGCAAGGAACTGGCCAATCCGTTCTCCATCTGCCCGCCGGAGCATCGCTCCGAGAAACGCCAGCCCAGCCTGAAATCTGCTGAGTTTGACAAGAACTTCAACGCCTGGCTGGCCCCGTTTGTGATGGGGGCCATCAACACCCGTGTGGTGCACCGCTCCAATGCGTTGCAGGGTGCCCGCTACGGCAAAGAGTTCACCTACGACGAAGCCATCATGACGGGCAAGGGCACCAAAGGCCGCCTGACCGCTTACGGTATGGTGGGTGCGCTGGGTGCGTTCTTCACCGCGTCCGCCATCAAGCCAACACGTTGGGTGGTGGAAAAGCTGGTACCCAAGCCCGGGGAGGGCCCAAGCCCGGACGATCAGGAGAAAGGTTTCTACGACCTGCGTTTCGTGGGCAAAACCACCGATGGCAAGACCATGATCACCAAGGTGACGGGCGATCGCGACCCGGGTTACGGCTCGACATCAAAAATGCTTGGTGAAGCCGGTCTGTGTCTGGCCTTTGATGTGAAAGAGGACGTCAAAGGTGGCTTCTGGACACCGGCCTCGGCGCTCGATGGCAAATTGCTCGAGCGCCTGCAGGCTAATGCCGGTCTGACGTTTGAAGTGGTCGAAACCCGCTGATCAACCCAGGTGCAGAATGCGGTCGGAGGCCAGCAGGGCGTCCGGCCCATGGCCGAGACACACCACGGTTCGCCCCAGCAGCCAGCGGCTGATCTGGGGCGAGATCCGGGTGCGGGTTGCCTCGTCCACACCGGTGAAAGGTTCATCCAGGATCACCACCGGCGCCCGGCTCAGCAAAACCCGCGCAAGTACCAATCGCCGGGCCTCCCCGCCAGACAACCGGTTGCCGGCACTGCCCAGCCAGGTATCCAGGCCTTCGGCTTCCTGAGCAAAGCGTTCCGCCAGTTCCACCAGTTCCAGTACCCGCCACAAATCGCCGTCCTCGGCGTAGGGGTTCGCCAACTGAAGGTTCGCTTTCACGGTGTCTTCAAACACCACGGTCGCTTGCGTGAGGTAGGCGCAGGGCAGGGAATGACGTTCTCCCCGGCATGGCTCTGCCAGCCCGGCCAGGGTATCTGCCAGGGTGGATTTGCCACTGCCGGAGACGCCAACGATACCCACGGTGTCGCCCGGGCGAAGCGTCAGCGTGAAGTGGCTGAGTAAGGGCGAATAACCCGCGTAACCCACGGTGATATCGCAGGCCTGAAGAGAGAAGCCCTCCGGCAGTTCGCCAGCAGAACCAGCGGGTGATGCCGCGGCCCTTTCCAGACCGTGGTCGGAGTTCAGGCGGCGCGCAGCAGCACGAGTCGCTCCCAGTTTGCCAAAGGCATCCGGGAGCATGGCGTAGACTTCGGCCAGGCCCAGCAGGGCAATGGGCAGGAGAACCAGTACCGGGCCGCTCAGAGTGCCTTGCTCGAACAGGCGGAAGCCCAGCCACAAGGCTGCCACCGCCGCGACATTGATCAGCAGATGAGAGCCAGCCTGATGCCAGCCGGTTCGGCTGTCGATCCGGGCCTGATCCCTGGAAAGTTCTACGCTTCGACGCATCAGCCGGGCTGTGTGCTTACCCGTGCGGCCAGCGGCGGTAAGTTCCGCAAAGCCTTCAAGATGCTCAACCAGTTCGCCTCGCAGGCTTTCCTGCTGATCGCTCAACTGTCCGGAGGCAGCGTAAGTTCGTAGATACACCAGCCAGGTGGACAGGAGGAACGAAAGCGACAGAATCACCACCAGAATCAGCGCCACAACACCATCAAACAGTAACCACGCCATTGCGGCAAGCAGCAGGGTAACCACGGCTGCCAGGGCGGCGGGGGCAATCAGCCTGAGATAAAGCGTGTCCAGCGCATCGACATCGGCTGTGAGCCGGGAAAGCCACTGCGCGCCGGAACGGGAACTGCGCTCTGTTCGTGGCCGGGCCGCCAATCGGTCAAACAGGGCCACCCGAATATCGGTGAGTAGCTGCAGTACCGTGTTGTGGTTGTACACGCGTTCCAGATACCGGAACACCGTTCGGGACACCGCAAAAAAACGGATACCACCGCCCGGCACATAAAGATTGATGTAGGCCTGTATCCCTGCCGCCAGCAACAGGCCAACCAGCGCGGTTTCGGTCAGAAACCAGCCAGACAACGCTAGCAGACCGATACCGGAAAGCAGGGTGCCCAGTAGCAAGCCGGCACCAACCGTAAGGCGACTTTTGCGACGGAAAATCAGCGCCAGCCAGGGCTTCAGTTCAGGCATCGCGCACCTCGCCGTCATTCACTATCAATACGCGGTCTGCCAATGTCAGCAGCGCCTGATGATGGGTGGAGAACGCCAGTGTTTTGCCGGATTCGCTGAGTTTGTGCAGGGCCTCCAGAATGAACACCTCGCTGGTGGCATCCAGCCCGGCCGTCGGTTCATCCAGCAGAATCAGGGGATAGTCCGCCAGGAAGATACGGGCCAGGCTTAAACGGCGGGCCTGACCACCGGACAGCCCCAGACCATCCTCGGCAATGCGGCTGTGAATGCCGTCAGCCCGGCTGTCCACCAGCTCACCCAGGCCCACCTGTCGTAATGCATAGTCGATGGCAATATCCGTCGCATCGGGGGTGGTTAGCCGAAGGTTTTCGGCCCAGGTGCCCTGAATCCAGAAGCCCCGCTGGCCAAGCCATCCGAACGGCTGATTGCCCGGAGCCTCGCCGAATACTGACACAGCCCCTGCCTCTGACTGAATAAAGCCAGCCAGCAGATGCAAAAGGGTCGATTTGCCTCCACCAGAGGGTCCGGTAAGGGCGATCACCTGACCGGCCTTGATGCGGATATCCAGGTTATCGAAGATGACCGGGCCCTCGCCGTAACGGAGCGTGACCCCGGAGATCTGAATGCCTTGATTGCTAATGCTGTTGTCTGGCCGGATCGGCTCTGCGTTGTCGACAGACTGTTCCAGCCGGGCCAGAATCTCGGCACCGGCCCCCAGGGCGGCCGCCCGGTCGTGATAGTGCTGGGATAGCGTGCGCAAGGGCTGAAAGAACTCCGGGGCCAGCAGCAGGATAAGCAATCCGCTGAACAGCGTGAGTTCGTCGCTTGGGCCAAATTCGATATAACCCAGCAATCCGAAGCCGATATAGATGGCCAATACCGCAATCGCCACAGAGGCAAAGAATTCCAGTACCGCTGACGATAAAAATGCCACTTTCAGCGTTGTCATGGTGATCTTGCGGTACTGGTCGGAACGGGCTTCCAGCGTGCGGCTGGCCGCCTCGGTTTGCCCGAACAGTTGAAGCGTCGTCAGCCCTCGAACCTTATCCAGAAACTGGCCGGACAACCGGCTGACCGTTTCGAAATGCTGCTGGTTCAGCTTTTCTGCGCCCATGCCCACCAGGGCCATAAACAGCGGAATCAGCGGAGCAGAAAGCACCAGGAAAATACCCGCCAGCCAGTCCAGCCAGAACACCAGAACGAGGATGGCCAGGGGAATCACCACAGACAGAGTCATCTGCGGCAGAAAACGGGCGAAATAGCCGTGCAGCGCCTCCACGTGGTCCAGCCACTCGCGGGCCAGGGACGCAGCGGACGTATCCGCCAGATTAACCGGACCGGTGGCTTTCCAGTGATGATGCAGTTGCCGGCGGGCATCGCGCCGCACCTGCTCGCTGCAGCGGGCTGCAAAGCGGGTTTGCAGCCCCTGGCCTGCGGCCCGAATCACCAGAACCGCAAGCAGGGCCAGAAATACGGGCGTGAGTTCGGAAACCGGCGTTTTTTCAATCACACCCCGGTGAATCAGCCAGGCCAGCAACACCATTTGTACGATGGTCGCCAGCCCGGCAAGAACACCGGCCAGAACGGTTGCGGTGATCCAGCGCTGGCTGTTGCGGGCCAGACCCGATAGCCAGGCGCGGACCTTTAACCGGGCCGGATCCGCCACTCAGTGGTACCCTTCGCCTGCACGCACCTTGCCGCGGAATACCCAGTAGGTCCAGGCGGTGTAGGCCAGAACAATGGGAATGACGAACAGCAGGCCGAGCAGCAGGAACAGCTGGGACTCATAAGCGGAAGCCGCATCCCACAGGGTGTAGTTGGGCGGAACCACATACGGCCACTTGCTCACCACAAGTCCGAGGTAGGTAGTGATGAACAGGCCCATGGTGGCGACGAATGGCATACCTTCAAACCGGTTGCGTACCGAACGCCAGATCTGGAAAGCACACAGCAGGGTCAGGGCCGGCAGAATCCAGATCACGCTCAGATTGGAGAACCAGCGCTCCCGCACCATGTCGTCAACAAAGGGCGTCCATACGCTGATAATGCCAAACACCACCAACACGGCAATCAGCAGTGGTGCACTTACCCGGTAGGCCCACTCTTGCAGGCGCCCTTCAGTTTTCATAATCAGCCAGGTAGAACCCAGCAGGGCATAACCGGCCAGCATCCCCAGGCCTGTCAGCACGGTGAACGGGGTCAGCCAGTCCAGCGCGCCGCCAACGTAGGCGCCATTCACGGTATTGAAACCCTGGATGTAAGCCCCGACCACAGCACCCTGAGCGAATGCGGCAATGGTAGAGCCACCGGCAAACGACCAGTTCCACAGGTACCTTGAGGTACGAGCCTTGAATCGGAATTCAAACGCCACACCCCGGAAGATGAGCCCTGCCAGCAGCAGGAACACGCCAATGTAGAGTGCCGGCAGGAAGATGGAATACACCATCGGGAAGGCGGCCAACAGGCCGGCTCCGCCCAGCACCAGCCAGGTTTCGTTGCCGTCCCAGACCGGAGCCACCGAATTCATCATGGTGTCCCGGTCCTCTTCCGACGGAGCGAACGGGAACAGGATACCCACGCCCAGGTCAAAGCCGTCCATCAGCACATACATGATGATGCCGAAGCCGATAATGAATGCCCAGATGAGGGCGAGATCAAACAGTTCCATGGTCAGTGCCCTCCTTCGTTAGCCGGTTTTGCCTGATGAACGCCGTGTGAGCCAGATTCAATCTCGAACGGCACATGGGCCGCAGAGAGCGGACGGGCAGGGCGATCAGAGGCGTGCTCTTCGTCGTCAGCATCTTCAAGACCAACGTAAAGCACCCGCATGAGGTAATACACGCCGGCACTGAACACCAGGGCATAGACAACGATATAGCCGATCAACGTGAACAGCGCCATGCCGCCGGTAAGCGAGGGCGTTACCGATTCGGCCTGGGTCATCATGCCGTACACCAGCCAGGGTGCCCGGCCTACCTCGGTCACAAACCAGCCGGTAAGCACGGCAAAGAAGGGCGCGATACTCATAAAGCGCATCCCCTGAAGATACCAGCGGGTCTTGTAAAGCCGGCCACCCGCGCGCAGAAACAGGCCTGCGAGCGCAAACAGAATCATCAGGACACCAATGCCGACCATGATCCGGAAGGACCAGAACACAATCGCCACCGGTGGTTGCTCTTCGACCGCCACTTCATTCAGACCCGGCACTTCGCCATCCCACTCGTGGGTAAGAATCAGGCTGGCCAGGCTGGGAATGCCAATCTCGAAATGGTTGGTCTGGTTTTCCTGGTCGGGAATGGCAAACAGCAACAGCGGCACATTGCGGGAGGTTTCCCAGTTGCCTTCCATAGCCGCGACTTTGGTGGGCTGATGTTCCAGAGTATTCAGTCCATGGAAGTCACCTACAACCGCCTGGGCCGGGGCAATGAACAGCAGCAACCAGAGGCACATGGAGAGTGCCTTGCGATTGGCTTCCACCTCACGCCCCCGCAACAGATACCAGGCACTGACACCCGCCACCACAAATCCACCGGTAAGGAAGGACGCCAGGGCCATGTGCATAAAGCGATACGGGAAGGACGGGTTGAAGATAGCCTCGCTCCAGGAGACCACATGGAACACGCCCTCACGGAATTCGACACCGGCCGGTGTCTGCATCCAACTGTTGGCTGCGAGAATCCAGAAGGACGAGATAAAGGTGCCGGTGGCGACCATGATGGCGGCGAACAGATGAACGCCGGCGGGTACCTTGTCGCGGCCAAACAGCAGCACCCCCAGGAACGCCGCCTCCAGGAAGAATGCGGTGATCACCTCATAACTCAGGATGGGGCCGAGGAAGTTGGCCGAGGCCTGAGAGAACGCGCTCCAGTTGGTACCGAACTGGAATGACATCACAATGCCCGAGACCACGCCCATGCCAAAGACCACAGCGAAGACCTTGGTCCAGAAGCTCGACAGTTTGGTCCACACCGGATTACGGGTTTTGAAGGCGAGGCCCTCAAGTACCGCGATGTAGGAGGCTAGCCCGATGGTAAACACCGGAAAAATGGCGTGAAATGACACCACAAACGCGAACTGGATTCGCGATAGGATGAGAGGATCTAGTTCCATAGGAACCTCCGGTAACTCGCACAAGTCATAACAAACGGGTCAGCGAACCCGTTCAGCCGCTGCCATAGTTTATTTTGTTATGTTGTTATTACCGGCAGATGATTACGATGCTACGCAAATCGTAGCAGATTTCGATAGGGCAGTTTGTCGCACCCCTTGATATAAAACAATTATGGTGAGCCAGATGAGCTTTTACGAGGAACGAATTCTCCCCCACATCATAGACAAGGCCTGTTCCATGGGCCAGGTGATGAAGCTGCGCAGCCAGGTGGTTCCGCAGGCCCGGGGCCGGGTACTGGAAGTGGGCATGGGCTCTGGCATCAATCTGGAGTTCTACAACCAGGACCAGGTTGAGCTGGTTTACGGCCTGGAACCCTCAGAAGGCATGCGCCGAAAAGCGCTACCCAACCTGCAACGTTCCCCCATAAAAGTAGAGTGGCTGGATCTGCCGGGGGAGAAAATACCCCTGGAGGACAACAGCGTGGACACCGTGCTGCTGACCTTCACCCTATGCACCATCCCTGACTGGCACGCCGCGCTGCAGCAAATGAAACGCGTACTCAGGCCGGGTGGCAATCTGTTGTTCCTGGAGCATGGCGAATCCCCCCACGATGGCACCCGCAAATGGCAACATCGAATCACACCTGGCTGGCGCAAGCTGGCCGGTGGCTGCCACCTGAACCGCCATATAGCGGACCTGATCAGGGAAGCGGGTTTCGAAATCCTGGAGCTGGAAAACCTCTACATCCCCAAAGCGCCCAAAATCGCGGGTTACATCTACAAGGGCAGGGCGATCAAGCCGGTGGCGGCATAGAAAGCGTATTGAAGAGCCGCCGGGAAACAGAATTGCGTTACGCCACCGGCCCTTATACAATTCCGCCCTTCAAGAATCTCCCCTCCGATGCCCGGATGGTGAAATTGGTAGACACAAGAGACTTAAAATCTCTCGGCCGCAAGGCCGTGCCGGTTCGATTCCGGCTCCGGGCACCAAATAAAACAAAGCGTTATGAGGGGGGGATGCTGTATGGACTCAAAGTCCCTTTGTAGACTGTTGGTAGAGCGTTCGAGTTCTGTTGCACCCCCAAGCGTTAGTTAGTAGGATCATGCTTCCTAGGGTGCACCTCTGGTGCTTGCACTGTGAGGCGTCCACTTAGTGGGTGAAACTAATCTAGAGGAGTTTTACTCCTAGCTTTGCTAGCCCGTATTGCGGGCGTTACCTTATGATGACTTAAAACTGCACCCTAGGACCTTATAATTTAGATAGGGATCTCATGACGTTATCAGATAATATCTGGTGGACAAGGAAAGCCAGGATTCAAACCGAAAAGCGTCTTCTTTCGAATTCATTTCAAGCGCAAATTCTACTTCTCTGGTACTCTTTTTTCTCTGTTTTTGCTGCCATCTACTATCTCCAAGTAGAGAGGCCCGATGCTCTTGTAAATGTTGGCTGGATCGCTTTTTCTATTCTGACTTTAACTGTATCGGGGTTCATTAACGGCCTTAGCTTCAAAGAGAGGGCTGCGCTAGTCAAAGAGTGCTACGAAACATTGAACGGCATTTATATACAGGCCAGGATCGTGGAAAAAGCACCTGGTTTCAGTAGAGGCCAGAATCCAGAGTCTGATCGGATGAAGCCTGGTTGTCCGGAAGGAGCGCAAACAACTCAGGATGAGAGTGAGGACGGAAGGGAAACCGCCAATCACAAATCAATAGAATCGATTGGGAGAGAGTTCCAACAAGTTCTTAAAGTTTGCGAAAATCACACCGATAGTGATTTCAGAGCTGCATTGTGCGAAGCCCATCTTACTGAGCCCCGTGAAAGGCTTACAAAACACCCGACTCAATATACTTGGCTTGTGTTTTGGCTGGAGCGGCTGGCCCGCGTTGTTCTTTTTTCTTTGTACGTCCTCCTTCCAGTCGGCATTTTCGTTGGAATCGGTTTGCTATGACAGTTAGGGCCGAATTTGATCAATATTTTGATAAAGAGTACTTAGAGAAAATCTATCATAATCGAGTTATTGTTTCCGGTGCCACAGGGATAGACAATCTAAGTCAACGTCACTTTT
This sequence comes from Marinobacter sp. ST-43, assembly GCF_030541085.1. Lineage (NCBI taxonomy): Bacteria > Pseudomonadati > Pseudomonadota > Gammaproteobacteria > Pseudomonadales > Marinobacteraceae > Marinobacter > Marinobacter sp. ST-43. Next base: position 610,998 of record NZ_JASSVO010000001.1, read on the forward strand.
GGGGGATCCAAAAGGATCAGATTGACGTGATTGTCAGGAAAGTACTTTCCGGGAATTATGAGTTTACAAAGTATAAGCAAAAACTTGCTAGCAAGGGTGCAGGGAAAGTTCCTCGGGAAATTTCAATACCTACTATACGCGACAGGATAGTTCTAAGAGCCTTGTGTGATTTTTTAACAGATCACTTTAAGGATCTTGTCGAGTTTCAGCTTCCTCAGAATGTTATAAAAGATGTTAAGTCAGCTCGTTCTGATGCCTCATATACACACTTTATTAAGCTCGACGTCCAGAATTTTTACCCAAGCGTTCCGCATAGTATATTTAAAATTAAACTCAGACATCTTATAGCAGATAAAGAAATAAGAAATTTGGTTTATAAGGCTATAAAAACTCCTACAGTTTCGCGCCCTTCTAAATCTGATAAATTGACTAAAGCTGGTATTCCGCAGGGGTTGGCAATTTCTAATGTTTTGGCTGCAATATTTTTGGCTGACTTGGATCGGAAATACCGGCGAGATTCAAGGATCAAATTCTATCGGTATGTAGATGATATTTTGGTTTTTTCGCCAGAGGAGAAGGTAGAGAGCGTAACTTCGAATATAATATCGGACTTCTCACGTCTGGGCCTTAAAGTACACGACCCCAAAGTTTCGCCTGAAAAATCTAGAATAGGAAAGTTGACTGATGAGTTCGACTATTTGGGTTACTCTTTTAGAAATAATTTAATTACGGTTAGATCTGGGTCAATTGAGAAACTTAGAGAGTCCATTGTCTCTATTTTTACCTCATATCGATACTCTAAGAATAGGAACGAGAAGTTCTTGGAGTGGCGCCTAAATATGCGAATCACCGGTTGCATTTTTGAGAATAAATGCATGGGGTGGCTCTTCTTTTTTTCTGAGATTAACGATAAAGAACTCCTTCATTCTCTTGATAATTTCATAATGAAGCTAGCAAGGCGATTCAATGTTGTTATTAATCCAAAGCGCTTTGCACGGTCGTTTTATGAAATAAATCACAAAAGATATACGAGCAAATACATTCCGAATTTTGACGAATATACTGACCTTCAAAAGAAAGAAGTTTTAGTAAGCTACTTTCAAAAAACCGGTGTGGAAAGTATGACCCCTGATGAATTGGATCTTGAGTTTCGTAGAAGGATAAGTAAACAGGTTAAGGACTTACTTCAAGATGTTCAGAATTTTTCATGATATCTGCTTTAAGGGGTTCGTGCAGTAATTGACAGAATTCCAAGGTGGCGGGCATATCTCGGCCCCTAGTTATACAAGCATACGGTATCGCTGGGAAATGTGGGTGTTGTCGGAGTTAGTTGAAGGCAGTCAGGAAAGGACAGTCTGGGATTAACCATTTCAGCGTCGGCATTCTTCAATGCCAAGTCTTGAACAAAACCATTGACTGATCACAGTTAGGTAATTTTCATTAATATAACTCGAATTAAAGAAACCGCGCCCGTTTCCAGCCGCGATTTCCTAATCGTTTGCGTGGCTATCAAGCAGCCTTAGCCATCCGCTTCCTTACACCAAATCCCAGCAGGCCCAGGCCCAGCAAGGCGAGGGTAGAGGGTTCCGGTACGGAAACCGGACGTGAGGTAATCACACCTTTTAGTGTGGCAGCGTTATCGTTCTGTTCCTTGGTCCAGAATTCACTAGCCAATGCCCCGTTGTAGAAAAAGCCTGAGATATCTACAAAGTAGTTAACGCCATCGATCAGGAAGGAGTCAGAGGCGCCGACGTTAAGCGCGAATGTGACCCGGTCTCCACAGCCGTTGGCATTCAATCCGGGAATCGAGTTGTTTGGGCAAGGTCCCGCATTCGGGGTTTCCCAATGCTCGAACTCAAACACGGAGTAAATGGTTTCTGCCATTCCGTCGATGGTCAGGTTGGTTTCGACGGTCAGTTGGGCAGTATTCAGTGACGGTTCGAAGATGGGCCAGTTGTAGTGGGTGAAGGTACCCAGGTTGAAGTCAACGTTCTCATTGACGTTGACGGCTGGGGGCGCTGAGCCGTCGAAACGGTAACCACTCTGCTGTCCTCCGAAAATGGCCGGTGTTCCCCAACGGATTTCATTGGTTCCACCACCCGATACGGCCGGGCTTACGGGATTGGTGGCGGTCCAGATTCCGCTAACACCGGTTAGCTGAATCACCGCGGCCTGGGCGGAGCCTGCGGCAAACAGGGCCACGGCGGCGCTGGCGATCAATAGTTTCTTATTCATTGGTGACACTCCCTGTGGGCTTCGTCATTTGTTTACCGTCGCTCGAAGGTGTAATCCCTGAGCTCCGAGAGACAATCAGCAACGGGAATGCCTGATTTTAAAAATCGTCCGTTTAACAATATGAAAGGAGTGTCACCTTTATGATTGAGCGATCTTTGATCAGTCGCATTGTAAAAAAACGGACATACACAGGGCTTAACGATCCGGGTTGTCCTGTTCCGGCAGGGGCTCAATGCTGTTGATGTCGCCGGTGGGGGCGGCCGGTTCATCCTTGATAATCACGACGATACCGCCAACGATAATGGCAAGACCAACAATGGCTTTGAGCAACGTTGAGCGAGACATGCATCACCTCCTGTGTCGGGTACATGTTATTACCCTGAGGGCGTTTCGCGGCATTGCAACCATACGCCGAAGGTCGGTTCGACAGAGACGGCGGCGTTGGGAATACTGACACAAAGAAATCACCGATAAAAACCAAGGGGAGTGTTGTATGACGGCGGCATCTGATGAATTGGTGCGACTGCACGCTGAAAACGGTGTGGCCACAGTAACCCTGAATCAGCCGGAGCGGCGTAACAATCTTTCAATGGCCCTGCTGGAAGCGCTTTCAGAGGTGCTTGAGCAGATTGCCGGGGACGGTAATGTGCGCGTAGTGGTACTTGCCGCTGCCGGCAAGGTGTTCTGTGCCGGACACGATCTTCGTGAAATGCGCGAGCAGTTCGACAGCCACGATTTCCAGTTGCGGCTTTTCAGGCAATGCAGCAAGGTGATGCAGCAGATTGTGAACCTGCCAAAACCGGTGATTGCCCGGGTTGCTGGCGTAGCGACGGCGGCAGGCTGTCAGCTGGTTGCCAGTTGCGACCTGGCAGTGGCCGAGAAGGGTGCCCGTTTTGCTACGCCAGGTGTGAACATTGGCCTTTTCTGTTCAACGCCCATGGTGGCTCTGTCCCGCAATGTCAGCCGCAAGCATGCCATGGAGATGCTCTTGACCGGTGAGTTGATTGATGCGGCCCGGGCAGAACAGATCGGGCTGATTAATCGAGCGGTCGAGCCGGAAGCTCTGGATGAGACCGTGTACGGCATGGCAACCACCATCGCAGCAAAGTCCGGGCATACCCTGAAAATTGGTAAAGAGGCGTTCTACAAGCAGCTGGAAATGCCGCTGGCCCATGCCTATGACTACACGGCGAATGTGATGGCGGAAAACATGCAAGCGAACGATGCCCGGGAGGGTATTTCTGCGTTTCTGGATAAGCGGGACCCAGACTGGCAACACAAGTAATCAGCGGTTGCAGAAGGCCGGCTGGTCTCGGACCAGTCGGTCTCCTGCTTCGATTTGCCGGCTGTTGAAATAACCCGCGTTCATTTCCACGGCGCGCCAGTAGGAGACGCCTGCGGGGTAGCTGGGGCAATCGTTGCTACGAGATGATGCACAAGGGTGCATCTGGCGAATGCTGACGATCACTCCCTCGTTGTCCAGAAAGGCAATATCCAGCGGTAGAAGGGTCTGGTACATCCAGAAGCCTTGCTCCGGGCTTCTCTCATAATCGTAGATGAACAGCATGCCGGCGTTTTCTGCCAGAGCTTCCCGGCCCATGAGGCCTTTCTGTCGGTCTTTGCTGTCACTCGCCACTTCCAGCACCACTGGATGTCGCGCTGTCTCTGTGACGAAACAGGCCTGGGCCACCGGGAGGTGCCCGGAATCTTTGGCCCCTGCCGAGCCACAGCTTGCAAGCAGGGTACTCACAACCAGCAGGGAGAAAAAACGAGTCATCATGAACGCAGACGGTAGCCGGTTTTGAAGATCCACCAGACGGCGGTCATACACATGGTCAGGAATACCATGGTCATGCCTACACTAATGCCCACGTGCACATCGGAAACCCCATAGAAGGCCCACCGGAAGCCGCTGATCAGGTACACCACCGGATTAAAAAGGCTGATGGTTTGCCAGATCTCGGGCAGCATCTCGATGGAATAGAAGGTGCCGCCCAGGAACACCAGTGGCGTCACAATCATCATTGGCACAATCTGCAGCTTCTCGAAGCCATCCGCCCAGATACCGATGATGAAGCCGAACAGGCTGAAGGTCATGGCTGTAAGCACCAGGAACGAAAACATCCAGAAAGGATGGAGTATTGAGTAGTCAACGAACAGCTTCGCGGTGGCCAGAATGATCAGACCCAATATCACGGCCTTGGTGGTTGCGGCCCCCACATAACCCAGCACGATTTCCACGTAGGATACCGGCGCAGACAGCACTTCATAGATGGTACCGGAGAATTTCGGCATGTAGATGCCGAAGGAGGCGTTGGAGATGCTCTGCATCAGCAGTGACAGCATCACCAGGCCGGGAATGATGTAGGCCCCGTAGCTGATGTTGTCGATGTCGCCCATGCGGGATCCGATGGCCGAGCCGAATACCACAAAGTACAGGCAGGTGGAGATAACGGGCGACAGCACGCTTTGCATGACCGTGCGTTTCATGCGTGCCATCTCGAACTTGTAGATTGCTTTAACACCGTAAAGATTCATTGTTCTCTCCGTGCGGACCGTTCGGGCGGGTGGCTACTCGTGCACCAGGCCCACGAATATCTCTTCCAGGGAACTCTCCCGGGTTTGCAGATCACGGTACTCAATGTCCAGATCTCCCAGGGTGCGTAGCAGTCGGGCCACGCCGGCCTGTTGTTGCTGAGAGTCGAAGGTATAGATCAGCTCGTAGCCGTCTTCCGAAAGTTCGATTGGCTCCAGGGTGAGTTCCCCGGGCAGCTTATCCAGTTTTTGCTGAAGCTGCAGGCGAAGTTCTTTCTTGCCCAGCTTGGACATCAGGCGGTTCTTGTCTTCCACGAGAATGATCTCGCCCTGGCGGATAACGCCGATGCGGTCGGCCATTTCTTCCGCTTCTTCAATGTAGTGGGTGGTCAGAATGATGGTGGTGCCGTTCTCGCGGAGTTTGCGCACCATCTCCCACATGTCACGCCGTAGCTCGACATCCACTCCGGCGGTAGGTTCATCCAGGAACAGAATGCGCGGTTCGTGGGACAGCGCCTTGGCGATCATCACCCGGCGTTTCATACCGCCAGACAGTGACATGATGCGGTTGTTGCGCTTGTCCCAGAGGGAGAGGTCTTTCAGAACCTTTTCGATATGGGCAGGCCTGGGTGCCTTGCCGAACAGACCGCGACTGAAGGATACCGCATCCCAAACGGTTTCAAAGGAGTCGGTATTAAGCTCCTGCGGTACCAGGCCGATGGCCTCCCGGGCTTTGCGGTATTGCTTTACGATGTCGTGACCGGCGGCTTTTACCTCGCCATCGCTCTTGTTGACGATGCCGCAGATGATAGAGATCAGGGTAGTTTTACCAGCACCGTTGGGGCCGAGCAGCGCGAAGATCTCGCCGGGGTAGATTTCCAGGTTGACGTCTTTGAGGGCCTGGAAGCCATCTTCGTAGATCTTGTTCAGGTGCTTAACGGATATGTCCGGTTGCACGGGCGTGTCCTGTTCTGTTGATGGTAGACCAGAAAGCCGGACATTTTCTCATGCTGGCAGCAGTTTAGAAACCTTTGCTATGTCGGGAATTATCCCCATAATGCCGGTTTAAGATCTGGTTGTGAGGCAGGGTATGGTACGAACCATCATGGTTCCGGGTTTAGTGTTGGCTGCAATTGGGGCTCTGGCGTTTGGCCCACAGTGGCTGGAAACCGCCGGCACCGCTGAGGAACGGCCAGAATGCGACCTGCTTTCCCGCGCCTGCACCTGGGAGACCGACGAAGGCGCCTGGCGAGTGGAACTCAGCACGCTCGAAGAAGGCGATCAGGGCATGGAATACCGGCTGGCGATTACCGTACCGGAAGCGCCGGACCGCTTTCTGGCGGTATTAAGAGGGCAATCCATGTATATGGGCGAATATCCGGTGCCCATGGAGCGCCAGGAGCCCCTGAGCTATCAGGCAACCTTTACAGCTCCGTTTTGCACTACGGGTGCGGAGATGATCTGGCGCATTGACCTGCAGGATGGCCAGAAAGTATTGGAAAATGTGCCCTGGGCACTGGTGTTCCGGGCTGAGAAATAGTTAAATCCCGTCAAATTTCGATGACTTCCAGGGAACAGTGATGGATTACGGGGAAAGCGTTCAGAAGGTGCTATTGCGCAAAATCCGCAAGGCCGAGCAGGATCTCGTTCAGCTCAAGCTGGATTACTGTCGCTTCGTGTTCGGGCTGACCCACCGGGCTACGGTTTCAGCCAATGGCCAGTCCTGGGTAGTGCGGGCGGTGGATGTGGAGTCCATGGCTTACACCGATGATGGCGAATTCACCAAACCTGTAATTACCGGCTCACCTGCCAACGATGATTCCTGCCGGGAGACCGTTAACCTGGGCAGCGACTGGACTCTGGAAACCACTAAATAAACGCGTTACTGGTCACTGCCTCGTAGAGGCTCGAGTTGGCGGGCACATAATGGTTTGCTTGCCAGAATTCCGCACCTTCCAGCCCGGCACGGTAACAGGCCATCAGAACGCTGCTACCGGTAAGCGTCGAAATGGCCTGCAGCGCCTCCGGCTGCCGAATACCTGTCTTCCGGCTGACAATGCCCGCAACCATACCTGCCAGCGCCTCTGAGTGGCGAACGGGTTTCGGGCTCAGGGCGCAGCTGGCACCGTAGAGCCAGGCGGCAGCATAAGTACGAACCGCCTCTGGCGATTCTGACAGTACCAGGCCTTTCACCCGGCAATCCCGCTCCTGCAATCCCGCCAAAATGTGCAACTGGGTGAAGAGTTCAGTTCGATCCGGTGTCGTCATGCCCTTATAGTGACCCGCTTCTTTGCCCGAACTGGCGATCCTGCGCGCGGAACTCCTGGAATTATCGGCTTGCGGCTCGGCGCCTGCGACACCGGCCGGAACGAAGGATTCCATTCGGGACAGGGTAATCACCCGCGCGGCTAACAGTGCCAGCAGGGCAATCAGCCCCAGTTCTGTCATTGTGACCAATCCATTGACCATCGTGGTATTCCTCTGAAAGCGGAGCGACAAGCTGATTCATCGAGGTTATTGTAACGTTGTGTAACCGGCGGGACAGGGGGCAAAATCAGAAAATGGCACTGAAGCCCGGTTTAGCGTCGAAAAATGTGATGGCAGTCCCAGGGGATCAGCAGGTGGGCATGGTTTGAAGGGCCAGTTTGCGACGAATGAAACGGCCCAGGGCGTCGACACCGATGTTCAGCAGGGCGGTAATCAAAATCAGCACCATGGCACGATCAAAACGAATATTCTGAATGGCACTGTCGACGTAAAAGCCGAGAGTGTAGATACCAAGGATGCCCAGTATCGCCGTTTCGCGCATGATGATTTCCCAGCGGTAGAACAGGAATGCCAGAAATGAGCGGTAGATGCGGGGCACCAGTTCCCAGCTGTAGCGGGAAAAACCCACCGGAGCGTCCGGGCGCAGGTGAATGGTGTTGGTCTGCCGGCCAATCAGGTGGCCGATAATGCCACCGTTGTGCAGGGCCAGCGCCACCACGGCCGGCAGCATGGAAGGCCCCCACAGCTGTAGCAGAATATAAGCAAGAATGTATTCCGGTGTCGAACGGGCGATCACCAGAAACACATGCCCGGAGGTACGCCGCACAGGGCCACCGAAATGATTCGAGATCAGGGGGAAGGCCAGCAGGGACAGAATGCCGGTGGCCACCAGCGCTATCTGCGTCAATACCACGGTGTTCCAGATGCCTGGCAAAGCTTCCGTTATCATCACATCGGATAACCACGCCCAGATAGCCGCAAGCCCTTCGCCATCCCGGATCGGTGAAGGAATGATGTCCTCAGTAAAGAAGCGTTCCACGTTGCCCCAGACAATGGGTAGACCGTCCCCAAGAAAAAAAGGCGCTGCAAGAATATAGATCGGCAGTAGTTTGGGGCGAACCCATAAGGGCATGGTGGCTATCAGCACATAGAACAGAATCAGCATGGCGCCGGCATCTGAGTACAGACCCTGGGAGAATGAGGATTCCAGGTAGAAACCCAGAGTCGGGAGTCCCACAAAGCCCAGAATGGCAGAGGAACGCAGACCACACTCGAGCCGGTAGGCCGTATAGGTGCGCATCTGAACCCAGCAATCGGGGATACGGGCATACAGAAAGGCGGCAATGGATGAGGTACCCGGTGGCAGCAGACGGCCCGGTTCCGGGTCTGCCTCTTCCAGGATTTCCGAATAGACCTTGGCGAAGATGCCGGAATAGGGAATGGCAATGGCCAGCACACCCGTGAGCGGGTGGAAACCGAAAAACTGAAGAAAGATCAGCGCCCAGAACAGCTCATGGATGGCACGGATAAAGGCGCAGAAGATTCGTACTGGCAGAAAGCGGTACACCAGCGCCAGCAGGAAGCCGCAGATACTCCCGAGAGTTACGCCCACGAAGGCAAAAGCTACGGTCCGCAGCAGGGCAGTGAGCAAGCCTTCGGTGCTGAAAAAATTGGGTGTGGCCACGCCCAGAAAGAAGCGGCCAAGATCCTGCCAGGGGTTGGCTGTGGTAATGGCAATGTCCGCAACCAGCAGCCCGAGCAGCGCAACGGCAAGAAAAATAAAGCTGGCTCGTACGGTTGGGTAGGCGAACATGCTGAGAGTGGGTGCCTGTCAGTAGAGAACGGAAATGTCAGCGGCTGTCAGCTCGCTGGCAGGCTGGTCCAGGGCAATCTGGCCATCCTGAATACCGATGATGCGGGTACAGTGTGCCAGTGCCATCTCCACATCATGCAGCGCAACAATACTGGTGGTGAATTGATTGGTAAGCATCGTCATCACCTGCTGGGCCATTGGCCCGTCCAGGGCGGAAATGGGCTCATCGGCCAACAGTGTTGGCGCCTGCCGATAGAGCGCCCGCGCAATGGCCACCCGTTGCCGTTGCCCGCCAGACAGTGCCGCCGCCGGAATCCAGAGTTTTTCCGGTATACCCAGTTCGGTCAGTAACGCCCCGATGGCGTCTTTGTCCCGCCGGAAGGGCCGGATCAGCGTAAGCGTGTTGTACCAGGTGGCATGCTGGTCCAGTTGGCCCATAAATACATTGTGGAAGACAGGAAGCGCATTGACCAATCCAAGGCCCTGAGGAACGAGCGAAGCCTTGCCTTCGAGCCGGTCATAAAGCAAGCGGATAAGCGTGGATTTGCCGGCACCACTTTTGCCAACCAGACCAACGTGTTCCCCTTCATTGATTCGGAAGGAGAGCGGGCCAATAACCCGTTCTCCATCGAAACTGGCGGTCAGGCCATGGAAATCAAAGCCTGACATCAATCGAGAATTCCGATGTTTTCCGCTGTCGCACGAATGGGCTCGTAGTCGTCATTGGATGCCGGGATGAAGCCTGAGCGGGGGAAGCTCTCCAGCAAGGCAGGATCATCCAGCTTCAGCAGGGCTTCGGTGACTCTCTCCTTGAAGCCATCACCAAAACGCTCGTCGACATCACCACGGATGGTCCACTGGTAGTCCGGGTAGGTGGGGGTTCTCCAGATTACCTGAACGGCGTCGGTATCGATGTTGCCGTTTTCCAGTTCTTTTTCCCAAACCTGGAAGTTCAGGGCGCCCACTTCATAGGTTCCGGCCTCGACCAGGCGCAGAGTGCGGGTATGGTTGCCACTGAAGCCAACGCGGGAGAACAGGGAATCCGGCGCTTCGTTGAAGGCATCCCGAATGTAGAATTCCGGCATCAGGCGGCCCGAGGTAGAACCTTTGGAGCCGAAGGTAAAGGTTTTGCCGCGCAGCTCGTCTTCCAGCTCATCCAGGCTGTCGGCCGGCTGGATTCCAGTGCTGGTGTTGGCGATGAAGTAGGTCTCGAAGGCTTCATCTTCAACCCCCTGGGCAATAGCTTCGGAACCCGGAACCAGTCGGCGGGCCTGAACACCAGACAAGCCACCAAACCACGCCAGTTGTACCTGGTTGTTGCGGAAGGCGGAGACCGCAGCGGCGTAGGATTTCACCGGGATGTAACGCACCTCAACATCCAGCTGCTCCTGAAGATAGTCAGCCACGCCACGAAAGCGCTCGACCAGTTTGGTTTCATCTTCATCCGGAATGGCGGTGAACACGAAAGTGTCTGCCTGAACGGTGGTTGCCGCTGCCAGCGAAAGCAGGCCCGTCGCCAGCCATTTTCTGAGGTTGCTGATTGCCATCATGAATCATTCCTTTGCGAGGTGGGGTTTGGTGAAAAACGTTGCCATCTACTTGAAAACCCAGTCAGGATAACGTGATTTCCATCAAGTCTGAACCGGTATACGAGGGAAGGCTTTACCTGGCGCAGTGCCACATGCAGAATTTTTCAAAAACAGAACAAGTGACCACCATGCGATTGACCATAGTAACTCCAGCCGGCCCGGATTCGAAAGCAGGTAATCGGGCCACCGCACTGCGTTGGCAGAGTCTGCTGGAAGCAGCCAGTCATCAGGTGGAAGTGGTGACAGAATACCAGGGCCAGGAAACGGACTGCCTGATTGCCCTGCACGCCTGGCGAAGTGCTGACGCGGTTAAGCGGTACCGGGAAACATGGCCCGAGAAACCTTTGATCGTGGTACTTACCGGCACAGACATATACCGCTTTCAGCACGAGTTTCCGGACATCACATGGGCCTCCATGGACGCCGCTGATCTGTTGATCGGGCTGCATGATCTGGTGGCCGAGGATATTCCCGAACGCTACCACGACAAATTGCTGTGCCTGCGGCAATCCGCGCCCAAGCCGTCAGTGGCGGGTAGCGCCCGGGCAGAAAAGGACCAGTTCCACGTTTGCGTTATTGGCCATCTGCGTGACGAAAAGGATTCTCTACGTGCTGCCTGGGCCTGCTACCACCTTCCTGAGCAATCCCGCATCGTGGTTTCCTGCGCCGGCAAGGCCCACAACGAGGCGTGGCGGGAAAAGGCGCTGGAAGAAAGCCGGTCCAATCCTCGGTTTCATTATCTGGGTGAGTTGGACAAGCCAAAGCTGGAGCACCTGATGGCCGTGAGTAATCTTATGGTGATCAGTTCCATCATGGAGGGTGGGGCGAATGTGGTGTCGGAAGCCTGTCGGGCGGGCTTGCCGATTCTTGCCTCTGATATTCCCGGCAACCGTGGTTTGCTGGGCGATGACTATCCCGGCTATTTTCCGGTTAAAGATGATAAAGCTCTGGCGAGGCTGATGTTACGTGCGGAAACCGACGCGGAATTCCTGGGGGATTTGCGGGCGAAGGTAAGTGCCCTCGCGTCTGGTTTTTCCCCGGAGAGCGAGCTGGAAAGCCTCGAACTCGCCCTGGTCAGATGCAAAAAAGGGTAGGCCGACGGGCCTACCCTTTATTTTAAGGCATTGGGTTGCGAGATAGGTTTCAGAGTACCTTTTTCGCTTCGGCAGACAACTCGCTGAACCCTTTCAGGCTCTTGAATGCTTCCAGTTTCTGCTTGTCCGCATCGCTGGGGTTGGCAATCTGCTCGATGGAGGTAATGCCAGCCTCTTTCATTTTCTTTGCGGTTGCCGGGCCAATGCCCTTCACGCGGGTAAGGTCAGACTTGTCTGCCGGCTTGGCCGCTTTCTTCGGAGCTGCGGCCTTGGGCTTGGCAGTGCTCGTTTTCTTGGCGGCCGGCTTGGCCGCGGCGGTTTTCTTGGCCGGAGCCGCTTTCTTGGTACCGCTGGCCTTCGAGGTTGATTCGCTGGACTTGGACACTGACTTGCCAGTTTCCCTGGAAGCGATACCCAGGCGCTCCAGCAATGCCGACTGCAGTTCGTGGAATTCATTCATGCGGCGCTCAAATTCGTCGTTAAAGCGCTTCATTTCACGATCACGCAGCTCATCCATGTCTTTCAGGAGCTTGCGTACTGGCTCCTGAACCTGGTTCTGCAGGTTGTCGAACTGCTTCAGTGCGTCGTTAATCAGCCCTTCGATCTGGGCGGATGTTTTCTCGAACTCTTTGTTTACTTTCTTGACGATCTTATCAACGCTTGGCTTGGCTTTCTTTGCCATGGAGAGTCTCCTTACGGAAGGGAAGTGCGGGTGAAGTGAACGGGCATCAGGCCATTTGTCGCATACCGGAAGCGGGACTCGACCCACGCCGGGATTTCAGGCTCTGTTTCTTGAGAACAACTTCTCTTATGCGCCGCAGCTTGTCAGAGAGCGGTGATTCGTCTCGAGCATTTAGCTCAACAAAATCAAGCGAGTAGAAGAAGTTGCTACAGTGTTTTCTCTTTTCGGTAACCAGGCCGGTCAGGCCTTCGGCACGGATTTCTTCAAACGGCATATCCATAACAAGGTCGAGAACCACGGTATCCCCGGGTTCAAACAGCTTGTCCGTTTTCATCACGCAGCCGTAACTGTCGAGTTCATAAAGTCGCGCTTCAACGGTTTCCTTGCGAAAAATGCCGTGTCGGATTCGGAAACGCGCGACCAGGTCCGGTAGTTCTTCGTTCATGGAACGCTTGCTCTGCTATTGAGGTCGGCCAGATATATACTGAACATTAATTAAACAATAGACGGGCCAGAAACTTTTGGCAATGCCGTCAGCTATCTACCGCAGCCCGTTCATGGAAATAATCAGGATTTGGCCCCCTGTGCGGGGCCAAATCTGCCCATTACCGGGTTTTCAGCTCGTAAAGGTCAACACGTCGATCTTTCAGATTGGTGACAGAACCTTCGTTTCTGACCAGTTTGAGCTTTTCCAGATCCATATCTGAAAACATGATCATTTCGGTGTTCGGCGTGGTTTCTGCCATCACTGCATCATGTGGAAATGCGAAATCCGACGGCGAGAATACCGAAGACTGGGCGTACTGAACATCCAGGTTTTCCACTTTCGGCAGGTTGCCCACGCTGCCGGTAATCACCACGTAGCACTCGTTTTCTATGGCCCGGGCCTGGGCACAATGGCGCACGCGCAAATAGCCGTTCTTGGTATCGGTCCAGAAGGGGACACAGATAATGTCCACATCCTGACTGGCGGCGATACGGCCCAGTTCCGGAAACTCAATGTCGTAGCAGATCATGATGGCGACACGGCCGGCATCGGTATCGAATACCTGGAATTTATCACCACCCTCAATAACCCAGTCGCGACGTTCGTGAGGGGTGATGTGGACCTTGCGCTGCTCGTCTACACGACCGTCACGGTGGCACAGGTATGAGACGTTGTAGACCCGGTCATCTTCAATCAGCGGCATGGAGCCGGTGATAATGTTGATGTTGTAACTGACGGCCATTTCCGACATTTCGTTGCGGAACTGTTCGGTAAAGCCTGCGAGGAACCGAATGGCACGGGTCTGATCCATCTGGTCGGTCAGCCCCATCAGCGGCGCGTTGAAAAATTCCGGGAACAGGGCAAAGTCGCTTTTATAATCCGACAGTGCGTCCACGAAGTACTCAACCTGCTTGAGCACCTCCTCCACCGAGGTGAATTCCCGCATCTGCCACTGCACCGCCCCCATGCGCACCTGGGTTTTTTTGACGTTGAGTACCGATGAGGGAGGCGTATAGAGAATGTTTCTCCACTCCAGCAACGTTGCATATCCGAGGGATTTCTGGTCTTCCGGCAGGTATTTGTGCATCAGCCGGGTAACCTGGAAATCGTTGGAAAGCTGGAACGTCAGGATCGGGTCGTAGATTTCCTTGCGATCAACGCGCTGAATGTATTCTTCCGGAGTGTATTGCTCGGCGTACTTGAAGTAGCTGGGAATCCGCCCTCCGGCGAGGATGGCCCGCAGGTTCATGGAACGACAGAGCTCTTTTCGTGCTTCATACAGGCGACGCCCCAGTCGATAGCCCCGGTATTCGGGGTCTATAAACACATCCAGGCCGTAAAGCGAATCGCCGTTGGGGTTGTGCCAGATTTTCTCGTTACGCAGAATCAGGTCGTCGTAGGCGTGAGGGTTGCTGAATCTTTCGTATTTCACGCATACCGTGAGCGCCACCGCCACCAACTGGCCGTTGTCTTCGATACAGATCTGGCCATCCGGAAACTGTTCTACCAGAGCCTTGATGGTTTCTTTTGGCCACGCGCCACCAATGTCGTCGTAAACCCGATCCATCAACTCTTGCAACTGGCCGTAGTCATCAAGGGTCAGGTTACGCAGATTCAGGTGGAGCTCTTCATGGGCCATAGGGTTCTCCCTGTCGTGTCTGGCGAATGTGCTGTGATCTCAGCATTCTAGCAAAGAGTGTTCAAGACTTCGCAGGATCTGCCGTTAGTAAGTATGTTTCGACTACACTAAATGATAAATGCAATTTGTTTTTGACCCTGATTGGAGGCCGTCAGCTTGAACCTATCATTCGCCCAGAAATTGCTGATCGCAATTGGCTCCCTGATCGTGTTGATTATGGGCGCCCTGACAATTTCCAACGATATTCGGCTCCGCTCAACGACCGATCGCTACGTTAGCGCGCTGATGAGCGATGCGGTGGCCCAGAGTACGTCGAGTATTGCCGATTGGCTCAATACGCGCCTGGATATGGCGGAAGCGACGGCGAAGGCGCTGGAACGGACTCGCAACGACGATAACGCCCGCGTTCTTATGGAAGCCATGACCGAAGGTGCCAACATCAAGGACGTGTACGCCGGCACCGAAGATGGCCGCATGCTGATGCGAAGTGCCGAAGTAGAGGCCACGCTTCCACCCGATTATGACCCCCGGGTACGCCCCTGGTACCAGAAAGCCCAGCGTTTGGGGCGGGCGTCGTTTACCGATCCGTACCTGGATGCAACCTCGGACGAGACCATTATTTCCGCCATGGCGCCAATCAAGCGGGGCAATTATGTTGGCGTGGCCGGTATGGATATCAGTCTCAACACAATCGATCAGATGCTATCGACCATTACCCTGGCAGAGACGGGCTATGCGGCGTTAATCAACAATTCCGGCACGGTCCTGTTTCACCCCAACAGCGAGATTGTTGGCAAGAACATCAGCGGCATGATCGGTCAGCAGCCGGTTCTGGACGGTTCTCTGCAGGGATTTGAGAGCGAGGGTGCCGAGTGGAGTGTCAGCTTTCACCCCATCAGCGAAGCCCGGGCCGTGGACTGGTACCTGGCTACGTTCGTGAATGAAAACCTGATCAGTGCTCCCATCGTCGAGGCTCGGACTATGGGCCTGATCATCGCCGGGGTAGGGCTGATTGTTGCGCTTGTCTTGCTCTACTTTGCGATTAGCTTCCTTCTTGCGCCGGTTCGCAGGCTTAATGGCGCCATGTCTCGCATCGCTTCCGGAGATGCGGACCTTACCAAGCGTCTTGATGACTCTGCGTCTGATGAGTTTGGGCAGTTGGCGCGCAGCTTCAATAGCTTTGTTGAGAACATCCAGCAGGTTGTAAAAGAAGTAAAAGAGGGCAGCGACGAACTGGAGGAGAACGTAAAGTCGCTCCGACAGACGTCCAGCGACAGTCGCTCCAGTGTTGAAAACCAGCAGCATGAGATCGACATGATCGCGACGGCAATTAACGAAATGTCCGCGGCGGCGGGTGAGATTGCCCAGAATGCCCAGCAAACTGCGGAAGCCGCAGAGAATGCAGACCAGGAAAGCCGGGGTTCCCTGGAGACCGTCACCGCCTCGCGGGATGCGGTGCAGAAGCTGGTGGGTGAGATAAACGCCGCCGCCGAGGTTATCGACACCCTTGGTAAGGATGTTTCGTCGATTACGACTGTACTTGAAGTCATTCAGGGCATTGCGGAACAAACCAATCTGCTGGCACTGAACGCGGCCATTGAAGCGGCGCGGGCAGGGGATGCGGGACGCGGATTTGCGGTGGTGGCCGATGAGGTTCGGAATCTCGCTCAGCGTACCCAGTCTTCCACCGAAGAAATCAACAACATGATCGAGCGGCTGCAGAAAGGCGCCAACGATGCGGTAGACGTTATGAAAGCCTCTACGGCGGTATCCAACGTGAGTATGGAAAAAGCGCAGGATGCGATGGAGTCTCTGAACCGGATTGTGGAGGCGATTACCGCCATCAGTCAGATGACCTCACAGATCGCCACGGCCTCCGAGGAGCAGACATCGGTGACCGAAGAGTTGAATGCGTCCATCACCCGCATTGCTGACCAGGGCCAGGAAGCGGCCAAGGCGGCCAGCGAGAACGATGTTTACAGTGGCCACATCGAGACTATCGGCAGTGTGCTGAATGACAAGGTAACCCGTTTCCGGGTGTAATTCGTGGCGGCCAGGGATGGCCCGCTAGTCTCCGACACTCAGTAGCTCAACGCGGCGCTCCAGGTTTTCCAGGGTTCGACGCCCGACATATCTGGATTCTTCACTAAGATACGGATTCTCCAACGTGATTACTGTGCGCCGTTCAAGGCCCAGTGATGATACCGCTCTGCCAAACCAGTTTTTCAGATACACCGCGAAGCTGCCGTCCAGGATCGCTCGCTCCAGACCCAGTTGCAGGCGTTGCGCGGTTTCGTGATCGTCCGGGGCCACAAAAAGGTAGGATGGCATGGCGTAGGCCAGCAGGATGTTTGGCTCGATTACCAGGTCGTCGGCTTTGTTATGTTCGAGGTCGAACAGCACTTCGCTCACACCGCGGGCGTAACAGTCGAAGCGTTTATTGCGAAGCATACCAAAGAGTATTTCATAGCGGGTGTGGGTGATCACGGTAATGCCGTTAGCTTCGAGAATCGGGGTGTCTGGCCAGTGTGCGCCCTGGCCAATACGGATATCTCGCTGGCGCAGGTCGTCCAGGCTGGATACCCCCTCAAACAGACTGAGCTGTTCCGGCAACACCAGGCATACCCTGAATCCGAGCAGTCCGCCGTCCACAGGTACCGGAATGGCGTTCAGAAATGTTTCCCGCTCTTCTGATGTCGCCACGTTCGCAATATCCAGAATCCGGCTCTGAGGGTTAGCCAGTTCCCGAAGGGCGCGCCCCTGGCTTATTTCTTCACTGCGGATAATCTGGAACTCACCGTACTCCGAGGTTTTGCGCAATGCGAGTTCAACCAGATTGCGAATCGCCGGGTTATCGTAGTTGCGATACCAGAGTATGTAGTCTCGTGTGGGAGCCGATTTGGATTCGGATTCGGACGCAGCCGTTGGCTGAACGTGAATGCACGCCGCAAGCGCCAGAACTGGCCAGAGGCGCGTTATCATTTTATTGAATGTGTACAACTGCGTGCCCTTTCCCTGTTATCCGGCTGCAAGCAACGGTAACGTTACAGACAATGGCTACAGCTTAGATCAGAAAGCGTTAATCGAAACGTACAGGTTTCAAAAAAACTGTAAAAGATTCTTGAAGTAGCCGTATCTGACTGTAAAGATCGCCTTTTCTGTACTTCGGGATATGGCTTTATGGCTCTTATTGATTCTCTGATTGGCACCGCCGGCCAATGGGTAAGCTCCAGTGACCCCAAGGCGACGCTGCTGCAACCGCTGGAATGGCTCAAGAAGACCGGCAGTTATGCCGCGGTTAACCGCATTATTGGTATGGCGATACCGTTCGCGCCCCGTAATCACTTCAGTGTTGAGGAGCTTCGCCCGGGCTACGTCAAAGCCCGCGTGCGCCTCAAGGGCAATAAAAACCACTTTGGTAGCCTGTATGCTGGCGCCTATTTCCTGGTGGCGGAGATTCCCGGTGGGGTGTTGACCCTCTTCGACCTTGGCCCTGCCTATACGCCAATTCTGAAGGAAATGACTCTGGAGTTTCTGCAGCCGGCCAATTCAGATGTGACCGTGGAATTTGAACTACCACCAGAGGCGGTGGCTGCCATCCTTGCCGATGCAGACGCCACCGGCAGGGCTAAATTTACTCTGGAAGGCATTCTGAGAGATGAAGAAGGCAACCACGTTGCCACCTCCATCGCCCATTACCGGGTGCGCAAGAAGGGGTTCAAGCCTCAGGATTGATAGAGCGTAGCGCCTGCAGGAAAACATCGCCATACTTTTCCAGCTTGGCGGCGCCCACGCCGCTGACCTCGGCCAGCTCCTCCAGGGTGGAAGGGCGGCGTTCAAGCATGTCGAACAGGGTTGTGTCGTGGAAGATCACGTAGGGCGGCACGCCCTGCTTGTCCGCCAGCTCTTTGCGGCAGGCCCGCAACGCATCCCACCCGGCGTGGTCGGTAATCTGGTCCCGCACGTTCTGGCCGCTCCGGCGGCTCGTTGATGACTTACCACCAGCGGTGTTGCGGACCACCGGGTCTTTCCGGAGTTCAATCGCCTGTGCGCCCTTGAGCAGGGGGCGGCAGCGCTCGGTTAGCTGAAGCGCGCCGTAGCCCTCAGGGTCTGCCCGCAGGTAGCCGTTCGCCACGAGTTGCCGGAATACCGACTTCCATTCGTTCGCTGACAGTTCCTGACCGATGCCATAGGTGGTGATCGCCTGGTGGCCGGATTGCAGGATTCGTTCATTCGCTGACCCGCGAAGTACATCAATGACGTAGTTGACGCCAAAACGCTGGCCGGTACGGTACACGCAGGAGAGGGCCTTCTGCACCGCCACCGTGCCATCCCAGGTTTCCGGAGGGTTCAGGCAGGTATCGCAGTTTCCGCAGGGAGTCTCCAGATTGTCTCCGAAATAATGCAACAACACTTGTCGCCGGCACTGGGTCACTTCGCACAGCCCAAGCATGGCATCCAGTTTCTGTCGCTCAACCCGCTTGAACTGATCGTTACCCTGAGAGGCCTCCAGCATCTGCCGGAGTTTGATGACATCCTGCAGGCCATACACCATCCACGCGGTGGACGGCTTGCCATCCCGGCCCGCCCGGCCCGTTTCCTGGTAATAGGCTTCCAGGCTTTTGGGGAGGTCCATATGGGCGACAAAACGCACATCAGGTTTATCGATGCCCATGCCAAAGGCAATGGTTGCCACCACAATAACGCCGTCTTCCCTGAGAAAGCGCTCCTGATTGCGGGCGCGGTCTTCGGCGCTCAGCCCGGCATGGTAGGGCAGTGCGGTATAGCCCTTGCTGCTCAGTAATCGGGCGGTGGCATCGACCTTGTTTCGGGACAAGCAATAGACAATACCGCAATCACCTTCATGCTCTGCTTTAATAAAATCCAACAACTGTTTGTTTGCGTTGGTCTTTGGTGTAATCCGATACTGAATGTTCGGGCGATCAAAGCCACTGATGAAATGCCGGGCCTTTGTCAGCGACAGCCGTTCAGCAATCTCTTTTCGCGTGCGCTCATCAGCGGTCGCTGTCAGTGCGATACGGGGGATGCCGGGAAATTCCTGGGCCAGCATGCTCAGTTGAAGGTAGTCGGACCGGAAATCGTGCCCCCACTGGGAGACGCAGTGAGCCTCGTCTATGGCAAACAACGACAGGGAGGCGTTATGCAGCAGCTCAATGGTTCGCGGCTGAATCAGCCGTTCCGGCGCGCAATAGAGCAGGTCCAGCTCGCCGGTCGCCAGGGCGTATTCGGTGGCACGGGCCTGTTCGAAATCCATGGTGGAATTCAGGAACGCCGCTCTCACTCCAAGCTCGCGTAGCGCCGCCACCTGATCCTGCATAAGCGCGATCAGCGGTGAGATTACAATGGCGGTGCCGGGCCGGACCAGAGCGGGCACCTGGTAACACAGGGATTTACCGCCCCCGGTGGGCATCAATACAAGGGCATCACCGCCGTTGACCACTTCCCGGACAATATCCCCCTGCAGGGGCCGAAAACTCTCGTAACCAAAGACCTCGTGCAGAACCTGCTCCGGATTTCGGCCCGCAGCGGTGGGTGGTTCAGTGGCGAGTTGGTCGAAGTCCTGGTCCATGTACATTCAGTGGTCGGCCCGTGGCGGAGTGATTAAGCAGCGCGATTCTACCAGATCCTTCCGGATGTTTGGTCAACTGGCCATTCGGGTGGAGGCAAACCGGCAAGAGAAAGGATACAATAGCGCCCCTTTCGTACACTGTGATCAACGCTGCGAACAACAACAGGGCTTGCATGCAGGAATTTGACGCAATCCGTCCCTATTCGGATGAAGAAACCGCGCCAACCATCCAGAGGTTGGTTAACGACCGGGAATTCCTGGATATGGTTGGGCGGTTCAAGTCGCCAACCGTTGCAAAATGGGCGCCGGGCGTTCTGAGGATGTTTGTTCGCCGCTGGCTGGTCGGCCATTTCGGGCATTACACCCGGGTAGATGATATGCAGGCCGGGGTTTCGAAATACGTCGGAGAACTGGTGGAAAATACCACCACCCGCGTCACCCACAGTGGCCTGGAAAATCTCAGCAAGAACAGCGCCCATCTATTTATTTCCAATCACCGGGACATTGTTTTTGACCCGATGGTGGTCAACTACCTGCTGTTCCAGAACGGCTTCCACACAACCCGGATTGCCATTGGCGACAACCTGCTCTCCAATCGGGTGTTTGCGGAAATGATGCGGCTGAACAAGAGTTTTGTGGTGCGCCGTAACATGACCAGCCCAAGGGAAATGCGTGATGCCTACCTCACGCTTTCCGGCTTCATCAATCACAGCATTGATACCAATCACAGCATCTGGATTGCTCAGCGCGAAGGCCGCGCGAAAGACGGCATTGACGCTACCGACCCGGCGATCATCAAGATGTTCTACATGAGCCGGAAAAAATCCGGGCTGGCGTTCGATGAAGCCATGAACCGTCTTCACATCGTGCCGGTATCCATTGCCTACGAATACGACCCCTGCGATGCCGACAAGGCCAAAGAACTGGAAGTGCGGGGCCGGACCGGCGCCTATCAGAAGACCGAAGGCGAAGACACAGACCAGATCGTTAAAGGGCTGACGGGCTTTAAAGGCCACGTTCATGTCCATTTCGGGGCCCCGATTGCCGATTCACCGGACAACCCGAAAGCACTGGCCGCACGCATTGACCATGAAATGCACGCCAATTACCACCTGCACGCCTCCAATCTGGTGGCGTACCAGATGCGGGGAGTTCACCCGGATGCCCATGAGACTCCGGGCAGTGTGAGTGAGAGCGTGGTAACCGCCGAGACCTGGTCTCCGGCCGATATGGACGCTGCCACGGCAGAAATGGAGCGCCGGCTGGAGGCCTGTGATCCGGCGATCCGCCCTTATTTGCTGGATATGTATGCCAACCCGGTGGTCAACGCACTGGCCGCGAATAACCACGAGCAACCGCTGAACCCGACTACCGAATAGGTGTCATGCCCAGAGCATGGCCCCCATCTCCAGCGGGTGGGTTAGCGCCTTGTGGTGCGGATAGATGCGCAATCGCAGCGTTTGTAACCCCGGGTAGGGTGGCTGGACCCGGGTTTTGAACAGGGTTTTACCATCTTTCTCTCCGCTGGCTTCCAGCACAAATGCGTCTGGCCCGGGGCCAGTGTGAGTGCCGGTGCATTCAGGCTCAACCAGGCATTCCACCCGTACATCATCGGGCGCCAGACCATTCAGAGCCACCGACACTTTCAGCTCCACGGATTCATCCCAGTGACAGCGATCTGACACGCAGCCGTCCACATGGATGGACACGCCGCTCCAGGCCTCTTGCACCCGGGCTTTCCACTCTGCCAGCTCCTGCGCCAGTGCGGCATTGTTGTCTCTCAACCGCGCGCCCTGCCGGGTGGCTGGCTGATAATAGTTGCGAACATAGTCCATCACCATGCGCTGGGCGTTGAACCTGGGCGTAATGGTTTTCATGGACGCTTTCGAGCGCGTTACCCAGCCCTGCGAGTAGCCCTGAGAGGCTCGGTTGTAATAGAGCGGAATGACTTCCTGCTCCAACAGGTCCAACAGGTCCCGGGCTTCCTCGCGGTTGCGAAACTCCACATCCAGTTCGATGTCCCGCGGCGTAATCGCCCAGCCATTGGTTTCGTCATAGCCTTCACCCCACCAGCCGTCCAGCACGCTCAGATTCAGGGCACCATTAACGGCCGCTTTTTCGCCAGAGGTGCCGCTGGCTTCCTTGGGGTATTCCGGCGTGTTGAGCCAGACATCAACACCGCTCAATAACCGGCGCGCCATGGCCTGATCATAATCCTCCAACAGGATAATGTGCCCCATCAGGTTGGGCTGCATGGAGAGGTCGTGTATGACCTTGATCAGTTGTTGCCCGGGTTTGTCCTGGGGATGGGCCTTGCCGGCAAATACCAGCACAACCGGCTGCTCCGGATTGGTGAGCAGCCGTTCCAGGCGGGCCAGATCGGAGAAAATCAGCGTAGCTCGCTTATAGGTAGCAAAGCGGCGGGCGAAGCCGACCACCAGCGCGTCATTTTCCGGCGACACCAGCTTGCGGGCCATTCGCTCAGTGACTGAATGGCCCGTGCCATTGCGCTTGTGCTGGCGTTTCAGGCGCCGCACGATGAACTCGGCCATCTGCTGCTTCAGGGCCTTGTGAACGCTCCAGTAATGGTAGTCCGGGATCTTGTCGATGAACTGCCAGAACGTCGGGTTTCGCAGTTCACTTTTCCAGGTCGGCGCCTGGATATCGAACAGACTTGCCCATTCCGGCGCCAGGAACGTTGGCACGTGAACACCATTGGTGATATAGCCAAGGGGATTCTCGGCCGCCGGTATCTGTGGCCAGATATCGCCTTCCATCCGAGCGGCTACACCGCCGTGAATCCGGCTTACGCCGTTATGAAACCGGGAGCCCCGAAGGCCGAGACTCGTCATATTGAAGCTTTGATCACCATTTTTGCTGCCGAGCCCGAAAACGGCATCGAATTCCAGCCCGGAGTGGTCCAGGAAAGGCGACAGGAAGTGCTCCACCAGGTCGCGGGGGAAGATATCGTGGCCCGCCGGCACTGGAGTATGGGTGGTAAACAAGGTGCATCCGGCTACCGACTCAAGGGCGGCACCAAAAGACAGCCCTTCGGCCATGGCCATACGGCAACGTTCCAGTATCTGGAAGGCTGCGTGGCCCTCGTTGATATGCCACACCGTAGGCTGAATACCCAGGGCGGCCAGTGCCCGGGTGCCCCCAATGCCAAGCAACATTTCCTGGCTGATGCGGGTAGCGGAGTCGCCACCATAAAGCTGTAAGGTAAGTTCCCGGTCTTCATCTGTATTTTCCGCGGTGTTGGTGTCCAGCAGGTACAGGGAAATATGCCCGACCCTGGCCAGCCAAACCCGTGCATGCACTTCGCGCCCCGGGAAGGGCACAGAGACGGTCAGTGCCTTGTCATCTACCTCTACCGGCGTGATTGGCAGCTCATCGCTGGAGTGGCACTGATAACGGGCAATCTGGTGCCCCTGAGCATCAATGGTCTGAATGAAATAACCCTGCTGATACAGTAGCCCGACGGCGACAAAGGGTAACCCCAGGTCACTGGCCGCCTTGCAATGGTCACCAGCCAGTATGCCAAGGCCCCCGGAGTAGATCGGGAAACTCTCGTGAAACCCGAACTCGGCGCAAAAGTAGGCGACAAGGCTATCTTCAGGGTTCAGTGCCTCCAGCACTTCGGTGCCGGGTTCGGATTCAAGATAAGCGTCGTAAGCGGATAATACTCGACGGTATTCGGCGAGAAAGGCGCGGTCTTCCGATGCCTGATCGAGCCGGGCCTGGGCCACCCGTCGCAGGAACAGTTTCGGGTTGTGCTCCACTTTTTGCCAGAGACGGAGATCAATCCGCGCGAACAGGCTGCGCACGCCATGATCCCAGCTGTAGAACAGGTCATTGGCCAGCGTATCAAGTCGTTCCAGTGCTTCTGGTAGTCTGGGGCGGGCTTCCAGCCGGAATTCAGTTGCGGTGTGCATGGTGATGACCTCCTTGGGCCAGGGGCACCGTGTCAGTCTTCATGTATCCGGTCGTTGCCGGCAATGAGGTTCCGGTAAAGGGCCGCGTATTCGCCGGCCCGGTTCTTCCAGGAATAGTCGCCTTTCATGCCGTTTTCCTGCAATTTGCGCCAGGTTTTCCGGTCCTCCCGCGCTGCCAGCGCACGGGTAATGGCGGCATGTAATGCGTCTGGCGTCGCCTCACGAAACACAAAACCATTGGCTTGTTCCGGTGTTTCCTCATTGGGGTCAAACACCGTATCGTTAAGGCCGCCGACGCCGTGCACCACAGGTACGGTGCCGTATCTCAGGCTGTACATCTGGTTCAGGCCGCAGGGTTCAAACCGGGAAGGCATCAGGAAAATATCGGCCCCGGCGGTTATCCGGTGTGCCAGGCTTTCGTTGTAACCGAGGGTGAGTGAACATTGCCCGGGCCATTCACGAACCATGGCTTTAAGGCTTTCCTGGTAGTGGTGTTCGCCGGAGCCGAGCAGGGCAAACTGACATCCTCGTTCCAGCAACGGCTTGATGACCCCAAGCAGCCAGTCCAGCCCTTTCTGTTCCACCAGGCGCCCGACGAACCCCAGCAATGGAGCCCCGCAAACCTCCAGCCCGAGTTCCTGCTGCAGCCTTGCCTGGCATTGTGATTTGTTGGCGGGGTAGTCCGCGCCGTAGTGAAACTCCAGGTGCGGGTCGTCTTCCGGGTTCCATTGGCGGGTATCAATGCCATTGAGAATGCCCTTCAGCCTGGCGGATTTGTGGCGCAACAAGCCGTCCAGACCATTACCGAACCAGGGTGTCTGGATTTCATCGGCGTAGCTGGGGCTCACGGTGGTGATTGCATCGCTGAACACCAGTCCACCTTTGATAAAGGAAAGCTGGCCGTGGAATTCCAGGAACTCGTATCGCCAAAGTGAGTCCGGCAGGCCCAGGGCACGAAAGGTTTCGTGGGAAAACAGCCCCTGGTAAGCGAGATTGTGGATGGTGAACACAGTTTTCGGGGCGTCCTGACTATCTGCCAGAAACACCGGGATCAGTGCGGATTGCCAGTCGTTACAGTGCACGATGTCCGGACGCCAGGCCAGGCCCAGTTGCCCGAGCGCCAACATGGCACCGATTCGTCCGAACAGGTGAAACCGGTGAGCGTTGTCCCACCAGTCCTCGCCTTCTTCGTTCTGATAGGGGCTGTCGCCAGCACGGTCGAACAGGGCTGGGCAATCCACCAACCACAGAGTTACCGCAGTACCCGGCAGACGGGTTTGCCACAGGGCGACATCATACTGACCATACCGGAACCGGGTTTTCCTGCGGGCGCCACCCTCTCGCGCTGCCTTCAGTGCAGCAGGATAGCCGGGCAGCAGCACCTGACAGTCGTAGCCCAGACGGCAGAGTGCTTCAGGAAGGCTGGCAGAAACATCCGCCAGCCCCCCGGTTTTCACGAGAGGAAAAACTTCACTGGTAGCAAACAGTACCCGGGTCATGGCGCGGGCCTCAGCATAACCAGGCCCAGGGGCGGGAGTGTTAACTCCACGGAGCACGGCCGAGCCATCCAGGGTGTGGGCTCAGCTTGCAAGGGCAGGGGGTTACCGAGGTTGCTGCCGCCATACCAGGTGGAGTCTGAATTAAATACTTCCTGCCAGTTGCCTCCGGCAGGCAGGCCAATACGGTAGTGATGCCTGGGCACGGGTGTAAAGTTGGCAACAACCACCAGCGGCCCATGCTCCGGTGAGCCGGCACTCCGTAGAAAGCTGATTACGGATTGGGTGGAATCGTGGCAGTCAATCCACTCGAATCCTTCACCGGTAAAGCTTTTTCGATGCAGGGCCGGGTATAGCCGATAGAGGCCGTTAAGGTCCTGGATCAGTTTTCGCAGCCCCTGGTGCTCCGGGTATTGCAATAGATACCAGTCCAGCTCACGGCGTTCGCTCCACTCCTGGCGCTGGCCGAATTCACCCCCCATGAACAGCAGTTTCGCGCCGGGGTAGGCGAACATGTAGCTGAACAGCAGGCGCAGCGAGGCCCTCTGCTGCCAGTCGTCTCCCGGCATTTTCTGAATCAGGCTGGATTTGCCGTGTACGACTTCGTCGTGGGATAGCGGCAGCACGAAATTTTCCGAAAAAGCGTAGAGCAATCCAAAGGTGAGCTTGTCGTGGTGATACTGGCGATACACGGGGTCCTGTTGCAGGTAGTGCAGGGTGTCGTGCATCCATCCCATGTTCCATTTCAGATTGAATCCAAGACCGCCAATCTCCGGCGGCCGCGTCACCCGGGGCCAGGACGTGGACTCTTCCGCCATCATCAGCACGCCGGGAAACCGGCTCTGGCATACCCGGTTCAGATCCTGAAGGAACCGGATCGCGTCCAGATTCTCATGGCCGCCATGTTCGTTCGGCAGCCATTCTCCCTCATTCCGGGAGTAGTTCAGGTACAGCATGGAAGCAACCGCATCCACCCGCAGCCCGTCCATGTGAAAGGTATCCAGCCAGAAAAGCGCACTGCCTATGAGAAAGTTCCGGACTTCGTGGCGACCGTAGTTGTAGATGAGTGTGCCCCAATCCTGGTGACGCCCGCGGCGGGGATCTTCATGTTCATAGAGTGCCGTGCCATCAAATTCGGCGAGGGCGAAGTCGTCATCGGGGAAATGCCCCGGCACCCAATCGAGAATCACGCCGATGTTGTTCTGATGGCACAGGTCGACCAGATATCTAAGATCATCCGGGCTGCCATAACGGCTGGTGGGGGCGTAATAGCCGGTAGTCTGGTAACCCCAGGATTCGTCCAGCGGGTGCTCGGTAATCGGGAGCAGCTCAATATGCGTAAAGCCGGTTTCCAACACGTAGGGCACCAACTGATCGGCCAGCTCCCGATAGGTCAGCCAGCGCCCGGAACCGTGATGGCGCCAGGAGCCCGGATGCACCTCATAGACAGAAATCGGGCTCCGCTGCCAGTCGAACCGGTTTCTGCACTCAAGCCAGTCTCCGTCGCTCCAGGCGTATTGCCCCCGCTCGGTCACCACTGCGGCATTGGAAGGCCGGTGCTCAAAGGCCTGCCCATACGGATCGGTTTTGGTGATGTGGTGGCCGTTTCGGGTTGTGATGGCAAACTTGTAAAGGTCTCCCGGCTTTACTCCCCCAATGAATACCGACCAGACACCATAATCTTTGTTAACCGCCATGGGATGACGGCCGCTGTCCCAGTCGTTGAAGTCGCCGATCACACTCACGGCCTGGGCGTTGGGTGCCCAAACGGCAAAACGAGCGCCTTCGATTCCTCGCTGATTCCCGAGGTGGGCACCCAGAACATTATAGATATGCCAGTGCCTGCCTTCGGCAAACAGGTGCAGGTCGAACTCACTCAGGGCGGGGCTTTCCATAGACCACAGATTCCTGAACAAAAGTGGAAATCAGAGGTTAGACCATGAATCGTTTTTGCGTTTGTACAAAATATGACCTAAGACAATTGTACGTCATAATTCAATGATAGTGTTTTTCTGAAAGAACAAACGTCAAATTTGTGTCGGCGCGTATCCGGTTTAAACAGGGAAGCTGCTATGCAAACCGCCAAGCGTTTCGTTAGTCGCCTTACTCGTCAAACCCTGGCCCTGGTGCTGGCTGGCGGCAGGGGCTCACGACTGCACGACCTCACAAAATGGCGAGCCAAGCCCGCCGTTCCCTTCGGGGGTAAGTTCAGGATTATCGATTTCCCGTTGTCCAACTGCATCAACTCCGGCATTGGTCAGGTAGGCGTTATCACCCAGTACAAATCCCACTCATTGATCCGTCACATTCAGCGCGGCTGGGGGTTCCTGCGGGGGGAGCTGGATGAATTTGTGGAACTGTTGCCGGCCCAGCAGCGCATTGAGACCTCCTGGTACGAGGGCACAGCAGACGCCGTGCTGCAGAACCTGGACATCATTCGCAGCCACCAGCCGGAGTACGTGTTGATTCTGGCAGGTGACCATGTCTACAAAATGGATTACGGCACCATGCTGGCTGCCCACGTGGAACAGGAGGCGGATATTACCGTGGGCTGTATTGAGGTGCCCGTCGAAGAAGCTTCGGCGTTCGGGGTGATGTCGGTGGATGAAGATTTACGCATTACCGAATTCGAGGAAAAGCCGGCCCACCCCAAGGCCATGCCGGGTAAACCGGGGACAGCGCTGGTGTCGATGGGTATTTACGTGTTCAGCACGAAAGTTCTGTTTGATGAACTGCTGCGGGATCACAAGATGGACGGTAACTCTTCCCATGATTTCGGCAAGGATATTATTCCCTCGGTGATCAAGCGCCTTCGGGTTACGGCTTTCCCGTTCCGGGATCCAGTCAACAACAAGGTGGCATACTGGCGCGATGTCGGAACCATCGATTCCCTGTGGCAGGCCAACCTGGAACTGATCGGTATCAGCCCGGAACTGAATCTGTACGATTCGGACTGGCCGATCTGGACTTACCAGGAACAGTTACCGCCGGCCAAGTTCGTGTTCGATGATGACAACCGTCGGGGCACGGCCGTCGATTCCATGGTGGCCGGCGGCTGCATCGTTTCTGGCGCTCACGTTCGACACTCGCTGTTGTTCTCCCAGGTTCGGGTGCATTCCTTCAGTGAGGTGGAGGACTCTGTAATCTTCCCGGACGTGGACATTGGACGCGATTGCCACATTCGCAAAGCGGTGATTGACCGCGGCTGCCGGATTCCGGAAGGCACCCGGGTTGGTTTTGATCGGACAGCAGATGAAAAACGCTTCCACGTGTCGTCTAAAGGTGTTGTGCTGATCACTCCCGAGATGCTCGGGCAGGATTATCCCCATGGCCTCTGACCCCCGCACGCCAGTGGTACTTTGCTGGCATATGCACCAGCCGGATTATCAGGATCACAGCAATGGGCAGTTCCTGTTCCCCTGGGTCTATCTGCACTGCATCAAGGATTATGTGGACATGGCTGCGCACCTGGAAGCCCACCCGGATGCCCGTGCGGTGGTGAACTTCGCGCCGGTGCTGCTGGAACAGATTGAGACCTATCTGTACCACATTGAGCGATGGCGCCATGGAGGGCAAACCATCGGCGATCCTCTGCTTGCGGCTCTGGTTGATCCGGCGCTGCCGGAACCTGGCTCACCGGCATTTCTGGATTTGATGGAAAAGTGCCTGAGGGCAAACGCCGAGCGGATTATCAAGCGTTTTCCCGCCTATGCTCGGTTGGCGGAAGTGGCCGATCTATACCGAACCCGGCCCGACATTCAGCGTTATCTTTCTACCCAGTTTCTTGCCGATCTGCTGGTGTGGTACCACCTGGGCTGGATGGCGGAAACCGTGCGCCGCAAACATGGCGTGGTACAAAGCCTTCAGGAAAAGGCCCATCAGTACACACTGGACGATCGCAAGGCATTGCTGGACGTGATCGCAGAATTGATGGCCAGCATAGGCCCTCGCTACCGTCACCTGGCGCATACAGGCCAGGTGGAACTGGCCATGAGCCCCTGGGCCCATCCCATCGTGCCTCTGCTGCTGGATTTCAGTGCCGCCCGAGAAGCGATGCCAGACATCGCGCTTCCGGAGCATGACCACTATCCAGGGGGGAAAGAGCGGGCCATCTGGCATCTGGCCGAGGGCAGGCGAGCCTTCAAACGCTTTTTCGGCACCGAACCTGCGGGTTGTTGGGCCTCTGAAGGTGGGTTGAGCCAGGCCACGCTGCTGTTGCTTGGCGAGCAAGGCTTTCGATGGACCGCTTCCGGCGATTCAGTCATCAATAACAGCATCAACAAGGCCAGGGCGAATAAATCCTTGCCTGAAGCTGCCAGCATCCATCAGCCGTACCGGTTTACTGATGCCAATGTAACGGCTTTTTTTCGTGACGATGGGTTATCGGATCTGATTGGTTTTACCTATGCCGACTGGCACGCCAGGGACGCGGTTGGCGACCTGGTGCATCACATGGAAAACATCGCCAGAGAAGACAAGAACCCGGTGATCTCGGTGATTCTGGACGGCGAGAATGCCTGGGAGTACTACCCGGAGAACGGCTTCCATTTTCTTGACGAGCTGTACCGGGTGCTTGAGAAACACCCGAAACTGCGGCTGACCACTTATTCGACCCTTCAGGAAGAGCATTACACAGAGCCTGTGCAACTCCCGGAACTGGTGGCTGGAAGCTGGATTTATGGAACCTTTTCCACCTGGATAGGCGACTCCGACAAAAACCGGGCCTGGGACCTGCTGTGTGAGGCCAAGCAGCATTTTGACCGGGCGCTTGATAATGGCTCCCTCAACATGGATCAGAAGCAGGCGGCCACACATCAGCTCGGATTGTGTGAAGGCTCGGACTGGTTCTGGTGGTTTGGCGATTACAACCCGGCAGCGGTGGTTCGGGATTTCGAGCAGCTGTATCGCCGGCACCTGGCCAACCTTTATGAGCGTATTGGCTACCCGGCGCCGTCCAGCCTGTTCCAGCCCCTGAGCCAGGGTGGAGGGGAGCCCGCCAAGGGCGGTGCCATGCGGCCGGGGCATGAGGCTGATTCATGACTGTAGAAATGCCATCCAATCCGGTTTTGGCAAGGCGGCGTGCCGGTGTGCTGTTGCACCCGACCGCATTACCTGGCGTTTCCGGCAAGCTGGGCGCCGCTGCCCGGCAGTTTGTGGATGTTCTGGCCGAGGCAGGCATCACGGTGTGGCAGACACTGCCATTGGGGCCCACTCATGCAGACCTTTCGCCGTACCAGTCGCTCTCGGCCCATGCCGGGAACCCCGTTCTGATCGACCTTGAGGAACTGGTGGCGCCCGGTCTTCTCGATAGCCAGGAACTTACCGCCTTTACCCGTACCGAAGCCCTGGAACATGCCAGCCAGCGATTCCATGCCGGTCGCTATCGTGAGTCAGAAGCGCTCAACGCACAGGCCTATCAGAATTTTCTGGAGCACCATCAGTGGCTGGATGATTTTGCGCTGTTCATGACAGCCAGAGAGGCGTTTCCGGGCGTGAACTGGCTGGACTGGCCCGACGACCTGCGGGATCACAAGCCGGCCGCCCTGGAAGCCCTGAGAGAATCCCACCAAAGTACACTGGAACGGGTGTGCCTGGAGCAGTACCTGTTTTTCATACAATGGACAGCGGTGCGTCATTATGCGGCCGAACGGGGCATCTGGCTGTTTGGCGACATCCCCATTTTCGTCGCTCACGACAGCGCCGATGTCTGGGCCGCACCCCACCTGTACAAGCTTGATGGTGAAGGTAAGCCCAGAGTGGTTGCCGGGGTGCCCCCGGACTATTTCTCCCCCGAGGGTCAGCACTGGGGAAACCCGCTATTCGACTGGCAGCGAATGGAGGAGGACCGATACCACTGGTGGGTGCAGCGCCTGGCCAGCCAGCAGGAACGGTTCGATCTCCTTAGAATTGACCATTTCCGGGGGCTGCAGGCTTACTGGGAGATTCCGGCGGAGAATCCGCGCCCGGTCGATGGCTACTGGGTGCCGGGCCCGGCCGATGATTTTCTGGAAACCTGCTTCCGGGAGTTACCCCGTTTGCCGCTGGTTGCCGAGAACCTCGGCATCATCGGGGAAGATGTGGAAGCCCTTCGACACCGTTTCCGGTTACCGGGTATGACCGTCATACAATTCGGTTTTGATGGCAGCGCCGCCAACCCCCATCTATTGCATAACCACAAGGAATGGGATCTGGTCTATACCGGTACCCACGACAACGACACCACAATGGGCTGGTACCAGAGCCTGGATGAGCGAACCCGGGAGCATGTTAACCGGTATCTGAGAATTAACAGCCCGGATATGCCATGGCCCGTGATACAGGCTGCGATGGGCTCGGTATCACGACTGGTGATCGTCCCGATACAGGATCTTCTGGCTCTTGGATCCGAGGCACGCTTCAACACGCCCGGCACGATCCAGGGTAACTGGAAATGGACCTTACCCGAGGATTATCGAGCGAGGATCGACCTGCCAGGGCTGAGAAATATTGTGAACCTATACGGTCGATAGCCGAGTGATCACCCTCTTGATCAGAATCAAGATGGTTAATATTTAATCAGGTGTAAAGTGGAGGAGTTGCGGTATCCACTCGGCAAGCTGACAGGAGGAAACGGCATGGAACACCGGCTAAGCCAACGGGTAGAAGGCGGGTTGCCCATTCTGGTCTACAAACGTGGCATGCCAGTAGCGACTGGTATGATCCGGGATGCATCCCGACGTGGTCTGTTTATTGCGACCGATTATTCGGATGTGAGACTGAACCAGACGATCGAGCTGTCCTTCCGGTTTCCGGAACGTTCGGAGCGGGGGCACTGCACGCTGAGCGCCCATGTGGTTAGGACTGATGATGGCGGTCTGGGGGTTGATTTTGACGGCGTTGAGAACGATGCGCTGACAATTTCTGAACTGATTGCCTGCCTGCAGGAACAGGCGTCTACAGACCTTCTTGCCGGGCGAGTTCGCAAGCAAATGCACTGACTTCAATAATGACAACAACTGATTCTGTAAGGGACGACTGACATGGCACGACTTGAAGGAAAAGTAGCTGCGGTAACCGGCGGCGCACTGGGCATTGGCAAAGCAACGGTTGAACGGATGGCAGAAGAGGGCGCTGCCGTTGGCATTCTTGACTGCCTGGATAGCGAAGGCGAGACCCTCGCCAAATCACTCAGCGACAAAGGCTACAAGGTTGGTTACTGGCACTGTGATGTGACCAATGAACAGCAGGTGAAAGCCGCTCTGGACGGAGTGGCCGGGCACTTCGGAGCGCTAAACGTCGTGGTTAGTAACGCTGGCATGTCCGGCGCCAACAAGCCGACCCACGAAGTGACCGAGGAAGAATGGGACAAGGTACAGGCGGTTAACGTAAAAGGGGTGTTTTTCTGCACCAAACACGCCATTCCTCACATGAAGAAGGCCGGCGGCGGCAGCATCATCAATCTGTCTTCCATTTACGGCCTGATCGGCGCGCCGGACGCACCTCCATACCATGCGTCCAAGGGTGCTGTCCGGTTGATGACCAAAACAGATGCGATGCTCTACGCCCCGGACAACATAAGGGTGAATTCCGTGCATCCGGGCTTTATCTGGACCCCGATGGTCGAAAACCACCTGAAAACCACCGGCCAGGATCTGGAAGCTGCCAAGCAGGCCACCGCCGCTTTACATCCTCTTGGCCATATGGGCGAGCCGAACGACATTGCCTGGGGCATTGTTTTCCTCGCCTCTGATGAGTCCAAATTCATGACCGGGAGCGAACTGGTTATCGACGGCGGCTATACCGCGCATTAACGGCTGAAGCCCCATGACTCTGGCCGCGTATACTATGAGGGCCCTGCCAGCACAGATGTCAGGGCTGATGGCGATTGCACTGGATTTGCAGTGGAGCTGGCACCACGGATGTGATGAGTTGTGGCGGCAGCTCGATGAAGAGATCTGGGAGGCAACCCATAACGCCTGGCTGGTGCTGAACAGCGCTTCGGCAGAACGGCTGCAACAGCTGGCCGAAGACCCCGAATTCCTGGCCCAGTACCAGCAACAACTGAATCGCCATGAAGCCTTCAACCAGTGCCCGACCTGGTATTCTGAAAACTGCGGAAACCAGCTGGCCACTGGCGTCGCCTGGTTCTGCATGGAGTATGGGGTGTCGGAATCCCTGCCGTTATACAGCGGAGGCCTGGGCGTTCTGGCCGGGGATTTCCTGAAGGCTTCCAGCGATCTGGGTGTGCCGGTCACAGCCGTGGGCTTGCTCTACCAGCAGGGCTATTTCCGGCAGGCCCTGAACGCTGAGGGGGAACAGCTGGAGTTTCACCCCTATAACGATCCGACCATGCTCCCGGTTACTCCGTTACGGGACAGCAACGGAGAATGGGCAAGGGTAAACGTACCTTTTCCCGGCCGTACGGTTCGCCTGAGGGCCTGGAAAGGACAGGTGGGGCGCTGTGAATTGTTGCTGCTCGACAGTAATGACCCCCGGAATGAGCCCGGCGACCGGGGTATTACCAGCGAACTCTACAGCGGCGATCCGGAAAAACGCCTGCAACAGGAAATGGTGCTTGGAATTGGCGGCTGGCGCTTGTTGGCACAATTGGGGCGCAAACCTGCTTTGTGCCACATTAACGAAGGCCACAGCGCATTGGCGTTGGTTGAACGCGCGGTGCACTGGCAACAGCAGAATGAGACCAGTTTTGAAGTGGCGCGGCTGGCAACCAGAGTCACCAACCTTTTTACCACCCACACTTCGATAGCTGCTGGTTTTGACCGGTTCCCGGCGAAACTTGCCCGATTGTACCTGGAGCCCTGGTTGCAGGAAATCGGCCAGCCGTTGGAGACCATACTGACCGTTGCCAATGGTGGTTCAAGCGATTTGAACATGTCGGGGCTTGCGCTGGGTATGAGCGGTCGTTTTAACGGTGTCAGCCAGATTCACAAACAGGTCACTCAATCCATTTTCCAACCCTGGTTCGGGCGCTGGCCGGCGGCCGATGTGCCAGCAGAATATGTTACCAACGGCGTGCATACCCCAAGCTGGGATTCTCCGGAGGCGGACGAATTATGGACGTCGGCCTGTGGCCAGGACCGCTGGCGACAGCCTATGACGGACCTTTGCCCGCTGAAAGAGACTACTGACCATGATCTCTGGCAGATGCGCAGAAACCAGCGACATCGATTGGTGTATTACCTGCGAGCGCGACTGCAGAGCCAGCATTGTGAGCACAACTACGGCAACAGCGAGGAAGCGGCGTGTGGTCTGCTTCTGGATACTGAGTCTCTGACGCTAGGTTTTGCCCGCCGCTTTACCGATTACAAGCGCCCGGATTTGCTGCTGACAGATCCGGAACGACTGATCCGACTCCTCAGCAATCGGGACCGGCCCCTGCAGATTGTATTGGCGGGCAAGGCCCACCCTCACGACAACGAAGGCAAGGACATCATCAAACGCTGGAAGCAGTTTACCCGTCTGCCGGAAGTAGAGGGGCGCGTGGTATTCATTGAAGACTACGACATGGCGGTGGCCAGCGAACTTATTCAGGGCGTGGATGTTTGGCTGAATTGTCCCCGCCATCCCTGGGAAGCCTGCGGTACCAGCGGCATGAAGGTGCTGGTAAATGGTGGTTTGAACCTGTCCCAGTATGATGGCTGGTGGGCAGAAGCCTGGCAGCCTGAGCTGGGCTGGGCCATTCGGCCGGGAGCCACCTTCGAGGAGTTGAGCCAGACGGATAAACACGATGAGGCGGATGCTGAAGAACTCTATCAGTTGCTGGAGAATCAGGTTGTGCCGGAGTTCTACCTGCGTAATGAACAGGGTTTACCGGCCAACTGGCTGGCGAGAATCCGGGCCAGCATGAACGAATTAACTGCGCGATACTCGGCCAACCGCATGGTTCGGGAATATGTCACGGATTTCTATCTGCCCATGGTGGCCCAAGGCGCGGAGCGCACCGCTGCAGGTGCTGACGAACTTGTTTCAGTGAAAGAAACCATAGCCCGACACTGGCCACGCCTTAGGTTTGGCACAATGGACGCACGGGAGGAAGGCCAAAAACTGCGCTTCGATCTGGATGTGTATCTGGATGGCCTGAGCCCGGAACTGGTCGCCGTAGAGTTGGTGGCAGAATCCTCAAGCTTCGGCCCACGCCTGGTGCAGTCTATGGCGTTTAACGGGCCACTACAGGAAGCCGAACAGACGTACCGATATTACTGCACGGTGCCACCACGCCCGCTAGAGCATTTCACTCCACGCATCCGCATTCATGAACCCAGGCTAAACCTGCCCCTGGAAGACGCTCACATTCTCTGGCTACGCTGATCAGCCGCGCCAGAAGCCCGGTGAGAGCACGATCACCACGCTCAGGATTTCCAGACGCCCCATCAGCATGCCCACTGACAGAATCCACTTGGCGGCGTCGGGCAGAGGCGAGAAGTTCCCGGCGGGGCCAATGATATCGCCAAGGCCGGGACCAACGTTGGTCAGTGAGGTGAGGGCGCCAGAAAGGGCAGTGACAAAGTCGAGCTGAAGGGATGCCAGCAACACGGTGATCACCAGCAGACACAACAGGAAGATAAAGGTATAGGCAATCATCGAGGAGATGATTTCGTCGCTGACGGCACGGCCGTTGTAGTTACGGGTAAATACGGCCCGTGGGTGCAACAGCCGCATTAACTGCTCTCGCAGAATGATCAGCGATAGCTGGAACCGGAAGATTTTCATGCCACCGGCGGTTGAGCCTGAGCAGCCGCCCACAAACATGAGGAAGAAGAACACCACAAAGGCCAGAGGCCCCCAGGCGGAGTAATCTTCAGACGCGTAGCCCGTGGTCGTAACAACGGAAGTCACATTAAAAAGCGTGGCTGCGTAATTGTGAATCGGATCGAAGGGTACCGGGGATACCCACCAGCGATAGAGCGTGAGCATGGCCGGCACCGCGAACAGAATCCCCAGGAACAGACGAACCTGCTGGTCACGGAACAGAACCCCATGCTGGCCGTGCATTTCCCGCACAAACAGGAAGAACGGCAGGCTGCCGATGATCATGAAAAAGGTGGCTTCCAGCAGGATAAGGTCGTTGAACTTACCCATGGACAGGTCTGAGGTTGAAAAGCCGCCTGTGGCAATGCTGGTCAGGCCATGGTTGAACGCGTCAAACAGAGACATACCAGACAGCCAGTAGGTGACAACCGCAACCACGGAAAACACCAGATACACCAACAGCAGGCCCCGGCTGAGAGTCTTCATGCGTGGCAGAGCCTTTTCCGTCCACTCAGACGATTCGGTAGCGAACAGGCGCATCCCGCCTACCCGCAGGAAAGGCAGCACGGCAACGAACATGCCGATAATCCCGATACCGCCCAGCCACTGAAGGATCGAGCGCCAGAGCAGCAGATCCTTGTCCATCGTGTCCAGACCGGTGAACACAGTAGCCCCCGTGGTGGTGATACCGGAAGTGCCCTCAAAAAACGCATCTGCCGCCGAGATGTCGTTATCGCTCAGGTAAAAGGGAAGGGCAGATAGAAGGGCGATGACAAACCAGCTGGAGACCGTGAGCACGAACATATAGCGCGGTTTCAGTTCGCGGGGTTCACGGTAGGTCAGCAACAGCCCCAGAACACCAAGCACGCAAACAATAGCCGCCGATTCGGCAAACGCGATGGCATTGGGTGCACCGGAAGGGGTGGCAGCCAACAGCAGTACCGGTAACGTCATGAAAACACTCAGAAGTATAAACATGACGCTGACAATGAAGACGACAGGGGCTAGGTTTCTCAAGGCACGCTCAAGCCAGCTGACAAAAAGACGGCGTCAGCATACCCGCGGGCTTGCTTAACCGCAAGGAAACAGGCCCCGGACAGAAGTATTAACCCGGAATTAAATCGGCGTAAAAAATGGGTAAATACGGAACGCACCTATGGCGGGAATCGTCGGACTGATGCACGTTTACTGTCAGGCCGTGAAGGCCTGTATGAACAGGGAGAAAGACTATGAAGACCACAAGAAAGGTTCTTGTTGCATCAACTGCCTTCGCCGGGCTGGCCCTGGCTGGGCTTGCTTCTGCCCAGGATATGTATAAATCCGGTGTTGGCGGGCTCTACGCCGGCCTGAATTACACCTTCATGGAAACCGATTTCGATGGCCTGGCAGAAGCCGACACCGGCACCTTGTCTGGCAAGGTCGGCGTTATGGCCACGGACTATTTCGGTGTTGAGGCCCGAGCGGGCTTTGGTGTGGATGACGATCGGATTGCCGGCGTTGACGTTAAAATCGACAACTTCTTCGGTGGTTACGGCACGGTGAACGTGGTGAACGAGAGCCCGGTAACACCCTACGCTGTTTTCGGTTTCACTCGTATTGAAGCTGAGGCAGGCTCAGTGGAAGACGATGATTCCGATTTCTCGTACGGTGCCGGCCTGAATGTGAAGTTCGCCAAGAACCTGTCAGGCAACCTCGAATACATGCGTTACTACGATGACGATGATATTACCGTAGATGGCATCGGCCTGGGCGTTCAGGTCAACTTCTGACGATGAGATAACCAATGCCTGCGGGTGGGACCTCGCAGGCATTCGACGTTAGCCGTTCATCACAGAGCCAAGCAGAATGACCCCGGCATAGCCCACTGTGTACGCGGCCAGAAGGTGTAGCGCGTACTTCAGGTAAGCCACAAACGTGAGCCCCTCAATTTTGCTCATGGCTACAATTCCCGCCGCAGAACCGATTACCAGCAACGAACCACCGACGCCAACGGCATAGGTTAGCCCCATCCATTCCCCGGGGCTCATGTCGATACCGGACTTCAGCAGTGCGGCCGTTAAAGGCACGTTATCGATGACCGCGGAGAAAATGCCCATCAGATAGTTGGCGTACACCGGCGGCATGACATCATAGATTGCCACCAGTGAATCCAGAGCATGAATTTCTTTTAGCATACCCACCAGAAGCAGGATCCCCAGGAAGAACAGCAGGGTTTCAAACTCGATAACCCGGATGTATTCGAGAATCGGGTCCAGATCCGAGTCGTCGCTCATGAAGCGGGACACCAGGAACATGATGGAAAGACCAAAAAGGAAGGTCAGCACCGGAGGAATACTGAATAACGCGTTGCCAGTAATGGTGGCAATGATTGTAACCAGAAACAGGCCCGCGATTACCGCGTCCACGGCTCGGACTTCATTGGAACTGGCTTTCAGGGTAACGGTGCCGGACAGCCCCCCTGAAAGAAGCACGGCCAGCAAAAACACCGTGATTGAAGCGGGAATGGCCAGTGTCAGCAGCGTCAGGATTTCCACTTTGTCTGCCAGGAAGATCATCAGCGTGGTGACATCGCCGGTGATCAGTGAAACGCCGCCGGAGTTCACTGCAAATACAACCAAAACAATAAATTGTAACCGCTTCTTCAGATCCAGGTTTAAAGAGAGAATCAGGGAGCAGGAAACCAGTGTTGCTGTGATGTTATCGGCCAGGGAAGAAAACACGAAGCAGAATAGACCGGTCAGAAACAGCAATCGCCGCTCGGTGACCTGACGAGGCATGATCAGGTAGATCATGTTTTCGATCATGCCTTTCTTGTTCAGGTAGGCCACAAATGTCATCGCCGCCACCAGAAACAGCCATAACCCGGCGATCTCGGCAATGCTTTCC
Organism: Marinobacter sp. ST-43; assembly: GCF_030541085.1. Taxonomy (NCBI): domain Bacteria; kingdom Pseudomonadati; phylum Pseudomonadota; class Gammaproteobacteria; order Pseudomonadales; family Marinobacteraceae; genus Marinobacter; species Marinobacter sp. ST-43. Next base: position 649,996 of record NZ_JASSVO010000001.1, read on the forward strand.
GAAAGGCCAGAGGAAACTGCAGCGGTTTCGTCTACACCGGAACTGAACAGAAACAGGAGAACCCAGCTGAACGTACCAAAGAACAGTGTGGTTTTCGCCTTGTTGACGTGAATGACTTCTTCAAAGATGACGCCGAGCAGCGCCAAAATGGCAACAGCAATCAGAACAGCTTCAAGAATCGGCATTTTGGAACCCTGAACACCGGGGGAGATAAGGCAGCGATTCTAAACCCATTAGTCGCAGCCTCCAAGGTTAGTAAACTACTGGGCACTGGCTATACTCAAATCTGACGCACATCAAAAGGGCATTCGCTCTTTCTGTTATTGATGGAAAGGTCACAATGGGGAGAGAAAGTCATGAAACACAGTTTGAGAACACTGGTCTGTGCCAGCCTGATTTCGCTGCCACTCGCTACCTTTGCCCAGAGTGGATCCGGGCAGGGCAGTCAGGCAGGAATGATGAACCAGGAACGGATTCAGCAAATGCAGCAGAACATGGATCGAATGAACCAGACCATGCAGCAGATGCAGAATGCGACGACCAGAGAAGAACGCCAACGCCTGCGGCAGGAACATATGGAGCACATGCAGGAACACCTGCAAATTATGCGAGAGTCCGGAATGGGGCCAGGCATGATGGGCCAGGGCGCGGGAATGATGGGGCAAGGCATGGGAATGAACGGCCAGGGCCCCGGCATGGGTAACCGAAATCCCGGTCAGGGCCAGATGAAGAATCAGGGGCCTGGCAACAGCGGACAGGGAATGCGGCAAGGCAACCCGGCCATGAGCGAAGATCAGCGGCTGCAGCGCATGGAACAACGCATGGACCAGATGCAGTTGATGATGGAACAGATGCTCCAGAATCAGCGCCAGGGAAACCAGTAACGCCGAAAATGAATTAAACCGTGCCTTAAGCGGCCGAAGCGAGATTACGTTTACTGGTGGCGCGCATCAAGAGCACAGAAGATGCTCGTCAGCAGCACAATGTCGGTGAGTGTCAGATACATGCCAGACTCAGCTCCGCTTCAAAACCAGCCTGCCGTCCGGTTGCCGGCGATCTGAGATGCAAGGTCATGCCGGCACCTTTCGCAATCGCATCGGCAATCGCGAGGCCCAAACCAGATCCCGCGACGCCCGTATGGGCGCGTGCAAACCGGTTTCTTAAAAGAGCGAGCTGTTCAGGTGGCACCCTTTCACCACCATTGGAAATTCTTAGAACGCCATTATCGTTCAGGTTGATCTCCACCGGCTCGCTACGGGAGCCATGCTTAAGCGCATTCTCGATCAGGTTACGCACCAGGATGGCGAAGGCGTCGGGATCAAGAAAGGAGTTCACTTCGCGCTCCGGCAAGGATAAAACAAATCGCCCGGGTGCCTGGGCCTCAAAATCCCGGACTATCATCGCGAGGATGGGGGCAAGATCCTTCTGGCTTTGTGAAAGTGCACCGCCGCCTTCGGCTTTTGCCAATTCGAGCAGTTTTCCGGACAGCACAGACAGCCTGCGTAACGCTTCTTCAATTTCCCCAATATCGTTCTTCAGGTGATCATCGGGCACTCTGGTTTTAAGCCGCTGCACTTTGGCCAGTGCTGTTGCGAGAGGTGTCCGCAGTTCATGGGCACTGTTGGCCGTAAAGCTCCGTTCCGATTCAAGCGCACGGTGTAATCGCTCAAGCAGCCGGTTGACGGCAACAGCGATTGGTTCAAATTCATTGGGTAGCTGGCCCTCTGCAACAGGGGAAAGGTCTCCTGCACCTCGGGATTCAATGTCTTGCTGAAAATCGACCACCTTGCGAAGGGAAAGCCGGACAATCCACCAGACACTCAACAGGCTGACTGGAATCAGCACCAGTAAAGGCAACAGTAAGGCTAACCCCGCCTCCAGAGCGGATTCACGCCGGTGCGCCAGGGGTTCGGCCACTTCAAGATAGATGGTATTGCTGACTGCAGATACGCCATATAGCCGGTGGGTCAGCGTATCTGAAAACCCTTCCGCGGGGGTTCTGCTAAACACGCCAGGGTCTGCATCGTGGGACTGGAGCAGAATGTTTCCGTGTTGATCCCGTACCAGATAAGTCAGATATTCGTCATGGTCTTTCAGGGCCGGGGCCTTTTGATTGCCCGCTCCGTTCTCCCGGTTCAGGATGTCGGTGACCGCCAGCGGCAGTATTCGCTGTGCGGTTTCTTCCAGGGCACTGTCGAAGACCTCGTTCATTTCGTGCTGCGCCACCAGTCCCGAAGCGGTCACGCCTAGCAGCCAGAGCAGGGTGACGCCGAGCGTCAGGCCGATACCGAGTGTTTTTTGCAGACTTGTTCTAGTGGCCATGTGTTTCCAGGCGATAGCCCATTCCCCTGACAGTTACGATAGCGTCCCGCCCCAGCTTTTTACGCAGACGGCTGACATAAACTTCGATGGTGTTACTTTCGATTTCTGCCCCGAAGGCGTAAAGACGATCCTCCAGTTGCGATCGCGACAACAGCATTCCTGGTCGCTGGATAAAGCCCTCAAACAAGGCCCACTCCCGTGCCGTCAGTTCTACCGGCAAGCCGTTGCGACTGATGCGATGATCACCAAGATCAATCACCAGTTCGCCCACTTGGATGATCGGGCTTGGATCGCCCCGATACCGGCGAGCTACCGCGGCCACGCGGGCCGACAGCTCCGAAAGATCAAAGGGTTTGACCAGGTAGTCGTCAGCACCGGCATTTAATCCTTCAATCCGGTCAGACACCTGATCCCTGGCCGTAAGAATGATCACCGGTGTTGTTTTTCCGGTAGCCCGGAGTGTTCGCAAAAAGCCCAAGCCATGGCCGTCGGGCAGCATAAGGTCCAGCAGAATCAGGTCGTAGGTTGTGGTCCTGACACTCGCCTCGGCAAAGCCGAGCGTTTGCACCCAGTCCACGGCGTGGCCGTCGTCGGCAATCTGATCCCGGACCGACTCGCCCAACCCCACGGTATCCTCCACCAAAAGTACCCGCATCGTTCACCTCTGACCCAGCCCTGGAACCAAGATACTACAGCTCAAACCTGACAACAGCTTGAATGGTCAATAACGCTTCGATCTCTCTGCAGCGGCCTTCAGCTGGCTGTCAGGTTTGGACGCTAGCCTTCGAGGAAATATTCCAGGTACCGATCGCAGGAGATGTGATGATGCGGATGATCTTTCCTTTCGTTATGTTGGTTTCGGTCCTATGGGCCTGGAGCCTTTTTGCAGGTCCTGGGGCCGGTTCTCCCTGGGCAGTCTATGACCAGAGCCTGCTGCTCAGTGGGCTGTTATCCATTGCTTTGATGTCACTGACCATGATGCTGGCACTGCGCCCAGCCTGGTTGGAGAGACCGCTGGGCGGGTTGGATCAGATCTATCGCACCCACAAATGGGCAGGCATTCTGGCCGTGGTATTCGCGGCCGCTCATTGGCTGATTGAAATGGGTGACGATGTAATAGAGTCGATTTTCGGAAAGGCCGCCAAGCTGCACGATCAGGATTATTCCGGGTTCATCGAAACCATGCGCGATGCGGCGGAAGAGGTAGGGGAGTTCGCCGTCTATCTGCTGTTCGCCATGCTGCTGATCACCTTGTTGCGCAAGTTCCCCTACAGATACTGGCGCTATTTGCATCGCGGTATGCCGGTGCTTTATCTGTTGCTCGCTTTCCACGCGGCGTGGCTGACTCCGCTGCAATGGTGGCAGCAGCCAATCGGACTACTGATGGCCATTTTGCTCTTTGGCGGCAGCATCGCCAGCGGGCTGTCTCTGACCGGCAGAGTTGGCCGTCGTCGCCAGGTTTGCGGCACCGTCACCGCGATCAAAACACCGGGCCGGGACGTCACCGAAGTTACTTGCCACATGGGGCCTGCATGGCCCGGTCACCGTGCGGGGCAATTCGCCTTTGTGACCTTCGAGCGACGAGAGGGCGCGCACCCATTCACGATTGCCAGTGCCGATCGAGAAAATGGCACGGTTACGTTCATCATTAAATCGCTCGGCGACTTCACCCGCAATCTGAGCCAAAAACTCAGAGTGGGGCAAACCGTGAAGATAGAAGGCCCTTACGGCTGCTTTAACTTCGAGCGCCGCAACCGAAAATCCCACCAGATCTGGATAGCCGGTGGCATCGGGATCACGCCGTTCCTGGCCTGGCTCGAAGATCTTGGCAGCGCAACCGACGTCACCGTGGCTGAAGCCGATCTGCATTATTGCACGCGCAACGCCGACCAGGACCCCATGGTGGATCGACTTCGGGCTCTTTGCGATGGCTTTCCCGGGATTCACCTTGAGATTCATGACAGCAGCAAGGCGCAGGCGTTTTCTGCCGAGACGTTGACTACCAACGGACGCTCGGCAGCAGGCGCAGAGGTCTGGTTCTGCGGCCCCGTGGGATTGGGGCAAGCCATAAGAAAAGGCTTGCGCGCGGCGCCCTTCCGCCGGACTCGCTTCCATAAAGAGGCTTTTCGGTTCCGCTGAAATAGCCTCGCTTATTCAGGTCGTTGTCAGGTTAGCGCCTTAAAGTGGATTTAACGCAACCAGCAGGAGAGACACCATGAAGACGAACCCCGTTATTTTAAGCCTGTCTTTTTTACTTCTCAGTGGCGCCGCACTTGCAGATGACGACTGCAATGATCCGGTGGCGAATTGGCAGCCCCGTGAAAACCTGCGTGAAAAACTGGAAGCAGAAGGCTGGACAGTTCACCGAATAAAGGTTGACGACGGTTGTTATGAAGTCAGGGGCCTCGACGCCAAGGGGGTCAGCGCAGAAGCCTCCTTCGCGCCCGCTTCACTGATCATGATGAAGTGGGAGCGTGAAGACAGTGACGATGAGGAGAGGGACCACGGCAACAGGAAAAATGGACAGAGCAATCCCAAAAGTCAGGCGCCAAGCAACGGCATCGTCAAGGGTCGCCCCACCGTTTCCGTTGAGTAACTGATTGAATTTGGCCTATTCATTTAACGCTCATCAGGTTTTCGGAGACCATTTATGAAAACGTTTGTTCTCACTTGCAGCCTTTTTGCAGCCCTTGTTTTGCCGGCATTCGCCCAGGCCCGCGACGTGACCTTCACTACGGAACTACAGAATTACGGTGGCGATGGAGCCTATCTGGCTCTGTATCTTACCGATGCTGCCGGAGAGTATCAGGGTACCCTTTGGGTTTCCGGGAAGAAATCTAAATACTACAAACACCTGGGAGGATGGGCCCGCGGCAGTCGGCTTGATCCGGCAGAGTACGATGGCTTGACCGGTGCCAGTGTCACCAGTGGCCGCACGTTGAAAATCACTCTTAACCTAGATGATTCGCTGATCGACAACGGTTATGAGGTTCGGGTCGACTCTGCCGTTGAGGATATGCGCGATATTCGAGCTGATGTCATAGCCCCCCTGACCACTGAAGGTTCCGGGAAGCCGGTTTCCGGGCGCGGTTACGTGCGCGCTCTTACCTACGAGCTTCAATAATCCACCGGGAGCATCGACTATGTTGCGCAAGTTCCACAGCTTACCGGGCCTGCTTGCTGGTTTGTTTCTGATGGCTCTCTCAGTCACGGGTGCTGTGTTGGCTTTGGCGCCGGTGCTGGAAAGAGCCTCAGCGGTCATTCCGGCTTCCGGTGAAATCAGTATCGCCGAACTGGCTGACCGGGTTGTTGCTCACTATCCCGGGACTGAGCAGATCGTGCGAGAGCCTTCCGGCAAGATCATCGTCTATTACAGCCATGACGGCCAGGCCGGTGCGGATCTGGTGAATCCGGTAACAGGTGAGGGCACGGCACCCTACGAACCTTCCGCATTTTTTGGCTGGGTCAAGAACCTGCACCGTGCGTTTATGCTTGATGATGCCGGTAGGGCGCTTGCCGGCGTATTAGCTGCTTTGATGGTACTTCTGTGCCTTTCGGGAATACTGTTGATAGCCCGGCGTACCGGGGGTTGGAAGAATATATTAAGACCGCTTTCCGGCTCAGGCGGGAAACGAATCCATGCCGAGCTGGCCCGGTTTGCCGTGCTCGGCCTACTGTTATCCGCACTGACCGGTAGCTATATGTCGGCACAGCGCTTTGGTTTGCTGCCGGAAGCGCCTGACACAGGGCCAGGGTTTCCGGCTGAGGTCTCGGGCGGGCAACCATCGCCTGTGGGCACCTTAAAAGCACTGGGCAATTTCGACCTTGGCGAACTCCGGGAACTGGTGTTTCCCTATCCCGGTGATCCGCAGGATGTCTATTCGCTGTCAACCGCCGGCGGCTCCGGATTCGTGGACCAGGCTACGGGCGAGTTGCTGCAGTTCCAGCCGCGCTCTGACAGCGGCGTATTGCAGGACTGGATTGTACGTTTGCACACCGGTGAAGGCCTATGGTGGCTGGGCCTGATTCTTGGCGCTACGGCACTGACCGTGCCAGCTCTCTCGATAACAGGTGCAACCATCTGGTGGCAGCGTCGCCGGTCTTCAGGGCAGCTTCCTGCCAACGCCGATGCCGCTCAGGCGGATACAATTATTCTGGTCGGCTCCGAAGGTAATGCCACCTGGGGATTTGCCCGGGAACTCCATAGCAGCCTGAACAAGGCCGGTTTCCGCGTGCATTGCAGCGAGATGAATGCCCTGGCTAAGCAGTATCCGCAGGCTTCCAGGCTGTTCGTGTTGACTTCGACATACGGCGATGGTGATGCACCCGCATCGGCCCGGCAGTTTATGGCCAGGCTCAAAGACTTCCGGGCTGAGAAGAACCTGCGATACACGGTGCTGGGTTTTGGTGACCGGCAGTTTCCGAACTTCTGTCAGTTTGCCTTGTCGGTGGATGCTGCGCTCGCCGGTAAAGGCGTCAGCCGTTTGCACGCCATTGAACTGATTGATCGGTGTTCTGCCTCGCAATTCAGTGAGTGGGGAAACCGGGTTGGTGAGGTTATCGGTACTCCGCTTTTCTTGAACTACTGTGCATTGCAGCCAGCAACGGTCAAACTGGAACTGGTAGAAAGGGCGGATTACGGGATTGCGGTTCAGGCACCAACCAGTATCTTCCGGTTCAAACCGGCGGAGCAGGGCGGATGGCTAACGGCTTTTCCAAGAAGATTTAAAGCGCTGCCACCGTTCGAGGCGGGAGACCTTTTGGGGGTTATTCCCCCACACGGTCAACCCCCGCGGTTCTACTCGCTCGCCTCCTCGGCTAATGACGAAATTGTTGAGATATGCGTCCGTAAGCAGGCCGGCGGTCTTTGCTCCGGTTATTTGCATGACCTCAAGCCGGGTGATTGTATCGATGGCTTCATCCGCCCCAATCCAGGCTTTCGGCCAGCTACCGGTAACCGACCAGTTATTCTTGTCGGTGCAGGTGCCGGGATTGGTCCGTTAACCGGTTTCATCAGAAACAATACCAGATGCAACCCTATGTATCTGTACTGGGGCGGTCGCGATGCCAGGTCAGATTTTCTCTACCAACCTGAGCTTGGGCGCTATCTTGAGGATCATCGACTGAGCGGGCTGAACACAGCCTTCTCAAGAACAGACGAGCGCGCCTACGTGCAGGATAAGCTCAAACAGGATGAATTAGCCGTGCGACAGATGGTTAACACCGGTGCGCAGATACTGGTCTGTGGTGGCCGGGATATGGCGGCGGCTGTGCGGCAGGTTATAGAAGACATTCTCAAACCCTTGCACATCGATATTGAAACTCTGAGAGGCCAGGGACGTTATCTTGAAGATGTATATTGACAGATAAAGTGACAAGGTCGAACTGAGCCTATAATCCCAAAGCACCAAATCGCGTCCTGAACAGGAAGCTGAAAGATGCCATCCACAGAAAATGAAAGACTGCTCAGCGAGCACCAGCCTAATGCCGTTCGTGCACGGCTTGCTGGTCCCGTTAAGGCCTCGACGCTACCAGATGCTGTGCTTGGCGGCATCGATGGCTGCGTCACAACGTTTGCAGTTGTATCGGGGGCCTTCGGTGCTGGCTTCTCGCCCCAGGTCGCGCTGGTGCTTGGTTTTGCAAATCTGATTGCAGACGGGTTCAGCATGGCCGTGAGTAATTATGAAGCGGGTCAGGTGCAGTTGAATCAAATCAAGTTTGCTGAGCGCACAGAACGGGAACATATAACTGCTGTGCCAGAAGGTGAACGCGAGGAAATTCGCCAGCTCTTTCAGGCGAAGGGCTTTGACGGTGAATTGCTGGAGCAAGTTGTAGATGTCATTAGTCGTAATCCCGATGTTTGGGTGGCAACCATGTTGCGGGAAGAGTACGGACTTTCGGGTGCCGGAATTAGCCCACGTCGAGCTGCGCTGACAACGTTCGCTGCATTTTTGTCGGTCGGTGCTTTACCGTTGCTTCCTTATGCGATCCCGGGGTTGGAGAGTCGGATTCAGTTCATGATCAGTCTTGGATTGGCAGGAGTCGTCTTCCTCGGTATCGGAATGCTTAAGAGTATCGTATATGGCTTACCGGTAGTGCGATCAGGACTCCGAACATTGAGCATGGGTACGGCCGCTGCGGGGCTGGCATTTGGTGCTGGGCATTTTGCGCAGAGGTTATTGGGAGGTTAGGTCTTCAGCGGTGAATATCATATTTAACATAATATACATTATGCGCAGTCTGGTATCCGTTCAAATAACAGTATTACGGATTCTATCTTTGCATTCTCTCCTTGCATCCTAGCGGCTTACCAGGAGCTTAGCCGATGAGCAAACCGGCCAGCCACCCGCGCTTACTCCCGAACAGTTCGCCCACCTGTTAGGCATTATCCAGAAGCATCGATACCCGAAAAAGAACACGGCGCCGACTCGTATCAGCTTCAAGCTCGGACTACGAGTCCAGGATATCGCGCTTCTCCAGATAAAAGACGTCGCCGAGCTTGGCCCTGTGAGTACGGATTCTGGTCAGCGCTCTTTCAAACTTACGGAAATCCTTGCGTTGCCTTCGGCTTACACTAAGTGTGCCGATGCGTTGAAGCGGTCCAAATCCACGTATCAGCCGCGTCGAATCAGTTTTGGTGTTCACGATTTCCACCATCTTGTTCAGCGAATTGAAATCATGGCCAAGGCCGGCGCCGAGATCAAACCGAAGGATTTTTATCCTGAGGTCAAAAAGCATCGTGGTAAATCGCGTGATCTTCCAATGAAGAAAGCCTCTATTCCCCCAGTACTCTCCAGGAACACTTTGCCCACATGCAGAGGCATTGGGCAGGTATTGAGCGAGCCTGCTCCCACAGCGGCCGGAGGACGTTAATAACGCATATCATTCATGAAAAAAGAAGTCAGTTAAAGTCGCGCGAAAAATCGCTGGGCATGTCTCACCGTCAACCACGCTCATTTACTAAGAACCTCCCGAGGAGCCACTGAAGGAAGCGTTGCAAGATGCCGGGTACAAATATCTTGGTTAGTACGGCAACCGAATCAACTTTAAAGAGCAGTTGTTATTATTGTTCAACCACCTCAAACGCACTCTGGTTTGCGTACCTGACAGGTAATATTTTTCAGCCCATTTGTTATGTGTCTTGTTGATAGCGCCGGACACCGACAGCCGCCCTGCCCCTCCAGATCACGAGTCATATTCCCAATCTGGCCAACCAAACGTAGATTTCATGGCTATTGGGGATGCATTGATGCCTGAATGCGAAGTTGGGTTTGGTCGCAAAGCGAACATTCAGCTTGGAAGATAGCGCCAGCCTAACGGGCCGATTCGTGGAATTGCACTGGAACACTCTGGTCCAGTTGACGGACTTTTTGAACTCGGAGCATCCCTTTCGCACCATCAAGCGGCAGTTAAGTTATGCCAAAGTCCGCGATCGCAGCCTGTCGAAGAACACCAACCTGTTCTACCTGTTCGCGGCGCTCAGCAACATGCGGAGTGACAGGTTCGCCGTTTTTAAGCCATTTTATGCGTCCTTCACCGCAGTAGTTCTTGTACTCTTCCGCCACGTCGGGGCGGCGGCTGCTTCGAATGCTTCTTTGGTCTTCGTGACACGCGCATGGCCCTGTTCTTCATGGAGCATCCATTGGTCGTCGCCGTAGATAATAGGCAGGTCCATGAAGGTCTTAACCCTCCATTAACCACCTCCTAGATAGTCTGTATCCCGTCGTTTACCGCAGATTTGACCGCGCCCGAATGGACTTTACCTATGTATCGCTTGCCCTGCTCGAAAGTAGTGCTGACTGCTTTATGCTGCCTGGTTATTGCAGGCTGCAGTTCGTTGTCCACGAGAACGGACTATCTCGCTCAGGCCGATTCCGAGCGTCAGAACGTCGTCTCCAAGTTTGAGATGGAGGTTGGTCTCGAAACAGCCTACCTGAATGAGCTGGTCAACAGCCATGACCTGGACGCGCTTATTGTCGAAGCGCGCGCGGCCAATCCTGATTTCCAGCAAACACGGCTTTCACTCCAAATTCTCCGTGCTCAATACCGAGCGACTCAGGCGGATCAACTCCCCGACGTCGAGGCTGGATTCGTCGCGAATAACACTGACGGTCTAGATACTGCCTACACCGGCACCGTCAGCATCAGCTGGGAGCTGGATTTGTGGTCGAAGATTTCTGATGAGGCGTCGGCTGCCGCCAGTGACGTTGCTGAACAGCTGGCTCTCTACCAAGCTGCGCGGGATACGCTCGCAGCCGAGGTCATGCAGGGCTGGTTGAAACTGGTGAATCTGAATCGCTCCGTTGCCATCGAAAAGCAACGCGCGGAGCTATTGGAAAAAAACGAACAGTGGATTCTTCAGCGTTACCGCTCGGGACTGGGTGACCTTGAAGATCTGGACAGCGCCCAAAGCTCTGCGGCCAGTGCCAGGGCGACATTGATTGCAGTTCAGGAATCCCTGCAGCAACAGCAAAGGGCGTTGAACCTGTTGCTCGGGCGAAGCCAGGCTAGCACGGTCATTTCCGCCGACTATCCGCAGGTTCTTTTACCCCTGTCCGACCTTGCAGAGCAAACATTGCAGCGTCGCCCGGACCTTAAAGCGGCCTATATGGCTATCAGGGCAAATGATTTTCGAACGTCCGTTGCCTACAAGGACATGCTGCCATCCATCAACCTGGAAACAGCGCTTAGCGAAACAGGCACATCGCCCAGTGACGCCCTATTGCGCAACCCGGTGTGGTCATTGCTCGGTCAGCTACCGCGTTGTGCCCTGGATCGACGAATTGATGGCAACGCATCCAGGTTTGAATCTCAGAGTTCAGATTACTGACACCAACGTGGACTTTTACCGGGATTCGGTCGACATGGCGCTTCGCTACGGCGCGCCCAGTGACACCAACCTGTATGGCTTCAAAATTTGCGATGTGCCGCGCCTGCTTTGCGCATCTCCTGATTACCTTTCGCGTCATGGTCGCCCCATTCATCCTGATGACCTTGAGAACCACAACGGACTGTTCTATCAGTTGCAGGACATCCCATTTGACCTCTGGACGTTCAAACGGGGAGACGAGGAATATCGAGTCAAAATGACGGGCGATCGCGCCTCAAACGATGGCGATCTGGTTCGCCGGTGGTGCGTCGCTGGTCGCGGTCTTGCGATAAAATCGTGTCTTGATATGTCGGATGATCTGCTTGCAGGCCGTGTCACCACAATCATGCCGGACTATGCGCCGCCGGTATCCGAGCTGTGGCTGATTTGTCCTACCCGACAGTCAATAACGCCGGCAATGAGGTTGTTGAGGGATGACCTGCGTGCAAAAGTAGGCGAACTGATGAATGCAATGATTGCCGGAGGCTTTTTTCCTCCGGATCGCTTGTCCGGAGGAAAAAAAGACGCCTGAAAAACAGCGGGTGCGTTATTGATGATAAGAAATTCTCATTAACGTGCAGTACACCACTGGCAGCACCACTAACGTCAATACCGTTGCAACACCCAAACCGCACACGATAACCACCGCCATGCTCGCGAAGAAGGCATCGCTGAACAGAGGAATCATTCCCAACATGGTGGTTACGGCCGCCATAAGCACAGGTCGTACCCGGCTTACCGCGGCCTCAACCACCGCAGTGAATGCATCATCCTGCTGTTCTAACTGAATATTGATCTCCTCAACCAGCACAATGGCATTCTTCAGTACCATACCGATCAGACTCAGAGTCCCGAGCAGCGCCATGAATGTAAAAGGCGCGCCGAGCAATACCAGTCCACCAATGATTCCAATCATCATGAGAGGAACAATCATCCAGATAGACAGAGCCTGTCGGAAGCTACCGAACAACAGCATCGAAATAATGAACATCCCCAGCAGTCCAAGAGGCAGCGAGGAGAAAAGCGAAGTCTGAGCTTCGGATGAGGTCTCGTACTCTCCACCCCACTCAATCGAATAGCCGTGGGGAAGCTCCAGCGCGTCGACCTGCGGGCGGATCCTCTCCAGCACACTCGCCGCCGTCTCCCCCGACAAAGGCATGGGTTCGGCATAAACCGCCAACATCCGCTCCCTGTTTCTGCGTTTTATCAACGGATCCCGCAGTTCCGTATTGATGGCATTGATGACGTTGCCCGCGCTGACATAGCGGCCCTGCTCTTCACTCCAGACATTGATCGAGGTAAGGTTTTCGATGTCAAAACGCTGCTCCTCTCTTGACCGCATAATGATCGGAATGAGGTCGCTCCCCTCACGGTACACTCCAACCTGCTGCCCCTGATTATTCAGCAACAACGCCTGGTGCAGTGATTCGCGAGATACGCCAAGGCGCCGGGCCTGTTCTTCGAGGAACTCCGGTACGATCACGGCTTCCCGATTACCCCAGGACAAGCGCACGCTGTCGGCCAGAGGTTCATTTTCAAAAATTGCCTGCACGCGCACACCGATTTTCCGGAGTTCTTCGGGATCTTCTCCAAAGATACGAGCTTCAAGACTGGCTTTGGCTGAGGGCCCCACCTGCAAAGCCTGCACTTTGTAATGCACGTTCGGGAAGTCTGTACGCAGTTGCTCAATGACTTCCTCCATACGGGCCTCTCTCGACGCCTTATCCCGGGTCTCTACGATCAATTGGCCAAAACTGGCGTATCGCTGCTCCGGTGAATACGTCAACGTAAAACGCTGGGCTCCGCCACCGGTGACACTGGTCACCTGAACGACCTGGTCCATGTCATTCACGCGCGATTCCAGCCGCTTTACGGTCTCTTCGGTTTGCAAGATGTCGGCGCCCTCGGGCAACCAAAGGTCAACAAAGAAGAGTGGCGTTGTGGCATTCGGGAAGAAAGCATTCTTAACCTGTCCCGAGAACGATAGAACCCCAGCCAGAAGCGCGATCGCAAGTGTTAATGTCACGAAGCGATAATGAATCGCGTAGGTCAGCAGGCGGCGGAAGACGACGAAAACAATTCCCTTATAGGGGTCGTTATCGGATGACTGCCCGACACTCTCGAGCTTGTCGGGATAGAACATATCAAAGAAAAACGGGGTCAGAGTGAGTGCCGTCAGCCAGCTCAGGAAAAGCGAGTAGCACAGAACCCAGAACAGGGAGCCAATGAATTCTCCGGTGGTGTCTGGTGAAAGGCCGATAGGAGCAAAGGCCGTAATGGCAATCACGGTAGCGCCGAGCAGCGGGTACCGGTTCTGCGAGACCACTTCTTTGGCTGCCTGCCTTTTGGACTTGCCCTTGGAAAGGCCAATCATCATGCCCTCGGTGACGACGATGGCATTATCGACCAGCATCCCCAGCGCAATGATCAGCGCACCCAATGAAATCTTCTGGAGCTGAATACCGTGTATTGCCATAAGCACGAATGTACCCATGATGGTAATCAGCAGGATCAGCCCCATGAGCAGGCCACTTCGCAGCCCCATGAACAGCAAAAGCACAATAATGACAATGCCCACCGCCTGAGCAAGGTTCATGAGAAAAGCAGATACTGCCTCCTCGACTACTTCAGGCTGGTTATACACTGTGTTCAGTGTCATGCCGATGGGTTGCTGTTTTTCCAGGCGTTTCAAAGCCTCATTGAGACTCTCACCTACATCAACAACGTTGGTGCCCTCTGCAAATGACACGCCGATGGTCAAAGCAGGCAATCCGTCAGAGTGGTAAAGCAAGGCGGGTGAGTCATTGGTCACCCTGCGAACTTCGGCCAGATCGCTGAGCCGGATAATACCCGAATCAGCGCTTCCAACTGCCAGTTGCTCAAGTGCCTGAACGGAATCAAGCTGACCGGTTGGCTGAACGGATAACGACAGCCCTTCACTGCGCAGGTGGCCAGCGTTGCCCACCGTATTCTGCGCATTCAGAAGGCTTGCCAGGTATTCTGGCGAGATGCCAAGAGCACGCATACGGTCACGGTCCAGTGACACGATCATCTGCTCGTCGACACGACCACCGATACTGACTTTTGCGACGCCCTCCAACAATCGCAGTTCTCGCTGAATGAGATCCGCATGGTCACCAAGATCTTTCAGCGAGTAGCCGTCACCACGCAACGTGAGCAGCAGGCCGAAGACATCGCCAAAGTCATCGTTCACGATGGACGTGTTCACGCCTGGTGGCAGACCAGGCTGGGCATCATTAATCTTTCGCCGAAGGATATCCCAATACTGGTCTAACTCCCCTTCTCTGACCGTCTTCTTGAGTTGGACAGTAATCTGCGACAAGCCGTCCGAGTTCACCGAAGTAATGTCATCGATGCCCGGCATCTGCTGGATCGCTTTTTCCAGAGGCAGCGTAACCTCCTCCTCGACTTCAAGAGGCGTTGCTCCGGGATATTGGGTGGTCACCAAGGCGGAACGTAACGTGAACTCCGGGAATTCAAGCTGGCCAAGACCCAGAAACGCGAACATGCCCCCAACCCCAAGCAACAGCGTGACCATCCAGCTGATGGACTTCCGATCAAGAAAATAATCGACCATCTCAGAGCCCGCCCTCTTTTTCCCAGGGACGGACCGAACGATCCCTGTTCATCCGGTGAGCGCCGGCAACCACGATTCTGTCGCCCGGGCTGAGCTCTCCCCGAACAAGCACGCCATCGTTCATTTTCTTACCCGGCTCGACATCCACCGGCTCGACGCTGCCCGTGTTATCGCCATTCTCACCATCGGCAGCAGCCACGTATCGCCAAACCACGCTAGTGCCGGGTTCTGCGTCAGGTGTTACAAGCGCCGCGGTTGGTATCAGCCACGACGGGGCGCTCTCTCCAGCCAATGTGCCGTAATCAAGCAGAACGGTCGCGCTCATCCCCGAAAGCACTGTGATGTCCTCGGGTTCAGGGAGCGTTACGGTAACCTCATAACTGAGCGACCCCTGAGAGGCATTGCTGTCATGCTCTTTGTAGCTCGCGGCGTAGCGTTTATCGGGAAGCTCGGGAAACTGTACCCACGCGATAGTGTTGCCATTGGCGCGAACGTTCCTGGATCTCTGTGGTTGAAGGCGGCGGACCTGTTGTTCAGGCATCTGGAACGAGACGTCGATAGAGCCGGGCCGTTGCAGTTCGGCAATGGCCTGCTGCGCTGATACAACCTGAAAGACATCCACCGGCACCCGTGAAATGACGCCATCAAATGGCGCTTTGAGAACGGTATAGGAAAGTTGGTCCTCCGCGCTGGCCAGTTGCGCTCTGGCAGAGAGGTACTCGGCCTCGGCCTCATCGAAACGGGCCTGACTGATGGCCTGGCGCTCCAACGATATTCGCATTCGCTCGAAGGTGGCCTGTGCCAGATTGAAATTTGACCGGGCGTTTTCCAGGCGGGTTCTTGCGTCCCGATCGTCCAGGCGGGCAACGACCTCCCCTTTTTCCACAGTGTCGCCTGCTTTAACGGCCAGCTCCGTCAGCTCTCCTCCCACTCTGAAAGAGAGTTCTGAATGGTCAGACGCCGAGACTCTGCCCGGATACTGATTGAGCGTGCCTGACTGCGCCTGCTCCAGCGTCATGAGCTTTACCGGGTAGACAGTTTGCTGTGTCAGAGGGGGCGCCTCCGCCGAACATCCCATCACCAGGAGGCTCGAAAGCATTGCAAGCGCTTGTAGGCCTCTCAAGGGCATGGCGGTACTGACCATCTTGAATTTCATAACGCGTCACTCTCCAGAAAAAATTAGGTATTCCGACGATCGGCAACCGCATCCCAAGCCATATTAAACGCTAATTCGATATGCTCATCGGTACCTTCGAACGACCCTTGCAGGCATCGTTGAACGAGGTGGTAAATCGGGCGGAACATAAACGTTTCGAGAAGTGGAAAAGGTACCGGTTTGATCAGCCCGGATTGCTTTCCCTGATCAACTGCATTCAAAAGATTTGCGGCTCGGCTTTCGTTTCGTGCCTGGATCTCGGGAGTCATCCAAGCAGAATGCGTGAACGTCTCGTGGTAGCGGAATAGTTCCGGACGCTCAAGGCCGATCCGGAACAGTGTGTGCCACTGGCGTCGCAGTCCTTCACGCAGATCTTTCCCGCGAGAAAAACTGTCCAGCGCCGCATCAATGACCTGATCGCTGACGTAATAAAATGTCGCCAATAAAAGCTGTTCTTTATCTTCGTAATAGATGTACAGCGTGGCTGGTGACAAACCCGCAGCCTTGGCTATCTTGCCAACCGAGGTTGCTGAAAAACCGTGATCTGCTACTTCCCTCACGGTAGCTTCCAGGAAGGCTATTCGTTTCGAGTCGTCTCTTTGCCGCATTTGTCTGCTCAACGCTTCAAATTGGTCGGCCTAAAATAAATGCACGTTCACTTATTTTCAAACCGAAAATATAGGCGTATACCGAAGTAGGTGCCCTACTGAATTCCTGGACAGAATGGCCATTGGGGGCTCCATCAGGCATCTGTCTCCAAACCTGGACTGTAGTTTTCATGTCGTCACGAAGTCTCTTGAGCTCCTTTAACTCCTGATCCAGTCTGCAAAGGCGGTCTGTGAATAGCTCCTTCAGGTCGCTGCCAGCCAAGCCACCCTCCGTCCCATGACTTAGAATGACTTTGACTTCACGCAGGTTGAATCCCAGCTTGTTTGCCACGCGAACAAACCGTAAGCGCCACAGGTCTTCCGAATTATACAAGTTGTAGCCATTTCGGGGATCTTTTCGTGGCCGAAGTAACCCTTCACGGTTATAGAAACGAACGGTGTCCGGAGAGACATCCGCCAAGTTTGCAATTTCATTGACTTTCATCGTGCCCACATCGCTCGCATGAAACAGATCCCGATATATCAGAGGAGAAAACGCCAGCATGACCACTCTGAAACTCTCTCAATTTGTTATTGCATAAATGAAGTCGACCTTTATCCGCCCGTCGCCACCTTTACGTTATTGATCGGTTGGCTTTTCGACCAAGCGACTAACCCAAGGCCTCCAAGGATCATCGGCAAGGTCAACAACTGCCCCATGGTCACCCAGTCAAGGGCAATGAACCCCAGTTGCGGGTCGGGGAGGCGAACAAACTCGACCGCAAAACGGAAAATTCCGTAGAGCAACAGGAACAGGCCGGACGTTGCGCCCATCCGACGAGGGTGGCGTGAGAACCACCACAGCACCACAAACAGCACAACACCTTCCAGGGCAAACTCGTACAATGACGACGGGTGACGTGGCGCCGACCCCATATTCGGGAACACCATGGCCCAGGGCACGTCGCTGACCCGCCCCGGGAGCTCGTGGTTGATAAAGTTGCCAAGGCGACCCGCCCCCAGGCCAATTGGCACCAGTGGCGCTATAAAATCCGTGAGTTGGAAAAACCGCAGGTTCTGCTTGCGGGCGAAGACCAAGGCTGCAATCAGGACGCCGGTCAAGCCGCCGTGAAAACTCATGCCCCCTTCCCAGACCTTGAACAGCCAAAGCGGATTGTCTGCCAGCTTGTCAAAACCGTAGAAGAGCGCATAACCGACGCGGCCACCGAGAATGACGCCCATCGCGCAGTAGAAAATCAATGTTTCAACAGCGTCTGCGTTCAACCCGAGTCGATGAGCCCGACGACGCCCCAGCCACCAGGCCGCGAGAAAACCGACAAGGTACATCAGGCCGTACCAATGGATTTTCAGTGGGCCCAGTGCAATGGCTACCGGGTCTATTTGAGGATACTGAAGCATAAGCTTCCCTGATTTCGTGTGTGAACGTGCGTTAGGGTTTCAATCAGTAACACGTTCCGCTCCATTGGCTGTCTCCTCCAATCGTTGCCTGGCAACAGCGATACCGCTGCGCATGGCCTGTGCGGACTCGTTATCGCCGAAGCCAGCCAATGCCCGGCGCCAGTAATTGATCGCCTGTTCATAGCGGCCGTCGTCAAAGGCCTCGACCCCCAGTATGCCCAGCGCCGTTGGCTCACGTGGATCCTTGTCGAGTATTTCGTCGATCAGCGCATGCACTTCATCGGTCAGGCTGCGCCCGGCCACAAAGAATTTTATCTGAGCCAGTTGGGCCAGAAGATCTACTCTGCGGCCTTCCAGTTCGATCAGTCGTTCCAGGGCGTCAATCGCCTGACCCGGTTGACCGATCTTCTGGTAAAGCGGAAACAGCAAGGACCAGACCTTGGGATTATCCGGCTGAGTCCCGGCTTCCTCTTCGAGCCGACCAACCAGGGTTTTCATTGAGGCACCGGGCGTGTTGAGCACGTCCTGCTGGGCGGCATGCAGCGCCAGATCGCCATCGGCACCCAGCCATCGATAGCCGATCATGCTGGCAGCCATGACTGCCGTTATCACCAGTGGAATCATCAAACGTCCTGACAGGGGGCGCCTGAGAGGCATTCGGCGATGGGCCTCGGTGTCCTCCAGCAGATTGCGGTCCAGCTCGTGGCGGCCTTCTTCAAAACGGGCGACGTCAATCTCGCCGCGATCGCGGGCGCTTTTCAGGGCTGAAAGCCGGCGTTCATAGACGGCCAGGTTTTGCGCCTCAGCGTGATCATCGGCCTCAAACCGCTGCTGCCAGTCATGGATCGCCCTTGCTCTTCGCAACGGTAGACTCAGGAACCACAGCGCTATAAGCAACAGTGTGCCGATACTTAACCAGAGCATAGTCATTCCGACCTCTCACGATGACGATGAATCAAAGAGGACAGGCGGGTACGCTCCTCCTCGGAGAGCGGCCGCACTCGCCGGTGCCTGCGTGCCCGGACAAAGGCAATCACAACCAGGGCGCCTCCTGCTACCAGCGCTGCCGGCAATGCCCAAAGCAGCCACGTGCGCCCGTCAAGGCGCGGATTGTAAAGAACGAACTCGCCAAAACGATTAGCCATGAAATCAAGAATTTCCTTATCCGCACGCCCCTCATGAAGCATCAGCGCTACCCGCTCCCGCATGTCCGCCGCCACCGGCGAATCGGAGCTGTCGATGGCTTGAGCATCACATTTAGGGCACCGCAATGACGCCGTAAGGTCGCGATAACGCTCCGCCATCACCGGATCCTCGAAATGACGCGCATCAATTGCCGTATCCGCCATCGACTGGAACGAGGCCATCAAAAGCACGATGACCACACAGCAACGGATCTTCAGGGTTAGCGCCATTTCTCTACCTCCATCATGACTTCATCCACCTGGGCGGGCGTTATGTACCCAACGTGCTTGTATCGAACGATACCGTCTGCGTCGACCAGGAAGGTTTCGGGCACGCCATACACGCCAATTTCAAAACCCAGGTCACCGGCAGGATCGAAGATGTTGACCTCGAAAGGTTTTCCGAACTCTTCGAGAAACTGTCGCCCCAGGTCACGGGCGTCTTTATAGTTGATGCCCACCATCTGAATGCCGCGCTCGGAGAGCGCCAGTAGCTGGGGCATTTCCTCCTTGCAGGTCGGGCACCAGGATGCCCAGACATTGACCAGAGATATCTGCCCGCGAAGCAGGGATTCATCCACCTCGGTATCAGGGTCCTCCAGCGTCGGGAGCGTGAACGCGGGAAACGCCTGGCCTATCAGGGCTGACTCGCGAGCACTGGGATCCAGCGAAAGCCCCCGGTACAAAAAGAAGGCCAGGCCAAGGAACACCACAAACGGAAGCAGCAGCAACAGGCGACGCATCATGCGCGAACCTCGCGTGCCGGCCTCATCGATTCGCGGTCAGCTGCGGCTGCACGGCGGCGACGGTAGCGACGGTCTGCCACGGCCAGCACGCCCCCGGAGGCCATCAGCAGCGCACCCAGCCAAAGCCAGCGTACAAATGGCTTGACCTGTAGGCGCATTGCCCAGCTGCCGTCGTCCAGTTCCTCCCCCATGGCCACGTAAAGGTCCCGCAACAGGCCGGGGTCGAGTGCGACATCGGTCATCGGCTGCCCTCGGGCAATGTACAGGCGCTTCTCCGGGTACAGGGTGGTGACAATCCGGCCTTCACGGGCAACCTCGATGGTCGCCGTATCGGCGAGGAAGTTGGGCCCCCGACGCTCGCCCAGTTCGGTCAGCGTAAAATCGTACCCGCCCAGATTCACCTGCTCACCGATATCAAGCCGCACATTACGCTCCATGGCGTAGTTCGACACCATCACCACGCCCACGATGGTGACGGCCAGGCCCACGTGGCCGACCACCATGCCCCAGTATGAAGGGGTCAACTTACGCAATCCGGACAGCGCAGAGGACGCATTGCGGACTTTATCAAACAGGTCGCGCACCAACGCCAGTACTACCCACAGGGCCGCCACCATCCCCAGCGCCACGGCGACATTCCACTGGCCGTTGTAAAGAAACGGTATCGATATCGCAATCGCCAGTGCGGCCAAGCCCGCCCCCAGTAGTCGCCGGAACAGCTCCCGACCGGGCATCTGCTTCCAGCGTGAGACCGGCCCCAGCCCCATAAAGGCACACAGCATGACGGTCAGTGGCACGAACAGGCTATTAAAGTAAGGCGCGCCGATACTGACCTTGCCCAGCCCGAGTGCATCCAGGATCAAGGGGTACAGGGTGCCCATCAGGACCGTGATCGTCATGATGACCAGCAAAATATTGTTGATCAGCAACAGAGCATCCCGGGAAAGCCAGCTAAAGCCCGCATTGGCGCTCATTCGCGGCGCCCGTAGCGCAAAGATCAAAAGCGAGACGCCGACCGTTATTCCCAGCAACGCCAGAATGAAGAGCCCCCGAGATGGATCATTGGCAAAGGCATGAACCGAGGTCAGTACCCCTGAGCGCACCAGGAAGGTGCCCAGTAACGAGAGTGAGAACGTGAAAATCGCCAGCAGTGCCGTCCAGCTCTTGAACGTGCCGCGTTTTTCCGTGACCGCCAGTGAATGTATCAGCGCTGTCCCGCTCAGCCAGGGCAGGAGCGATGCATTTTCCACCGGATCCCAGAACCACCAGCCGCCCCAACCCAGCTCATAGTAGGCCCACCAGCTACCCAGAGCGATGCCGAGGGTCAGAAAGGCCCAGGCAATGTTGGTCCACGGCCGAACCCAGCGCGTCCAGGCCGCATCGAGACGCCCTTCGATCAGCGCAGCGATGGCAAAAGCAAAGACCACTGAAAAACCCACATAGCCCATGTAAAGCATCGGCGGATGGATGATCAGGCCAACATCCTGCAACAACGGATTCAGATCGGCACCGTCGGCTGGCATGCCCGGCAACAGGCGATCAAAGGGACTGGACGTAACGACGATGAAAAGCAGGAACCCTGCGCTGACGACACCCAGAACTCCCAGAACCCGTGCCAGCATATCCCGTGGCAACTGGCGGGAAAACAGACTGACGGCAAAGCCCCAGCCACTGAGAATCAGACTCCATAACAGCACCGAGCCTTCATGAGAGCCCCAGACGGCGGTGAACTTGTAGTACCAGGGCAGCATCGAGTTGGAATTACGGGCCACATAATCCACGCTGAAATCATCCAGAAGAAAACTGGCGGTCAGGCTGGCATAAGAAACCAGTAGAAAAACAAATTGCCCCCATGCCATGGGCTCTGCAAATGCCATCCACAACGGGCGCCGGGTGGCGGCTCCCAGCAAGGGCACGGTCGCCTGAAGCAGCGACAGGCAAAGTGCAATCAATAACGCGAAGAGACCAACTTCAGGGATTGTCAGGGTAAGCATTTCGGGGCCGTGTTCGGTTGCGGGTTCGGCGATGACCGAACCTATCGGTGAAGGTTTCTCAGGTATTGCTTCGTCAGCCAGCCACAAGGCCAGCTGACGAATTCTCTATTACTTCCGACCAGGTTGGCGGGTAACGCGCAGATACGGTGTCTGCTCATCCCATCCGTCGGGGAAGCGCTCTTTGGCCTCTTCGTTGGAGAGCGACGGAACGATGATCACATCCTCGCCATTCTTCCAGTCCACCGGCGTGGCCACTTTGTGGTTGTCGGTCAGTTGGAGCGAATCAATGACGCGCAGGATCTCGTCCAGATTGCGCCCGGTGCTGGGCGGATACGTCAGCATCAGGCGGATTTTTTTCGCGGAATCGATAATGAATACCGTTCGAACAGTCACCTTGGGATCGGCTTTTGGATGGATCATTCCGTACTGGTCGGCAACCACCTGATCCTTGTCTGCCAACAGGGGAAAATTGAGCCCCTTGCCCTGGGTTTTCTCGATATCCTTCGCCCAGTCTTTATGGGAGTCGAGCGGGTCGACGGAGACCCCGATCAGCTTCACACCGCGACTGGCGAACTCGTCCTTACGCTTGGCGAAGGCGCCGAGCTCTGTGGTACAGACAGGGGTGTAGTCGGCGGGGTGTGAAAACAGCACGGCCCAGTCGTCTCCCAGCCACTCATGAAACTGAATGTTTCCCTCGGTGGATGCGACGGTGAAATCGGGAGCGGTTTCTCCAAGTTGCAATGTCATCGTTTCATTCTCCTTTGCTTTGGCTGTCGTTCTCGGTTCGTCAGTACAGACGATATCTTTAAAGTCAACTTTAAGGTCAAGGCGTTTGTCAGATGTTTTTTAGCCTGATCCATCGAGCTCGACGTTCGTGCCCGATTTTTCGGGTATGAAACTGACATAGAGGAAAAGCACGGTGCCCAGCACAATGGCGATATCGGCAAGGTTAAAGGCTGGCCAGTGCCAGGATTGCCAATAGACATCAAAGGAATCCACAACATAGCCGCGGAATATCCGGTCAATCAGGTTGCCCATGGCACCGCCAAGAATAAGACTGTACGCGATGGCTTCTCCCCTGCGGCGGCACTGAAGAATCAGCCCGATCAGTACAATCGAGACAACTACCGCGACTGTGATAAGAAAGTATCGCTGCCAACCTCCGCCATCGGCAAACAGGCTGAATGCGGCGCCGGTGTTCCAGACATGAACCCAGTTAAAGAACGGGGTCACCGGAATCGATTCGCCATACGCCATTGACTGCTGGACCAGCCATTTTACAACCTGATCAGACGCCGCAATCAGGCCCGAAATCGCCAGCAGGCTATACGGCAAGAGTTTTTTGGTAACGATGGACATTGTTTAACCCTTAAGCGCCAGGATGCGCCTGGCACCGTTGAGTACGATAATCCCCGCGATGCTGCCGATGATCAGGTCCGGATAATTGGAGCCAGTCCATGCGACCAGGGCGCCAGCGGTAATGACCCCCAGATTGATGACCACATCGTTGGCTGAGAATATCCAGCTCGCCTTCATGTGGGCACCGCCCTCCCGATGTTTGGATATCAGCAGCAGACAGGTGGTGTTAGCGATCAATGCGATGAACGCAATCCCCATCATTGCCAGCGACTCCGGCTCACTGCCGAAGACAAAGCGCCTCACCACCTCTGCGAGTGCGCCCACAGCCAGAATCAGTTGGAGTACGCCCGCGAGATGCGCCGCACGCACCTGCATTTTCACGCTGTGCCCAACCGCATACAGGGCGAGCCCATACACGGCCGCGTCGGCGAAATTGTCCAGGGATTCTGCAATCAGTCCGGTAGACTGGGCGATCAGGCCGGCCGTCATTTCCACCGCAAACAGGACGGCATTGATACCGAGCAACCAACGCAGGGTGCCGGACTCCTGCTCGGCCGAGATAGCCGTACCCCCGACCGCCTTGATTGACTCAGGGTCGGCAGCGGCCGTTTCCTGAAGCGAAGCTCCCAGCCCGAGGGTTGCCAGCTTCGCGGTGATAGGCTCAGCCTCGCCATCGTGCACAACCTTCAACCGCCGATCAGACAGCTCAAAGGACAGCCCGCGAATGTCTTCAAAACCGTTCAGGGCCAGGCGAATCATCCGTTCCTCCGAAGGACAATCCATCTTCGGTACGGTATACACACTGATCCAGTTGCCGGACGCTTCAGAGGCCCACGACCCGGTATTACCCTCGGCGGGTGTTGCGTCGCAGCCACAGGCGTCTTCACAGGATTTACTCATGATACGGCTCCACTTGAGTATTGTCGGATTATGATTTAAAACTATATAGTCACTATAAGGTCAATAGAACAGATACCATTTGTCGAGGAGAAGCCCGATGCGCATTGGTCAGTTGGCACGGTCCGTAGGCGTCGATACCCAGACCATCCGTTTCTATGAGCGAGAAGGCTTGTTACCACCGCCGGATCGTCAGGACAACGGCTACCGTATTTACACCGAACGGCATGTTGAGCGACTGGCCTTCATCCGGCGCTGCAGAATACTTGAGCTGTCACTCGCTGAAATTCACGAGTTACAGCGTTATCAGGGCGCGCCCCATCAGCCTTGCAGGGCCATCAACACCTTGCTTGATGATCAGATCGCTCATGTACAGTCTCAGATAACCGATCTGCAGGTACTGGAGAAACAACTTGTGTCGCTGCGAGCGAGTTGTAACGATGATCGGGAAATTGAGACCTGTGGGGTTCTCGAAGGGCTCAGCGAAGGAAACATGCAGCAGTAGCCTGAAGCACTTATGCTCAGTATTAGGGTAGCCCGCGTGGAAAGATCAAGATACTTGCGTAGGTGCTGAACATCCGTTCCCTGGCAGAGTTTTTCGGCAACACGGAGCCTGAGTAGTCGGCAGATGGAGCAAGTACTTCATCATCTCCTGTTTCGTTGAAAAGGCTGCATCAACTGTTGCCAGTAGTTCGTTGGGTAATTCGGCGCTGAAACAATACCAAGATCCTTAGTGCTGATCGCTCGCTCGGAATCGTAGTAAGCCGTGCCGTGCAAGGATCTTAGCGGCAATGGGTGAAGTAATCATTTGTATCACGGCAAAGAATGCGGCAGGAATCGCAATTTCTGAAGGTAAGCCAGATGCGGCGACAAAAGCAGCAGCAATGCTAAATTCTTTTTTGCTCACGGTGAAGAGATAGGTAATCACTTCTTTCCGGTCAGAGGTTAGCAACCGTGAGGACATTCCTATCAGGTAGCCAATCAGATTAAGACTCAGGGCTGCTCCAGCAATCAAAAAAGCGTACCAGCCATAGCCAATGATAGTTTCTGCGTTTGGGCCTACTACAGCCAGTAGTATCAGAAGATATATGATTGATCCAATTCCCGCGTACGTTGAATCATGGCGTGCAAAAAAATCTGGAAATCCTGTGCGTAAGCTCACTCCAACAACAGTGGGAACGAGAACGATCAAGGCTAATTCAAAGATGATTGCCCCGAGAGGAACTTCCAGTTGTATTCCAGTCAGCCATAAAAACAGGAACGGAACAATGAATGGCGATAGTGCTGTATTGACCGCATTAAAAACGGCTGCTAAGGCAACATTCCCCCGCGCCATTAATACCAGCAGCGGAGACGAAACATCTGTCGGCAATGTGCCAAGCAACGTTTGACCTGCTGCAAGAGGTCCGTTCCCGAAAAATAAACGGCCAGTCAGAAAACCGGCAATCGACATCGGACCATAGACCAGACCTAGTGCTAAAAGTTGCCTTGAAGGTTTGCGAAAGACCACTCCAACGGCATGTGCGTCGAAGGTAAGACTGATGACAAGCATCAGCAGCGCGAGCAGTGGACCGATAAAGGGCTCTAGGTGCGTTCCTAACCCTGGGAATACTAAGACCAAACCAGCTAAAGTGATAACGAACCAAACAAGATTAGACTCCACAAAATAGATGAATCTGATCATATCTTGGAGTCCACCGTGCCCGATGAGGTTGGGCGACCTTCACACTGCGCGAACAACTCGATGGCTTTGTCGCAATAAGCACAGTGCCCATCGCAGCAGTCGTGCATCAGAAACGCTATGAGATCAGCAAGTACAGGAAAAATAGCACTGTCTTCGATCAGAAGAGCGTCGTCGGTGAAAATACGGTCGTCCAGACGGTATGCGAAATGGCCATCGGTATGGCCCGGCGTGTGAATCGGCTGGAAGCTGAGCCGACCGACCTGAAAGGGCCTCCCCTCCTCAACTCCTACGTCCGTGCAGGGCAGGCAATCCATGGCAGGCGCCGCGATTTTACTGCCCGCTTTCTGCTTTAGCTCGCGGGCGGAAGTGATGTGATCGGCGTGGATATGGGTATCCAGAGTGTATTCCAGCTTGAGCCCCAGCTTTGATACCTCTGCCAGGTCGCGCTCGACCGAGTTGATAACCGGATCAATCAGGACCGCTCGTCCGGTTTCCTCGCAGCCCAGAAGATAGGTGTAAGTGCTGGATACGGGTTCATACAGTTGTCGAAAGATCATGTGATGTCCCCTGTCTGCGTCGGCGCTTCCATCCGCAAATGCTACCATCAACCTGCATGGGCAACCGGCTTGCTGTGTGCTTTATGAGAAAGAAGCTACGTATATCTGGGATAGGATCAAGCGTGCGACAGCGAAGACTCTAGCCGATTCCGCGGCGACGGCTGCCTGGCTGATGTCGTATTTCGGCCCAGATAAAGAGGGCAGCACCGAGGACGATCCATACGTCCGCCAGGTTGAACGATGGCCAGTGCCACTGGGCATAATGAAAATCGAGAAGATCCTCGACGTAGCCCAAGCGTAAGCGATCTGCGACATTGCCCAACGCACCGCCGAGGATAGCGCTGAGTGCGAGCCGATAACTCAGTACGCTCGGTGAACGCCAAAGCCAGTACACCAGTAACGTCGAGATAACCAAGGCCAGCCCGATGAAAAGCGGCTGCTGCCAACCGCCGGCATCCGCTAGAAAGCTGAACGCCGCCCCCGTATTGTGGCGGTGGACCCAATTGAAGAAGGGCGTGACCGATACACTTTCTCCATACATAAGCATGGTACTGGCAAGGTACTTGCTCGCCTGATCCGCCAGCAGTAACAGGAGCGAGAGCCACAGCCAGCGCATCGTTTTTCTCGGCTCGTGGGCTTTCTCTGCGAGCCAATTGCCATAAGTAGACAAATTCCTTCCTCCTCACCCAATTGAAAATCTGCTCGCTATAGAGTGGCGGGCGTCATGTACCCAGCCGATGATACTGGCGAATTCGAAGAAGCAGGAGCAAGCCGAGTCCGAGTGCGATCACACCAAGGACAGGCCAATCCCTCCAGCGCACATAAGGGGTCGCACCAGTTCGCGGTGTCACCTCGACGCTGAGGCTGGCTACGCGGAACTGAGGAGCGCGCTTGAGGATCTTTCCCTCGTAGCTGACAGCTGCTGTGATACCCGTGTTCGTGGCTCGCAGTAGGTCACGTCCGGTTTCGATGGCACGCATGCGGGCCATCTGGAAGTGCTGGAGAGGGCCGAGCGAGCTGCCGAACCAGGCATCATTACTGACATTCACCAGCACCTGCGCTTCGGGCAGAAGTTCCGTGACTTCAGCACCAAAGACCGCCTCGTAGCAGATGAGTGCCCCTACGGGCACCCCTGCTGCATTCAGGACGTGCGCGTCCCGTCCCGGTGTAAAATCGGACATGGGCGCCCCGAGCACGTCGAGGGCCGAACCCAAAAACTCCCGAAACGGAACATATTCACCGAAGGGCACCAGGTGGCGTTTGTAGTAGAAGCCTGAGGGATCGGAGAGGCTTACCACTGCATTATAGGCGCGGCCATCCGCCTCGCGTACCGGGACGCCAATCATTAACAAGGTGCCTGCCTGATCGGCTAACGCCTCAAGCTCAGCAAGATATTCTTTGGCCTGGTCATGCCACATCGGGATTGCCGCTTCTGGCCAGATCACGATGTCGGCCCCGAGATGCTGCTTCGTAAGCGCCTGATAG
Source organism: Marinobacter sp. ST-43 (assembly GCF_030541085.1). NCBI lineage: Bacteria > Pseudomonadati > Pseudomonadota > Gammaproteobacteria > Pseudomonadales > Marinobacteraceae > Marinobacter > Marinobacter sp. ST-43. The sequence continues at coordinate 677,853 of NZ_JASSVO010000001.1, forward strand.
CGCTCAATTGTGATTTCCCGGTAATCCGGGTCCCATTTCTTGTCTTGCGCGATGTTTCCTTGCAAGAGGGCGACATCGATAGGGTCAGCGGCTGGCTGCGTCCACTCGCGGTCCAGGAGCTGCAAGCCAGCGAGAGTAACGATTAACACGGCACCGGCTACCGCTGCACGGCGCAGGCTTGGGCCTAAGATAACCCACGCAAGACCGCCGGCGAACAGTGCCACCAGAAAACTCACGCCAAGCACACCAAAGACAGGAGCGATAGTGGCGAGTGTGGTGTCGGTCTGGCTGTAGCCGATAAAGAGCCAGGGAAAGCCGGTCAAGAACCAGGTGCGCATCCATTCACTCAACACCCATGCCGCCGGTAGTCCTAGCCAGAGCGCCATCGCATCCATCTCAGGTCTCAGGCGGCGCACGAGATAGGCGACGCCCCATGGGAAGAGGGCGAGCAGCGAGACAAAGGCCGCTGTGGCTAACCCCGCCACCACAGGGCCATTGCCGTACTGGCTGATGCTGATGAAGACCCAGGAGACACCTACGCCGAAGTAACCAAGGCCAAAGAGGTAGGCCGACCATAGCACCTGACGCTTTGAAGATTGCGCGGTCAGGGCAAAAAATGCAGCCAGAGCGATCATTGCAAGCCATGCCCAGCCCACAGGGGCAAAGGCAAGCGGCATGGCGCCTCCGGCAAGTAGAGCTATCCCCCTTGTTAGAAGCTCCTTGTGGCGCATGCCCGTGGAGGGTAGCGCGTACTTATCACCCAATGCTCTCGCCTCCGAAGCCAGTATCAACCCTGTGGCTCATGCTTTTTTGCTCCGCTCAATTCAGTCCGCAGCCACAGGCGTCTTCACAGGATTTACTCATGATACGGCTCCACTTGAGTATTGTCGGATTATGATTTAAAACCATATAGCCACTATAAGGTCAATAAAGCAGATACCATCTGTTGAGGAGAAACCCGATGCGCATTGGTCAGTTGGCACGGTCCGTAGGGGTCGACACCCAGACCATCCGTTTCTATGAGCGAGAGGGCTTGTTACCGCCGCCGGATCGTCAGGACAACGGCTATCGTATTTACACTGAACGGCATGTTGAGCGACTGGCCTTCATCCGGCGCTGCAGAATACTCGAGCTGTCACTCGCTGAAATTCACGAGTTACAGCGTTATCAGGGCGCGCCCCATCAGCCTTGCAGGGCCATCAACACCTTGCTTGATGATCACATCGCTCAAGTACGGTCTCAGATAACCGATCTGCAGGTACTGGAGAAACAACTTGTGTCGCTGCGAGCGAGTTGTAACGATGATCGGGAAATTGAGGCCTGCGGGGTTCTCGAAGGGCTCAGCGAAGGAAGCATGCAGTAGTAGCTTGAAGCATTACGCACCTGCCTTTTCAATTGCGTAAATCCAGTCAGTCCGGAACCCCTTCAATGGTGCGGGTCATCAAATCCACCATGGCCGGGCTGTCCCATTCCGCGGCACCGACCAGGCGGCCAATTTCGCGACCGTCATGATCAAGCAGCAGCGTTGTAGGAACACCTTCTATGCCCAGTGTTGAGGTCGCCAGTGTGGACGGATCAATATACTGGCGAAGATGCTGAATGCTTGTTTCCCGGTAGAATTTTTCAACAACGCTGATGCCTACGTGGTCAACGGACAGCGCGACCACTTCAAATTGCTCGCCGCCCAGTTGAGCCTGGAGTGAGTCAAGCGTCGGCATTTCCTCACGGCAGGGTGCGCACCAGGTCGCCCAGATATTGAGCAAAATCGCCTTACCCTTAAAGTCAGCCAGTGTCAGCGGCCTGCCGTCTTCGTCTTCAAAAGCCAGCTCGGGCAGAGTGCGAGGGGACTCCCAGATCAGGAAACCCTGGGGCCCCACCGACTTCGGAACCTTCCCTGCAGCCATAACTTGAGCGGCTATGGAAATAGCAAGCGCGAAAAGGACTACGGCGATTCCCCGGGCGGCAGATATGCGCTGGTGACTCATTGGACATTACTCCTGATTACAGTGGTCGGTTTGTTGCCGGCATGGTGCCCCACGCGTTACTCACTCTGTAACAGCTCTTCAATTCGCCCGTGCAGTCGGCCCCAGAACCCATCATCGGCTGCCGCGTTGGGGCCTTTGGCAATGGCCGTCAGGTAGGTCACCAGGTGTTCAGGCTTGAATTTCAATCCATGGAACCGGGCCCGCATCTGCCCTTCCGGGTCAATCACGTGGGTTACCACACCATGGACCTGTACACCCTCACCCGTATCCCTGAACTGAACGCCGTAGGCTTTAGCAAGTTCTGGTGTCAGTTCAGGTGGTTCCATCCTGGCTCGGTAGAGGAATTGCCAGTTGCGGGGATTCAGATCGAAATTCTCGCCGTAGGCACGCATGTTTCTCCGGGTGCCTGCAACATCTTCCCGGTCCGTGGCAATGGTGATGAACACCACCTCTTCACTCAGCCCTTCTTCTTCAACCCCGGTTTGCAACTGCCGGATCAGGTTCATATGCAAAGGGCAGGCCTCGGTACAGCGCGTGTAGAGAAAGTTAAGCACAACGGTTTTGCCGTTTAAGTCGGCAAGGGCAAGGGTATTGCCATCAACGCCTGTAAGATCAAATTCAGGGGCCGGCTGATCCACAAACTGGGCATACCGCTCTTTCTCGTTCAACGAGGCCTCCACATCTTCCATGGAATGGGCCATGGCATTGGTGCTGACCTGGGCAACCATGGCAATCAGCAATTCTGAATACACTGTTCACAGTCATTCTCCATTTGAGTTGTTTTCCGAAGGGAGTCCCGGTTTATTGTGGCTTGATATCGTCCAGATTCAGCGCAACGGGCAGGTCAGCTGGTGCCAGGCAAACGCCCTCGTCACTGCAGGCCTGTACCCGTACCGTCATGTCTAGCTTGCCTGCCTCTTTCAGCGCGGCGGTCTGTTTTTCATCTGGCAGCAGCCGGATGCTCGCACCGTCGTCGTACACCTCCAGGGCGGTGTCACCCAGCACAATGTCACTGACCCGGCCGCGCGGGTACTCCGTCGGAATATCGAGCGACTGGCCGCCAGCCGAAGACTTGGCGACGGTGGGGATCAGAAACTCCATGGAGGCTGGATTCGCATTCACGTGCCAGCCCGGTTCAATGTCCAGTGTCAGAACGATTTCACCGGTCTCCCCTATCAGGGCTTTGCCGCCTTCCGCAAGATTGAGGCGGACCTTATCGGAAGAATCTGCCAACCCCGTGCGGGCAACTGGCGCCTGGGGGTCGGAACTGGCTTGTTCAGGCTGGGCTGAGCCAGGGGCCTTTCCGGAATTGGTACCGATCAACATGAACGCCGCGATCGCGATCAGAAAAACCGCTATGCCGGTCAGCAATACTTTGGCTTGGGTTGTCATGGTTCATCTCCAGTATCTAGGGTTGTGAATTCTCGGTGCGGTTGATCGCCTCGACCAGGCTGTCGGTATCAAAGAGCCCAGTGAAACGGGCGACAACGGTGCCGTCAGCGTCAAAAATCGCCGCAAAAGGCAAAGCTTGCCCACCCGTCGCGGTTAACAATGCGTCTTTTTCGGGATCGCTTGCTGTCACATCCACCTGAATCGGCACCATGCCGGCCCGCGCTACGGCTTCAGCCACAGCGGGCTCTTTATACACGGTGCGCTCCAGGACCTTGCAGTTGATGCACCAATCGGCAGTGAACTCCAGCAAATACGGCGTGCCACGGGCTTTTGTGTCCGCCAGGAGTTCTGCGGAGTAGGGCTGCCAGACAAGTTCGTCTTCGCCGCTGCCCAACGGAGATGCGAATACCACTGTCACCGCAAGGGCAAGGCCTGTCGCCGTTGCAGTGATCACGCGAACGGCACCGCTCCCCTGAACGAAACGACGGAGACCCCAGACCAGCACCAGCGCCAGCCAGGCCCACCACAGCCAGGGGTATACCGCTTTGGGCACCAGGCTCGCGCTGAAAAAGACGGCGGCGGCCAGCAATATCAGCGCGAGCACTTCACGAATGGCCAGGGTCCAGGGGCCCGCCTTGGGCAACCGGCTCAGCCACTCGGGCCTGAGCATCAGTACCGCGTAGGGCAACGACAGCCCCAGCCCGATACTGCCGAATATCCCCATGATGACCGGTGTCGGCTGGGTAACGGCAAAGGCCAGAACGCCACCGAGGAATGGTCCTGCGCAGGGCGCGGCCAGAATCGCACTCAACAGCCCGGATACATAGGCTTCAAAGTAACGCCGGCCATGCGCCGAGGCGGCGAATGTCGGGACGGGGATGGGCAGATCGAGCCAGGTAATCACCGCAAACCCGACCATTAACGCAACCAGGACGGCCACGAATAGCGTTGACTGGAACAATGTGCCCCAGTTCCACTGCAGCAGTGCGGTCAGGCCGCCCAGCGTCAGGAAAAAGGTGAGTGTTCCGGCCGTGAATGCCAACGCGGCCAGCACCCGATGGGACCTCTGGCCGCCCGCCTCCCGCAGGATGGTCCGGACCTTGATGGGGATCGCGGGCAGCACGCAGGGCGTCAGGTTCAGCAGTAGACCTGCCATAACCGCCATCATGATCTGGCCGGCAATGAGTAATGAGGGCAGCTGATCCATTACTCAGTGACTCCCAGCATCCTGCCGAGCGCTTCCTGGCTGGGCACACCAGTCTGGCCCCGCCATTGTCCGCTCGTGTCCTTGAACAGCAGCCCTGGCGTCCCGCTGAAACCCGCCTCGGCCATCCACTGACCGTGTTGTTCGAGGGCCTGTTGAAGGTCGGCCGGGATCGGAGTGAGTTCAGAAATGCCGCGGCCGTCACCGCTTTTTCCGAAGTTTTCCTCAAACACCTGGAGCGCCGCGGCTCGATCCTCTGCGTTCATGATTGCTGCAGAAAGCCCCAGGCTGGACGGTTTGAGAAACCCAACCATGACCCAGTGCAACCTGACTTTCCCCTCCGCAACCCAATCCCTGGTTTGCTGCCAGAATTTGTGGCAAAAAATGCAGTTGGGATCCGCGAAGATATAGACCTCAGGGGCATCTTTACCGCCCTCGCTCACCAGATGGGGGTCCCGGGAGAGCTGCTCGGCAACCGACGCATACGTCGGCTTCGGTATATAACGAGCGGAATATTCGCTGGTCAGATCGTTGCCATCACTCTCCAGAAGTGCGCCGGAAAAAGTGAGGTCACCGAGACCATAGAGGATTCCGGTTTTCCCGTCGCCGGTCTTTACAACATAGCCGGTCACGCCCTCGGCTGGCGTGGAGAAGCGTTCAGTCACCGTAAAACCGATTCTCTCCTGCAGTGCCTTGATTCCCGGGTCCATTGGTGGTGACGCCGAGGCCAAGGCAGCGAATAAACTCAAAAAAAGTGCCATCGAAAGCTTATGGCAGAGCACGGTCATGCCGCGCACCGGGTATTCCAGATAGAATGACATCACAGATACGTTCCCGTTTTCATGTATTCATCAGTCGATAAAATCACCAGCAAAGCTGCCTACGTGGTGGTCTACCGCGCAAGGCCAAACGACAGGCACTCGAAGCGAAAGCCTCTGGTAATCAAAGGTTCAGGAGACTGTTGATTACTTGGGAGGAAAAGGGTCTGGGCCAGAAAGTACACGGCCGGAATGAGAAGAATAGCCTTTCGGGCAGGGGGAAGATAACAGCACTACCGAGTCTCTAATTGCAGATTTCCCGACATGGGACGTTGAACACGGGCTACTGCAGCTGCCCTCGGCATTGAGCCCGGCGCAGTCATGCATCACCTGGGTGTCTGGCAACATGACACAAGCCTCGGCCATGGGTTCCGCTTCAAAAGAGGTCGCGGCAACTCCCTGTGCAACGGGGAGAAGAGCCACGAGCAGTAGTACTGCCAGTCCCATAAGCCGTGTGGTCATCGCACTGATATCCTGATTACAGAACAGCTAAAACATCTTCCGCGTGGGAAGATAGTCGCCCACTTTAACCTACATTGGCGGAAGTGCAAACAGACACGCTCCATCACCGTATCCGCCAATTCGGCTACCAGAGTAAGATGTTGGCGGCGCACATAAGTTCCTCAGAAGCTTGGGTGTGGGGACTATCCGGGGATAAAACATCCGCTCTCCCTCGAGCCCTCAGTCGAGTGAAAATCATGTTCTTTCACGTTGATCGTTCCCCCCCACTGCCCCCTCATGCAATGATGCAATCAATGGGCAGGTAATATTGTACGGATGGGCATGGCACTGCTCAACCATCTCGCCCAGTACCTTCTCGATTCTCCCCAGTTGGTCGATTTTCTCACGCACGTCCCGCAACTTGTGCTCGGCCAGAGCGCTGGCCTCCTGGCAGTGAGCGCCATCTTCAAGTTGTAGCAGGTCACTGATTTCGACAAGACTGAAGCCCAGCTGCTGAGCCGTTTTCACGAACATTAACCGCTCGATATCAGCTGGACCATAGCGCCTAATACCACCTGGAGGACGTTCCGGCTCCGGTACTAGACGTCGCCGCTGGTAATAGCGGATTGTCTCGACATGGACGTTGGCAGCCTTAGCCAGGCCACCGATGGTCAATGAATTCGCTTTATCCGGCATACCCCTTGACTCCGTAGCTGACTACGGAAGTAATCTTATCTCATCGAATGAAACCATGAAAGGTGTCAGCGTTATGCCGAATTCCAAATCGGGGCGTGTCCCCTTGGCTGCGGGAGGTATTGCGGGCCTTTTGGCTTCGGCCTGCTGTCTCGGACCGCTGGTACTTGTCGCGCTGGGTGTCTCCGGTGCCTGGATGGGCAACCTCACGGCTCTTGAACCTTACCGCCCGATTTTCATCGGCGTTGCATTGGTGGCCATGTTCTTCGCCTGGCGTCGAATCTTCCGGCCAGTGGAACAGTGTCAACCCGGTGAAGTGTGTGCCGTACCACGGGTGCGAACGACTTATAAGGTGATCTTTTGGGCAGTAACGGCACTGATACTGGTCGCCCTGTTGTTTCCCTATGCCCTTCCTCTGTTTTATTGAAAGGAGATTGTCCCATGAAAATGCGCTTTGCCATGACGTTGCTTTTCGCCCTGCTCAGCATGCCCTCGTGGGCCGCCATGCAGACAGTGACGCTTCCAGTTCCGGGGATGACCTGTTCCGCATGCCCCATTACCATCAAGCTGGCCTTGAACAAGGTGGACGGTGTTTCACAAGTCGACGTGAGCTATCCGGATCGAGAAGCCGTGATTACCTTTGACGACACACGAACATCGGTGGAAGCCTTAACCCAGGCAACGGGCGATGTCGGCTATCCCTCCACCCTGAAATCCCTGGAAACGGACAGTAAGTGAGTTGTGATAAAGGACTCCAAGCGCCCTCTGTTACACGCGACTCGGCGCCTGCCGTGACAATGCCCCAGTAATTCAAGGAACTCGGAATGAATAGTGACAAAAACCTGCATATCGCTGTGATTGGTAGCGGCGGCGCAGCCATGGCGGCTGCCCTGAAGGCCGCGGAGCGCGGCGCCCGCATCACCCTGATCGAGCGCGGCATTATTGGTGGTACCTGCGTGAATACCGGCTGCGTGCCGTCGAAAATCATGAGTCGTGCCGCGCATATCGCGCATCTGCGCACGGAGAGCCCATTTGACGGGGGCGTCAGCGCCCAGATACCGAAGGTGGACCGGGCGAACCTGCTTCAGCAACAGCAGACGCGTGTCGAGGAACTGCGCGACGCCAAGTACGAAGGGATTCTGCGCGACCAGACGGCAATCACGGTCCTGAACGGTGAAGCCCGGTTTGTCGATGCCAATAACCTGGTGGTCCAGTTGAACGAGGGCGGCGAGCAGAACGTCCATTTCGATCGCGCCTTTATTGGCACTGGCGCCCGTCCCGCAGAGCCGTCGATACCGGGGCTGGCTGAGACGCCTTATCTCACCTCCACCAGTGCGCTGGCATTAATTACTGTGCCTGAACGGCTGATCGTTATCGGCGCCGGTTTTGTTGCCCTGGAATTGGCCCAGGCGTTCGCCCGGCTGGATAGCAAGGTCACCGTGTTGGCCCGCAGCCACCTGCTATCCGGTGAAGAACCCGCCGTCGGTGAGGCCATAGAGGCGGCGTTCAGGCGCGAGGGCATCGAGGTGCTCAAGCAGACCCAGGCCAGCCGTGTGGACTATACCGACAATGAATTCGTTATCGAGACCAATGCCGGTACCTTACGAACTGATCAACTGCTGGTGGCGACCGGCCGGATACCCAATACCGAAAACCTGAACCTGGCGGGCATCGGTGTGGAAACCTCCCGTGGCGCGATTCAGGTAGATGGGCAACTGCAAACCACGGTCCCCGGTGTCTATGCCGCCGGTGACTGCACCGATCAGCCGCAGTTTGTCTACGTCGCCGCTGCCGGGGGCAGCCGGGCTGCGGTCAACATGACGGGAGGCGAGGCCACCCTGGATCTCAGCGCCATGCCGGGGGTGATGTTTACCGATCCTCAGGTCGCCACAGTTGGCCTGACAGAGGCCGAAGCGCTCAAGCAGGGCTACAATGTGGACACCCGTCTGCTGGATCTGGAAAACGTGCCGCGAGCGCTGGTGAATTTCAACACCCATGGCTTTATTAAGATGGTGGCCGAGCGCGATTCGGGACGCTTGCTGGGGGTGCAGGCGGTAGCCGGGGAAGCCGGTGAACTGATCCAGACGGCAGTCATTGCACTTCGGTCACGGATGACCGTGCAGGACATCGGCGATGAACTGTTTCCTTATCTGACCATGGTGGAAGGCCTCAAGCTCTGCGCGCAAACCTTCACCAAAGACGTGAAACAGCTGTCCTGCTGTGCGGGATGAGTATTTGCCAAGGCGCCTTCAACCCAACCTCTATCATGCAAGTTCGGACGCTTTCTGGTGCCTTAGGCGAGCCATGAGCAGCTTGGCAACAATCGGTAACAGGGTAATGCCACTGACCAGAATCAGAAGCACCGTCACCACCCCGGACTCAGAGGCCATGAGCAAGCCACCAAACGCAGTGATCAGATAGGCTGTCGGAATAACACCGGCCAGCGTTGCGACCACGAAGCGCCAGAACGCGAGTGGTGTCAGGCCCGCTGCATAGCTGACCCCATCGAAGGAGATAAAAGGCACCAACCTTGATGTAAAAATGACAAGCATCAATGCGCCCTGAGAGCGTTCCTTGCCAAGCCAATTCAATACCGGACGTAGTCGCTTCCAGCGATGGATAACGTCGTACCCCAAGGATCGAGCAATGGCGAAAGCGATCAGTGCGCCGGCCTCAGCACCGATAACCACGATGACTGTTCCCCATAGCGATCCATAGACCGCACCGGCAACCATGGCGATCGGGGCGCTGGGGATCGGGCTCAGGACAATGGCCGTGATCATCAGGCCAATGATACCCACCGGCCCCCAATACCCCAGTTGGTCAATCCATTCCGACAAGGCCGCCTTGTTGGTCACGGTGGTCAATGCTCCGGTCTCCAGCATGACCCAATAGATCGCAGCCAGTGCAGCCAGCAAGAGCATAACCCCGACTATTTTTGCTTTTGCGTTCGGTCTAACTCCCATACTTGCCATGGGTACCCGATGAAATTCATGCTTCAGGGTGGTAGTCATAATCTCCTCTGGCGTTCTTACTCGCGCGTCCAGAATCGTCCCTGTTTTTCGAAAACAGGTACTTGCCGAGGGCTGCGACGCCAAGTACCGAGTTATGGTGATTTCTGGTGTATGGAAGCAGGCTGAAGGGGTGGCGTATCCTGTTGGTTGATCTCCGCCAAGATCACAACCAACAGAGGAATGATACGCCATGCCCAAGTCTAACCTGCATGCTCTTTCACAACCAGAGGTAGCCAGCAACGACCCGTTGCACGAGTTGATCCGGCAGGGTGCCCGGGATCTGATCGCACAGGCCGTTGAGACGGAGCTGGAGAGCCTGTTGAAGCAGTACGCGGACGTCAAGACGCCGGATGGCCGCCGTGCTGTGGTGCGCAATGGGCACCTTCCCAAACGCGCTGTTCAGACAGGCGTCAGCGACGTAGAAGTCCAGGTTCCCAAGGTCCGGGACCGCAGTGGCTCTGGCATTCGCTTCAACAGCCACCTGCTGCCACCCTACCTGAAGCGCGCCCGGAGCCTGGAGGAACTGATTCCCTGGCTCTACCTGCGAGGTGTTTCCTCCGGTGATTTCCAGGAGGCCCTGAGTGCGCTGGTTGGTGAACAAGCCAATGGCCTGTCGGCCAACACAGTGTCTCGGCTCAAGGCGAAGTGGCTTGATGAGCACAAGGACTGGCAGCGACGAGACCTGAGCCAGAAGCGTTACGTCTACTGGTGGGCGGACGGCGTGTACAGCAACGTCCGCCTGGATGACCGGCTCTGCCTGCTGGTGATCATTGGCGTGACCGAGCACGGCCACAAGGAGCTGGTTGCGGTCGAGGACGGCCACCGGGAGTCCGAAGCCAGCTGGCGAGAGCTGCTCACGGACATACGGGAAAGAGGCCTGGAGCCTTCGCCCAAGCTAGCTGTTGGCGACGGCGCACTGGGCTTCTGGAAGGCCCTGAGCAAGGTGTTTTCCGTGAACACAAGGATTACTGAGGTCAGCCCCATGAAAACGATGGTTTACCGCCTGAATTCTGGCGTTTCCAGGCTTTTCCTGTTCGCGTTGGTTGCCGTCATGCCGGCCCTGGTTCAAGCCGAGTCTGCGAATGATGCCCAAGCAGTGAAAGCGCTGGCGACTGACTCCTCCGGCGCCCTGCTGGTGCTTCGGGATAGCGGCCTGCTTGTTCTTGATGATAAGACTGCCGCCGACATCCCGCTGCCACCGTCCGATTCCGGCGCTCAACCCCGTTCCATGGCAAAGGGCGCGGACGAACGCCTGTACCTGGCAGGGCCAGGCCTTGGCATCTGGCGCTATGAGTATGCTAGCGAGCGCTGGCATTCCCTCAATGACACCCTGCCGGATCTCGGAATCACCGCCATTGCCGCCCACGCCACCCAACCGGAAACGCTCTACGCCTATCTTGGTGAAGGTGGCATGTTCCGATCCAGGGACGGCGGTGGCGAATGGGTGAAGGTTGACGGTGGACCCCGGGAGCCGGTGCAGGCGTTCCTGCACTCGGATATGCCCGGCAGCATGGAAAGTGGCTGGCTGTTCGCGGGCACCACCCGTGGTGTGGCCCGTTCCATGGACTGTTTTTGCTTCTGGGGCGATGCCGGCGAATTGCGAGGGGCGGTGACGGCCATTGATTACGATCCTTCGGCCCCGGAGAACGTCTACGCCGTAATCGAGGGGCAACTTCACCACAGTTCTGACGGCGGCGAAACCTGGGTTGGCCTTGAAATACCCCAGGCAATCACCGCTCTGACATTCTCACCCAAGGAAGGACTCGTGGTGGGCACGGAAAACGGAGACCTGCTTTCGCGGAACGCCTCTGGCGAATGGGTGCCTGTTCATGAATAAGTGGTTTGTCCCGCTGGTCTTGCTCGTTGCCCCGGCCCTTCTGATGGCCGGTGGCGCGCCACCAAACAGCGACAGCTTGCCGACCGAAGTGGCCAAGGGTCGCCAGATCTACGAGCAATACTGCGCCGCCTGCCACGGATGGCAGGGTGAAGGTGCGGCCAACTGGAACAAACCGGATGAGAAAGGCGAAATGCCCCCGCCACCACACGATGAGACCGGCCACACCTGGCGCCACAGTGATGCCATGCTGTTCAGGATGATTGCCGAGGGATGGCGGCATCCCTTCAACAAAACAGATCGGCTGGCTATGCCAGCATTTGAGGACACCCTCACCGACGAGGAAATTCAGTGGGTGATCGAGTACCTGAGAACACTATGGACAGACGACCAGCGCCGCTATCAACAGAACGAAAGTCAGGACATTAACCAGGCCGAGAGCCCCTCCTGACTTCTCACGGATACCAGACAACACTCCTTTAAATCTCGGTAACTCGAAAATGTCGTTGAAGCAGCACTTCAATAAATGGTCATGGTTATTCGGTATAGCCGGTTTCAGTCTGGTGGTCGCTGCAATTTTCGTGTTGCCGCAGTACCTGAAGCCTGATCTGGATGCCGGTGTCACTTTTTACGCCACCGAGGGATGCGCACCTTTTGAAGGTCAGTGTATCGGGCGAAAGGGCGATCAAACCATCACAGTCGGCTTAGGTAATGAAGCCATCGAATCGATGACAGAGATTCCCATTCGTGTGCGTCTCGATAACATGACAGCAGACTCCCTGATCGTGGATTTCGAAGGGCTTGAAATGTACATGGGCGTGGTCCGCACCCAGCTGCTACCGAATGCCCAGGGTGTTTACCAGGGAACCATTACCCTGCCGGAGTGCGGTACCGGCAAGATGCTATGGCGGTCGAGGGTTATCATCGACAACGACCCTTCCAGTGAAGGTATCAAATTTGATTTCTGGGCAGTTTAACGGACTTACAAAACTTAGGGGACTAAATTCCTGATCTTGCAACCTGGGGAATTGGCGCCGCGTTTGCCATCGGCTGGACACCCTGTATAGGCCCCATACTCGGGGCCATATTGGCGCTCAGCTCCACGCATGCCAATGCTGAGGCGGGCATGCTGTATCTGGCGGCGTATTCGTTGGGGTTGGCTCTTCCTTTTCTCGGAACCGCCCTGTTTATTGAACACTTTCGGCAACGAGTACGCTGGCTCAGTCGCTGGAGTAGACTGCTGAGAGCGCTTGCTGGCTTGGTGCTCGTTGTAATGGGAGTAATGGTGCTCACCGGTCGGATGACACTCTTTGCGTCGTGGATGTTGTCGACGTTTCCGGTTCTCGGAAGGCTTGGTTGAGCTTCCTACAGCCAAACTACAGGGAACGGTCCATGGCTTCATGCTCAAATACTGCGTATAAACAGGTTTCATGAACAAATGGGGCCGCTATTTCGTTAACTAATGGCTTTGCATTGCCGAACCATTGAAGCGGCTCATTGTTCTTCAGGACTGAATTAAAAACCGGTTCGCAGTGGAGGATCTAGAACGTTCGCTTTTGTTTATAGCGCCCCCTGCTACTCATGCCTGTTACGCGTTCCCAATCATGCGGTTCCAGCGATATTCATCCGAACGCCAAGTCGGACCACGAATTTAGCACCTTGTGTGATCGTCCAGCATACCCTGGGGTTCCGGCTCCGAAATAGAACCTGTGAGTAGTGCAGCCCCTACTTTGTTTGCCCCGGGCCCGCTAAACTTACCAGAATGGGCTAGCCCTCACAGCCAGGAAACCCACAAGGAATCAGGAGCTTTCCAGACCCCATGACCAACCATTTTGAGGGCCCCTTCAAAGGCGAGTTTCTCGCAAACCAGGTGACTAACCCAAACATCAGGGTCGGGCGATACAGTTACTATTCCGGTTATTACCATGGCCATTCATTCGACGATTGCGCCCGGTATCTCATGCCTGATCGTGATGACGTTGATCGGCTCGTTATCGGCAGTTTCTGTTCCATCGGCTCCGGTGCATCATTCATCATGGCAGGCAATCAGGGCCACCGGCACGACTGGGTTTCCGCGTTTCCGTTCTTTTATATGATAGATGAAGCCGCCTTCACCAGTGCCTTGGATGGATTTCAGCGGGCTGGCGACACGGTGATTGGCAGTGATGTATGGATCGGCTCAGAGGCAATGATTATGCCCGGCATCACCATCGGTCATGGCGCCGTTATTGGAAGCCGTGCGCTGATCACCCGGGATGTCGAACCCTACACGATCGTGGGCGGCAACCCAGCGAAAACTATTAAACAGCGCTTCTGCGACGAAGACATTGCGCGGCTTCTGGAGATGGCCTGGTGGGACTGGCCGCTGGACGACATTCAGGCTGCGATGCCACTACTCTGCTCTGGTAACATCCGCGATCTGTATCACTATTGGCAGGAGTCCGTCCGTTCATGAATCCCCTTCTAATGCTGCTATTTCTGCTCTGGAGCGGCTTTGCTCTGGCAGACCCTGCCTCCCTGCCAGACGAGCTTGCCGAGGAGGCCGGCATGCTGGGAAGCATACTCAGTGATGGGCGGGCGGTTTTCTATCCCGAAAGTGCCTCTTACCTCTCCCTCTCATCGCTGAATGGCCCCGGGTACAGCAACGGTGTTGCCGTGCTCATGACTCTGGGGGGCTGGGGAGGCGGAGCAACCAACAATCAGTACCTTGCCTTGTACGCCATCAACGACAGCATTGCTGGCGTGTCGCCGGTCAAGACCTATCGCTTACTCTCTGTTCGTCACGTTGGGGGCAAGGGTGACCGCCTGTTCACTGGCGTTCGCGAAACCGGAAAAGGCCTCGTCCTGTCCGGGTTTAGCTATGCGGCTGAAGACCCACTCTGCTGCCCGGCCAAACCACTGGAGGTCACCTTCACCTTCGGGGAGCGCGGCGAGCTTCTCCCGGCAGCCTCGCCAACGCAACCCTGGCAGACCGCAAATCCGATGAGGCCCGCTCGGAGCAGGCTCAGCCCGCCCCCTATAGCGGACAGATCGTGATTCGCGGTGAAATTCAGGATCGCGACGCTGAGTACCATGCAGCAAAACCGGCCCCATACAGCGGTCAGATTGTTATCCGCGGCCAGGTTCAGCCCGAAAGCCACGGCTGAGCTATAGCTGCTTCATTTGCGTCTTGGAACCAGAGACGGTGCGTTTTTGGTTTCGAAGCAACACATAAGCCTCCCGAGCGATCTCCTTATATCGGTTACTCCAAAGCTCACTTTCAGTTGCCGCAGCCATGAAATGCTCATCTCGTCGTTGTTCGTCAGGTATACGGGCAAACCTCAGCGCGGTACCTGTGAGCAGCTTGCACTTCGCTGATCAGAATTTTCGTGGGGTGCGCACTCAGTTTTCAGGCAACAAACGCGCGGCTGGCGGACCCGACAGCGCAACAAAACCCGGCGAAACACACGCCACGCACCGCCAAACAGTTCGGCGAAAAATTCGGCACGTAGTCGGGCATTGTCACGTTCGATTTCACGGATTTTTGGATCCGGGTTATGGAAGGCCATTGCATCTTCTCCCTGCTCTCTGAAAGCTTAGCAAAATCGAGGCAATGGTGGCGATTTCGACACGCGCCACATTCGGGCGAATGAAAGCCACTACAGCGACTGGTGCAAAAGGTCGAGCTGGGAATCGCCCACCAGTGTTCGTTCGCGCTCAAAGATCAGCCAGGTTCGGACTCGGCTCTCTATCTGATTTCTGTTGCGACAAATCCAGGTATAGCGGCCGGCAGGATCAGAGACACATTCCATCTGTGCGCCGTGTTTGCGGGCAATCGCCATGTGTCGCTTAAATGTCCGGTCAGGCATGTTGGCATAACGTCTTCGGATCTCATCTGAAGTCAGATCAGCGTTATCCAGCACAGTGGTAATGAGCTCAAGGGTGGTCTTGAAATCGCGGTACATAGACTCTCTGGAGGCGTCATGCCAACAAGTGGCACGAGCTTCTGCCGGTGCCAGTTTCTGGCGTAGCCGCCGGCGAGCGGTAAATTCGCAGCCTGGGCACACCAAAGCGGGCGCCAATTATAGCGATGCCAGCTGTTGGCACAAGTATTGAGCCAAGCCAAACTCTGGCATAGCCATCGTTCCCATTTGACACTTTCCCATGCTGGCACCAAGCTCCAAGAGCACCACTTAATTGAACTCAAGTCCGGAGCTGACCATGAGCAATCTCGCGCCCGACACTGAAATGGATTTCCCCATCACCGAAGAATGTGGCGCCATAGTTCAGCTCCTTCAGCCCAGAAACCGTGACCTCGGGGGCTTTTCGGTAAGGCGGGTTCTGCCGGTAATTGGCCGGAGAATGATCGGGCCATGGATCTTTTTTGATCATATGGGGCCGGCCCATTTTGCGGCCGGGGATGGCATTAACGTGCGCCCTCACCCCCATATTGGCATTGCGACCGTTACCTACCTGTTTGAAGGTGAAATCCTGCACCGTGGGAACCGCTTTCGCTGCCGCGTCGCCGGTCAAGACCTTTGCCGATACCCTATACATTGAGGCATGGCTGAAACCGGGGCAAAAGCTTACTCTGCCTGATGCCGAGGAACGAGGGTTGTACGTTGCCAAAGGAAAGCTGCGGGCAGGCGGAACGGAGGTGCCTGAATATTCCATGGCCGTTTTGGCGGCTCACGAGGGCGTTACGGTTGAGGCGATTGAAGATACCCGGATCGCCCTTGTTGGCGGCGAACCACTGGGTCGACGGTTTATTGAATGGAATTTTGTGTCCAGCCGTAAGGAGTGTATCGAACAGGCCAAGGATGACTGGCAGAACCGACGTTTTCCCACCGTACCCGGTGATGAAGAAGACTTTATTCCCTTATCCGGCTAGAACCAGCGCCCAACCCGTGAGGCGTACTGGGTGTAGTCGTCACCGAATAACGCCCGCATGTGTCGTTCCTCGGGTTTGATCTGGAAGCGATTCATGTACAGCATGAACAGAGGCAGTAACAGAGCGGCAAATACACTGCCCAAGTACAGGCTCCACGCAATAAGCATCAGCAGAAATCCGAGGTACATGGGATTGCGGGTGTAACGGTAAATCCCGTCAACCACCAGGCTGGCAGACTGATGGGGCGTACGAGGATCCACGGTGGTGCCTGCTGCACGAAATGCCAGAACGCCGGCCAGGGCAATACCTGCGCCAGCCAGGACCATGAGGGTGCACAGAATCAGCCTGCCCGGAACGGTAAAATAGCCAGACGGCAACAGCCTCGAAATAGCCCACATGGCCGCCCCGAAAAGGATAACTAGAACAACGGGTGGAACCTTGAGTTCAAGTGCTTTCACTATTTGTGTTCGTCCCTGAGAACGTTTGGCTAAGCTGGTATCTCTGACTGGATGCCCAAGGCTGAGTTTACGGCGTCCCGAATCTCGCGATACCGCTCCGGATTGCTGATCAGTGTATCCAGATTGTCCTCAGGGAACATCTCTTTCAGCTTGGATCTGGCGGACTCTCCAGCAAATACCGCCGGGAACAATTGCTCCAGGGCACGCAGCATCACCTCAGGTGACACCGAGGCGCCAGGCGACGCCCCAAGTATTGTGCCGTAGGTTTTATCCTTCGACACGATAATCTCTGTACCCATCTGCAGATCCCCATCCTTGATGATCTGTACCCGCTGGCCAGCCTCAATAGGCTTCCAGTCAAACCTGGAGCTCAGGCCCGGAGCGAATTTCTCCAGCGACTCCAGCATGCTTTTCTCGCCTTTGAAGGTCTCAGAAACCAGGTATTTCACGAGAGCGAAATGCTCTATCGCGACGCTCAGCAACCCGGGGATATCGTGCAGGCGCATGGCCTTCAGATAATCAATGAATCCGCGCCCTTTTTCCAGAACGGGCTTGAATGAGGCAAATGGGCCGAACAGCAAATAATGCCTGCCATCAGCCACCCGCAGGTCCAGATGCGGTACAGACATTGGAGGTGCACCAACTTCCGCCTTGCCGTAGGTTTTTGCGCGGTATTGACGGGCCTGCTCTTCGGTAATTTCCGCCTGCAGAAAACGCCCGCCCACCGGAAAACCGGTGAACCTCCGGGCAAACGGTAAATGACTTTTCTTGAGAATGGGGAAGGCACCCCCGCCCGCGCCAACAAACAGTATGTCGGCCCGATGCTGAACGGCAGCGCCCCGGGTTTGCGTTTCTACCAACCAGCTCCCCGCTGGGTTTCGGTGCACCCGCTTTACATGGACGCCATACTCGACTTTTACGCCCAACTGCTTCGTCGCATATTCCGCCATCTGTTCAGTCAGGGAACCAAAATTCACATCGGTTCCCGTTTCCACAACGGTCGCTGCCATTTTCTCGTGATGGGGACGGCCGTCCATGGTGTAGGGAATCCAGCTCTTGATCTCGTCAAATTCCTCGGAAAAGCGCATGTGCTCAAAAAAGTGGTGGGCGGACATTTCCTTGAAGCGTAGCTTGAGTTCCTCGATGGACGGCTCGGAGACCAGGGTGCAATGGCGGGTCTGGTTGATGAAGCTAGTGGGCTCTTTTATCGCACCTTTTCGAACAAGGTAGGCCCAGAACTGCTTGGCAACGTTGAACTGGGCATGGATTTTCAAGGCTTTCTCCACCGAGATTACCTCGCCATCCACCGGCGTATAGTTAAGCTCGCAGTTGGCCTCGTGGCCCGTGCCGGCATTGTTGAAAGACCAGGAGTTGCCTGCGCCCGGGCTGTCCAGTCGCTCCAGAATGGTGATATCCAGTTCGGGCGCCAGTTCCTTCGCCAGGGTGGCAAAAGTGGTTCCCATTATCCCTGCGCCGATCACGATCACATTCATATGCCTGCCCACCAGAGTCCGTTTAATGAAGCTATTCAATAGAGTACCTGTATTGACGTTAGCATGCTTGCGGCCAACACGGAAAATTCATCGGTTTGGCTCAGTTAAATAAAAATCTGCATTCTGGGTCTACCCGATGGATGCAGTTTACGTTAAGGTAAAGGTAAGCCTGGAATGATCCACATCAGATTTCCCCAGGTTGTCTACAATGACATTAACGACACGCCCACAAGGCGTGTTTTGTTTCCTCAGGCCAATACCCCAGGAAGAGGACTATGACAACAACAAAATCGAAAGTTGTGTATTCCCCCTCGTTCACCGATGGTGCGGAATTCCGTATTCCCACGTTCAAGCTCCTGAAGCAGGATGGCAAGCTCTATAAGAGCGCCAAAGCGCCGGATCTTGAAAAAGAGAAAGCCCTTCGCATCTACCGGGCCATGGTCACCACCCGGATTCTCGATGAGCGTATGCTTGCTGCCCAGCGCCAGGGGCGTCTGAGCTTCTACATGCAGTGTACCGGTGAAGAAGCCGCCGTGATCGGCAGCGCCGCCGCGCTGGATGATAACGACATGATCATGGCGCAGTACCGGGAGCAAGGCGCCCTCGCCTACCGCGGTTTTTCCATCGACGAATTCATGAACCAGCTTTTCGGCAATGAGCTTGATTACGGTAAGGGCCGGCAAATGCCCGTGCACTACGGCTCGAAAAAGCTGAATTACATGACCATCTCTTCGCCCCTGGCCACCCAGATTCCCCAGGCCACCGGCTATGCCTATGGCCAGAAGCTGGCGGGAGACGGCCACTGCACCATCACCTATTTTGGCGAAGGCGCCGCGTCCGAGGGTGACTTTCACGCGGCCCTGAACATGGCTGCAGTCCATCGCGTACCCGTCATCTTCCTGTGCCGGAACAACGGTTATGCCATTTCCACCCCCGCAGCCGAACAGTTCGCAGCCGACGGCGTAGCACCCAGAGCCTATGGCTACAAGATGGACGTTATCCGGGTAGACGGTAACGACGTACTGGCCATGTATGAAGCCACCAGAGCCGCCCGGGAGCTGGCCGTCAAACACAATCGACCGGTATTGATCGAGGCCATGAGCTACCGCCTTGCGGCCCACTCCTCCTCCGACGACCCGTCCGGTTATCGCAGCAAAGACGAGGAAGCGGTATGGCGCGAGAAAGACCCGATCCTGCGCATGCGCCTGTGGCTGGAAAGCAAGAAATGGTGGAGTGAGGACGACGAAAAACAGTTCCAGGAAAACATGCGCCGGGAAGTGCTGGAAACCATGAAGCGGGCGCAGAAGCGTTCGCCACCAGCCCTCGGAACTCTGGTTACCGATGTCTACGACGAAGTACCTCCCATGCTGGCCGAGCAGTTTGAGAAACTGAAGGCTCACATACGTCGATATCCGGATGAGTACCCAAAGAGCGCCGAACACGTTAAGGGAGGAGCGTGAGATGACCAAGATGAATATGCTCCAGGCCATCAACAATGCCCTGGATACCGCCATGGCGGCCGATGACAAAGTATTGTGTTTCGGTGAAGACGTGGGCGTTTTTGGCGGCGTGTTCCGCGCTACCAGTAATCTTCAACAGAAATACGGCAAGTCCCGCTGTTTCAACACACCGCTGGTGGAACAGGGCATTATCGGTTTTGCCAACGGTCTGGCCGCCCAGGGCTCTGTGCCGGTGGCTGAAATTCAGTTTGCCGACTACATCTTCCCGGCCTTCGATCAGATCGTGAACGAATCGGCGAAATACCGCTATCGCTCCGGCAACCTCTTTAACGTTGGCGGTCTGACCATTCGTGCACCCTACGGTGGTGGCATTGCCGGCGGCCTTTACCATTCTCAATCTCCGGAAGCCTATTTTGCCCATACCCCGGGCCTCAAAATCGTGGTGCCCCGCAACCCCCATCAGGCCAAGGGCTTGCTGTTGGCTGCCATCCACGACCCCAACCCGGTGCTGTTCTTTGAACCCAAGCGCCTGTACCGGGCCTCCGTGGGCGAGGTGCCAGATGAAGATTACCGCCTGCCTCTGGGTGAAGCCGAGATCACCAAGGAAGGCACTGACGTGACCATTCTTGGCTGGGGCGCCCAGATGGACGTGATAGACCAGGCGGTTGAGCGCGCTGAGAAGGAAGGCATTTCCTGCGAGGTGATTGACCTCCGGTCGATCCTGCCCTGGGATGTGGAAACCGTGGCCAATTCCGTGCTCAAAACCGGGCGCCTTGTGATTACCCACGAAGCTCCTCTCACTGGCGGCTTTGCCGGCGAAATTGCAGCGACCATTCAGGAGCGCTGCTTCCTGTACCTGGAATCTCCCATTGCGCGGGTAACCGGGATGGACACCCCCTTCCCGCTGGTGCTTGAGAAGGAGCACTTGCCGAATCACCTGAAGGTCTACGAGGCCATCAGGGAAAGCGTGGAATTCTAGGCGGATATCAGGACAGGAGAACAAGCATGAGTGATTTTATTCTGCCCGATATCGGCGAAGGTATCGTGGAATGTGAACTGGTCAAATGGCTGGTAGCCGAAGGCGACGTCATCGAGGAAGACCAGCCGGTGGCCGAAGTGATGACTGACAAGGCGCTGGTGGAAATTCCTGCCCCCTACAAGGGCCGGGTTACCCGTCTCTATTACAAGGAAGGCGATATCGCGAAGGTGCATGCGCCACTGTTCGAGTTGGTGGATGAGAGTGGCGAGGCCGGGGCGCCGGCACCAGCAAGCGCTGAAGAGTCGTCGCAGGTAGATGCTGCCCCGGAAGCTGTAGCCAAAGCGGAACCCGCACAAGGCGGGGACGATAACGCGACTGAAGACTTTATTTTGCCCGACATCGGTGAAGGAATTGTCGAGTGCGAGGTGGTTGAATGGCGCGTCGCCGAGGGCGACGAGATCGAAGAAGATCAGCCGGTAGTGGACGTGATGACCGATAAGGCCATGGTTGAGATCACCGCCCCCAAGGCCGGCCGAATCACCAAGCTCTACCACGAGCAGCAATCCATGGCGCGGGTGCATTCACCGCTGTTTGCCTTCATCCCGCGGGATCGTGAAGAGGCTCCTCAGCCAAAGAGTGAATCCAGGCCTTCGGCGGACGCCGCGCCCACAAAAGCGACACCGGTAGCAACCGGCACTCGGGCCCGGATTCCAGCAAGCCCGGCGGTCCGTCGGTTGGTGCGCGAGCACGAGCTGAACCTGGGCGACATTGCCGGTTCCGGCAAGGATGGCCGGGTGCTTAAGGCGGATGTTCTGGCGCATTTGGAGCAGCCCAAATCAGAGCCCAGTGCCACCGAACGTCAGGTTGACCCCAGCACGGCGCCTCGCCGCCACGCCGAAGGTGATCAGCAAGTCCGCGTGGAACCGATCAAAGGCATGAAAGCGGCCATGGCCAAGGCGATGGTTCAGTCGGCAACCACCATCCCTCACTTTATCTACAGTGAGGATATTGATGTAACCGACTTGCTCATGCTGCGGGAACAGCTGAAGCCGGAGGCTGAAGCCAAAGGCACCCGGCTAACGCTCATGCCGTTCTTTATGAAGGCCATGGCCCTGGCTGTTCAGGAATACCCGGTATTGAACAGTCAGTTGAACGAGGATGTGACCGAAATCCACTACCTGCCCCACTGCAACATTGGCATGGCGGTAGATGGCAAGGCCGGCCTGGTGGTGCCCAACGTCAAGCACGTGGAACAGCTCACCCTGCTGGGTATTGCCGAGGAAATCGCCCGGTTGACTGAGGCCGCCCGTTCCGGACGTGTCAGCCAGGATGATCTCAAAGGCGGCACCATCACCATTTCCAATATCGGCGCATTGGGCGGCACCTACGCAGCGCCCATCATCAACGCACCGGAAGTGGCGATTGTGGCACTGGGCCGCACCCAGAAACTACCGCGTTTCGACGCCAATGGTCAGGTGGTTGAGCGGGCGATCATGACGATCAGCTGGGCCGGCGATCACCGCATTATTGATGGCGGCACCATCGCGCGGTTCTGCAATCTATGGAAGAGCTATCTGGAGTCGCCCCAGACCATGCTGTTGCATATGGGCTGACGGGCTGTGATGGAGCAGGAAAAGCATCTTCAGCAATTCTATATACCGGAAGAGCAGTCGATCTACCTGCTCAGCCACGATGATGCCAAGAAGCTCAAGGACTGGGTGGCGCTTTGCGTTGCCCAGCTCCGGCAACTGGGTTACCGGGACGTTGAACTGATTGGCAAGGGCGCCTATGGCTTTGTGTTTGCCGGCCGTTTTCCCGGCCTGGACACACCAGGCCCGGAGCATGTGTTCAAATTCACTCGCATCAACCTGCCCCAGCACCTGCAGGATCGCCTGGAAGACGAAGCCTTCATTCTGGAGCAGGTGCATCACCCCAGAGTACC
Source organism: Marinobacter sp. ST-43 (assembly GCF_030541085.1). NCBI lineage: Bacteria > Pseudomonadati > Pseudomonadota > Gammaproteobacteria > Pseudomonadales > Marinobacteraceae > Marinobacter > Marinobacter sp. ST-43. The sequence goes on from NZ_JASSVO010000001.1 coordinate 700,436, forward strand.
GCGACTAATCGCTTTCCAGCGCGCCAACAACCAACCTATCCTGGTCATGGAACGAGCCGCAGGGCTCAATCTGGAGGAAGTCTCGCTGCAGGAAGGCCGTCTGAAGCCCCGGCTTATTATTCGGATAGCGGACCAGTTGGCGGATATTCTGCGCTGCCTGCGCCGGGAAACCGGGCCCGCCGGCCGTCCGATTGTTCATGGTGACATCAAACCTTCCAACCTGGTATTTGACGCCCGCACCGAGAACATTGCCTTGATTGACTGGGGGTCCTCGGTGTTCGCCCAGCTGGATGCCAATCAACAGTTCGTCACCGCCAATGTGATGGAACTGATGTCGGATAACCTGCAGCAAACCAATGCCAGACTGGGCGATGTCTATTTTATCGGCGAGGAGCAGCTGAACGGAGGGCTATCCTCGCCCCGTTTTGATGAACAGGGCGCCGCCGGAACCCTGTACGCCCTCGCCTCTGCACAATCCTGTCGATTCGGCCACCGGGCTATTCCGGCTACGTCTCTGGGGCTTCCCATGGAATTTGCCCGTATGCTCGATGGCATGCTGTCGCCCGACCCGGAGACTCGCCGCAAGGCTGGTGATTACTACTTGCGGGAAATGCCCCGAATGGCCCGCACGGTGATGATTGACCTGCCGGCACGGCCGACCACTCCGCAGGTGCCGGTATGGGTGCGGGCGTCCGGGCAGGAAATTGATACCGTGGTCTACAGTTCCCGGAAATCGTTTTTGCGGGAGGAAGGCGCGCCGGAGACCCTGAGTGATGTGAACGACGTCCAGCTCGACCGCTACTACAAGAACTTCATGCAGGGCATGGGAGAAACCGAGAAAGCGTTTCTGGCGGCGGTTAGTCGGCTCGGACGCTACCCCGTAGAAGGTGGCCTGGCGGTACGCTGGGAAACCGACGGCATCTATATCGATACCTCTCTGAACCTGCATGATCCGACGTTGAAATCGGCCTTTGTCCAAGCCGTCAATAACATGGTGTACCTGGCCCAGGCCATCTACCGCAAAGGTATCTTCAAAAGCTGCCTGTTCAACGCCCGTAACACCCTGCACATTGATCGTGAAGACCCGGGCCAGCCGTTTCTCGTCTCCCCCGGCATGAATCTACACTACGAAGTGAGCGCAGCACCGGAAGTGGAAGATGAAAGCCGCGTGCACTCCTATTTCGAGGATGGACCAGACCCGGAAGAATTCCTGGTATTGCCCGAGACGATTATCCGGGCACTGGAACGCCTGAACGACATTCACCACACCGGAATGATCATCTTCGAAGCCCTGCCCCGGCACCTGAAGATCCACAGTCATTACCGGCTGCTGGATCCTGAGCGGGAACCGGAATTCCGGGAGCTGCTGGGCGAGATCCTGTCTGCGGTAGAGCAGATTACCGGGCTTGGCGTGTCCGGGTATATGAAGATGCCCTACAAGGACACCCGGTTTTTCCCCCACATCGAGCGGCTACCCGACCGGTACTACCCTCGAAACCCGCGAGCCGAGAGCGTTAACTGACCGCCCGGAAAAGCTGGCGCCGGGCACGAACCACATCTGCCATAATCGACAGGGCAATCTCGGCCGGTGTCTTGCTGCCGATATCCACCCCCACCGGCATATGAATACGCTGAATCTCGGCCTCAGTGAGCCCGCCACTGCGCTTCAACCGTTCCGCCCGGGCTTTTGAAGTGCGCATTGAGCCCATGACACCGATATAGCCCGCTGGCGTTTTGACCGCGGCCATCATCGCCAGGTCATCAATCTTTGGATCGTGCGTAGTGGCCACTACGGCCGTCGAGGGGGCACAGGCACCGTCTTTGCCGAGGTATACGGAGGGCAGTTGAGCAATAAACTCGACACCTTCGGGCAAATTGTGGGTGCCTGCAGTGTCTTCCCGTGGATCGCAAAGCACCACCTCATAACCCAGGCCCAGAGCAAACCGGGCGCAGGCGTCCGCTACCGTTGAATATCCGGCCAGAATCAATCGTGCGACGGGTGCGACAACAATCTTTATGGTCTCGCTTCCCTGCTCCCAAATGACCCGGCTACCGTGATCATCGACAGGGTGGAGACTGACGTTGCCACCAGCCAGGCCTACTTCCCGCTCCAAAGCTTCACCACTTGAAAGCCCTTGCAGCAGCGTCCGCAGCTGATCGACAAAAGGTGACTCCGGAGCTCGCTTTTCAACCAGTACTTCCAATGCGCCCCCACAGGGCAGCTTTACCTTTGGATTGCGGTTTTCCTCGCTGTCGCCACCATATCTAATGACAACGGATGGCAAGGTATATTCCCCCTGCACCAGTCGATCCAGAAAATCCTCTTCAACACAGCCGCCGGACAATGACCCCACATGCGCTCCGTCGGCTTTCGCTACCATCATCGCTCCGGGTTCCCGGGGGGAAGAGCCGAACGTGGACAGCACGGTGCACAGCCAGATCGTGTGCCCTTGCTCCAGCCAGTCAATGGCCTGCTGTATAACGCGATAATCGAGATTCTGCATGCTTGGCCTGCCAAAACTACCGGGGGCGCTCTGCCCGTTCTGTGCCTGATGGGTTGTGACAATACCAGCAACCCCCGCAACATCCTACGGGCACCTTGCGCCAACTTGTTAACCACTTCATAGGCGCAACTATTAATCCCTGATACGGTGAAGACACTTAGTAACAATATGTAAACAACAATACCAAAGAGCCTCTGGAGGGATTCGCCATGAAACGCTCACCGTTGCAGGGACGCTGCAAAACTACCGCGCAAGGCATGGCCCTTTTCTCAAGCATAGCCATCTGTGGCTGGGCCCAGGCCAATTCTCCAGTTCACACCGTCTTTGCTGCTGAAAATGCGCTCTATGGGTCCGGCTACGATATCGGTACGGCTGACGGTTGGATAGACAACAAGCTGCGCACGGCCATTCGTCAGTACCAGTCCGATCGCCCAGAGCTTTCAGCAAGCGGAAATCTGGATTCAGCCACGCTCAAATCCCTTGGTGTTGAGGCGGCTCCGGCCCTGACGATCCAGAGCAATTCTGTGGCTTCCCGGTCTGCGGCACGTGATCAACTTGGACTTACCGAAAAGGTCCCGTCACCCACCCGTTCCGTTGCCGCTGTCGCACCAGAGCCCAGGCCGGAGCCAATTCCCGAAGCTCAGGAGCCTGAACCGGAAACAGTCGAGCCGGAGGTCGTGGATACTGCGGCACCGCGAGAAAATCAGGTGGCGGCCGTGGAGCTGGCAGAACAATCGCTCCCCGCAGAAAACCCTGAACCAAACCCGGATGAAAACACGCCAGAACAGCATGTTATGGAGCTTTCTTCATCCGTTTCCGAAAGTTATCAAACGCCAGTCACCGCAGATCAGGAGCCGGCAGAAGTCGTCGAGGTGGTCACTGGCGATAACGAAGAACTGATCGCCCAACTGCCCACCGAGCCCACCGCAGCGGGCCCGGACGAGCCGCTCGTCGTTGAAGAAGAACCGGAACCCGTGATTGTTGATGCGCCAGTGGCAAACGCCAGCAAGCCGGTTGCTAACCAGGAAGCAAAGGCCGAACCGCGCCCACAGAGCAGCGGCGGCTTCTTCTCCTGGCTGTTTGATTTCTTCTTCGGCTGGATAGCCTGATATTGAAGGCGGCAGGCTCAGTCCTGCCGCTTCATGCGCTCCACATCGGCTTTCGCATCTCTCAGGAAGGATTCAACCGTCTCGCCGGGCAGCAGCAACTGCTGTTCAATCATTGAATCCCGCCAGTCTGATTCTTCAAAGATGCAACGATACTCGTTGGGAAATTCTACATACAGGCGCTTGAAGTACTCCCGCGCGAGCACCTTGTTGGGTTCCTTGCGGCGCGACTGCAACACCGCCATGTTGTACAGGGCACCGGCCCGGATATGATCCGGCTGACTTTCATCCTGATAGATCTTATCCAGTCGGCCCAGCACTTCCTTCAAACCGGTTAACCGGTATTCCTTGAGAATCTCCGCCGCAGACTCCATTACCCGGTCTTCCCCGTGCCTGCACGGAGAGTTGGCGTGGTCTTCGACGTACTGATCCACCGCCCGCTCCACTTCATGGCGGTGCTTGTGGTCCTGTTTCTGCTCATACACAAAACCGGTGCCAACGCCGGTGGCAATGGTTCCCGGCATACAACCGCCGACCAGGCCCGCGCCCAGCGCGATTGCGCTCGCCAGCCACACAGCTTTAAGAGATTGCGTGTTTGTCATCTGGTCATCCCTGATGGAGTGGAATACGTAGGTTACAATAGATATGTGCTGAGTAACACAAGGTAACTGTCCTGCTGCAACAGAACCGTGATCCTTGTTCTAAAACTGAAAAGGAGTGAACGAATGGCCAATACCAAAGCATACGCCGCCACTGCCCCGGACTCCGGCCTGGCCCCCTACGCCATTGATCGCCGGGAACTCCGTGCTGACGATGTAGCGATCGAGATCGACTACTGCGGTGTCTGCCACAGTGACCTCCACACCGTTGAAAATGACTGGGGCGGCTCAAAATATCCGGTCATTCCGGGCCACGAAATTGTTGGCCGGGTCACCGCCGTTGGGCCGGAGGTCAGTCACTTCAAAGCCGGCGACCTGGTGGGCGTGGGCTGCATGGTAGACAGCTGTCGCAGTTGTTCCGCCTGCGACTCCGGCCTGGAGCAGTACTGCATTGAAGGCTCCACCATGACCTACGGCAGCCTGGATCGTCACGATGGCTCGGTCACCCACGGCGGCTATTCCGAGCGGATTGTTGTCAGCGAACGTTTTGTGGTCCGGGTACCGGAAAAACTCGACCCCGCCAGTGCGGCTCCCATTCTGTGCGCAGGCATCACCACCTATTCCCCCCTCAAGCACTTCAATGTCGGCAAAGGCCACAAGGTAGGCGTACTGGGGATGGGCGGTCTCGGCCACATGGGCGTAAAATTTGCCAAAGCGCTGGGCGCCGAAGTCACTATCTTCACACGTTCCGAAGCCAAGGTGGCGGAAGCGAAGAAGCAGGGCGCGGACCACGTCATCATCTCCACCGACAAGGAGCAGATGAAAGCCGCCGCAGATTCCTTCGATTTTCTGCTCGACACCATTCCTGTAGCCCACGACCTCAACCCGTACCTGAAGTGTCTGAAGTACGACGGCACACATATTCTCGTGGGTTTGCTCACCCCAATTGAACCCGCCCTTCAGGCTGGCCTGCTGGTGACCAAGCGCCGCGTGGTAGCCGGCTCTCTCATTGGCGGAATGCCGGAAACACAGGAGGTTCTGGATTTCTGTGCGGAGCACGACATCACCTGTGATATCGAGATGCTGGATATCCGGAACATCAACGAAGCCTACGTGCGCATGAAGAAAGGCGATGTGAAGTACCGCTTCGTCATTGATATGAAAACGTTGAAAGAAGGCTAATATCCCACCCCTTGCCCGGGCGCCCAATGTGTCGCCCGGGCAGTCTTTGACAATCCGCTAATAACCAATCCGGTTGCAAAGGTTTAGCATGGGTCTATCGTTACCCTATAAACCCCTGGAAATTGTCCATGACCTTTGCACGCATTGCCGGAACCGGTTCCTATCTGCCGGACAACATCGTTACCAATCGCGACCTGGAACAGAAGATGGAAACCTCTGACCAGTGGATTCGCGAACGCACCGGTATCGAGCAACGGCATATTGCCCTGCCCGGACAAAGCACGGTGGATCTTGCTGAGCAAGCGGCCCTGAACGCCATTGAAGCCGCCGGCATTGAAACCACCGATATTGATCTGATTGTTTTTGCCACCACCACGCCAGACAAGGTATTCCCCAGTTGCGCCTGTATCCTGCAGGCCCGGCTCGGCATTCAGGGCTGCCCCGCCTTTGATATTCAGGCCGTGTGCAGCGGTTTCGTCTATGCGCTGGCCACTGCCGAGAAGTTCATCCGTACCGGTTCAAGCAAAAAAGCGCTGGTGATCGGCGCGGAGGTATTCTCCCGCATCCTTAACTGGGAAGACCGTACCACCTGCGTGCTTTTTGGCGACGGCGCCGGCGCTGTTGTGCTGGAGGCCAGTGAGGAGACCGGCATTCTGTCTACACACCTGCACGCCGATGGACGGTATGAAGAGTTGCTGCACGTCCCCTGTGGCATCGCCAACGATTTTGAGGCTGTAAAGGCCGGCCAGGCGTTTGTGGAGATGAAAGGCAACGAAGTCTTCAAGGTGGCAGTGAATACTCTCGGCCGGATTGTCGATGAAACCCTGGAAGCGAACCAGATGCAGAAATCCGATATCGACTGGCTGGTTCCGCATCAGGCCAACCTGCGGATTATCGCAGCCACGGCCCGCAAACTGGACATGCCGATGGATCAGGTGGTGGTAACCGTCAACCGCCACGGCAACACCTCGGCGGCCTCCATCCCGTTGGCGCTTGATGAAGCCGTTCGCGATGGGCGAATCCAGCGTGGGCAGGTTGTTCTGCTGGAGGCCTTTGGCGGCGGGTTCACCTGGGGCTCGGCACTGCTACGCTATTAATTGCTGACGCTCATATACCAAACAAGCCTTTCAATATTTATTTTTAATATTTTTCGTTCTTAAAACCTTTTGTTAGATTGCTCCTCAGATTAGAACCATCATTCTGAGGAGCTCGTTATGAAGCAATTGTTCAAGGGAATCGCGCTCGGCGCCGCCCTGCTCTCCGCCCAACCGGTACTGGCTGCAGACCGGGAGCTGCTCAACACCTCTTACGACATCGCCCGCGAACTGTTCGCTGCCTACAACGAAGAGTTTAAAAAGCACTGGCAGGAAAAGACCGGTGAAACGGTCGAAATCAAACAGTCCCACGCAGGTTCATCCAAGCAGGCGCAGGCCATTATCCAGGGCCTGAAAGCCGATGTTGCAACGTTTAACCAGGTGACCGACATCGACATCCTGCACCAGCGCGGTCGTCTGATTCCTGAAGACTGGGCCGATCGCCTGCCGAACAACAGCTCGCCTTATTACTCAACCATGGCGTTCCTGGTACGCGAGGGTAACCCAAAGAATATCGAGAACTGGGACGATCTTGTTCGCGAAGACGTTCAACTGGTGATGCCGAACCCTAAGACCTCTGGAAACGGCCGTTACACCTACCTTGCCGCTCTGGGCTACGCCCAGGACCAGTTTGGCGACGATCAGGAAAAAATTGATCAGTTCATGGCGGACCTGCTCGGTCAGGTACGCGTTTTTGACAGCGGCGGTCGTGGTGCCACCACCACATTCGTTGAGCGCGGCATTGGCGATGTCCTGCTGACCTTCGAGTCGGAGGTTCTGAACATTGCAGACCGTTTCGAGAACGGTGAATACGTGGCTGTCACGCCGAAGGTAAGCTTCCTGGCTGAATTCCCGGTGACCTGGATTGACGACTACGTTGAACAGAATGGCACCGCCGAGCTGGCCAAGGAGTACCTGGAGCACCTCTATACCGAAGACTCCCAGCGCCTGCTGGCAGGCTTCAACTACCGTGTTCACAACGACGCCGTGAAAGCCGAGAATGCCGATCGCTTCCCGGAACTGAAACTGCTGTCCATCGAAGAGATTGCCGGTGGCTGGGAAAACGCTATGAGCACCCATTTCAGCAGTGGCGGCAAGCTGGACCAGTTGCAGCGGCGCCGGTAAGAGCAAGCTATGCCCACCTCCGCTCAAGCAGGCGTCGCCCCCGTGCGGCGCCTTGGTCGTCGTAACAAACGGGTATTGCCGGGGTTCGGTCTGAGCCTCGGCATTTCGCTGTTTTTTGTCAGCCTGGTTTTGCTGCTGCCGATGACCGGGCTGGTCGTTGAAACCTCCGGCATGACCTGGGACCAGTTCTGGTTCACCATCACCGATCCGCGCGTGGTGGAGTCCTACAAGGTTACCTTATGGACGGCCCTTGCAGCGTCACTGTTCAATGGCCTGTTCGGGTTGCTGTTGGCCTGGGTGCTGGTTCGCTATGAGTTTCCGGGCAAGCGCATTGTCGACGCCGTGGTCGACCTGCCCTTTGCCTTGCCAACTGCTGTCGCCGGCATCACCCTGGCAACGCTGTTTTCCCAGAATGGCTGGTACGGCCAATGGCTGGCCAAAATCGGTGTGGAGGTTGCGTTTACACCCCTGGGCATCGTTGTAGCCATGGCATTTACCAGCATCCCGTTTGTGGTGCGTACGGTGCAGCCAGTGCTTGAGGAGCTGTCGCCAGCCGATGAAGAAGCTGCTGTTAGCCTGGGGGCATCTGACGGGCGTGTGTTCCGCAAGGTTATATTCCCATCACTCTGGCCCGCCCTGGTAACTGGAATCGCGTTGTCCTTCACGCGGAGCCTAGGAGAGTTCGGTGCGATTATCTTTATCGCCGGCAACACGCCCTATGTCAGCGAAGTCACCAGCCTGATGATCTTCATCCGTCTGCAGGAGTATGACTACGCGGCCGCCAGTGCCATTGCCTCGCTGGTATTGCTGGCGTCGCTGATTCTGCTGTTCTCCATCAACCTCTGGCAGGGTCGCTACCTGCGCAGGCTGGAGGGTCGATAGATGGCTGCGCAAAACCGCCGTATTGGCGACCAACCCTGGGTGCGCCGCAGCCTAATCGGGCTGGCCCTCGCAATTACTCTGATCATGCTGGTGATTCCCGTAGTGGTGATCTTTACGCAGGCGCTGAGCACAGGCTGGAGCGCTTTTGCCGGCAATGTCCTGGATGAATACACCCTGGATGCCATCGGCCTGACTTTGTTTGTGGCCGCACTCACGGTGCCGCTTAACCTGGTTTTCGGGACAGCCCTCGCCTGGTCTGTTACTCGGTTCCGTTTTCCCGGGCGCAAGCTGTTGATCACCCTGATCGATATTCCATTTGCGGTATCACCGGTTGTTGCCGGTCTGCTGTACCTGCTGCTCTATGGCCGGAACGGCTGGCTGGGCAGTTGGCTGAGCAACTACGACGTTCAGTTGATGTTCTCCTGGCCCGGCATCGTGATGGTCACCGTATTCGTAACCTGTCCGTTTGTGGCCAGGGAGCTGATCCCCTTGATGCAGCAACAAGGCAGCGAGGAGGAAGAAGCCGGCGTGGTGCTGGGCGCTTCCGGCTGGCGGATTTTTCGCAAGATCACACTGCCTAATATCAAGTGGGCATTGATCTACGGTGTGGTGCTGACCAACGCCCGGGCCGTGGGTGAATTCGGCGCGGTCTCGGTGGTATCCGGCAATGTTCGCGGAGAAACCAATACCTTACCGCTGCATGTTGAACTGCTTTATCAGGATTACAATATTGTCGGGGCCTTTGCCAGCGCTTCGCTGCTGGCCGGTATCGCCATCCTGACACTGATTGCAAAAGCATTTGTCGAATGGCGTCAGTCCCGAGCTGAACACGCGACGCCCGAAGAAGGAGGTGCGTGACATGAGTATCACCATTGACCAGATCAACAAGCACTTCGGCGGCTTTCAGGCGCTGAAGAATGTCTCTCTGGATATTCCCGAAGGCCAGCTCACCGCCCTTCTCGGCCCCTCTGGCTCCGGCAAAACCACCTTACTCCGGATTATTGCCGGACTGGAGTCTTCGGATTCCGGCCGCATCCTGTTCGGTGGTGACGATGTCAGCCAGTTACACGTTCGCGACCGCAACATCGGGTTTGTGTTTCAGCATTACGCCCTGTTCCGGCACCTGACCGTTGCCGAGAACATCGCGTTCGGCCTGGAGTCGCTCCCCAAAAAGCAGCGTCCCTCGAAACCGGAAATCCGCCAACGGGTGGCCAAGCTGCTCGAGATGATTCAGTTGCCCGAACTGGCCAAACGCTATCCGGCACAGCTGTCTGGTGGGCAGAAACAGCGTGTTGCTCTGGCTCGCGCGCTGGCAACTCAGCCTCGTATTCTGCTGCTGGATGAGCCCTTCGGCGCCCTGGATGCCAAAGTAAGAAAGGATTTGCGCCGCTGGCTGCGAGCGTTGCATGACGAGTACCACTTCACCAGCATTTTCGTGACCCACGATCAGGAAGAAGCGCTGGAGCTGTCAGACCAGGTGGTGGTTATGAGCCAGGGTCAGGTGGAACAGGTGAATTCACCGACCGGACTATATGCCCGGCCAGAAAGCCGGTTCGTTTTCGACTTCCTGGGCCACGTCAACGTGTTGTCGGGCTTGGTGAAAGGTCAGAAACTGGTTCAGGGCGATGCCTGGGTATCCTTGCCGGGGATTCGTCAAGATCAGGAAGCCCAGCTCTATCTGCGCCCCCACGAAGTTCAGCTGTCCCGATCCCCCGCGGCCAAGGCCCGCCTGCCCCTGCGCATTGAAGCCATCAGCCTGATCGGCTCGGAAGTGCGTATCGAACTTGCCCCGGAAGGCTGGCAGAGCGATGAAATCTGGGAAATCGGCATGAGCCATGCGGAGTTTGCGCGCCAGAACCCCACCCGTGGTGAACTCTGGTACGCGGTACCAGACGTTGGCCACCTCTTTGTCGCCGACAGCGTTCAACCGAGAACGATCGACTGGCAATACACCGAGGCAGCCAACGCCAGCAATATGTGATCGGCGGTCAGGTGGTTACCCACCTGCCGTCGTCGTAACGCAGCGTCTGGTCGCCCTCCACTCGGTGCAGCCAGAGCCAGCGGTTTTCCACCAGAGCCCGGACATCGGCGTTACCCCGGATTACCGCTTCAATACGTTCCGCCGGTGCATCGACCACCACCGCAAGGCGCATTGGCTCATGGCGCCAGTGCTCACCGTCGAATACTGACTGCAACGGAAGTCCGATCTTGAGATCGACACCATTCCCCTCGACGACACCCAGGTTGCCGCCAACCACCGAGTGCAGCAGTTTGTTGCCGGCACCGAAGATATCCGGCCTGGCAACGGAACCGAAATACTGCAGATTAATCCAGTTTGCCACCACCATGGGCGCAGACATCAGCAGGGTCAGAACCTCTCCGGACGGGTCCTGCGACGGATCATAGTCGTGCAGGAAGCAGCGCCCTCCGAGATCCAGTGAGCGAGTAAGTGAACGCGGGCCGATCACCATCCCGGCATTGTTGGCCAGGCCCCACTCAGGCCGCACTTCCGCCCAGTTGCGAGTCCGGCGTTTGAGTTCGGCAAGCAGGTCATCATCGGTCTTGCCATTAAGCCCAAGACTGGTGGCTCTTTCTCTGCGACAGGCCTGGCCAGCAGCCTCAAGCTTCTCAACCAGCGTATTAAATACCCGCTGATGGCTGTCGGGCACCTGGTCCCGCCCGTAAATGGTTATTCTGTCCGTGATCGTGCAATGCTCAGCCGCCAGGGCAATGGTGCTCTCGGGCATAACAATGCCACGCTCTGCCAGGCCCGCCCTCACCTGCCGGTCATTCAGCAGCTCGGCAGCCACTCTGGCATTTACCCCTCCATTTTTGCCGCCACAGGCTCCGCAGGCCAGACCAGCTTCGTTGGGGTTGTTGTCCGTATGGGCACCATGGCCCACCAGCAACAACACGCTGGCGAAGCCTTTGGTCAGGGACATCGCCCGCAAAAGCCCTTCCGCCAGATTTACCCGCTCAGGATCTGACAAAGGATAGCCGTCCACGCAGTGGTGGAGCCTGCCGGGTTCCACCGCCTCTGCTTTTGCAGAGTTTCTGTTCAGGCTGTCGCGAACCAGCTTCCAGGCCCAGGCAAGGCCAGTGGTTTCCACCAGTGTGAATGTAGACAGGCTGGAGTATTTGGCCCGGCGTACGGACTCCCGAACCTGTTCGCGGCTGTCCAGTTTCCGGTCCAGCTCCCGGTCTTCTGACGGACTGCCCAGGGTTTCCGAGTACCGATACACCGGCGCCAGCAGTCCCGGCAGCCGGGCTTCGTCATCGGTTGGACCATGCCTGTGATGAACAATGGGCATGCCGAAAAAGCCCGCCACGCCAAGCGTTCTGATTTCAGGGTATACCTTCTCCAGCTGTCGACGAATGACTTCGGACCTTACGTCTATGCAGAAGGCGGCCTGCACTTCCGCCACAGGATCCGGTTCCGCCAGCGAGCTCCGCTCACTGGAGCGGATATCGTCAAGGAAACGGGACTGCCAGGCCAGCTCATAGGCCCGATGCCATATCCAGAGTGCCTGTTCATTAGCGGAGGCCGGCGCCAGATCGAACGCATTGACGTAACGATTCTGCCAGCTCTCACGCTCTGCCTCAGTCATATTGATCAGCGCATGGGCCTCATGAATGAGCCAGATGGTCGCCAATTGCGCGCAGAAGTGTTCGGTACCGCTTTCATGAGGATCGCCCAGTGCTGCTCGCCAGTCCACACCTCTGCACCAGGATGCCCAGCCCAGCAAATGGCCGAGCAGGTGGTGGATCACCAGGGGCAGTTGGCGGCTGCTGTAAGGCAACTCACGGGCTACCGTTGCAGCCGCTTCCTGCCAGTCAGGCTTCAGCAACATTTCCACGCTGGCTTTCCGGGCCAGAGAGCGTCCGGACTGACTAAGCCAGAACTGATACAGATCCTGTTTTGTACCAGAAACCCGCCAGCGATTCTGACGCAGGTCGAAGTAGCGCGCACAGGCGCGGCCGATCTCTTCCCGGACCTCCTCGAGGGACGGTTCCTGTTGACCACGGCGGGTGTAACCAAGAGCCGACACAAACCCGGGCTGATTTGATGCCGCCCCGGAAAGCTGGGCCAGGAGCGCCTGGCTATCATCTTTCAAACCCGCTTCGCGGGCAGCTTCCTCAAGGTGCGGACGCTGAATACGACCGCCATCCCAGGCTTCCCGGTAGAAAGCCGGAGGCATCAACAACCCTGCCCCGAACAGGTTGTCCAGTTCTCGGGAAACCTTTTCGACAGGTCCAGTCCTGCTGCCCCACCAGGGGTTAACCGCAATCCAGCGATCTAACGGCCAGATGGGCGCAATTCGTTCGCAGGCTTCATTAACAAGCTCCGGAATGACCTGTTCACAGGAAGCAGAATACGTAACAGGTGCGTTCATGATCTTTCTCCAGTCAGAGCCCCGTGCCGCAATCGGATGTCGGCCGGTTTACCGTGGGCATTGAGCCAGGTTTGTGCCCAGCGGCGGGTAAGCTTTTCGAAAGGCTTGTCGAGATAGAGTCCTTGGCTGAAGTGCCAGTGGAGCTTCTGCGCCACCACGCCCTGCGGGCGGGCGAATAGCACCAGCGACAACATAAACAGCACGGCCAGAATTACCCAGGCGAACCACTCAGCACCAACCGGCAAGGCTGTGTGCGCGGTCTGAGGCAAAGCGGTGCTCAGCAGCCAGTTAAGCACCCCGTACAGGGGGACCAGGGTAACGGCCAGCAGCAACACGACGACACGGGCGCCTTTTTGGCTTGCTCCCGGGGTACCCAGAACGGCAGCGCCAACCGCGAACACCAGCAAGGCCGCCAGTACCGGCTTATGGGCTACCAGTTGTGGGGCCTGCCACAGCAAGGCGGCGGCCAGGCCAGAAGCCAGCAGTGCGAGACCGGCTTGCGACTTGCTGATTTGCTCTGAAAACGCAATCCGGGAGACTTTAACGGTACGGCCAACGGCCAGGAACGAGTGCGCCTTGTACAGGGAGTGAGCCAGCAGGTGCAGTAGTGCCAGCGTGTAGGCGCCCAGCGCAATCTCGAACAGCATGAAGCCCATCTGGGCATTGGTGGACCAGACCAGGCCATGTTTCGCTGAATTCTGGGTCATCATGGTGAACACCGCGACGATGGCGGTTGCCCCGCCAACAACCAGCAGGATCATGTGCCCTGCCGTGAAGCCTTCAAACACCGGGAACAGTCGCAGCCAAAGGAAACCGCCCAGGTTGACTACGCCCGCATGCAGAAGTGCTGACACAGGGGTGGGAGCTTCCATCACCCGGATCAGCCAACCGTGGAACGGCAGCTGGGCACATTTGAGCGCAGCTGCCACCGCCAGCAAAACAGAAGCGATGGTCAGCGACTGGGATTCACGGCCCAGGTGTTCGCCCAAAGCATAGATTTCAGGGATGCGGAAGCTGCCGTAGTGATTCCAGATTAACAGTACGGCTGCCAGAATGGCGGCATCGCCAAGCCGGCTGGCAATAAATTTCTGAGCTGCCGCGAGGCGAGCCTGTGGCCGTTCCGCGTACAGCGTCAGCAGCTGGTGCAATGAGAGGCTTACCCCCACCCAGGCACCAGCCAGCACCAGCAAGTGATCGGTAAACACCAGCACCAGTACACTGACCACGGTAGTGAGGAACCAGGGCAAAAACGAATTATAAGCCGGGTCGCCACGCAGGTAATCCCGGGTATAGCGAAGAATGACCCAGGCAATGAAGCAGACCATCAGAGCCATCCATACCGCCAATCCGTCCGGGAACAGTCCCAGTCGAATGCCGAGCTCCGGCAGACCGGTATCAAACACCAGCCGGTCAAACAACAGGACTGCACCAATCGTGGCAGTTGCCAGCAGCAACAGCCTGAAACCGCTTTCCGCCAGGCGCCAGCAATGAGCCAGTTTGAGAGGGTTTTTCGTCCAGTTGGCGAATCCAGCCAGCGCCAGCAGGGCAACAGGCAGGGCCAGCCAGGCCATCAACAGCACGAGCGAAGCAGTCGTGGTAAGTGTTGTCATGTTGGGCTCCTTCAGGTTCACGCCTACTTTGCCGTTAATGCACTCATACATAAAATGGTTTATAAAGATTAAATCGTTCACTTTTAAAGAACAGACAAGAGGCCACCATGCGTCTGAACTACCATCACCTTTACTATTTCTGGACTGTGGCTCGAACCGGACACCTCACCCGGGCGGCCGAATCACTTCATATCTCTCAGTCCGCATTGTCCGGCCAGATACGAAAGCTGGAGGAAAGCCTTGGCTACGATCTTTTTGTCCGGGAGGGACGTCGACTTCGACTATCGGAGGCCGGGCGGGTCGCCTTTACCTACGCTGAAGAGATTTTCCGCCAGGGGGAGGAACTAGAGGCGCTGTTTCGTACCGGGCGTCAGGCCAACCGGGAAACTCTGAAAGTCGGTGCGGTCGCAACCCTCTCCAGAAACTTTCAGGAAGGCTTCCTGCGGCCCCTGCTGGGACGAAAAGATCTGGAGCTCAAGCTGCAAAGCGGGAGCCTTGACGACCTTCTTCGCCGTTTGTCAGCGCACCGACTCGATCTGATTCTGTCGAATCAGCCAGTACAAGGTGACGAAGAAACGCCCTGGCGCTCACGCCGTATAGCCCGCCAGTCGGTCAGCGTAATCGGGCCGCCGGGCAGCCAGAATGCCCCTGGATTTCCCGATATTCTGCGCGACCGACCCCTGATTCTGCCGGGGCCTGACAACAACATACGGCAGGCCTTCGATCAGCTCTGTGAGCACCACCACATTCACCCTGTAATCATCGCTGAAGTAGACGACATGGCCATGATGCGTTTGCTGACCCGGGACAGCGGCCACTACGCCATACTGCCGCCGGTGGTGGTCCGGGATGAGTTGAGAAACGGCGAGTTGAAGGACTACGGTGCCCTGCCCGGCGTATTCGAAGAGTTTTACGCCATTCGTATCCGGCGCCAGTTTGAGTCGCCGGTATTGCGGGAGTTGATGGCTCAGAAAGCCGAGGAGTTACTGACCTTTTCGGACAATCAATCTGGTTGATTCGGCCTATGTATTACGCAAACAGGCCGTTATAGTCGTTGGTGTACAACAATAACAAGGATTATCCATGGTCCACGCTCGCACCCGAAAACCCTCTGTTCTCATTATCGGTACCGGATTCGGCGGAATCGGTATGGCCATCAAACTCAAACAGGCAGGATTTACGGACCTGACTCTGCTGGAAAAAGCCGGCGGTGTGGGCGGAACCTGGCGTGACAACACATACCCCGGCGCGGCCTGCGATGTTCAGTCCCACCTCTACTCCTACTCGTTCGAGCCCAAACACGACTGGAGCCGGAAATTCGGAGCTCAGCCTGAAATCCTCGAATACATGGAAGCCTGTGTTACCAAATACCAACTGGAGCCTCACATCCAGTTCAATCAGGCGGTAACGTCCGCAACATTTGACGATCACAGCAACCAGTGGCGCGTGGTGACCGAAACCGGCGACACATTCAACGCCGACGTGTTAATCACCGCCACTGGCCAGTTGAACCGGCCAGCCATACCGAACATTCCGGGGCTCGAGACCTTCCGGGGCGCCTGCTTTCACTCCGCCCGATGGCAGCACCACACCGAGCTTCGCAACAAGCGCGTTGCGGTAATAGGAACCGGCGCCAGCGCGATTCAGTTTGTGCCCGAAATTACGCCACTGGTCGGGCAACTGGACCTTTACCAGCGCTCAGCCGCCTGGGTATTGCCCAAGCCGGACCGGCCGTTTCACCAGTTTGAGCAAACACTGTTTAAAAAGCTGCCACTGTGGGACCGCCTCTACCGGGGCCTCATCTACTGGAAGAACGAATCCCGGGCTCTGGCATTTACCCGTTTCTCGTGGATTCTGGATCTGTTCGCCCATCAGGCCCGGAAAGAAGCCCGCCGCTGGGTAACAGACCCGGATAAACTCCACCATTTGATCCCCGATTACCGCATTGGCTGCAAGCGAATCCTGATCTCCAACGACTGGTACCGAGCGGTCAATCAGCCCCACGTCAACCTGCTCACAGACGGCATAGCCCGAATAGACGAGACCGGGATTGTGTCTGAAAAAGGCGAACACCGGCCTGCCGACATCATCATCTTCGGAACTGGCTTCCGGGCCAGCGAGTTTCTCTCGCCCATCCACATTGCCGGCCGTGAGGGTCTGACGCTGAATGACGCATGGTCCAACGGCAGCAAAGCTTTCAAAGGCATCTCAGTCAGTGGATTCCCCAATCTCTTCATGCTCTATGGCCCGAATACCAACCTGGCACACAATTCGATTCTGTTCATGCTCGAATCTCAGTACCGGTACGTGTTAAGTGCCCTGGACGCCCTCTCCCGCTACCCCGGCGCGGCCATGGATGTGCGGGAGGATCGCCAGAGCCGATACTGCCAGGTGGTCCAGCGCGGGCTGGAAGGCAGTGTATGGGACGCTGGCTGCAGCTCCTGGTACCTGGACGAGCATGGGCGAAACACCGTGAACTGGCCCGGCTTCACCTTCAGTTACCGGTTTGCGACCCGGTCAGTGGATACCGCGGACTACCAGTTTCTTGACCCGGTGAACGCCTGAGCCTGGCAGCACGGAACCGCCCCGCCGAGGTCTCTCATGAGTTTTTTAAGCCAGAGTTGAATCAGACACTTAAACATAGGATGATTGGATCACCATATAGAGGGATGATCCATTATGCTAACACCAATCCGCAAAGGGTCGCTGGTCGAAACCGCCATTGACAGTCTCCGGAAAACGATTGAGAGCGGGGAATGGCCGGTAGGTACTCGCTTACCCGTCGAGGCAGAGCTCTCCGAGGCTTTAGGGATCAGTCGCAATACAATCCGCGAAGCCGTAAGGGTTCTGGTGCACGTTGGCATGCTGGAAACCCGACAGGGAGACGGGACCTACGTGCGCGCAAACAGGGACGCCGGAGAAACACTTCGGAGAATTGCCCGAAGCCGACTGGCAGAACAGATTGAGGTCCGGATTACGCTGGAGACGGAAGCGGCACGCCTGGCAGCGAGACGCCGCAACGAAGCGGACCTTAAAGCCATGACCGAGGCCCTGGATGCGCGAGCGGCGGCCGGAGAGGTCATTGCCGAACGTATACGGCACGACGAGCGGTTTCATCACTCGTTGGTGCGAGCATCTCACAATTCTGCCCTGATTGAGCTCTACGACTATTTCTCTCACGCGGTTAGCCAGACCATCGAGCGAACCGAAATGGATTCAGATCTCCCGGAACCCAGCCAGGAAGACCACGAACTGCTGTTGGCAGCCATTCGCCGGAAAGATTCCGATAAAGCGGAGGCACTATCGAGGGCGCTTCTGACACCAAGCCTCAATGCCCTCAGTGGTAAGGAGTAAGCTGTGAAATTCCGGATAGACACCTTTACCCTGCTGTTACTTGGCGCCATTGTTCTCGCCTCGTTCCTGCCGGTAACGGGACAGGCGGCAGAAGCGCTCGGCACCGCAGGCACCATCGCGGTGGCCTTACTGTTTTTCTTTCATGGCGCAGCTCTGTCCAGACAGCAGATCATCGACGGCGCCACCCATTGGCGGCTGCACATCCTGATTACCGCCCTCACCTTCGTGTTTTTCCCCCTTGCCGTACTGCCGGTCAATGAACTGAGCACTATTGCGCCCGAGTGGATGCCCAAAGACCTGGGGCTGGGTTTTCTGTATCTGGGCGTACTTCCATCCGCTGTATCTTCTTCGATTGCCTACACCGCCATGGCCCGGGGCAACGTACCGGCTGCCATCTGCAGTGCGGCCGCATCCAATGTGTTCGGCATGATGCTGACACCGTTTTTGTTGCTGCTCCTGGTATCCACCTCGGGCGCCGGAGAGTTCTCGGTTGCCGAGGCACTGAAAGACATCGTGCTTCAGCTACTGCTGCCATTTGCGGTTGGCCATGCCCTGCGCCCCTGGCTCGGCGGCTACCTGTCCCGCAATGAGTCGCTAATGGCGCGCTATGACCAGTGTGTGATCTGGATCATCGTGTACTCGGCCTTCTCTCATTCCGTGGTCAGTGGCCTGTGGCAGAACCTTCCGATACAGGCCATCGTCCTGGCCATTCTGATCTGCTTCGGTTTGCTGGGGCTGTTTATGGTGATCGCTCGATTGATGGTACGAAAGCTGGGGTTCAGTCTGGAGGATGAAGCCGCGGTGGTGTTCTGTGGTTCGAAGAAGAGCCTGGCGTCTGGCTTGCCGATGGCCAAAGTGCTGTTCTCTGGCCATCCGGGGTTTGGCATGATCGTGTTGCCGATTATGTGCTACAACCAGATCCAGGTGATTGTCGGGGCCATTCTTGCGCAGAAGTATCGTGAGAAAATTCAACAGGCAAAATCAGCCCCCGCCCATGCCTCCGAAAATGGTTGCCAGAATCGCTAAACCCACAATCCAGCCAATAACCGCCGGCCAGAAATTCACCATCTGTGGAGGCTGGTCGGCGGAATCGCTTTCCCCCTCCCCCATGCCTCGGCCAGATAGCATATCCGACTCCGGGTAAGTCCGTGGATCCGGCTCTTCAACAACATCTTTCAGGCTGAACCACTCGAACCAGTCCCCCAGAAAGCGCGCGACCGGAGCCGGAAGCGCGCCGTTTTCTGCCAGCGGGCGAACCTGGGGCTCCAACTGGCGACCAATCTCCCGGCGAACATCAACACGATCTGCCGGGGGTTCACACAGGATGGCCTTCCAGATAGCAACATCCTGCTGGCGGTAATTATCGTTCATCAACGCCCTGATCTGGATAATGACTTCCCGGGTAACCTGGGCCTCTTCGGACGTCAGCGCCCGGGAATCAGCGTCTTCATAGCGGAGTTGTCCGGAATCATTGTCTGTCGGGCTTGATGACGGGACTCCGTCCGGCGCATTGGCCGTCGATTGGGGCTCCGCGCCACCGGTCGCTTCACGGTAGGCCCGCTCCAGGGCCCGGGCCTCATCGCCTGACGCAAACTTCAACTGACGCTCGTAGGCCTGGCGTATCCGATCCTGGTCGCCAGTCGGCTCAATTCCGAGAAGATCCCAACAGTTCATACAACAGCAACTCCGATAATGGAAAATCTGTATTCTTTATGGAGACAAACGGGGCTCTCTCACTTAGGATTAGTTGAGAACCATAACAATATTTTCATCTCGGCAAATTATAGAACGACACACATGGCCATTACGAATTACCTGTTTGCAAAGCAACGCTCTCTTCATCGCTTGCACGGACGCTTGTGGTTGTCGGTTTCCCTCTCTGCGGCCCTGATTGGGGTGGCAATACCCGGCACCGCCCAGACCCTGGAATCCAGTTTTGATGATGACATACCCGGGCTCAATGGCACCATTCCCGAGGTATTGACCACCACCCGGCTACGTCAGCCTAAAACCCGTGTACCCGGCAGCACCACGGTGATTGACGGCGATCTTATCCGGGAACTGGGCATACGGAACCTGTACGAAGTCTTCCGACTGGTGCCTGGCATGGTGGTGAATTTTGTTGGCAGCCATCAGCCCGTGGTTACCTACCACGGCACAGTCCACTACGAACAGCGGAGAATGCAGGTTCTGGTAGACGGCCGGACGGCTCACCGGGCAACCCTGTCCGACATGGACTGGGAAACCATGCCTGTGCCCCTCGAGCTGATCGAGCGCATTGAGGTTGCCAGAGGACCGAATTCGGCCGCCTATGGTATCAACGCATTTCTGGGCACCATCAACATCATTACTCGGGATCCTGCGGACAGCGCCAACCTGGAAACGACGGTCACCAGTGGCTCCAGAGGCTACCTGCGCACGTTTGCCTCCACCGGCAATGCGGATTCGAGTTACGACTGGCGCCTGAGTTTCGAGAGACGCAAGTTCGACGGATTTGATTATCAGGTCGATGACGATGAACGCTTCCCGTTCAATGATGGCCACGATATCAACTCTTTTATCTACGATTCTCGACTGACATTTACGCCGGGGACTAACCTGGAACTTCAGGGCGGCGTGGTCGATGGCACCAAATACCAGGACAAGGACAAAAGCGGCGAACTCAATCCGCTGGACCATCCGGACATCGACGTGCGGGACTACTATCTGCAAAGCAAGCTCAACCATAGTTTCTCAAGCGAGCATTTCATCCACTTGCAGGCCAGCGTTGAGAACTTTGACCGGCGCCAGGAATATGCCATCAGTTTCCCGGACAGCACGGTGGAATGCCTCCGAAACAACACTCCATTGTACGAGTACACGTACACGGCCGGCGGGCGGGAACGGCGCTGTTTCATATCCCAGGGCGGTCCCGACGCTTTTGCAGTAGTGGATGCAGATTCCGAAGATACCCGGATTGAACTGGAAGCTCAGGATACGCTGATTGTCAGCGACAGCCTGAAACTGGTTTCCGGCGCGGGTTTCCGTAAAGATATCTTCCGTTCAGAAACCTACTTCAACGGGCGCGGAAACAACTATCAGTCCCGCTTGTTCGGCAACCTGGAATACAGTCCCTGGCAATGGGTCACCTTTAATGCCGGCGGCAACTGGGAGCGAACCAGCACCACAGGCGACAGCTATTTCTCTCCCCGCGCAGCCGCAAACTTCGTGGTGAACAATAACCACGCCCTGAGGTTTGTGTTCTCCCAGGCTGTCAGAACTCCTGATGGCTTTGAACAAAGCCCTGACTGGGGATACACCCTGCGTAATGTCAGACCGGCAATCTATTCTGACCTTGATGGTCGCCGCGTCACGATTGAGGACGCCGCCCAGGAAACAGGTATCCTCACACTGGGTAACGATCTTGAGGAGGAGACCATAACCTCTCACGAAATCAGCTACTTCGGGCAGTTTCCTCTGGATCAAGCGTTGTTCTCGCTTGAAGTCAGAGGCTTTCGCGATGAGCTCAGAGACATGATCAGTGGCGTTATCCAGCTCAAGGAGTGGACGCTGGAAAACAACGTGGCCGTTGACCAGAAGGGCTTTGAGGTTGAAGCCAGCCTCGATTTTCCCGGCACCCTGCTTCGAGCAAGCTACGGTTATCTTGATCAGGAGACCTGGTATACCGGCGCGCCGATTCTGGAATCTGACGGCACGGTAAACGAAAACGAGCAGCGCTACATGACCGAACTGCTGGAGCGGATGTCTGTCCGGCACTCGGGTAGCCTGGCGATTATTCAGGATCTTCCCGCAGGCTTTAAGTGGTCTGGTGCATTTTACTGGGCCGACGAATTCAACACCCGGTTTGAACGCTTTGATACCCGGTTGGTGAAACAGATATTCCAGCCCCGTTATACGGCTGAAATCGCGCTATCCATGCAACATTACCTGAACCGGGAACCTGAGCTAAGCTCAGACAACAACATCGAAGATCATAACCAGTTTTTTGTTGAAGCCGGTATTCGCTTTTGACGGTGTGCAGGGCAGGAAACTAAACAGTCAATGGAATGGGCCAGCTGTCAGACGATGCTCAACCCTAACGGTAACGTTACAACGGGCCGTACACTCAAACTTGCCAGATTCACCTCTATGTTGGTCTGGCTGATGGCTTTGCTGTTCGTGAATTCTGGTCTCGCGCTAGGCCAGGAATCGGGGACCGGATCAGCCTATATTGCTGGATCTGGAAACGCGGCTCTGGATGACCACGTTGCTCGCCTGCTGACAGAACAGCTTGGCGACCAGGTCACACTGGAGCCACTGACTGAAAGCCAGCTCGCCGTTCTCGAGAATGAACCAGTGATCGCAATAGGGCCTGCCGCATTCTCACGGGTGCGCCAGGCCAACAGAGATCTTCCGGTTTTGGCATTACTGGTTGATAAGGATTTCATCGAGGGGTATACCACACGATTTTCCGGCCAGGTTTCTGCCGTCTATTACGATGCGCCCTTATTACGGCAAGCCTTGACCGGCAAGGTCATCCTGCCCCAGGCAACCCGCGTCGCCTTGCTTGCCACGACCGAAAGCGTAGAACTTTACGAACCCCTCATCGATCAACTGGCACCCTACGGCCTGGAGGCCAAGGTCTTTATTGCCGATACCGAGGATCAACTTATCCCAAGCCTGATTCGTGCCCTCAGCTTCGGTGATTTTCTGCTTGCCGGACAGGATGATGCCATTTACAACCCACGCAATATCAAACACATTCTGCTAACCGCCTATCGCAGGAACAAGATCCTGATCGGCCCGAGCCAGGCCTACGTCAAGGCCGGCGCCCTCGCCTCCAGCTACGCGCCGTTCATTGAGATGGCTGAGCTTGCAGCCGGTCACCTGATAGCCTATTTCGACTCCGGTACCTTCCCGGCGCCAACCTACCCGGACGAATACCGGGTTGAGGTAAACCAGCAGGTTGCGCGATCCCTGAACATCCCGATGCCAGAACGGGAGTGGATTGCCCAGGCGGTACAAAACATGATTAGCGAGAACAACCAGGAGGCCGGCCAATGAGCAACACAGCCAACACTCCCGGCATGTCGCTCTCGCGGCGCCTTCTCCTGCTTGGCGCCCTGCCCGCGGTCGTGATTTTTGTGGCGTTGATGGTTTTCTTTACCTCAGCCCGTCTCGAAGATGCCCGTCTGGATCTGGCCCAAAGCAGTCAGATGCTCGCAGACAGCCTCGCCCCAGCACTTGAGTATGCCGTGGTCTCCGGTAACTCAACGGCTCTGGAGCAGGTCCTCGGGCAGTCCCTGAAACGCAGCAAAGCAGACTGGATTCGCGTGACCGACGTCGTTGGCGAAGAGCTCGGTTTTGTCAGCCGAGGTATCGAATCGGAACATACAGCAGACGGAATCTTCGACATCTATGACGCCGAGATTCTGCAGGAACCACTGGAGATCGGTTCTGGTGGAGCGGGTGACTGGTTTACCGGCGGCTGGAACTTCAATTCCGGATCGCTTCGGGTGGGACTGGTGCAAGTCGGGGTGAACCCCGACGTTCTGGAAACCCGAAGGCAGGATATTCTCTGGAGCTCCCTGACCGTGGGCTTTGCCTTGCTGGTGTTCAGCCTGCTGCTGGCAAACCATTTCCTGAACAATATCCTTCAGCCCATGCGACAACTGTCCAGCCGCGTTGGCAAGCTGATTGTTGGTGACTACACCACGCAACCGGTCTCCAGCAAGGGCAGTGCCCGGGAAATTGCGGAGATACAGCAACAGTTGAACGAACTCGCAGTTCATCTGGAACAACTTCGGTCTGCCCGGGACCAGACACTGGCGATTTCTGAAAGTGCCCGGGAGAAAGCGGAACACGCCAGCCAGGCCAAGTCAGAGTTTCTTGCCACCATGAGCCACGAACTTCGGACTCCCCTGAACGGCGTGCTCGGCATGGTTGACCTGATTCATGAAGAGCCGTTGACCAAGCGCCAGAGCGACTACCTGACCACGGCCCGGCAATCCACGGAAGACCTGCTGACCGTGATCTCCGATATCCTGGACTACGCCAGAATGGACAATGGCAATCTGGTATTGGACCAACAGGCCTTCGATCTTCAGAGCCTGTTCACCAATTGCGTCGCCTCCTACCGTCACGCCGCAGAAAAGCAGGGGCTGAGCCTGGATCTCCAGTTCCTCGGTGAATGGCCACGGCATCCTGCCGTGCTTGGAGATGCGCCGCGGGTGAGGCAGATTCTTGCCGGGCTGATCGACAACTCACTGAAGTTCACCAGCGAAGGATTCGTCGGCATCCGGGTGAACTGGCTTGAGCTTGAAAACCACTGCGTACTCGTCCAATGCTCGGTTAAGGATTCAGGCTCTGGTATTCCTGCGGAACGACTGCAAAGTGTCTTCAACAGCTTTGAGCAGCTGGACGCCGGCGATAACCGGGCTCACGGTGGCACAGGGCTTGGGCTGTCGCTGGTTCAGCGCCTGGTCGAATTGATGGGTGGGCATGTGCAGGTGGAGTCCGACATCGGCCAGGGATCCTCATTCCGGTTCGAGCTGCCTTTCGAGCTAGCCTATCAGAATCCTCCAACCGATGAGCCACGGGAACAGGTGACCGGTACCGCCCGGGCCCTGGTGGTCGAGGATAACCTGGTGAACCAGAAAGTAACGGAAGCGCTGTTGCGGAAGTTCGGATTCCAGACCGAATGCGTGACCAATGGTACCGATGCTGTTAGACGAATCAAAAATGACCACGAAGGTTATGATGTCATTCTGATGGACTGCCAGATGCCAGTAATGGATGGCTATGATGCCACCCGTATGATCCGCGACTGGGAACAGGGAAATGGTCAGAGCGGCGTACCCATTATCGCACTGACCGCCGATGTGTCTGAGGATACTGAGAAAGCCTGCAAAGAAGCAGGTATGAACGACTATCTGACCAAGCCCGTGCGAAGGGATACGTTGCGGGAGGTACTCTCTCGCTGGATTCGCGTGTAATAACGAGCGCCGGAGCTGGCAGGCTTTGCACTCCGGCGCTATCCACCCTGTCAGGCCACCGGCTCTCGCATGGTGACAAACTCTTCAGCGGATGTCGGGTGAATGCCCATCGTAGCGTCAAACTGGGCCTTGGTGGCACCGGCTTTAATAGCCACCGCCAGTCCCTGGATGATTTCACCGGCATCCGGCCCAACCATATGGGCGCCCAGTACCTTGTCTGAACTATCATCCACAATCAGCTTCATCAGACAGCGCTCATCACGGCCGCTCAGGGTGTACTTCATGGGGCGAAACTCGGAACGGTAAATCCGCAGCGAATGCCCCGCGTCCCGCGCTTCTTTCTCGGTCAACCCGACCGTTCCGATATTAGGCTGACAGAAGACAGCGGTCGGTATTGCGCTGTAGTCCATATCACCCTGGCCATCACCAAACAGCCGCCGGGACAGCACCATGGCCTGCGCCAGCGCAACCGGCGTTAGCTGCGGCGTTCCGATGACATCACCAAGGGCGGAGATGGACGGTACCGCCGTCTGGAAATGATCGTTCACCTCAACATGACCCGAAGCATTGAGTTCCACTCCCAGATCGGTCAGCCCGAGTCCGTCTACGAGCGCGCGGCGACCTGTCGCAGCCATAACCAGCCCGGTCTCCATGCTGCTGCCATCGCTCAGATTCACCTGGTAGTGAGCATTCAACTGCTCGACAGATTCAATCGTGACATTGAACCGGAGATCCACGCCTTTCTTGCGCATCTCCTGTTCCGTGAACTTGCGGATATCATCGTCAAACCCTCGCAGGAACAGCTCGCCCCGGTACAGCAGCGTGGTCTCCACACCAAGACCCGCGAGAATGCCGGCGAACTCGACGGCAATGTAACCACCGCCCCAGACCACGGCGTGGCGAGGTAACTGTGGCAGGTAAAACATCTCATTGGAGGTGAGCAGAAATTCCTTGCCGGGAACATCCGGAACCACTGGCCAGCTGCCCGTGGCAACTGTGATGTGCGCTGCCGAAAAAGCTCTATCACCAACGATCACCGTGTGAGGGTCGCGGAGACTGGCCGTACCCTCAATGATGGTGACGCCGGCATTCTCGAGCAATCGGCCATAAATGCCATTCAAGCGCTCTATCTCGGCATTCTTGTTGGCGACCAGCGTTGGCCAGTCAAACGAGACATCGTCTGTTGGCACAGACCAGCCATATCCATTTGCATCTTCGAGCTCTTCCCTGACGTGCGCTCCATAGACAAAGAGTTTTTTCGGAACACAACCCACGTTAACGCAGGTTCCTCCCAGATAACGGGATTCAACCACCGCCACCCGCGCACCGCGCTGGGCCGACATGCGGGCGAGCCGGACACCGCCGGAACCGGCCCCGATAACGATCAGATCAAAATCATGGCTCTCAGACACTGTTTCTCCTGTTTACTTCAAGATTGCTGCTGCCGGGGCTCACTCGACTGATCTTCGTCTGCGAGCACTTCCCGGAACAACACGTGGTCTTCAAAATCACCAAGCCGGATCTTGCCCAGGCTTCGGAACCCCTCGGATTCATAAAACGGCAGGTAACGGCTGTTCCCGGTATCGAGCACCAATCCACTGCCCCGGGGGGTTTCCTCACACAGGCGCTCCACTGCCTGCAGCAACATCCGACCATACCCCTTGTGCTGGTATTTTGGGTTGACTCCCATCAACGGCAACTGATGCGCCTGCCTCTGCGGCAAAAGGTCGCGAATCCTGCGATGATACTCCAGATACCGGCGCGTAGATGAAAAGCCCGCCGTCAGAACCATACGCACCCGCCAGCCAAGCTGGTCTGCCAGATTCAGCCTGAGTTCCGGCTCACCTACAAACGCAACCGCGACCAGTGTTTCGTCCACCATCACACCGATGGCATCCTGATTCAGCTCCAGATAAAGGTCGATCAGTTCCCGGATGGTCGCCCTCACCCTCTGGCTGTAACCGGGTTTCCGGTGATCGAACAGGTACTGGAATGTCGGCTCCTCCCGATAGGCATGAAAAAGCACCGACTGGGCCTCGTTTCGTGCCGTCTCGTCCAGGCGAACCAGAACAGCTTCAGCATTATTGTTGTTGTCTGCCATCGTGTTGCTCCCTCGCTAGTGTGGGGTCACGCTTGCCGGTCAGATCGCCAGCGTAAGCCTCACGGATACCTGCCCGGGCCCATTGCCCCGATCAAGTGCGGCCTGGTCAATCACCACGCCATGATTACTGTGCAAACGCTCAAGCCAGGCTGCCACATCCGCATAGGCGGCGTTTTCAAGCCAGACCCGGATGGCACCCTCACCGCTGGGCTCGAAGCGTTGCAAAGAAAGCCCCGCCTCTCCGGCTGAACGAGTCACCAGGGCCATCAATGCCCGCCCGTCTTCCGGCTTGTCAGCCCCTGCCGCAGTTGTCGCTGCGCCACCAGCCGAGCCCAGGCGCTGAATGGTCGTCTCGTTAGCCCGCATCCAGGCCAGGAGTTCTGCGGCATTCTCACGACTCGAGGCAGCCCGGTCATGAAACTGAGTCACCGGCTGCCAGATCAGCAGATAAATCAATGCCAGCAACAGGGCTATACCCAGAGCAGTCAATGCCTGACGGTCGCGGGTGGGTAACTGATCATAGCGAGCAATCAGTTTGCCCACGGCTGGTTGATCCTTGATGCGTGACCACATGGGCTTATCCTCCTGAGACCGTGAGGCGGCCTCGGGCGCCGCTGGATTCGTTGACCACGGAACCGATCTGGGCCTGCAGCCCTTCGCTGGCCAGTCCGTTACGCAGACGGCTTAACCGATCATAACTGTCGGCCCGGATATCCACCACGAGTTCGCCCCGGCTCCGGCTGTAGTTGATCGAGTTAAAGGTAACAGCTCCGGGATTCTGCAGCCGGCCGTACTGATCGCCGGTGTATTTCATCAGGGTGATAAAATCGACGTCAGAGCCCTGGGAGCCAGCAACCCGTAACTGGCCTTCGATCACACGTCGTACGTTTCCGGCATGGGTTCGGCGGTCCGAGGGAAAGGCATTCCGGTAAACTGCCATGGCCTGGCTTTCAAGCTGCTCCGCTTGCTGCTGCTGGTAGATTCCCATACCGATCTCCAGCCCCATCTGGATCACGAACCAGAGTGATGCTACGGCGATAAGCGGCTTCCAGGGTTTCAGGGGGCTGCTGCCCTCCGCCTTGAACGCGAACGCCCCCTGGCACAGATTAATGGGCTGGCTCAGGTGATGGTGGTACGACCACGCCAGGAACTCGGTTACTGAAAACTCCAACGGCTTCTTTTCGATACGAAGAAGCCCGGTGGTTCCCGAAAGCTCGCTCACCAGGGCCTGGCTCGCGTCCAGATCTGCCTCGGTGCCATATAGCTGCACCGGAATTTCGGCCACCACTTCGTCAGACGAAGGCGCAGCAAGTGTCACTGCAAGCAGCGGAAGATTATCTGCCTGCATGCGCAGCCACTCTCCCCGCTGGCTCTGCAGGAGTGCCGACTCTGCATCCAGGCAGATCACCCATCCGGATTCCGCTGCCGGCAACAGTGAAGCGTCAGGATAGACGGCCTCCAGACGGGCGTGGTACCAGCCAGAAAACAGTTGGCGCCAGCGGGCCATCTGCTCGCGATCGATGGCAGCAACCCGGTAGCCCTCAGGCGTGTGCGGCCCCAGCGCGAGATGCACCGAGTCAATGTCCTGGGCTATCTGCTCCTCAACGGCATACGGCAGGGCCTGCTGAATAAAACGGGTCTGTTTCGCCGGTATATCCGCCAGACAGAAAACCGCCTCGTCACCGGGAATCAGCCCGATCAGCAGCACTTTCTCCAGCGCATTCTGTGCCAGCGTTTGCTCGATATGCTCCCGTGTATCAGCCGTGCCTCTGGCCTGAGCATCGCCACTGGCATCCTGGAGCACCCAGCTGAACAGCTGGGCATCGGGGCTCTGGTCCGGGTCCGCATACGGAGGCACCGGCCGGACAAAAAGGCGGTAAGACATGGTTATCCTTCTGAGAAAGTGTAAGGTTCCTTGGTAATGCGATTCTTCTGCCCGGTATCCCTGTGAACCGTCCGGACTTCGCCCTCCGGGTTTCTATACACGGTGCTGACCATATTGACGACACGATTATCGTAGGTAATCCGTGAGACAACTTCAAAAAAACGGGTCTGAAGCGTTAACCCGTTGGCTTTCAGGCCCATCCCCGAGAACTCCGGCAGTGCCAGGAAATCCTGAAGGTTTTCGAATCGTTCTTCTTCGCGCTTGGCAATAATCGATTCCGCCTGAGCCTCATTCATATCCTCGTGCAGACTCATCAGAACCTGCGCCGTCGCAGTATTCACGTTAATGCCGACGCCAGAGACTGGCAGTGCCACCAGATGAGGCCGCAGCGCAGCATAGATTTCCTCGGTCATGCCCTCAATCAGACGCAACTCGGTAATGGAAACAAAGGGCTGGTTGCCAGTGCGATACGGAGGGTCTGCCATCAGATACTGGCCGTCTTCGGCGCCATAAGCACTGATGGCCTGGTCGTCGGCGTCCATCCAGTCAATGAGCGGGTCTACGGTGAGGCCGGTGATACCCAGAGCACGAAATAACCGGGTGAGCCGGTCTTTGGTGATGGGGTCCACTTCTCCGCTCGCGGTGACCAGATTATTCAGGTTGATTCTTCCTCCAAGATCATCGATCTGGACCTCGGCAACACCACTGTCGTCCAGAGGCAGAATGGCAGCGTGCATGGCCCAGAACTCATCCGGGCTGTCGACCATCACACTGTTTTCCTTATCCTCTTCGTAGTCCCGAACCAGAATACGCTTGGCAAATTCCTCGGCACCCAGAGCAATACTCTGGCCTTGTTGCTGGGCCAGGTAATGGCCAGCCTTGAACACCCGCAGGCTTTGCTGGCGGGTCATGCCCGATGCCATCAATACCACCAGAGCCATCGCCAACAGCACCATGATCAGGGCGACGCCCTGCTGCCTGCTCCCGGCAAACTTAATCATTGCCGGTCACCCCGCCCGCGGCCTGGCCAGATCCGTCTTCAGCCGCGTCATCTTCCGACTCGGTCTGAGTCTCCTGTTGCTGATTGATCACCGCCTGGGCCTGCGACGGTTCAAAATCCGGCAAGCTGAATGTGCGGACCAACTCACCAAAGCGTTCATGTTCCAGTGTAATCTCAATCCCACGAGGCAAGGAGATGTCGGGTCGGGTACCCGGCGTCATCTGCGCCAAAGCGTCATCTTCCGGCCATTGCTCCTGCCAGTTACCGTTCTCATCCAGAAACCGGATTTCAAACTCCAGAACCTCGTCCAGCATCAGAATGTCCAGGCTTTCGTCTTCCTGCCCCTGATCCACCACAGGCCAATACCGACGGCGCAGTTCAGTTCCGGTATATTCCCAGCCGACGCGCTGCAGACCGCTACGCCGGAGACCAAGCGGATTGCGCCAACCCTGGCGGGTCAGCATCAACGCAAACGCATCATCCCTTGAGGTTAAGGACGGTGAATAATCACCATAAACATCCCGGGCGGGCCGGTTGATGATCTGGGTGATGTCACGTTCCAGCAGCAACATGGTTTTCTGCAAACCGTCGAACGCCTGGGCAACCTCATCCACCCGGTCCCGGGAGTTCATTACACTGCTCACCACCTGCCAAACACCCAGCCCGATCACGGCTGTGATAGTGACGGCAATCAGTACCTCCATCAGCGTAAAACCGGACTCCCCGGCTAACCTGACCTGGCGCGCGGGCATGCTCATCAGGTTTCTCCCAGGAAGGCAGCCAGGGTATGGACGGCAAACGGTTCTGATTGCGCCCCGGAGTATTTGGCTACGGTTACCTCAATCCGCCGCATCGTGGGCTCTGCCGTAGCCTCAACAACGGTGGTGACCCGCCAGCGGAAATTTCCGAAGTCGGTATCTTCCGAATTCTCCGAAATCCCTGGCAGCTCATCCTGAAGCCGTAGTTCGTTAATCCGGTTTTCCGCCACCCAGCCTGCCAGCGTCTTGTCACGTATGCGCTCGAAACTGGTGATGTAATTCCCGCCCACTTCGGCGGCGGCCGTTGCAATCAGACCGAACACGAGCAATGCGACGAGGACTTCAATCAGGGTGAAACCACGCTGAGGCCGACTCATGACTCATCCCCGGAACCAGGTTTGCGCCATTCCAACGGCGAGACGCCATCTGAAGCAACCACGTGCATCAGGTCAGTGTCCCGGCCCAGGGTGAATTCGATTTCAAACGGTGTGGTTTCACCACTGGAGAAGAACACCACGTCTGGCCTGAGCCGATCCTCGGCCGAGGCCAGTCGCGGAGCGTCACTTTCGATATACTGGGTAACGGTCAACCATTCCGGGAGGGTTCGCTTGTGGAATATGCGCTCACCTGAGGATTTCCACTCGCCTGTCTTATCCTGAAACGCCACGAACCGATAACCGTCTTCTTCCAGCAGCAAGCCCATTTCCAGGTTATTGAGAACCGCCTGTTCCTGTGCCGTTTGCATCAGGAGGTAGAGCTCCCGAACCTGGCTTTCCAGCTCGCGCTGCTGGGAGCTGCCGGCCATATTGAACACCGCCAGTGCCGCCAGCAGTCCGACGATGATCAGGACTACCAGAATCTCGATCAGCGTAAAGCCGTTTTGGTCAGCCCTGCGGCCCACAATCAATCAGTTCCCGCTGTCCCAGACGCTGATATCAGCGGCATCGCCATCCCCGCCTTCCTGGCCGTCAGAACCATAGGAATACAGATCGTACGGCCCGTCTACACCAGGGCTGACATACTGGTAGTTGTTACCCCAGGGGTCTTCGGGAACATTTTTCAGGTAGCCATCCGGGTTCCAGTTCTTGGGCTCAGGGCTGCCGCTGGGCTTGTTGACCAGTGCTTCAAGGCCCTGCTGGGTAGAGGGATAATGGCTGTTGTCCAGGCGATACAGGTCCAGTGCGTTGGCGATGTTACTGATCTGGGTTTCGGCCACCGTTACTTTGGCCTGATCACTGCGCCCCATGATGTTGGGCGCCACAATTGCCACCAACAGGCCGAGAATGACCATCACTACCATGATTTCGATCAGGGTGAAGCCCTTGGTCCGGGCCAGCGCTTTCGGTTGGTTCATGCTCATAGTTTCACTCATCTTGGGTCCGTTGTTTCTCGTCGCTTTCAGAAAAGTTTTCTGGCTTCCTTGCTGGCCCGACGGCGGGCCATCATCCCACCAGGTTGCTCATGTTCAGAATCGGCAGCATGATCGCCAGAACAATAATCAGCACCACCGCCCCCATGAACAGCAGCATCATGGGTTCAAACAATCCCACAATAGCGGCGATCTTGGATTGCAGGGTGTTTTCCTGCATGCGGGCCGTGCGTTCAAGCATACTGTCCAGCTCGCCACTGGCCTCGCCACTGGCAATCATATGCAGCATCATTGGCGGGAAGTAACCGGTCTGGTCCAGTGAACGGTGCAACGATCCCCCTTCACTGACCTTCCGGGCAGCCTCCCGCAGTTCCTGCCGGAGATAATCGTTGGAAAGCACCTCCCCGGCAATGCGCATCGCTTCAACCAGTGGTACACCACTGGTGGTCAGAATGCTCAGGGTACTGGCGTAGCGGGCCGTATTCACGCCTCGTACCATGCCTGCAAACAGCGGCAGGTGAAGTAGCCGCTTGTGAAACTTCAGGCGCACCGCCGGTTTCGTCAACGCGAAACGGAAGCCGATGATCGCCACCACCAGCAAGACTAGAAGGTAGACTCCGAAACTGCCGAGAAATTCCGACACCGAGAGCATAGCCACCGTCAGCCCGGGCAGCTCCTGTCCCTGCTTGAGAAAGACCTCGATAATGTCGGGCACCACATAGGTGAGCAGGAACACCACAATGGCAATAGCTACGACACTCAGGATAATCGGGTAAATCGCAGCCAACTGAATCTTCTGGCGGGCTTCCTGGCGACTTTCCGTGTAGTCCGCCAGCCGGTTCAGCACCAGGTCCAGATGCCCGGCATGTTCACCGGCAGCGACCGTGGAGCGGTAGAGCCGGGGAAAGGCCTTGGGGAATTCACCGAAGCTGTCCGCCAGTGTGTAGCCTTCCATCACCTTGGCCCGGATAGCAATCAGCATGCTGCGAATCCGCGGCTTGGTGGATTGCTGGGCGGCCGCACTCAGTGCCTGCTCGACCGGAATCCCGGACTGGATTAGCGTGGCCAGCTGTCGGGTGACCAGCGCGAGATCGGCTGCGCTCAGAGAGCCGCGGCTACTCAGTGGGTTGCTACGGGCCTGTTTTTCTACGGCCGCTTCTACCGCCAGCGGGGTCAGCCCCTTTTCCCGGAGTTGCTGGCGCACCGCTCTGGGCGCGTCGGCTTCCAGCACGCCCTGTTTCTGCTTGCCTCTGGCATCCAGAGCTTTGTATTCGTAGGCCGGCATGGATTACTGGCTCCGGTGGGTCACACGCAGTACTTCTTCCACCGTGGTTACGCCATCCAGAATCTTCTGAACGCCATCGGCATGAATACTCGGGCTGTGCAGGCGGGCCTCCCGTTCCAGATCCAGCTCCCCTGCGCGTTTATGAATAAGGGTGCTGATTTCTTCCGTGATCTCGACCACTTCGTAGATACCAATCCGGCCCCGATAGCCCAACTGGTTACAATGCTCACAGCCTTTGGCGCGGAAGATGGTGGGCGGGTTGGCCGGGTCCTGCTGGAGGAACTCACAATGCTCTTCGGTAGGCATATAGGGCTCGCGGCAGTGGGTACAGAGCACCCGCACCAGCCGTTGCGCAACGATACCGACAAGACTGGAGGAGATCAGGAAAGGCTCGATACCCATGTCCATCAAACGGGTAATGGCACCCACGGCGGTATTTGTGTGCAGGGTAGACAACACAAGGTGCCCGGTCAGACTCGCCTGAACGGCAATCTCCGCAGTTTCCAGATCCCGGATTTCCCCGATCATCACCACATCCGGATCCTGGCGCAGAATGGCTCGCAGGCCCCGAGCAAAGGTCATATCCACTTTCGGGTTCACCTGGGTCTGCCCAATCCCCGGCAGGTTGTACTCGATCGGATCCTCGACCGTCAGTATATTGCGGCTACGATCATTGATTTCCTGCAGCGAGGCGTAAAGCGTGGTGGATTTACCGGAACCTGTGGGACCGGTCACCAGCAGAATACCGTACGGACGATAGATCAGCTTGCGCAGGGTTTTCAGATCCTGCCCGGCCATGCCGAGTGACTCCAGCCGAATGGTGCCCGCCTGTTTGTCGAGCAGGCGCAGTACCACCCGTTCACCACTGGACGAAGGCATGGTCGACACCCGGATATCAACTTCCCGGCCGGCCACCCTCAAAGCAATGCGGCCGTCCTGGGGTACCCGCTTTTCTGCAATATCGAGTTTTGCCATAACCTTGATCCGCGAGACCAATAATGGTGCCAGCGCCCGCTTGGGCTGGACCACTTCCCGCAACACGCCGTCAATCCGGAACCGGACAATCAGCTGTTTCTCATAGGTTTCGATGTGAACGTCCGAGGCGTTGGTTTTGACCGCCTCGGTAAGAATGGCGTTAATGAGGCGGATAATGGGAGCGTCGTCCTCCTGCTCCAGCAGATCCTCCGTTTCCGGAACTGAGTCCGCCAGGGAGGCCAGATCCATGTCGTCACCGATCCCCTCCACCATTTGCATGGCTTCCGCCGAATCATTCTGATAGGCGGCATTCAGGGCCTGGTCGAAGCGGTCCGGTTCGACGGTAGAGAACTTCGCCCGGCCACCGCTCACGCGGTTTGCCTCGGCCAGTGCGGTGTGGGAAGCCCCCGGGCGCACGAGAATGACCGGCTCGCCCTCTTCGTTGCGGGTAAGGATGACTCCATTACGCTTGGCGAAGGTAAAGGGAAGTCGGCCCAGCGGCGCATCCTGCGGCTGAATGTCGGTTTGGGTGGTCAAGCTCGTCCTCGTTAATCCGTCTGGTCACTGATTGTTCTTATGGGGCCACCCATTACGACGGCCCTCCACGTTGTCAGCGTAAGCAAAAAGGCTACCACAGGAATGGGAACCACTGAACAACTCTATACACTATACTGCCACTAATTCATTGCAGTCTGATAACCTGTGAGCTTTTTACGATTTCCCAATGCATTCAGGAACGACAATGCTTGCAATTGATCGAAGGACTCCGCTGCTTCTGGCCATAGCAGCAGCAACGGCCATGCTGGCGCTGACCGGCTGGCAAGGCTATCAGTTCTGGCAGAATGAAACCCAACGTACCCCGCCCCAACCGACCCGGGAAGCTTCAACAGGTGCAGATCAGGCCAGAACCGTGCCTGATGTTCAGTTGTCGGATCTGGAAGTGTTCGGCTCGGCGACTGCCACCCCGCAAAATGAAGACACCAACACAGAGAACCTGCCGGAAACCAACCTTCGCCTGTCCTTGCGCGGTGTGCTGGCAGCAGACGGCGACTTCCCCGGCAGCGCCCTGATCGAAGACGACAAAGGCAAAACCGAGGCCTTTCTGGTGGGTGATGAACTGCCCGGAAATGCCAGGCTTCGTACTGTGTTTGCCAATCGGGTCATCATTGAACGATCCGGCAAACTGGAAAACCTCTACTTCCCGGAGACCGAAGATCGCTCCGGGGACGATTTCGCAAGCAATGACGAGCCTGCCTACGAAGCTCCCCCACAGCAAGAGGTTCAGGTGCAAAGAGCACGCCCCCAAACCAGCGCCTCGTCGGCCGACCAGCAACAGCGGCGAGAGGAAATCCGTCAACGGCTGGAACAGTTACGCCAGCGGCTTCAGAACAACAACTGAGGCCCGCCATGGAAGCGGCAAGCAGACTTACACGTCGCCAGTCCCTGTTGCTTCCCCTTATCCTTACCGTGTCTGTTGTCAGCGCACTTGAATTAAGCAGCCGCCTGATGACCTATGTGCTGGAAGAGTTCGGCGAGGCCGCGCACCAGCGGCTTGAGAACTGGCAACGCCTGCATGCGCTGGCTGCCAACGCTCCGACAGATCGCCAGCTTCGGCTGGTTAATTCCTTCTTCAACCGGGTGACGTTTGTCAGCGACATCCGCCACTGGGGCCAGGAAGACTACTGGGCCACGCCGGTGGAGTTGCTCACCACCAACGGCGGTGACTGTGAAGATTTCTCCATCGCCAAGTACCTCACCTTGAGGGCCATGGGCGTCCCGGATGACCAACTCCGGATTATCTACGTCAAGGCACTGGAGTTGAACCAGGCCCATATGGTTCTGGCCTGGTATAAAACGCCGGGCTCCGACCCGTTGATTCTCGACAACCTGATCAATGACATCAAACCGGCTTCCCAGAGAAACGATCTGGAACCGGTTTACAGCTTCAACGGTGAAGGCCTGTGGCTGAATCGCACATCCGGCGACAATGCCAGAATTGGCGATGCCCGGAAGCTGGAGCATTGGCGGGATCTTAACGACAGGCTGACCGAAGCCCTCCGCCCTTGAGAAGAACGCGCTGTGAATACCGATTGTCGGCAAATGACAGTGAGCTTGTCGCTCTCTGACACTGGTAACGGCCGGCCAGCCGTTAGAATGCCCGCAATTCGATAAACGATGGAGCAGTACAGAATGCGACGCTGGAATGGATGGGGTGACGAACAGTTCTCACTGGAATTACCGGAGCAAGGTCAGGCCTTTCTCACAGATCGTGTGGGAGGCGGCTCCCCGCTGGCGGATATCACCCTGGATGCCGCTTGTGAGCAGGTTCCGGGATCCCGGTTGCCCTCGGATGCCCGAGTTGACGATCTGATTGACCGAAGCCCGGAAACCCGGGTCCGGCACGCCCGGGGCCAAAGCCTGCCAGACTGGCTGGCCATGCGCAGCGGTGATATTGGCGAGTTCCCGGACGGCGTGGCCTTCCCGAACACCAGTACCGATGTTCGCGCCCTGCTCCATTACGCTAACGACAAGGATATCCAACTGATCCCCTACGGGGGTGGCACCAGCGTGGCTGGCCACATCAACCCGGTAGACCAGGGCAAACCGGTTCTGACCGTCAGTCTTGCAAATCTTAACCGCCTGATGGACCTCGATCGGGAAAGCCAGATCGCCACCTTCGGAGCAGGCACCCCCGGCCCACTGGTGGAATCCCAGTTAAGAGCCCATGGCTATACCCTGGGACACTTCCCTCAGTCGTTCGAGCTCTCCACGATTGGCGGCTGGGTGGCATCCCGCTCCAGTGGCCAGCAGTCACTGCGGTACGGCCGCATAGAACAGCTGTTTGCCGGCGGCCGGATTGAAACCCTGCAAGGCACCCTGACAATCCCCACCATTCCGGCCTCCAGCGCCGGCCCGGATGTCAGGGAAATGATCCTCGGTTCCGAGGGCCGGCTGGGCCTGATTACCGAGGTCAAAGCCCGGATCAGCCGTCTGCCTGAACAGGAAAGCTTTCACGTGGTGTTCTTCCCGGACTGGGACAAGGCCCGAACCGCCGCTCGCAAGCTGGTTCAGAACCGGGTTCAGCTTTCCATGCTACGACTGAGCAACGCCATTGAAACCGAAACCCAGCTGGCGCTGGCCGGGCATCCGAAACTGATCGGGCTACTGGAACGTTTTCTGGCTTTCCGCGGTGCGGAAGACGGCAAATGCATGATGACCTTTGGCGTAACCGGCAGCAAAGCCCAGTGCCGGGGAGCACTTACGGAGGCCCGCAAACTCTGCAGTGACTACAAAGGTGTCTATACCGGCACAAAACTTGGCGCGAAGTGGGCGGAGAAGCGCTTCACCATGCCCTACCTGCGCGAAGCCCTGTGGCAAATAGGCTATGCCGTGGACACCCTGGAAACCGCCACCGACTGGGACAACGTTGATACCCTGATGAACCGGATTGAAACCAACCTCAGGGAAGGTCTGGCAGACAAGAACGAGCGAACCCACGTATTTACCCACCTGTCCCACTTTTACGGCCAGGGTTGTTCCATCTATACAACCTATGTTTTCCGGGTTGCGGATAGCTATGACGAGACCCTGAGCCGCTGGCAACATCTGAAAAACACCACCTCAGACCTGATCGTGCGGAACCGGGGCACCATCAGCCATCAGCATGGCGTAGGCAAGGACCATGCCCCCTTCCTCCCTGTCGAAAAGGGAGAGCTGGGTATGCGTGCAATTCGTTCGCTGACCCAGAGCTTTGATCCGGACCAGCGCCTGAATCCCAAAACTCTGCTGGATTGAAGTGATCATGGATCGACAACAGATATTGGAAAACCTGAAGGGCGAAACGCAGACCTTCGATGTGGTAGTGGTGGGCGGCGGCATTACCGGCGCCGGCGTTGCCCGCGAAGCCGCGGGCAGCGGATTGAAGACGCTGCTGGTGGAGCAGAAAGATTTCGCCTGGGGCACCTCCAGCCGCTCTTCCAAGATGGTCCATGGCGGACTTCGCTATCTGGCCAGCGGACACATCGGGTTAACCCGCGATGCTGTCCGGGAACGCGAACGCATGTTGCTGGAAGCGCCTGGACTGGTCGATCCACTGCCTTTCCTGATGCCCCACTACAAAGGCAGTTTCCCGGGCCC
The DNA here is from genome assembly GCF_030541085.1 of Marinobacter sp. ST-43. Taxonomy (NCBI): domain Bacteria; kingdom Pseudomonadati; phylum Pseudomonadota; class Gammaproteobacteria; order Pseudomonadales; family Marinobacteraceae; genus Marinobacter; species Marinobacter sp. ST-43. The sequence continues at coordinate 738,770 of NZ_JASSVO010000001.1, forward strand.
CGGGCTGTTCCAGATGCTGCTGGCCATGTACGACCGCCTGGCCGGCACCCGCAGCCATCAGAAATATACGCCAGCGGAAACCCTGAACTGGGCCCCGGGGCTCGATACTACCAACCTGCGCGCCACCAGTCGTTTTACCGATGCGGTGACAGACGATGCCCGCCTGGTCCAAAGGCTGATTGCCGAAGCCTCCCACGACGGCGCCATGTGCCTGAACTACGTCGCCGCGACCGCCGTCGATCGGGATGATAACGGAACTGTCTGCGGATTAAGACTGACTGCCGAAGAGAATGCAGAGCAGAGCGCCATCACGGTCAATACCCGATGCGTTATTAACGCTACCGGCGCCTGGGCCGATCGGTTGCAGAAACAATCAGCGACAGATCACCCGCTCACCATCCGACCGCTGAGAGGCAGTCACCTGGTCATTCCGTGGCACAAGCTGCCGGTGACCTGCGCGGTTTCTCTGATGCACCCGGATGACCGAAGGCCTGTATTTGCCTTCCCCTGGGCAGGTGCCACGGTTCTGGGAACAACCGATCTCGAACACGCCAAAGATCTGAACGAGGAGCCGGCCATCACCGGTGGGGAAGTAAATTATCTGCTGCAAATTGCCACCCGTTTATTCCCCGGTGCGACCATTGAACGGGCCGACGTGCTGTCCACCTGGGCGGGCGTTCGACCTGTGGTCACCGACGGCGGAGGTAGAGCTCCGTCCCGGGAGAATCGGGAACACGCCATTCGGTACGACAAGGGCCTGATCAGCATCGCCGGCGGGAAGCTCACCACCTTCCGCCAGATGGCACGACAGGCGTTGGCCATGGCCCTGGGTGATCAGCATGAAGACCGGCTTCGTAGCGACGAGCAACGGGTATTCACGGCCACGCCAAACGACCGTAAACCCGATGATATTCCGACGCTGGCCTGGCATCGGCTGGGCGGCTATTACGGCCCGCACCGCCAGTCTATTCTGAACCAGGGTGACGCGACCGAAATCCCGGACACCGGTTTGCTCTGGGCCGAATTGGAATGGGCCTGTCGCCATGAACAGGTTCAGCATCTGGATGATCTGATGCTGCGGCGTACCCGCCTGGGGCTGATCCTGCCTGACGGGGCGGCCAGCTTACTTCCTGAAATCCGCAACCGATGCCAGAGCCTGCTTGGCTGGAATGATGCCCGCTGGGATCAGGAGCAAGAGCGGTATCTGGCAACCTACCGTAAGGCCTACCAACTGCCGATGGGCGAGGATGCCCGGGATGCCTGAGACCCCACTGATACTGGCGATAGACAACGGCACCCAGAGCATCCGCGCCCTGCTGTTTGACACCCAGGGTAACTTGTTGGGTAAGGGCAAGCAGGAAATCGAGCCTTACTTTTCCGAGCAACCCGGCTGGGCAGAACAGCACCCGGAGTACTTCTGGGACAACCTTGGCATTGCTTGCCAGCAACTCTGGCAAACCACCAGCGCCCGCCCGGAGCAGGTGGTGGGCGTGACCGTTACCACGCAACGCGGCACGGTGGTCAACCTCGATCGTGGGGGCAAGCCCCTGCGGCCCGCCATCATCTGGCTGGATCAGCGCCATGCACGGGTAGACGGGGCGGTGAAAGGCCCCTGGGGCTGGCTGTTCAAGCTTGCCCGCCTGGAAGACACCATCAGCCGATTCCGGGAAAAAACCCAGGCGAACTGGATTGCGCAGAATCAGCCGGACATCTGGGCGAAAACCCACAAGTACCTGCTGCTATCAGGCTACCTGAATTACCGACTGACCGGTGAATACCGGGATTCCACTGGCAGTCAGGTGGGCTACCTGCCCTTTGACTATAAACGCCAGAGCTGGGCCGGCCACCGGGATTTCAAATGGCAAGTGATGCCGGTGACCCCGGGAATGCTGCCTGAACTGATACCACCTGGTGAGCAGATCGGAACGCTGCTGCCTGAGGCGGCGGCGCACCTTGGCCTGCCGGGTGGACTGCCCGTCATCGCCGCGGCATCGGATAAAGCCTGCGAAATTCTCGGCTCCGGCGGTCTGTCTCCGGAGACCGGCTGCATGAGCTATGGAACCACGGCCACCATCAACACCACCAATGCCCGCTATGTGGAACCCACCCGGTTCATGCCGCCGTATCCGTCTGCCCTGCCCGGCCACTACTCCACCGAAGTCATGATCTATCGGGGTTTCTGGATGGTGAGCTGGTTCAAGCGGGAATTCGGGCTGCGTGAGCAAAAGCTGGCAGAACAGAAAGGCATTGAACCCGAAGCCCTGTTTGACGAACTGGTGAATGCGGTGCCGCCAGGCTCCATGGGTTTGATGCTACAGCCCTACTGGAGCCCCGGCGTGCGCCAACCTGGCCCGGAAGCCAAGGGGTCCATTATCGGCTTTGGCGACGTGCACACACGAGCTCACGTCTATCGGGCCATACTGGAAGGGCTGGCCTACGCCTTGAAGGAAGGCAAGGAACGCATCGAGAAACGCAGCGGCCAGGCTATCAAGCGGCTTCGAGTGGCAGGCGGCGGCTCCCAGAGTGATGCGGCCATGCAATTGACGGCGGATATATTTGGCCTGCCGGCGGAACGCCCGCATACCTATGAAACCTCCGGACTGGGAGCGGCTATTGATGCCGCCGTGGGGCTGGGATTACACCCGGATTTCGACACGGCGGTCACGGCTATGACCAGAACCGGCCGGGTATTCGAGCCCAACCCGGAAGCATCTGCGCTTTATCAACGTCTCTACCGGGAGGTTTATCAGGATATGTATCCTCGCCTGCAACCACTGTACAAAAAGATCCGGGAGATTACCGGCTATCCGCGCTAGCCCTTTTGGTGACTTTTTATTCAGAGGAGCCTATAATGATGAAAATTCATCAACGGAGGCCAGGGCATGCCAGAAGCTGTTAGTGCAGCACCGGAAACCAGCGATAAAGCTCTGCTGTCCAAAGCCCTGCTGAACGCAGCCAAAGCCTTTGGTTTGCCACAAGCGGAAATCGCGGCCGTGGTTGGCCGCAACCGCACAGGTTTGACCCGCGACGGCATTGATCCGGCCAGTAAGTCGGGTGAACTGGCACTGTTGTTTATCCGGCTTTACCGCAGCGTCTATGCACTGACCGGCGGTGAACGGGAGGCCATGACCCATTGGCTGAACACGCCCAACCACTATTTTGAGGATACACCCAGACAAATGATCCAGAGCACGGAAGGCCTGGTTCGGGTGGTTCACTACCTGGACGCCATGCGGGGGCGGATTTGAACTATCGGGAACGGATTGCCCAGTCCATCACACCGCTGCAAGGCAACCTGTTTCGGGTGGTGGAAAGTCAGGAAGACATCGCGACGGCACGCATCGTAGACAGTATGCAGGAACAGAATCGACTGGAGGAACTGCTGGAAAGCAACAAACCACCGGTGCCCGGCACGGCCCGAAAACGCCATTACCTGCTGACCACCCCGTTCCGCTACCCGCCCCTGAAATACGGCTCACGTTTTGGCCGCAGTTTCGAACCCAGTCTGTTTTACGGAGCCATGAGCATTCCCACGGCTCTGGCGGAAACCGCGTTTTATCGGTTTGTATTCATGAGCCATCTGAAAGTCCCGTTCAAGCGCCCGTTAACCACCTTGCATACGGTGTTCAGCGCCCGATTCCGCACGGAACGAGGTGTTCGGCTGCAGTCTGAACACTGGCAGGATCTGCATCATACGCTGGCAGATCCAGTCAGCTACCGGGAAAGCCAGGCCTTGGGTACCGACATGCGCAGCCTGCAAGTGGGCGCCTTCCAGTTTCTCTCAGCCCGCGCTCTGCAGGCAGGCCTCTATGAGCTCCCCGTCCATCCGGACAACGGCGTCGAAGGCGTCAATGTAGCTTTGTTCAATGCCAGTGTGTTCCGGGACGCCGCCCCCAGAAGTTATCAAAAACTGATTGCCGTGACGTCGCCCAACCAGGTGTCCATGAGCCTGTCGGAACCGGATGGTAGCAAACAGGTTTACGAATTCAGCCTGGACCAGTTTCTGATCGAAGGGGAACTGCCTCAGCCGGCGCCGTAGCTTCTGCCGTTTCTCTCTCCTGATGATCGGCCTGTCAGCCGCCTCCCAGCGCCTTGTAAAGATCCACCGCTGCAATCAGCCGATTCAACCGCACCTGGCTCAGCTGCTGCCGGGCATCAAATACGGTTCGCTGGCTTTCCAGCAAGGTGAGCAAGTCATCTGCCCCTTCCCGGTAACGCACTTCGGTCAACCGCAAAGTCTCTTCCGCCTGGGCGAGAATACTCTGTAACCGCTGCTCCTGATCCAGGTACAGCGCTTCTCTGTCGAGTGCATCCCCTACTTCCTGGAATGCCAAGAGCAGGCTGGCACGGTAACTCGCCAACAAAGCCACCCGCCGGGATTCCGAAATGGCCACATTGTTTTGACGCTGGCCTCCGTCAAACAAAGTCTGGCTGAGGGCAAGCAGGCCATTGGCGGTTTGCAATGGGTCGGCCAGGCTTACAAAGCTGTTAGTAGAGAAGCGAACCGCGCCGCTGAGCGACACCGATGGCATCAAGGCCGCCCTGGCCTGCTCGACCTCCGCACTAGCGGCCAACAGCCGAGCCTCCTCAGCCGCCAGGTCCGGTCTTCGGGTAACCAGGCTAGCCGGCGTTTCCGGGTTGATCTCCGGCACTTGAACCGCAAGTAGCCCAGCCTCCGGAATCTCTTCCGTAAACGGATAATCCCCGGTCAGTAGCCGCAAGGCCGCCAACCGTTGCCTGGCCTGATACTCCAGTGGCGGCACCGCATTCTTCAGGTTCAGTACGGAGGTTTGCTGGCGGGACAATTCCGAGCGATCGGCCACACCGTTACGATACCGGGCCTCGACGAGGGCCAGTGTTTTTTCACCCAGTTCCAGATTCCGACGCGCAATATCCAAACGCTGCTGCAACTCCTGCCATTCGAACCAGGTACTGGCTACCGAGGCCACCAGCGTCATTCGGGCGGCGTCATAGTCATACTCCGAGGCCTGGAAACCCGCGAGAGCCCCGGCTTCCGCGGCGGACAGGCGACCCCAGAGATCCAGCTCGTAGTCAACCGACAGCCCGAGGCTACTCGAACCACTCGTGACACGATCCTGGCCGGAGGCCTCGCTTGCCTGTTTACCCGTGCTTCCCGACGCACCAAGGGTCGGCAGCAAGGCAGCTCCGGCGTTGCGCAACTGCAAATCTGCCTGAATCACTGCCTGAGCGGTGGCAGCCAGATCCGGATTATTCGAAAGTGCCCGGTCTATTAAACGGTTGAGTTCTTCATCATCGAAGGTATACCACCAACGCGCACCAACCGCTTCGCCGGCGCCAGCCCCGATGTGCCACTGGGCTGGCGGATTCAACGGCAGATCAACGGGTTGTGGCTGAAAGCTCGCGCACCCGGTCAGCAACACCGACAACAGAGCAATATGGCGAAGGCTCATAACATTACTCCGAGGCCAGGGCATGAACAGGGTCCAGATGGGCGGCCTTACGGGCGGGCAGAAACCCGAACAGCAGGCCCGTGGCAAAAGCGCAACCAAAGGCCAGAGCCATGGGTAGCAGCGTCATGTGAATGGGTGTTCCCAGGGAGCCAATAATCCGGGTTGCCGCAATGCCGATGACAACACCAATCAACCCGCCAATGGCCGATACCAGCCAGGCCTCGGTCAGAAACTGCTGCAGGATATTCCACGCCCGGGCACCAGTGGCCATGCGAATACCGATCTCGCGGGTACGTTCGGTGACGCTCACCAGCATGATATTCATAACCCCGATACCACCCACAAGCAGGGAAATTGCTGCAATAGAGCCCAGCAGCCAGGTGAGCGTATTCTGGGTTTCCGAAATGGTTTCAATCAATGAAGCCATGTTGCGGATAGTAAAGTCCTCAATGCCATGGCGGGCCATCAGAGTGTCGTGGATGAGGGCTTCGATCTCATCCATACGATCGATATCGGCCACAGCCACGGTGATGTTGCGCAGGTGCGTTTGCCCGAAGATGCGCAGGCTGCCCGTGGTGTAGGGAACAAACACCACATCGTCCTGGTCCTGCCCCATGGGAGAGGCGCCTTTTTCATCCATCACACCAATCACCTGAAACAGCACGTTGTTAACCATCAGGTGTTTGCCGAGAGGGCTTTCGTCGGGAAACAGGGCGTTGGCGGTGGTTTTGCCAAGTACCGCCACGGCTGCGTAGCTGGCTTCATCCTCGGCGCTGAAGAAGGTGCCTTCAACCACAGGCCACTGGCGGGCAACCGGGAAGCGGAAGGAGGTGGCATTGATCTCGGCCGAGTGATCCCGGTTGGAATAGCGCAGCGTCTGGCCGCCAGTCAGTTCAGGTATTGCTGCAAGAACACCCTCTATCTCATTGATTGCTTTGAAGTCAGATGGTACCAGCGTGGTCACGCTCCAGCGCCCACCCCGCTGATCGGGCCCACCGGGGCGCACCAGCAGCAGATCACTGCCCATGGTGCTGATTCTGTCGACCACATCCTTTCGGGCCCCCTCCCCGATCGCCAGCATGGTGATCACTGAGGCAACCCCGATTACGATGCCAAGCAGGGTCAACGCCGTCCGAAACAGGTTACTGTGCAGGGAACGCACCGCGCTTTTCAGGGCTTCCTGCCAGTCACCAAGGCGGGAACGGCGACGGCCATTCTGCTCGGTTGCTGGCATCGCGACTGAGGGCACTTCTGCGCCGGTGTCCTCAACAATCTCTCCATCGGCAATGCGAATTTGCCGACGAGCCACGGTTGCCACATCGGGGTCGTGGGTGATCAGGATAATGGTGTGGCCCTGCTCAGAAAGATCGGTTAACAGCCGGATCACTTCCTGGCTGCTTTTACTGTCCAGAGCACCGGTCGGTTCGTCTGCGAAGATCAACTGGCCGCCATTCATCAGGGCCCGAGCAATAGACACTCGCTGTTGCTGACCACCCGATAACTGTGCCGGCCTGTGCGACAGCCGCTCGCCCAGCCCAAGCCCGGTGAGTAACCGTTCTGCCCTTGCGTGCCGCTCGGCCGGCGCCATTCCGGCGTAAATGGCGGGGATCTCCACATTCTCACGGGCAGTCATCCCGGGCAGCAGGTTGTAACTCTGGAATACAAAACCAAAGGCGTCACGCCGAAGCAGTGCCAGTTCGTCCCGGTCCAGGGCGGATACGTCCCTGCCATTGAATCGGTACTGGCCAGCGCTGGGCTGATCCAGACAGCCGAGGATGTTCATCAGGGTAGACTTGCCGGAGCCCGATGGCCCCATAATGGCCACAAACTCACCGGGCCAGATCTTCAGATCAATGCCTTTGAGTACAGGAACCGCCAGTTCACCCTCACCAAAGGATCGGGTAATGCCATGAAGCTCAATCAACGGCCGCGGGCTCATCTCAGCATACCCCGAAAGGCAGATCTGCCCTCACCCTGAGCGGCCCGTGGATCCCGGTTTGCGAGCACGACCTGGTCACCCTCGCTCACCCCGGACCGCACCTCCACGTATACCCGGTTGCTGATGCCGGTTTCGATGTCCCGAATCTGTGGCTGCCCTTTTGCATCCAGGACCTTGACCTGGTTTCTCGCCACCGCACTGACTGGCACCCGCAATACATTCAGCGCCTCATCCTGGATAAAGAATACCTGGGCGGTCATCTGGGGCAACAACCGCCCCTCCTGGTTATCGACCGTAAACAGGGCGTTGTAGAGCACCACGTTGTTGGTTACTTCGGGAGTTGGCTCAATGTACTGCAACTCTCCATAGAGCTTATGCTCGGCATCACCGAGTGTGGTGAAGTACACCCGCATGCCCGGTTGCAGCTTGCCGACGTCGGCCTCGGACACCTGGGCACGCACCCGCATGGTGCTCAGGTTGGCAATGCGCATAAGCAACGGCGCGGTCTGACTGGCGTTCAGGGTTTGTCCCTGGCGGGCTTCAATGGACACCACGGTCCCGTCCATCGGCGCATAGATTCGCGCATAACCCAGGTTGGCTTCTTCGGCCCGCAGTGTGGAGGAGGTCTGTTCAATCTGGGCTTCAAGCATGGCCAACTGCGCCCGGGCGGACGCTAACGATGCTTCGGCAGTCTGCAGGGATTCCCGTGTGGTCGCGTCTTCGCGCCACAGGTTCTGCTGGCGCTGGAACTGGGTCTCCGCCAGCCGCAGCTGGGCCTTGCGATCGGCTAACTGGGCCTGCTGGTTCTTCAGCTGGGCGCGGGTGGCATCCACTTTCGCCACATAGACGGTAGGGTCGATTTCCGCCAGCAGATCGCCGGTGCTAACGGGTTGGCCTACTCGTACGTGAATCAGCTCCAGCTGGCCGGAAACCTGTGCACCCACATCGACATAATTGCTCGGTTCAAGCACGCCGGTGGCCGAAACCAGATTCTGGATGTCGCCTCGGCTCACCGCCACGGTATTCAACGCCGGCTCATTGCCGTTACCGTTGCGGGCGTACCAAAAGGCAGCGAAAGCCAAAGCGCACAGTACAATCAGAAATCCAACCCACTTCAGCCAGCGATGCCCGGCACGGGTAGCAGAGGCCATTCAGATATCTCCATGAGTTCAAATCAGACCGAACCATAGAGAACTGATACGTGAAAAAGAAGTCGGGGATCAGGGTTTTGCGAAACCTTTACACGAACGATCTCAGGCGCAAAGAGGATATAGGGTTACAGCCCTCCTGCAGCGAGCTGAATAGCAATCGCAGCCATCATCAGGCCGATAACACCGTCAATCACACGCCACGCCGCAGGCCTGGCTAGCCATGGCGCCAGTCGGGAACCGGCCCAGGCCAGCGCACCAAACCAAAGCACGGACGCGCTGCTGGCACCTGCCACAAACGTGGCCGGATCCTGCTGCTGAGCACCCACGGCCGGAATCAGCAGTAACGTGTCCAGATAAACCTGGGGGTTCAGCAAGGTGACAGCCAATGTTGTAAGGATCACACCTTTGACGGTGCTGCGCCGAGCTTCCCCGGCCTCCAGCGACGCGCGCCCCCTCAAAACCCGATAGAACGCCTGGCCTGCGAGCAGCCCCAGGAACGCCACGCCCAACCACCTGAGCACATCCAGCGCCTCGGGCATGGCCATCAGTGCTGCACTCACGCCAAACATGCCCAGGGTGAACAGCAGGATATCCGAAGTCATACACAAACCTGCTGACCACCAATGGTGTTCACGACGAATGGCCTGGCTGAGAACGTAGGCATTCTGGGCACCAATAGCCACGATGATACCGCCACACACAACCAGGCCTGTCAGATAACTCTCAAACACCACTGCACTCCTTATGATTAATGACGAAAGCCTACCCCGTTACCGCTATACTTGAAATTCATCCTGTTAATACCTGATAAGTTTTTCTTATGCTTGACTACAAATTGCTGGAAGCCCTTGCGGCCGTGGTCGACGCCGGCGGTTTTGACAAAGCCGGCGACATGCTGGGCATTAGCCAGTCCGCCATTTCTCAGCGAATTCGTACACTTGAAGTCAGGCTTGGCCAACCTGTGCTGGTGCGAAGCCAGACTCCGAGAGCAACGCCCGCAGGCCAGAGATTACTCAATCATGTTCATCAGGTGCGCCTGCTGGAACGCGACCTGACCAGTTCCATTCCCTCCCTGGCCGAACCAGCCACTCGATTTCGCGTCGCGCTCAATGCCGACAGCCTCGCAACCTGGTGGGCCTCTGCCGTCGGCGACTTCTGTACCGAAGAAGGAATACTTCTGGACATGGTGGTAGAAGACCAGGACGTAGGACTGCGGCGCATGCGCGAGGGCGACGTAGCCGCCTGCCTTTGCAGCAGCCCTCAGCCGGTTGCCGGCGCCCGGTGCATACCGCTGGGAGTGATGACGTATCTGCCATTGGCCACACCGGAGTATACCCGCCGCTATTTTCCAGACGGGCTGAACAACGGGAGCCTGCAATCCGCGCCCGCCATTGTGTTTGGCCCCAACGACCAACTCCAGCATCGATTTCTGGCCCAGGTAGGCTATCAGGGCAAATTTCCGCACCACCTGTGCCCCTCATCCGAAGGCTTCGTAAAGCTCGCGCTGGCCGGCATGGGCTATGGAATGATTCCGGAAATTCAGGCCCGGGAGCATATCCAGGCAAATCAACTGGTTAATATCGCCCCTGGCAGCGGCCTGGAAGTACCGCTTTACTGGCACTTCTGGCGGCACGGTGGGGAGTTGATGTCTCGGTTGACCCGGAAACTTCAGGATTCTAACGGGCTGGTTTAAGTGGTTTCTGGTGATCAGGGTATCTGCCTAGAAAAAATAGCTATGCAAACCATCCAGACAGGAGTACAGTGGCGGTCGTTGGAAAGATTTAGCAAAGCATTCATCAATAAGACGCATCCCTGTTGTTATAAGTAGTGTTCGTCCTGTTTTTGATCACGCCAGTTTTTATGTTTCCGCACACCGCTGACCTGCCCTCACAACGAGATCAGGCGGCACATTAAATGATTGAATTCAGGATAGTAAAATATGTCTACTGTTACCGGTACTGTTAAGTTCTTCAACGAATCCAAAGGCTTCGGCTTTATCACTCGTGAAGGCGGCCCGGACGTTTTCGTTCACTACAGCGCCATTCAGGGCGGCGGCTTCAAGACTCTGGCAGAAGGCCAGCAGGTTGAATTCACCGTGACTCAGGGCCAGAAAGGTCCTCAGGCGGAAAACGTAGTTGGTCTGTAATTAACAGCCCAGTACGATCAAAAAGGCAGCTTCGGCTGCCTTTTTTGTTGCCTGAAATTCCGTGTTAGTCCGTATTCATCCTTATTAGTACCATGGTCGGGCTCACCTTGAGCCACGCTAAGGCCTATAATGCCTGCTCGGGTGAATTCACTCCCCAGGCCCTCGAGGCTCAGCAAACCAGAAAAGGCCCACCATGTTTTCTGAACAGTTCTATTCCGTCCAGGACGGACGTATTGTGATTTCCGCACCCCAGGCCAGCTACTTTGCCAAAGAGATCGCCGGGGACTTCAATCCGATCCACGATCCGGACGCCCGTCGTTTTTGCGTGCCCGGCGACCTTCTGTTCACCATTGTGGTGTCCCGTTTCGGGCTCTCAGAAAATATGACCTTCAAGTTCCGTAACCTGCTTGGTGCCGAGGTTCCGCTTGAGTTCCGCGAAAGCGAAAATGGCGAAGCCATCAACGTTGTCGACGAAGCCGGTAAGGTCTACCTGGAAGTTACCCGTAAAGGCGCGGTAACCCGGGATGAAAAAGTGATTGAAGAGTTCAGTCGGTGCTATGTTGCGGCGTCCGGGAAAAACTTTCCGCACACGCTCAAGCCCTTGATGGAATCACACGGGGTGATGTTCAATCCCGACCGGCCAATGGTGATGTATGAGAGCATGAGCCTGGCTCTCACGCAGCTGGAGAACCCTCAGCCAGACCTTGAGTTGAATAATGCGGATCTGGAAGTTGCGGGGAAACGCGGCAACGTAACGCTCGAATACAATTTGCAGTCTTCTGGAAAAACCGTTGGCGAGGTTTCCAAGCGCCTGGTGCTGGCTGGCCTTCGGGAATACTGCCCTGAAGCCATGGCCGGCATCGTCGAAGAATTCTACCGGCTCAAGGCAAGGGGTACCCGCTGGGGGATAGAGAGCGAGGATCAACCTGCCGGATTGTAACGTTCAAACGTTTGCAGGCAGACATCCACGGTTACCGATAACGTTTTCAGCGCCGCAGCCCGTGCCCTGCCTTCCGCACTCGCCCGGTAGAGGTGCGGGGTCATTGCCAATAAATCGGCAATAGGATCGGCGCCCTCGAGATGCAGTGTAAAGCGTAAATCCTGGGTGCCAATTCGCCGAAATCCTTCTGGTACCAGAGCCACTTTACGAGAGTCTGCGCGAACTTCCGGATAGACAATCTCCCGCAACTCCCTCAGATGATCCTGGCCGGCGTCTACTTGCACCAGTCGCCCACCCGGCCGCATAACCCGGGCAAACTCCGGATACACCGGAAATCCGAAAAGGCAAAGAAGACGGTCCACTGAAGCCGACAACACCGGCAGATTAGCATTGCTGCCAACCACCCAACATGCGCGCTTTTCCCTGCGCGCCGCCGCCAGCACCGCCCACTTGGAAATGTCCAGTCCGAGCAACGATAGTGAGATTTCGTCCTCCTGGGACGCTAGTTGGCGCAGATAATAGCCCTCACCACAGCCGGCATCCAGACAACTGAGTTCGCTGCCCGTCGCAGCGTCGTTCAGGATTGCAGCCGACACGGCATCCGCAATCGGGCGATAGTACCCCGCCTCAAGAAAGCGCTGGCGCGCCGCCACCATGGTTTTACTGTCGCCGGGATCTTTCGAGCGCTTTTTCTGAACCGGCAGCAAATGTACGTAACCCTGCCGCGCAATGTCGAAGCTATGGCCCTGCGGACATCGCCAGGCTTTATCTACCCGCTGCAGCGGGTTGCCGTCGAGTGGGCAGGCGAGGGATTCGAAGGAAGTGATGTTCACTGAGCGTCCAAACGTTGGAAATGCCGGGCCATTCTAACAAGGAATACCCCATCAGGCTCGCAAACTGCGGAATGGCTTCCTATTCTTGTTGTGAATGACTCGAAAACGCTTAGATGCGTTCTCACCCACCGGGAGGAGTCTCGTCCGTCATGGAGAGGAATAAGGACAGATCGTCGTTACCGTCACAATCGGAGCAAAGTGAACAAAAGTTCCATGAGTTGATTGAGAGCCTGCCGATGGTTGCCGTTCAGGGTTACGACCGGAATCGGAGGGTCATCTATTGGAATGAAGCCAGCACACGATTGTATGGGTACTCCAGAACTGAGGCTCAGGGAGAGCTGCTGGAGGACCTGATTATTCCGGAGCCCATGCGCGCAGCCGTCATTGAGGCCCATACTAACTGGCTTGATCACAACATCAGCATTCCCTCGGAAGAACTGGAACTGAAACATAAGGCGGGCCATCTGGTGCCGGTTTATTCCAGTCACGTCATGATCAAACAGGACACTGGCGAGTGCGAGATGTTCTGTATCGACATCAGCCTGGAAGAGCAGAAGCAAACCAGGGAAGAGCTGGTCCACCGCGCCAGTTTTGATGACCTTACCGGGCTGCCCAACCGCCGTTTGATGGAATCTGAGCTTGAAAGCCGTTTGGCGGAGGCAGAACGCCAGGATCGTGAAGTTGCCGTGATCTTTCTGGATCTGGACAACTTCAAACTGATCAACGATACCCTCGGCCACCATCACGGCGACACCCTCCTTAAATCGGTAGCCGACATTCTAAAGCAGGAACTAAGGCACAGCGATCTGCTCAGCCGTTTCGGAGGCGACGAGTTCGTGCTTCTTCTGTTTGATTTTGACGGCCCAGAGGGAATTCATGAATTGCTCCAGCGTCTGATCAAGGCGCTGGAAAACAAAGTGCAGCTTCAAGGTGATTGCTATCAGGTATCGGCAAGTTTTGGCGTCAGCCTTTACCCACACAATGGCGGCACCGTAGCAGAACTCATGGGCAACGCAGACGCGGCCATGTACCGCGCAAAGGAGATCGGAAAAAATACGGTCTGCTTCTACACCTCTGATATCAACGACCGGCTGGTCGAATACCAACAGATAACCGCCCTGCTGCGCCAGGCCCTGACAAATGGTGGCCTGGAGCTTTACTACCAGCCACAAATAGACCTGAGAACTGGTGGGACGACCTCCTGCGAGGCGCTTTTACGATGTTTCGATAAAGCATCAAACCTTGTCTCTCCGGCGACATTTATCCCGGTCGCTGAAAAATCCGGACTTATAAACCGTATCGGTGACTGGGTCATCGATGCCGCATGCAAACAGCTCAAAGCCTGGCAGGGAACTGAGCTCGCGGGCGTGCGTATTGATGTCAATCTGTCCGGTCGCCAACTGACCAATCCACACCTGGCTGACCAGATCCTGGAAACCATCCAACACTATGGCTTGAAACCTGAGCAACTCGGGGTGGAGCTCACGGAGAACGAGGTGTTTGGCAGTGAAGAAAGCCAAACCAGGCAACTGGAGCGCCTCAAGGCTGCGGGGCTCCATATATCCATTGACGACTTCGGCACTGGTTACTCTTCCCTGGTTTATCTTCGGAAGCTGCCGGTATGCAGCATCAAGATCGATCGAAGCTTCCTTCACTATGCTATGGAAAACGAAAGCGACATGTCCATCATGAAAGCCATGGTTACGGTCGGCCAGAGTCTCGGGTTGAGCATTCTTGTAGAAGGTGTAGAGACGGAGCAACAGGCAAAGCTGATACGTGATCTCGGTTGCGATTTCGCTCAGGGCTTTCTTTACGCCAAACCGATGCCGGCGAAAGCGGCAGAGGCGTTTATGAAGCTCCGGACTTCGCGCAATTTATAAGCAACGAACGAAGCCTGATTTCATTCGGATTAGCCTTGCTGAAGGGGTACGCCAGGGGGCCCCCAGAATCGGACTCCCTCGATTTCAACACCGCTGTCTTCCAAATAGATGGCTTCGGTTAATGCCTGCCGCGCGAGTTCCGGAGTTTCCTGAAAAGCCCAGTCATGGTTACCGGCAACAACAATCTTGTGCCTGTGAGGCAAAGTCCCAAGCCAGTCGTTGAAGTCTATGACGTTTTCTAACGTACCCTGCCCCAGGCAGTCCCCGGCATGAATCAGCACATCACCGTCCGGGATGCCTGGAATGCACCTATGCAGGCTGTGGGTGTCGGAAATACAGACCAATTTCATTTCATTCAATCTGTGTTTAATGGGTTAGAGATTTCGCTCCACTGTATACAAGATAACAGCAAGCTGTTGGCAATTTCGGTAACCCTTTTTCGACAATCAGGGGTAGAAGCCCTCGCTGCTACATAGGCTTGATGTCTTCATTTACCAGGATTCGATATGCCTGTTCCAGCGCATCGAAGATCTCTTCTGGAACCTTGTACTGATATTGCTTGCGTCGGTGATTCGAAATGCGGCCGTTCTGGTCCAGGCAGAACATCACCAGCCTGGAGAGATCGGTGTTGGGTATATCGAAGGACTGGTCTATGCGGCGGTAGATTTCGTCGTACCGCGTGAGGAACACGGTCTCTTCTTTCAGGTGTTGTTCAATAGCCTGTTTGGTTGCACGGGCCATAAATTCTGCGCAGTGGGTGCCATCCCAGTACCGGTAAAGGGCTTCATGGCCCTTAAATTCGAACTGAAACTGGTTTTCGTCGATGTAAGTAACATCCCAGTACTGCCTCGCTTGTTCCGAAAACGCTTGCAGCACACCTAGATATTCGGATTCATTCTGGCGTAACACTATGGATACAGGAAGCACCAGGCCATTCTGAAGGGCTCCACGCTGGCACAGTACCTGGTGAAACAAAAACCGGGACAGGCGGCCATTGCCGTCCATAAAGGGATGAACAAAAACAAAACCAAAAGATACGATGCTGGCCAATACCAGTGGGTCCGTATCTTCCGGCTGCTGGTTTGCCAGCACCATCAGATGTTCCATCAAGGAACGCGAGAGTTCCGGGGCCGGCGGCACATAGCTAACACCCAGCGCACCGCGCAGGCCGTTACTGAGATAGTTCTGTTCCGTTCGGAAAGACACCGCCTGGGAGAACACGTTGCTGATAACGGCGTTTTGCAGGTCTACCAGGTAGTCTTCATCCAGTTTTCGGGGGCTGTGGGCCTGTTTCAGCAGGTTCACAAAGCGGGTGGCTTTATCTTCCGACGGTGCTTCGTTTTCAATGGCGTAGGAATCCCTAGTTTCGTGCAGGTAGGCCCAGGCCAGCGTGCGGTTAAGAATGTCTTTCGGCAGCGACTCGGTAAACTCGGTTGCTTTTTGCAGCAAGTGTTCATCAAGCAACGCCTGAAGCTCTCTGGTTCGCCGCACTGTGATGCAGTAATCCAGTGTGCCCAGGCCATTGAATATCACTCGCCAACGGGGATTCTTCTGTCCCTGGCCGGTAATGTAGGCTTTGGGGTTAAACAACGGCACGTAAGCCTGCTGGATGCTCTCCGTGGCGCGTCGAATCGTCTCACCGGTAAAGTGTTCCCACAGGAAGCAGGCCTTGCGCAGGTATTGGCTGTTTGGGGAGGCATCAAAGGCCTGCCGGATCTCAGGCTCTGGGATGGCCGGCAGTGCCTGGGCCAATACTTGCAAGTTGATACCTTCGTGTTTGATGGCAAACAGAACGTGCCCCAGGCGATCGTCCGGGGCCGGGGCCAGCTTTGCGGGCACAGCAATAGTCTGGCCGATGGTTTCCTTGCGGGTGACCGAGCGCACTTCCGCAGATATCGCCGGCGCTATGGCCGAGATACTGTCCTGATTAATAAGATGTGCGTAACCTGCGTACTGCATGTTTTCCCTTTCATCCCCTCGCCAAAACTTTATTTACACGAAACTCCCTTTTTTTACACTTTTGATAATATAGGCAACATTTTTTACACGCAAGGTCCGGGTGCTCACATTGACTGTACCTGCTGCGAGGCACTAAAAGCGAGAGCAGGAAATCATCTCGCCGTTATAGTCAAAATCGACGCTGAAATCGCTGAGAGAGATGGAAAAAATTAGGAAAACGTTCGCGGGAAAGACGCCGGTTATTTTCCGAAATCGTAAGCAACTGAAAAGCAAGGGTAAAATGGAGGCGCGGGTCGGAATCGAACCGGCGTACACGGAGTTGCAGTCCGCTGCATAACCACTCTGCCACCGCGCCGGGGAAGCCTGGATTCTGGCTTTTGCTCTCAGGAGGCATTGAGAGACTTGGAGAAATTGGAGCGGGAAACGAGATTCGAACTCGCGACCCCAACCTTGGCAAGGTTGTGCTCTACCAACTGAGCTATTCCCGCTCTAATGTTTCAGAGGCATTGCCTCGTCAACGGCTGCGTATTCTACGGATTCCGCCTTCGCCGTCAACACCTTTTTTTCAACTTTCTGTTTTTACTGAAAATCTGCACAAAGTTTAGCCAGCAACGATTCAGGATCGATCCCCAGCCACCGCTGTTGCATTACGCGCACCGGCCAGCTGCCCGGCGGAATCGCAGTTCAGGTAACTGGAGGACTGGAGCCACTCCTGATCGGGGTAGTATTTAAACACCAGCTGTCCGCCCTTGAGCTCGTCTACCACGGTTTTGATGATTTGATTGTCTACCGCCGGACAGCCATGACTACGGCCGATTCTGCCGTACTTTGTTACCCAGCTGTCCTGAACGTAGTCTGCACCATGGATAACAATTGCCCGCTGACGAGCCAGGTCGTTGAAACCCGGTTCCAGTCCATCAAGGCGCAACGAATAGCCATGGGAACCCCGATAGGATTCGGCGGCTTTGAACAGGCCGATACTGGACTGGTGACTGCCCTCGATATTGGAAAATGCGGTTGCCTCAGCATTACCGGAGTTTTTACCGTGAGCCACGAGGTCACGAAGGATTAATTCTCCTTCGTTCAGATCAAACAACCATAGCCTTTCTTTGGAGGACGGCAAAGAGAAGTCGATCACCGCCAGCCGCTCTGGCATGGCCGTGCCATTGCTGATGGCGCAACGGGTTGCCTTGAGTGCGGCTTCGAGAACCTGCGGGCTGAGCTTGGGAGCCGCGGAGGCCAAACGTCCAAACATATCATCGTTCGCGGTTTGGGCGTGGCCTGCGGCCGACAACCCAAGGGTAAAAAGCGCGCCTGCAACCAGAGCAGAAATTCCTCGTCGTTTGTGATGCTTGGGCATCAAACTTACCTCTCAACCAGATAGAAGCTGCATAAATCCACAGATCAAAAAATGCCCCATTCTATCAATAAAAAATGAGACACCCGTCATCGCCGTACAAAAAATAAACAAGCAGTAATCAAACATACGAATTCCGGGGTGTGGCTCCGGCGTGATAGCATTGACTCAACTCAACGGGGTGCCTGGAAGGGCTGAGACCATACCCGCGGAACCTGACCCGGTTAATACCGGCGTAGGGATTGAGTCACCACCTTTCGTGGTGTTCGCGGCATGGCACCCCCGCTACTGAACAAGGTGCCAATGTATGATTTCACGCTTGATTCCCGCGTTGTTCGCCGTGTCGCTGCCGCTGATGGTTGCCGCCGATGAACCGACCGTCCTGAATGTGTATACCCACCCCTCCTTTGCCGCCGAATGGGGCCCGGGGCCCGCGGTTAAAGAGGCGTTTGAAGCCCAATGCGGCTGCTCCCTGAACTACACGGTATTGGACAGCGGCGGAGACATTCTGCAAAGGCTCCGGCTGGAAGGAAGCTCCACCCCGGCAGATGTGGTTCTGGGGCTGGATACCGGCACCATGGAGACCGCTCGGCAAACCGGCCTTCTGGGCCGCCACGGCCAATCACTGGAACGCCTGGCATTGCCTGTTAACTGGGACGACGACACTTTCGTGCCCTACGACTGGGGCTATTTTGCCTTTGTCTACGATACAGAGCAGTTGTCGGAACCGCCCTCAAGCCTTGAAGAACTGGTCAACGCGCCAGACGATCTCAAGATCATCATTCAGGATCCGCGCACCAGCACACCGGGACTCGGCCTGTTGCTCTGGATGCATGCCGTCTATGGTGATGAAGCGCCAGCAAAGTGGCAGCAGCTCAGCGACAAGATTCTCGCAACCACCCAAAGCTGGAGTGACGGTTATTTCTCGCTATTCATGAATGGCGAAGCGCCTATGATCCTCTCTTACAGCACTTCTCCTGCGTATCACATGGCTATCGACAAAACTGACCGTTATCAGGCGGCCCGTTTCAATGAAGGACATTACCTGCAGGTGGAAGTCGCCGCCCTGGTGGAAAGCTCCGATAACAAGACACTTGCCAGAGAGTTTCTGGACTTCATGCTGACCGCGGACTTCCAGCGTCATATTCCACTGAAGAATGTAATGTATCCGGCGGTTGATCTTGGCGATGAATTGCCAGACGTTTTCGACAAGCTGATTACACCATCCGAAGCCCTGTATATAGACCCCGCGAAAGTTGCCACCATTCGCCGACAGTTGGTGAACGACTGGCTTGATGCACTGACCGACTGATGTGATGCCAACACACGCGAGTGCCGCCCCCTTCAGCCATCCTGGCTGGCAAATCTGGCCCGGCCTGTTACTCGGCACCGGGCTATTGCTGCTCGTGGCACTTGGCCTGGGGAGCATACTACAGGAGGCCGGAGAGCTGGATCCGGGGCGCACGCTGGCAAGTTCCTATTTCCAGAGCGTGGTCCGATTTACCCTTTGGCAGGCCTTTTTATCTGTCCTGTTAAGCTTGGCGCTGGCGCTCCCGGTAGCGACCGCCCTCGCCCGCTACAGAAGCTTCCCTGGTCGCACATTGATTATGCGGCTGATGGAGTTGAGTCTGGTTTTACCCACTATCGTGGCAGTCTCAGGCATCATAGCGGTGTTTGGTCGGCAGGGCTGGTTCACCGGCCTGCTCAATATCTGGGTTCCTGGAAATGGATGGAATCTTTATGGGCTGAACGGCATTCTGCTCGCCCACGTGTTCTTCAATGCGCCACTGGCGGCCCGAATCCTGTTGCAGGCTCTGGATTCCATACCCGCGCCACGAATGAGAACCGCCTCTCAGCTTGGGCTCGGCGGCTGGTGGCTGTGGCGTGCGGTACACTGGCCCGCCATCAAACCGGTCCTGCCCGGCGTGGCGGCACTGGTGTTCACGCTCTGCTTCACCAGTTTTGCCATCATCATGACGCTGGGCGGAGGGCCAGGAACAACCACCCTGGAAGTCGCCATCTACCAGGCACTGCGCTTTGAATTCGATTTCGCCCGTGCCGCACTGTTTGCCATTCTGCAGCTGTTGATCTGTGGCAGCCTCTGGTGGCTGGTTTTCCGGAAACGCCTGGACACCGCGGTACTGCCAAACCGACGGCTATCGCGTCAGGTCCCTCTGTTCGCACGGCGCTGGCAAGGGTTTTCAGCAAGTCTGCTCCTGGCGATTTTCACGGCCTTTCTGGTCGCGCCACTACTGGCTATTATTCTGCGCGGTTTACCGGCCTTGTGGCCAACGGCGGATGCTACTTCTATTTATCAACAGCTATTGCCGGCCACCGCTCGCAGCCTGTTAATCGCCATTCCAGCCGGGCTCGGTTCGGTGGTCGTTGCCTTGCTAACCCTGGCGGCAACCAACAGGGCTCGTCTGCGCTGGCTGGCCATAGTGCCGGCCGTCACTGGCTATCTCCCATTGATCGTACCGCCTCTGGTACTGGGGACCGGGCTTTTTATTCTGTTAAGGCCGCAATTGGGGAACACCATGCAGGGCTGGTTCCTGGTGGCACTGATCAACGGGCTGATGGCCGTGCCGTTTGTGCTACAGATACTGCGCGGACCTCTCGCAAGCCTGGACGCCGGATCACTCAAACAGGCAGACCAACTGGGCCTCCTGGGCTGGTATCGATGGCGATGGCTGTATTGGCCGCATCTGCGCCGTCCAGTTGCTCTGGCCCTGGCGTATGGTGTGGCATTATCTCTGGGTGACTTCGGTGTTATCGCCCTGTTCGGCAGTCCCGGCAAACCCACTCTCCCCGTTTTGCTATATCAGCAACTGGGTAGTTACCGCTTAGGGGAGGCCGCAGGTACCGGACTCTGGCTGTTGGGGTTACTGATACTGATTTTTGTATCGCTCTCCCGTGTTCCCGGCATTAAGTCCAGAACAACTTCCGCTGCGAGCCAACCACTGCCGGAGCCTGAACATGCTTGAGATCAAAGATCTGGCCTTCGAGTATGGCCCTGACGGCCATCTCTGGCGATTCGATTTTTCCGTGCCTGCTGGTGAATGTCTGGCCATCCAGGGCCCGAGCGGTTCCGGCAAATCAACCCTGCTCAGTCTGGTTGCAGGTTTTCTCCCGCCAGCCAGCGGCCGGATTCTCTGGCAGGACAAGCCGATCCACTTGCTAAAACCCTGGCAGCGCCCGGTAACGAGCGTGTTCCAGGAACACAACCTGTTCGAGCACCTGGATGTCTTTACCAATATTGGCCTTGGCATTCACCCCGGTCTCAAGCTGGATGAATCTCAACGCCACGCCATTGAAACCGGGCTGGAACGCACCGGGTTAGCAGGTTTCGGTCCCAGAATGCCTGGCGAGCTTTCCGGTGGCCAACGCCAGCGCGTTGCCTTGCTGCGAGCCATCCTGCGGCGCCAACCATTGCTCTTGCTGGATGAGCCAATGACTGGCCTGGACACCGAGACCCGGAAGATTCTGTACGCCATGCTTCTGGAAGAAAAAGCCCGGGGCATCACCATGCTACTGGCCAGTCACGATGAAGAAGAACGCAGAATACTGGCAGACAGCCACTGGAATCTTTAAGCTTTCAGAGAACTCAAACAGGGACTCCGTGACTCCGTGGCAAATGAACCCGGCCTATCTCAGCCACTTGGCGCCCACACTCTCGGTAACGCCGAATTCGGTGGCCATACGCTGAAGTTTTCCGGCGACTGGACTCTGTCCCACTATTCCGCCCTGAATCGGCAAACAACTGCCCTGAAACCTCGCGCAGCAGGCTGCAACCCGGATTTTTCCGGCCTGGGTCGCCTGGACACCGCCGGCGCCTCGCTGATGGTGAAATTGCTTGGCAGCGACGCTCTGATCAGCGCTCTGGAACGAGCCAAATTACCGGATGAACAGCGTGCCCTGATACAGGCGGTTGCTGAAGCCATGAACCAGCCGTCGGCGGAGATCGCAACCGTCAACCCGGTCGTGGCGTTCCTGGCGGAGATCGGAAAGAAGGTGACCACGCTGGGGCAGCTGGTCTGGTTGCTGGCCGGGTTTATTGGCCAGACGCTGGGCACGCTGTTCTACATCCTGCCCCGGCCTACTCGCTGGCGTATAACACCCTTTGTGGCGGCACTACACGACACCGGCCTGAATGCCCTGCCCATTGTGGCCTTGCTCACCTTTCTGGTTGGGGCCGTGGTAGCGTTTCTCGGCGCGACGGTTCTTGAGGACTTTGGCGCGACTATTTACACCGTGGATCTGGTGGCGTTCTCGTTCCTGCGGGAGTTCGGCGTACTTCTGGCAGCCATCCTGCTGGCCGGCCGAACCGCCAGTGCATTCACTGCACAGATTGGTGCTATGAAGGTCAATGAAGAACTCGACGCCATTCGCACCCTTGGGCTCAATCCGGTGGAACTGTTGGTGGTTCCCCGGGTATTGGCGATGATGTTCAGCCTTCCCATTCTCACCTTTATCGGCATGATCTCCGGGATGGTTGGCGGGGCCATGGTTTGCGCTCTGGCACTGGACATTCCACCCAGTCAGTTCATTGCCATTGTCGAACGGGACATTGCCCTGAAGCACTTCCTGGTCGGCCTTGGCAAGGCGCCGGTGTTCGCGTTTCTGATTGCCGTCATCGGTTGCCTGGAAGGCTTCAAGGTGGCGGGCAGCGCACAGTCTGTCGGTGAACACACTACCTCAAGCGTGGTGCAGTCTATCTTTATGGTGATACTGCTGGATTCCGTGGCAGCGCTGTTTTTCATGGAAATGGGTTGGTAAGGCATGGCAGATCATCCGGTCATACAGGTACGCGCACTCGACAACCGGTTCGGTAGCCACATCGTTCATGAGAAACTCGATCTGGATCTTTACCCCCGGGAGATTCTTGGGGTGGTCGGCGGCTCCGGCACCGGCAAGTCAGTTCTGTTGCGCAGCATTGTTGGCCTTAATCCGCCATCCGGCGGACATATCACCGTTTTTGGTGAAGATTTGACGGAACTATCCGCCACGGAGCGCTCCCGCTATGAGCAGCGTTTCGGGGTTCTGTTTCAGGGCGGCGCCTTGTTCACCTCGCTGAACCTTGAGCAGAACATCGCGCTGCCGCTGATTGAACATGCCCGGCTGTCGCGGGCCGAGGCGGAAGAACTGGCCCGAATGAAGCTGGCCTTGACCGGCCTGCCACCAGAAGCCGCCACGAAATACCCGGCCGAACTCTCCGGCGGTATGGTCAAGCGGGCGGCCCTGGCCCGGGCGCTGGCGCTGGACCCGGAAATCCTGTTTCTGGATGAACCAACCGCCGGTCTGGACCCGATCGGCGCTGCCGCCTTTGACGAGCTGATTGTCACCCTTCGCAACGCACTGGGCCTGACGGTATTTCTTGTTACCCACGATCTGGATACCCTGTACACCACCTGTGACCGTGTTGCGGTTCTGTCTCAACGCAGGGTGCTGGTTGCCGATACTCTGGAAAAGGTGGCACAAACCGACGATCGCTGGATTCAGGACTACTTCCATGGTCCCCGTGGCCGCGCGGCGATTACAGCCCACAACAGGCTAACCAAACAGGAGCCCGGTTAATGGAGCCCAAGGCCCATCACGTTATCATCGGATTCTTCACGCTTGCGGCAGTCATCGCTGCCTTGCTGTTTGCTCTGTGGCTGGGCAAATCATCTACCGACACTAACTGGGCCTATTACCGGATCGGGTTTGATCACCCGGTTGGCGGGCTGGCCAAGGGTAACCCGGTCCTCTATACCGGCGTCCCGGTGGGCGACGTGCTGGATCTTACCCTGGCGCCGGACAACCCCGCCCATGTGCGGGTACTGGTGAGGGTGAATCAGGATATTCCGGTACGGGAGAATACCCGCGCGGGCCTGGTACTGGCCAACATAACCGGCAGCATGAGCATACAGTTTACCGGAGGCACACCAGACAGCCCCATTCTGGAAGGCCACAAAGCCAATCCACCGCTGATAGCCGCCGAGCCTTCGGCCTTCAGTAACCTGCTGACCAATGGCGAGGCCATGCTCGGCAAAGCAGAGCAGTTGCTGGAGAATGCCAACCGGCTGATGTCCGAAGACAACCTGAGCAACATTGCCGAAATTCTTGAAAACGCCCGCCAGGCCAGTGAATCCCTGCTGGCGAGCCGGGACGAGCTTGAGGCGCTGATGACCCGGTTCGATGAAGCCGGCATCCGTGCCGAAGAAGCTGCCATCAAGGTGTCTGCCGCGGCAGACAGGTCCCGAGAGGTCCTGGATGAGCGGGTGGAACCGGTTCTCCTGGCCATGTCCAGGGCGCTGACCACCCTTCAACCTACCCTGGATCGACTGGACACCCTCACCGGCGACAATGAACTGGCGCTGGACGCTGGGCTTCAGGGTCTGGGAGAAATAACCCCTGCATTGCGGGAGCTGCGTAGCACCTTGCGCAACCTGAACTCGTTTACCCGCAGGCTGGAGCAGGACCCCACCGGAACCTTGTGGGGCGGCACCGGCATCAAGGAGTACGAACAATGAAAGTGCTATCCGCTCTCGCCTTGGGCCTGGTTCTGGCTGGCTGCACGGTCTTCCCGGTGCCCGAATCCCCTCGCCTGATGGAGCTGGCACCAGCGAGCGACTTGCCAGCATTTGACCAGGCGCTGCCGGCCAGCCTTCGGGTAGATACGCCACTGGCTTCTGACCCGCTGGACAGCGCTCGTATTCTGATTAAACCGTCGGCTTACGAATACCGGGCCCTGGCAGGCGCCCGATGGCGAGAGAGTATTCCCGTGGTCGTTCGCGATCACCTGCTGGAAACCTTCCGGGCAAGCGGCGCGTTCGCGAATGTGATGACCGACACCAGCCCGGCAACGTCGCAGTTAACCCTGGTCTCCGAGCTGACCGGATTTCATGCTGAGAATGGTGAAACTGGCACACGGGTGGTGATCAGGCTGCATCAGCAACTCATGGATAATCGCACCAGACGGAGCTTGTGTGTGAGGAGTTATGAAGCCAGTGCGAACGCACAAAGCACCGCGCTGGGGGAGTTGATGGAGGCCTTCAGTAATGCCAGTGCACATTCATCCGTGACCACAGTCACCTGGGCACACCAGTGTATGGCCCAGGAACCTCCGGCCAATTAACCTGCCTCTTTCGGAAACAAGTCAGCCCAGGCGGCACGAAGGTAGAGAATCATGGACCACAGGGTCAGCACTGCTGCGATGTATAGCAGACCGATGGCCACATAAGCCCAGAAATTACCCGGCGGAAACGCCAGCAACCCGACAATGGCCGCCATCTGAGCGGTGGTCTTGATCTTGCCGATATAAGACACAGCAACACTGGCGCGACTGCCCATTTCGGCCATCCATTCACGCAACGCCGAGATCACAATCTCGCGACCGATAATCACGGTGGCGGGAATTGTCAGCAGTACCGCCGAATACTCTTCGATCAGGACCGCCAGCGCCACTGCCACCATGAGTTTGTCGGCCACCGGATCCAGGAAGGCGCCGAAAGGCGTACTCTGGTTCAGCTTGCGGGCCAGGTAGCCGTCCAGCCAGTCCGTCAGACCCGCCAAAGCAAATATGATGGCGCTGACCAGGTAGCTCCACTGCATCGGCAGGTAAAAGATCACCACGAATACCGGAATCATCACGATACGGGACATGGTCAGTATGTTCGGTAAATTCATGGTGTTCCTATTGGTCATGCAATGCTGCGTAAATGGTCTCTGCCAGTGTTTTGCTGATGCCCTGCACTTTGGCCATTTCATCAACACTGGCTTTTCTGAGTTCCTGGATGCCACCGAAATAGCGAATCAGTTCGCGCCGACGCTTGGGACCAACCCCTTCGATGCCTTCCAGTGTTGACTGGCGCCGCTTTTTATCTCGCCCGGCCCGGTGTCCGGATATGGCAAAGCGGTGGGATTCATCCCGAATATGCTGTATCAGGTGCAGCGCCGGAGAATCCGCCGGTACTCGGAATACGGCCCCTGTTAAGGCGTCAATCAGCTGCTCCATCCCTGCGCGCCGGGTCACACCCTTGGCGACACCAATCAGGGGGATATCGGAAATTCCAAGCTCTTCAAACACTTCACGAGCAATATTCAACTGGCCCTTACCACCGTCGATAAACACCAGATCTGGCCGCTTGCCCTCGCCGTTCACCATCCGCCGGTAACGCCGGGTGAGTACCTGTCGCATGGCGGCATAGTCATCGCCGGCGGTTATGTCCTGGATGTTATACAACCGGTAATCGCTTTTCAGTGGCCCATTCTCGTCGAAAACCACACAGGATGCGACGGTATTTTCCCCATGACTGTGGCTGATATCGAAGCATTCCATACGGGAAGGCGTTTCCGTCAGCTCCAGCAGGTCCCGCAGGGCCAGCAATCGGCGATACACGGTTTCTTTACTGGCGAGATGTGTCAGCAGGGTTTGCCGGGCGTTGGTCATCGCCAGCTCCAGCCAGCGCCGACGCTCGCCCCGCACATTGCCGCGGATGCGGGTTTCCCGGCGCGCCGCTTCCGACAGGGCCTGCGACAATAATTCCTGCCCGTCTACCGCCACCGGCACCAGGATGTCGCGCGGAATCTCCCGCCGGGTGTCGCCACCGAAATAGTACTGGCCCAGAAACGAGGCCAGCAATTCGCCTTCGGTCTGTTCCAGGGAATAGCGAGGAAAATAATCCTTGGTGCCCAGCACCCGCCCGCCACGAACAATAATCACAACGATGCAGACCACACCGGCATCCTGGGCAATGGCGATGACATCTGCATCCCCTCCCTCACCGTCTACGGATTGCTGTTCCTGAACATGGCGAAGATTGTTGATCTGATCTCTGTACGCCGCGGCTTTCTCAAACTCCAGCGCCCGTGATGCATCCTCCATGGACTGCATCAGGTCCTGAATAATCGCCGGGTTCTTGCCCTCCAGAAACATGCTGGCGTGCCGGATATCCTCTTGGTATTCCTCAGGGCTGATAAAGCCGACGCAAGGCGCCGTGCAGCGGTTGATCTGGTACTGCAGGCATGGCCGGGTTCTGTTTCTAAAATAGCTTTCACTACAGGATCTTATGCGGAAAACCTTTTGTAGAATATTAAGACTTTCCTTGACCGCTCCCGAGCTTGGAAAGGGCCCGAACCAGATGCCACCACCCTTTTTGGTGCGGCCCCGCCGAAAGGTCAGCGAGGGATAATCCGAATGCGAGGAGAGATAGATATAGGGATAGGACTTATCGTCCCTCAACAGAATATTGTAGGGCGGCCGCAGCGATTTGATCAGATTCTGTTCCAGCAGCAACGCTTCTGTTTCACTGCCGGTAATAGTGACTTCAATGGCCGCAATCTTGCCCACCAGGGCTTCGGTTTTAGGGGCCAGGCCTGATTTACGGAAATAACTGCTGACGCGCTTGCGAAGGTTGCGGGCTTTACCCACGTAGAGGATGCCACCGGTATCGTCATACATACGATAGACACCGGGGCGTTCTGTCAGTTGTTTCAGGAAATTCTGGCTGTCGAACTTCCCGGGAGATTGCTCGGGATCAGACCTTGTCGGCATCCAGCAATCCAAGCCTTACTGCCATCAGCGCCAGCTCCACATCACTGGAAATCTCCAGCTTTTCGAAAATCCTGTAACGGTAACTGTTTACGGTTTTCGGACTCAGGCACAGTTTGTCGGAGATATCCTGAACCTTCTGGCAATCCACCACCATCATGGCAATCTGCATTTCGCGCTCAGACAGGCGCTCGAACAACGACAGCTCGCCGTCTTCATCCCGCTCACCCCCGAGCTGTTTCAGTGCCATTTTCTGGGCAATTTCAGGGCTGATGTAGCGCTGGCCGGAATGGGCTTTACGAATGGCCCGCACCATTTCCTGAATATCAGCACCTTTGGTCACATACGCGGTGGCGCCGCTCTGCATCACTCGGGCCGGATAAGGGTCGTCTGCACAGGCGGTAACCACGATAACGCGAATGGAATCATCAATACGAAGAATGCGCCGGGTCGCCTCCAGGCCGCCAATACCGGGCATGCGAATATCCATCAGGACAATATCCGGACGGTTTTCACGCACACAGTCAATCGCCTCTTCGCCGGACGAAGCCTGGCCAATGACGTCTATATCGGGATTGTCAGCCAGCATGCGAGTGATACCCGAGCGTACGAGCTCGTGGTCATCAACAACCAATACCCTGATCAAAACTCACCTCGCCGTCAGGTATGAGGAAACAGGCCGATTGTAACGGTTAGCAGCGTCAGCCGGTAGGCGGCATGAAAAAAATTGCCAGAATGGGCACCTTGATCACAGACCATTGCCGGAAGGGGAACCCAGGCCGGCAGTGTTCTCAACCGGATCGAACCACACCACAAGTTCTCCCCTGCGCACTGCTTCAAGTACTCGCTCCCGCTCTGCCAGAGGACTTTCGGTGTCATTCAATCCGTGATAACGGGTGCAGTATTCCTCGGCCAGGCCCTCAAGCTGATCAGCCGTGAGTAAACCCGTGTCTACTACAAATTTTTCTTCTCGCGGGTCCGGATCGGAAGGCTGCACTGCATCGTTACTCATAGAACCTCCAGTCAGTCGCTGTATGTTACGGTTTTATGAGCCAGACAAGAACCCCCGCAGATGAAGACACATCATCACGTTTCTGGAGAGCGGGTGCGGAAACGGGCAATGAGCTGCTTCATGCCCACCGATTCCTGCCTAAGCGCTTCACTGACAAGGCGGGTATCCTCCACATTCAGAGTCAGGGTCTCAGCGCTCTCACCGAGAGCCTCCGCGCGACGCCCCACCCTCGCGATTTCACCCCGCTGCAAGGCAACCGCACCCTGCACACTCTCACTCTGACGCTGCAGCTCATGAAACTGAGCCGCCAGGCCTTCCAGGTGCGCTCTCAGGGCATGCAGATTAGCGCGATTCATTTCGCCAGCGCCCGCCATATCTTCCAACAGTGAGTCTGCGTTGTTTGCACCCACGACAAGATCCTGCACCCACTGGCGAATATTGGCGGTGGATTCCGAGGTCCGACGTGAAAGCGTGCGCACCTCGTCTGCCACCACGGCAAATCCCCGGCCGTGTTCGCCCGCCCTGGCAGCTTCAATCGCCGCATTGAGGGCCAGAAGGTTGGTCTGCTCGGCAATATCGGCGATCACGCCGGTGACTTGCTCGATTTTTCCGGTTGCGTCTATCAACGCAGTGATCGACTCAGAAACCCGTCCAATCACCTCAACCGTGTGGTCAGCGCCTTTCTCACTGTTAGCCAGCCCCTCACGGACTTCGCTGTTGGCATTGACAGCATGCATCACCGTTGCTGCAGAGTGCTCGGTGGCCTGTTCGATCTGGGACGCCTGATCCGCGATGGAAGCCATAGACTGAGCCACATCGGAAATCTGGCGGCGAGTGCTTTCGGCGGTTTGCTGCAGTGCTTCCGCTCCGTTATCCAGGCTGGCAGAGCGTGCATCAAGGCCTGAAGCCGCTGACCGAACATCCTCAACAAACACCTCAAAGCGCCGGACCAGTTGTTCAATAGCTCCGGCCACGCCGGCAACCTCGTCACGACCTTTTACCGCCAGGATCTTGGTCAGATCAGCGTTCTGCTCCATGGCCGACACATCCTGGGCCATGGCCTGCAAGCGAAGGATCACCGAAGTCCGTAGCCAGAGCGTCATCGCCACGACCAACGCAAGAAAGACCAGGGCGCCACCAAGCAGGAACCTCTGCTGGTCTGCCAGATAATGCAACAGTTCTGATGCGCTCGCAGTAACGCCATCGCGGCTGGCTCTCTGGCGCTCGCTTATCGCCGCCAGCATGGGCTCCAACGCCTGGAACAGTTGAAAATCGACGATTTTTCCCACTTCATAGTAGCTACGCTGGCCTATTCCCTGTTTCATGTCCGCCATCAGCGCCACGACCCGGTCATATTGCTCGCGATTGTCCCGTGACCAGGTGCCTAACCCGGGATTCTGCTGAATCCTCTGCCAGTGCCGGGGAATTGAGCGCTCCAACTCGGTGAACAAAGGATCGATTTCGTCCCACAGTAAAAGCTGTGCCTTGATCTTGTAAGCCAGATCCTGCAACAGTCGATGGTCCTGCTCCAGATCAACCAGCATCCAGGATTGCTCGAGACTCTCTCCAACCAGTGCCTGAGAGGTATGCTCGGCTTTCGCTATGATCATCCAGGCAATGAACGTGAGGCCGGCAACAGCAGCCACCGACAGCAGCGCAAACGCCAGGATTCTGGCGCGAACAGTGGTCAGCATAAAAACTCCGATCAGGTGTACCCGGTCGGAGGGTATGCCCGTTTTATGACACTTTTATGTATTTGCTTGCGTCATTTTTTCGATACTACGTTTGGCGATCTTCAAAAATAACTGCTAAATCACTATCATCGCTCTTTTATTTCCGTTCGGATGCTAATGAATCACCACGCTTTCAAGCTAACCCTGCCGATTTTATTTGGCTACATCCCCCTTGGTATGGCCTTTGGTGTGTTGTTTACCACGCAACTGGATTATCCCTGGTGGATTGCTCCCTTGATGGGCCTTGTTATCTACGCCGGTGCCGGCCAGATTCTGGCGGTCAGCCTGCTGGCTGCCAATGCCGGACTGGTTGAGGTGGCCGTTGCCATGTTCGTACTGAACGCTCGACATCTCTTCTATGGATTGTCGCTGCTGGGGCAATTCCGTGGCGCCGGCTGGCGTAAGGCGTATCTGATTTTCGGTTTGACCGACGAAACCTATTCGCTGCTCACCAGCCGTCCCCGTTCGGCCAATCGCGAACAGGAACAGCATGTGGACTTCCGGATCACGGCCATGAACCAGGGCTACTGGATTGTCGGATGCACCTTGGGTGCGGTACTCGGCAAGACTGTCGCCTTCAACAGTACCGGCATTGAGTTTGCACTCGTGGCGCTGTTTATTGTGCTCACAATCGAACAATTGAAAGCATTGGGGGATTCGTTTCCGGTGTGGGCGGGGGCGGCGGCAGCTGCGCTTGCCATGATGCTGGTACCGGCAACCCATCAACTGATAGCAGGCATTGTACTGGTTACTGCAGTGCTTCTTCTGCACTACCGGAAGTATCGAACCGACACCATGGCAGGAGACGCAAATCGTGGATGAAAGTAGCTACCTGGCGGCGTTTATTGCCATCTCCGCCCTGGCCACATTTGCGACCCGGGTGGTGCCTTTCCTGTTCTTTGAAAAGCACACGGAACACCCTCTGATCAAACACATCGGGCGCTTCCTGCCCGCAGCCGTGATGGCATTACTGGCCACAGTATTTTTGCAGAGGTCTGCGGACTGGCAGGCACAGGCACCTGGCGCAGATGCGCTGATACCCGCATTACTGGTGGTTGCCGTTCACCTGTGGCGCAGAAACGCGCTGCTTTCTATCGCGGCCGGCACTGCCGCCTACATGGGCATTCAGCAATCAGGCATTCTGTAAGGCACCCGATAATCAGGGGGTGCCCTCAACATTGGCCACCAGCCGGGAATCTTCCAGCGCGGCCGTGCGGTGCTTCACCACGCCCTTGTATTCCGGACTTTCAATCATCGCCAGAAAGGCGTTAATGG
This sequence comes from Marinobacter sp. ST-43, assembly GCF_030541085.1. NCBI lineage: Bacteria > Pseudomonadati > Pseudomonadota > Gammaproteobacteria > Pseudomonadales > Marinobacteraceae > Marinobacter > Marinobacter sp. ST-43. The sequence continues at coordinate 769,959 of NZ_JASSVO010000001.1, forward strand.
AGGGGTAGCGGACCAGCAGCACCTGATCCCAGGATTCATCCGGCGGCGCAATCAGCGAACCGACGGAACGGCCAGACCAGATCACCTCAGCACCAACTTCCGAGACACTGCGGGCAGCCTCTGTCATATAACGCTTGTAGGCATCCCTTCCCGAACAGTCTTCGCTGTCATCCTTGTATGCAGCCTTGTCCCTGAACCGAAGCAGATTCAGCATCACAACAGGCTGATCTTTGGGGATTTCATCAAGAATCTTCTGTAACTCTTCCTGAGATGGATTGACGGTCGCCATAGTTGTCCCTGTTCATTCGTTTGCAGGATGGTTCTTTGCTGCCATTCTTTGAATAGGACAGTAAACGAAAATCCCGAAATGTGCATCACCATCTTCGCCTTTCGGAGGGGTTCCCTTGCATTATTGACCTTCGTCAAGCAAGAATTAACGGTGAACTAGCGCTATAAGCACATAACTGATGGTGATAAAGCGCACTTATTCAGAACAAAAGAGAGACAATCGACCGTGAGCAAACTCCCAGTGATACTGGCCGCGATCGGGCTGGCCACCACAGCAGGTATTGCATCGGCTGAGGTATCTGGCGACCCACAAAACGGCAAGGAGGTCGCCAACCTCTGCGTGGCGTGCCACCAGGCCGATGGCAGCGGCAAACACATCGAAGGTGGAGAATCCTGGCCCAGGCTGGCGGGGCTGAATGCCAGCTATCTGGCCAAACAGTTGCACGACATCAAAGATGGCTCCCGGGCCAGCCCCACCATGATGCCTTTCGTGAACATGCTGGACGATCAGAAGATTGCCGACGTTGCGGCCTACTACAGCCAGCTTGAACCCACCGCTGGTGAAGGCGGCCACAAAGCCGATGACGCACTTCTGACCAGAGGCGAACAACTGGCCCAGCGTGGCGACTGGTCCCAATACGTGGTTTCCTGCAAGAGCTGCCACGGCCCCGGGAACCAGGGTGCTGGCGACGTATTTCCCGGGATTTCAGGCCAGCACGCGGGTTACATTGAGGCTCAACTGAAAGCCTGGAAAGAAGGTACCCGCAAGAACGATCCCCAGGATCTTATGGGCTCCATAGCACGCCGCATGAGCGATACCGACATTCACGCGGTCGCCGTCTGGCTTGCCAACCAGAACACTGCCAGCAACTGAGGGGACAAAGATCATGATGCGCACACTGCTAACCGTCGCCCTCTCCGGCTTCGTAATGCTTCCGATAACCGCTGCGGCCAATGACGACAGAACCCAGGCCTACATCGATCAGCTCACGGCCATGGGCTTTCCTGCCCCGAACGAAAACCAGCTGGTACACATTCCGCCGTCCATGGCGGACCTGGAAGAAGCCGACATCCATCCGGAACTGAAAAAGGTTATTCGAAGGGGCTACGACCTGTTCACCAATACCCAGCAACTACGTGGCAAGAACGTGTTCAACAATATGAACTGTTCCAGCTGCCATCTGGGTGGAGGCCGGATGCCTTTCAGCGCGCCTATCTGGCCTGCTGCCGTCACCCTGCCCGGCTATCGCGGCAAGAACGGCCATGTAAACAACCTGGAGGAACGGATTGCGGGCTGCTTCACCTATTCCATGAACGGCAAGCCGCTGGAATACGGCAGTGACGATATGCTGGCACTGTCTGCCTACCATCAGTGGCTGGCAACAGGTGTGGAGATGTACCCCAAACAGCCCATCTATGGCCGGGGTTTCCCGGCACCCGAGCGGCCGGCTGAACTGAGCTACACCAACGGTGAAGAGCTATATCAGGAAAACTGCGCGGTGTGCCACGGGGAAAACGGTGCTGGCCTGCGTGTCGACGGCCACACGGTATTCCCGGCCCCGTGGGGCGATATGTCCAATAACTGGGGTGCCGGCATTGTGCGCCTGCATACCGCAGCCGGCTTCATCAAGAACAACATGCCATTGGGGCAGCCCAATTCCCTGAGTGACCAGGAAGCCTGGGATATCGCTTTTTACATGGACAGCCAGGAGCGGCCACAAGATCCTCGTTACACGGGCGACGTAAAGGAAACCGCAGAAAAATTCGGGCCCACTTTCCACAAGCATTCCCTGTATGGCCAGGTTCGGGAATCCGATGGCAAGTTGCTGGGCGACCACAACAACACCGGAGACAAACCTTTCCTCAAGCCAGACTCGGTACGGTCGAGATCATTCGACTGACAGGCGTTATAATGTGGAGTTACAGGCCTCCCTCGCGGAGGCCTTTTTACTTGCAATCAGCGCAAGGAGGAACACGATGACCATCAATCGCTGGCACTTGCTGGTAAGCGGCAAAGTACAGGGCGTTTACTACCGGGCATCCACCGAACAGAAAGCCCGGGAACTGGGCCTCACAGGTTGGGTACGAAATTTACCCGACGGCCGGGTCGAAATCGTGGCAGAGGGCGAGCCACTCCAGCTCAAGGCACTGCATGAATGGTGTCACGAAGGCCCGGAACGTGCGGTGGTCGATGAAGTGGCGGCTCAGGAACTGCCGGCTACTCAGGAATTCACTGACTTCAGGGCCACACATTGAGCAGTCTTCTTGGTACCTTTCTGTATACGCTGGAGACCACGCTGCCGGTCTTTGCCATGGTCTTTATCGGCATCGGTCTTCGGCGCATTGGCTGGATTGACCAGGGCTTCATCGCCACCGCCTCTGCCCTGGTTTTCAAGGCCACACTCCCCACCCTGGTTTTCCTGAGCATTATCAGAGCCGACCTGGATACCACCCTCAGCATCAGCATGCTGGTGTTCTACTTCCTGGCGACCCTGGCCAGTTTTGCCCTGGTCTGGTTCTGGGCAACAAAGCGGGTCCGGCAAGAGAATCGCGGGGTTTACGTCCAGGGAGCGTTTCGGGGCAATTGTGGCATCGTTGGACTGGCGTTGGCAGCCAACCTCTATGGGGACTACGGGCTCTCGGCCGGGGGGCTGCTCCTGGCTTTGGTGATCGTGGTCTACAACTCATTATCGGTGATCGTGTTGCTGGCGTATCAGCCCGGTAAAACCATGAGCCTGACCAACACCCTTCGAGACATTGCCCGAAACCCTCTGATCATCGGCGTAGTGCTGGCTATTCCTTTTGCAGCCCTTGAAATCAGGCTTCCCGGATGGGTAATGACCAGCGGCGACTACTTTGCTTCGCTAACGCTGCCCCTCGCCCTGCTCTGTATCGGCGCAACGGTCTCACTGAAATCCATCCGCAGTGACAGCGGCCCGGCCGTGGGATCATCCATCTGGAAGATGGTGACTTTGCCGGCACTGTGCACTCTTGCAGCCTGGCTGGCAGGCTTTGAAGGGCGCGAACTCGGGCTCATGTTCCTGTTTTTTGCCAGCCCAACAGCAGCGGCCAGCTTCGTGATGGTGAAGGCGCTTGGCGGCAACGATCGCATGGCAGCGAACATTATCGCGCTGACGACATTGCTGGCGAGTGTGACGGTAACTACCGGGGTGTTTATCCTGCAGTCGATAGGAGTTGCCTAAGAATAGGAGGGATTATTCGGGCCTGCGGCCCTCACCCCTTCGGGGCCGTCGTCGCTTTGCTCCGACGTTCCTGCGGCTGCTGCGCAGCCTTCGGTCGAACCCGCGAGGGTGCTTCTACCCACCCAATCGGCCAATAAAAAACCCCAGCATTTCTGCTGGGGTTTTGTATTGGCGGAGAGGGAGGGATTCGAACCCTCGATACGCTATTAACGTATACACACTTTCCAGGCGTGCGCCTTCAGCCACTCGGCCACCTCTCCAATAAACTGTTTCAAATCAGCGATGTCGTCGCTCATTTGAGGGCGCAAACTTTAATGGTTTTGGCGGCGTTTGGCAACTCCATGTTTTGAATTCATCAAAAAAATTTTCCGAAGGGACTTACGACGGCCTCGGACATAACAAACCCCGGATCCATGACGTATCCTTTCAGGAAACCCGCTCAACACGTCCAGGAGAATGACCATGCTGATGAAAGCTGACCAATCCACCCTGTTGCTCATTGATGTCCAGGAACGGCTGATGCCTGCCATTAGCGAAGGCGATGCGGTTGCTGAGCGTTGCATTACGCTGGCAACCATCGCCGGACTGCTTGGCGTTCCTGCGATTGCAACCGAGCAGCTACCTGAAAAGCTTGGGCCGAATCTTGAAGGCGTTAAGGAGCTCTGCTCCACAACCCTGGCGAAAACCCATTTCGACGCCTGCCCGGACGGGCTCATCGATGAATTGCCAGAAGGCCGGCAACATATTGTCATCGGAGGCTGCGAAACCCACGTATGTATGCTGCAAACCGCCCTGAGCCTCCTGGATGCCGGCTACAAGGTATGGGTGGTGGCCGACGCCACCGGGTCCCGTAGCGAACTCGATCGGGACGTTGCCCTGGATCGACTGCACCAGAGCGGCGCTCGCATTGTTACCACTGAAATGGTGGCTTTCGAGTGGATGGTTCACTGCAAGCACCCACACTTCCGGGACATTCAGGCTCTGATAAAGTGAATGACAGAAGGTAGACACGTTATGCTCAACATGGATTTTTCCCAGCGCGTTGTTATTCGTACCCACGAACAGCGCTGGGTCCCCAGCCCCGCCGCAGGCGTTGAGCGCAAGCCACTGGCCCGAGAGGAAGCCGAGCGGGGCCACGCTACCAGCGTTGTACGCTATAAGCCCGGCTCTTCCTTTTCTACCCACGAACACCCTCTGGGTGAAGAGATTCTGGTGCTTGAAGGCGTTTTTTCCGACGAGACCGGCCACTATCCGGCCGGCACCTACATCCGGAATCCTCCGGGCAGCAGTCATGCACCGTTCAGCGAAGAGGGCTGCACCCTGCTGGTCAAACTCCATCAGTTCGACCCGAGAGATACCGCGACGGTCAGAATCGATACCAATTCCGGCCACTGGCTACCCGGCATTGGCGGCTTACAGGTTATGCCTTTGCACGAATTCGAACACGAACACGTTGCCCTGGTGAAGTGGCCGCCAAACGAAGCGTTTCAGCCGCATCGTCACTTTGGTGGAGAAGAGATCTTTGTGCTGTCGGGCGAATTCCGTGATGAACACGGCCGGTATCCCCCAGGAAGCTGGATTCGCAGCCCGCATATGAGCCAACATCATCCGTTTGTAGAACAGGAGACGGTCATCTGGGTAAAAACCGGCCACTTACCGGTAAACCACTCCCCTGAAACGTAAAAAGGGCCCCAGACGGGGCCCAAGAGCGCGTGCAACGCTGCTTGCTAGCGATCATATTCAGGACGCGTAACGCCCTTGCCACCCAGCGCCACCCAGCATTTCATCGCTGGCCCGCTCGTGGCCATTACCAGTGAGGTGTAATTCACCTGCCGGCACCGCGAAGACGTGATAGGCCTCAGGGCCGAACGGGTCAAGCGCGGTATCAATGTACTGGAACCGATCGGGAACCGGCTCACCCGACATTGCCACCCGGAACTGCCGTTCCACCGTAGGCGTGGTTACATTCAAAGGCTGCTGTACCCAAAGGAAGACCGCTTTGTGCGGCACCAGATACTCGCAGCGCACCACTTCATAACCCTCTCTCAAGGTCAGGGTGGTAGGCTCTTTACCAGGCTCAAGTCTGAACTTGTGAATCGTTTTCATAGCTGCGCTCCTCTGGATACTGCGGAATACGATTCCATAATGGAGCAGTGCAGGCTTCGATAAAATAAGTTTTATTAAGCAGAAAACATCGTATTTTTCGATGCTTTAACAGCTTGAAGCCTAGCGCTCAAAGATCCCCTGACGAGCCTCGCAGATTGCCCTTACCCCCTCATGGGCCAGCTTTCGGCTTCGGGAGACCGCAAACAGCTGATCCGTCACCTCATCGAGCGAAGCAATCAGAGCCACCTGATACTGACGGCACACTTCATCCTGAATCATCGTAGGCGCCGCGAACACACCAAGTCCCTCCCGACCAAACACCTTGATAAGGGCGCTGTCATCGACTCGGGCAACCAGGTTCATTCGGACATTATTGAGATTGAACCAGTGCATCAGTTTCTCGAAATACGGCGCATCGGTAGCGTTCGCCAGTAACGGCTGGTGATTGAGCGAGTGAGGAAAGCCGGTTTTGAGCTTCTCCGCCAGTTCGGGTGCAGCAAACAGACTGATGGTAGACCGGGATAGCGGATGAACCGCGAAACGCTCGGGAGATTCTGCCTGGGGCATTCTATCGGTCAGTACCACGTCCAGCTCCTTCCGCTTGAGGCTGAGAAGAAGGTCTTCCGTCCGGCCGGTCCGGCATTCCAGTTGCACGGGCCGGTTCAGCTTCATCGCCGGGTGAAGGAGGTAATAGGCGATCAGTTTGTGGATAGACGCCGATATGCCTGCAGACAAGGAAAGCGGCCGATGTTCAGGCCCCGCCCTCAGGGTTTCAGACAACTGACCGGTCAGCTCGAAGATCTCATCGGCATAACTGCGAACCATATGGCCGAGTTCTGTGAGTACCAGTTGCCGGCGCTCGCGGCTGAATAACCGGCCGCCCACTGCTCCCTCAAAGGTCGCAAGCTGGCCGCTGAGGGTCTGGGGAGCCAGGTCGAGTACCTCGCTGGCTCGGGCAATAGAGCCTTCGCAGCTAATAACCCAGAAATAATAGAGATGTCGGAGGTTCAGATTCTCCACATCGGTCCCCTACTCCGCATTGAACAGTTCCCGGCTATTTTTTGCGATAGATGATGCCAGGGTGACACTGGACCATTTCGTAGAGATTGGGAAGCCCGTTCAAAGACTCAGAAGCACCAAGAATCAGATAGCCTCCGGGGTTCAGAGCACCATGCAGCCGGGTAAGAATGTCCTTTTTCAGCTCCGCTGAGAAATAGATCAGCACATTCCGGCACATGATGATGTCGAACTTGCCAAGCATGTATCGATCCAGCAGGTTCAATTCCTTGAATTCCACCATGGACTTGATTTGCGGTCGAATCTGCCAACCACCGTTGGCCGAGGGGGTAAAAAAGTGCTTTTGACGCTCCGGGGACAGCCCGCGGCCAATGGCGATCATTTCATACTCGCCTCTGCGGGCAACCTCCAGCACGCTTTTGGAAATGTCCGTTGCCGTGATTTTTACATCCCGCAGCTTACCCGGCCGGGAGCGGCGGAATTCGTCAATCACCATGGCTACGGAGTATGGCTCCTGGCCAGTAGAACAGGCGGAAGACCAGATTCTTAACGGCTGAAGTGAACTGCGCTCGGCAAACTCTGGCAAGAGCTTTTCCTGCAGAATCCGGAACGGATGGTTGTCCCTGAACCAAAGTGTCTCGTTGGTCGTCATCGCGTCGATGACCACCTCGCGCAAGCCTGCCCTTCCAGGCCTCTTTAATCGTTCCAGAAGCTCTCCAAGGGAATTCAGGCTGTTTTCTTCGAGAATGCGCCGAAGCCTGCTCTTTACAAGATACTGTTTGTTATCACCCAGCAGGATGCCGCACGCATCCTGCAGGAACTTTTTAAAGGCTTCGTATTCCTGGGGCGTTATGTCCGCTTTCATTGGATCTCTTCGTGGGTGAAACCATCAGCCGAGCATCAGTGCTGATCAATAATTTCCATTACTCGCTCGGCCAGCTCATCCGGGCTGAATTTCGCCATGAAATCGTCTGCGCCCACCTTCTGCACCATCGCCCGGTTGAAGACACCGCTCAGCGAGGTGTGCAGCATTACATACATTTCTTTCAGAGCCGCATCTTCTTTGATTCTGGTAACCAGGGTGTAGCCGTCCATTTCCGGCATCTCAACGTCAGAGATAATCAGAGACAGGTGATCATTTGCGCGCGATCCATCCTGAGTTATCTCTTTGAGATAGTGCAGTGCTTGCTTGCCATCGTTTTTGGTAACCACTTCCATTCCTATAGCGGTCAGGCAACGCTCGATCTGCCGACGAGCCACCGAAGAGTCATCCACCACCAGCACAGGCAAGTGGCCCGGCACACGTTCGGCACTCCTGGCAACCAACTCCTCCGTAACATCTTCCCTGAGCGGAGAAACTTCTGCAAGAATCTTTTCTACATCTATGATTTCTACCAGCTTATCATCAATCTTCGTCACCGCTGTCAGGTAGACATCCTTCCCTGCGCCCTTCGGCGGAGGCAAGATATCTTCCCAGTTCATATTCATAATCCGGTCTACGCCCGTTACCAGAAAGCCCTGGGTTTTACGGTTGTACTCGGTGATGATCACGAAACTGGTAGACAACTGCTCTTGCGGAATACCCGGCAGACCGATCGACATACTCAAATCAATAATGGGAATGGTCTCACCACGAATGTGGGAGACGCCTCTGACGACGCTCCGGCTATTGGGAATCGACGACAGTTTCGGGCACTGAAGAACTTCCTTAATCTTGAATACGTTGATGCCGTACAACTGCCGCCCCCGCAAACGGAACAGCAATAGCTCAAGCCGGTTCTGACCGACTAGCTGGGTGCGCTGGTTAACGCTGTCTAATACCCCTGCCATGATGCTTTACTCCTGGCGTGCCTATACCGGCATCAATATTGCTTTGACCTTTGCAAGGTGTTTTCAGGCCTGTCCAAGACAAATCTTTGACGCCTGCAAACCTGTTAAGGGTTAACGGCCCGACAACCCGAATCCTTAACGTGTTTCGACAAAATCCACAGATACAGACAGCATAGGACAAACCGGTGCGTATGCGAATCATCTTTTTGGCTGCATTGTGTCTATCACTGAGCCCAATCACTCTGTCTTCAGAGAGAACCAGTGCTGAAGCCATCCGTGACGCTGCCCAGACGTTCCTGGCAGAGTGGTCCAGAACCCTTGCTGCCGATGGCTACACGAGCCGCTACGAAGTTGGCGCTATCGACAGCCGCATCGCCCTTGCTGCCTGCAACCAGGGGCTGAACGCCGAGTTTGCGGGCGATCCGCTACAGACCACCAGCCCGTCGGTCCTGGTTTCCTGCAGTGGTGAGCGACCCTGGAGAATGTACGTTACCACCAGCGTCGAGGTTCATGGCCCCGCCCTGATAGCAGCCCGTCCCCTGGCGCGCGGAGAGCGCCTGACGCCGGATCTGGTCACCGTAAATTCGGTGCAGATCAATGCCAGTCGTCGCGGCGTACTCACCCGCAAAGAGTCCGTTTCAGGCATGATGATGCGCCGCCCGGTGAACGCCGGCACGGTAATGACCCCGGATCTCCTTGAAGCTCCCAACGCGATTGAGCGGGGTGACCATGTTATTATCACCGCGCGCTCAGGCTCATTTTCGGTATCATCTCGCGGTAAGGCACTGGCGAGCGCGGGCGTTGGAGAACAGGTACTGGTGGAAAATCTCCGCTCGTCCCGGACAGTCAAAGCTCGTGCCGTTGGACCCGGGCGGGTCGAAATTCCGATGTAAGGCGGCAAACAGCAAGAGCGGCAAATGTTTTCCGTTTTGTAACTAAAGTATGGCGCGGATTTGCCGTTAAGCAGATATAAACCCGAATACGCCACTTTCGTGTGGCCCCAGGCAAGCAGGTATTGATATGTCAGTTGACTTAAATGGAATTGGCCCCGGCCAGGTCAACACCACGCGCACGACGGCCGACAAAGCCTCAGGCAATCAAACGTCACAGGCGCCCACAGGCGAGCAAGCCAAGGCCCAGAGCCCCGCTGCCCGTGGCGAAAACGTGAATCTGAGCAATCAGGCGAAAAACCTGAAGCAACTTGAGCAGAAGCTGGGGGACTACCCCGAAATGGACGATGACCGCATCGAACAGATTCGTTCTGCTCTTGAGAACGGCACCTACAAGGTAGATGCCCAGAAACTGGCCCAGAAAATGCTTGAGATGGATAAAAGCATTTTCGGGTGAGTAAAGCATGACTGCACATGAACAGTTGAAAGCGATTCTTCAGGAAGATATCCGCCAGCTTGAGTTGCTGGCGGAAGTACTCCACCAGGAAAAATCCGTGCTCTCCTCTGCGGATATCCAACCCCTCCAGGAAATGACCAGCCGGAAAAAACAGATTCTTGAAGGCATACGCGACCGCGCCAAAAAGAAGATTCACCTGCTGGTGAATATGGGCTACAAGCCCAATGCCGGAGAGCCATCACGCTTCATTCGCGCCGCTGGTATGGATGAGCTGTACCAACTCTGGAAAGAAGCCGACACCCGTTTGCGCGAATGCCAGGCCGTGAATCAGAACAACGGCCGAATTCTTGGCCACCTGCAAAAGCGCCTGTCACGCCTTACCGACATCTTCCGAGGTGCTTCCGCCCAGCAGAAGCTCTATGGTGCCAAAGGCCAGCAGACCAACGTCTCAAGCACCAATATTCTGGCCAGCGCCTGATACACCCATCGCTCACAGACAACGAAATGCCCGGAGATCTTCCGGGCATTTTTCGTTTCAGGGCAAGGTCTTCAACGCGTATAGATGGTCATCTGGGAATCCGGGTGAAAGCGGATATCGCGAATGCTGACATTGCCCATGGGTGGAGTCTGGCCGCCCATCACGCGAATATTATCCATCCGGATTTCCTCGATACGCTCGGGAAATGCCAGCCTCAGGCCTCCGTCTTCCTGTAGCGAGTAGCGAGGCTCTGAGTCCCGGTAATGCACACCCGTAATTGTAAGCTCGGAATCCAGAAAGCTGAGCACCGGCACGAATACATTTGCCGCCAGTCTGATCCCTTCCACCACATCGACATCGGGAGATTCTCCTGAGAGATCGTCCCGGGCGCTGGCGGGCATGGAAGACACGGCCTCCAGGCGCTCCATCAGGCCAATACCGCTTTGTGCAGACACCCCTGACATTTCCTCTTCCGAGAGGGGTGTGAGTCCGCTCCGCTCGTAGAGTTCGCCCGCTCCGGCGCCTATCTGCGCTGCATTGGTGTTGCTAGACGCCAGTGACACCAAGGGCTGAAATGGCAAGGTGACCATGGTGACAAGCGCTGCTGCATTGCGGTAACGCGACTGATGCTTGAGTACGCGGTGGAGTTCCCTCTCTGAGATCCAGCCGGCAGCAATTAACACCTCACCGAGGCGCTGCCCGGTCTCCCGTTGAGCCCGAAGCCCCTCTTCCAGCTGACCCTCAGACAGGTAGCCACGATTGATCAAAAGCCGGCCAAGCCGGGATTTCTCTTCAAAACCCTGACGGATTCTCACCAGATTCCTCCTGCAGTATCAGTGATCACCGTACAACCCGGCCCGGTATTCAACAGTCAAGTGAAGCGTAGCCCACAACCTCTGAGCGTGCTGTTCTGATTTACCCTTAATGGCGTAATGATCTGTTAAGATCTGCACAAACTACGTAATAACCGGATTATCTCAGTATTCTGGTCACCACCTGTAACAGAGAGCTGCCTTGAAATGACAAATCCCGTAAAACTCGTCCCGATTGTGATGTCTGTCCTGTTTGCCTTCGTTGCCACTCTGCTGACCACCTCACCAGCCGTGGCGCAAAACGAGGAACCGGCACTTCCTGAGGTCCGTTTTGTCACGACAGAGGGCTCTTTCGTGCTTCAGCTTCGGCCCGATGTTGCGCCCAAAACCGTGGAAAACTTTCTGGCTTACGTAAACAGCGGTTTTTACGATGGCACCATCTTTCACCGAGTGATTCCCGGCTTCATGGTTCAGGCCGGCGGATTCGATGAGAACCTGGGGCGTAAACAGACCCGAGCTCCCATCGTGAACGAAGCTACCCGCACTCTGCCCAATCTCCGAGGCACCATCGCCATGGCCCGAACCAATGCACCGGATTCTGCCACCAGCCAGTTTTTCATCAATGTGGCCAACAATGATTTCCTGAACGCCGGAGTTCGGGGCCCGGGCTATGCGGTTTTCGGAAAGGTGACCGAGGGCATGGGTGTGATTGATCGTATCGCAGGAGTCCAGACCGGCTACCAGCGCGGAATGGCCGATGTTCCCGTGAGCCCGGTCATTATCGAGTCCGCCGAAGAAATCACAAAAGACAACTGAGTTCCATGATCACCGACCTTCGTCCGCCAGCAATGGAACCGGCGGAGCTGATATGGCAAGACGGAGTGCCTGAATCAGCCCGCTTTGGCGACGTCTACTTCAGCCGAGATGACGGCCTGGCCGAGACCCGTTACGTGTTCATCGAAAGAAATGGACTACCCGGGCGCTTCGCCGAACTCGACAGGAACAGCCACTTTGTGATCGCCGAGACAGGTTTCGGCACCGGGCTCAACTTCCTGGCAACCTGGGCCGAGTGGCTGGCTCAACGGCCTGACGATCAAGACCACGCAATTCTTCACTTCATCTCGGTGGAGCGCTACCCCCTGGCTCTGGCTGATCTGGAAAAGGCCCTGGAGAGCTGGCCGGGGCTGCAGCCCCTGGCACGGGAGCTGATTGACAACTACCCACCACTGATCAAAGGCACTCACCGCCTTGTACTTGGAGGCGGCGCGATCAGGCTTACCCTCTGTTTTGGCGATGTACTGGACGCCTGGAACGAACTGGAATTCGTGGCCGACGCCTGGTTCCTTGATGGATTTGCGCCGTCGCTGAACCCGGACATGTGGCTTGAAAAAGCCATTCATCAGATCCGGGCTCACAGCCAGCCCGGCACCACCCTGGCCACCTTCACCTCGGTCGGCAGGGTTCGTCGTGCGCTGGCAGATGAAGGCTTTGAGATGGCTAAAGTTCCCGGCTTCGGGCGCAAGCGGGAAATGCTGACCGGCAGACTGCCAACGTCGAAAGAGGTCACTGCCCCCACTGTCGGAACTGACCCCATCGTCATCATTGGCGCCGGGATCGCCGGTGCCGCTCTGGCCCGCAACCTGGCGGAACGGGGCGTTCCGGTGGTGCTTGCCGACCAGGCCTGTGGCCCCGGTGCAGGAGCTTCCGGTAATGACCAGGGCGCCCTGTATGTAAAACTCGGTGTCGAGTACAACGACCAGACAGAGCTCGCAGCCACCGCGCTTTGCTTCAGTCAGCGCTTCTACCAACGCTGGCAGGGCGAGTTCTGGTACCCATGCGGGTTGCTGCAGCTCGCAGCCACAGACCAGGAGCAGGATCGCCAAAAGCGGTTTCTGGAACGCAGCAGCTACCCCGAAAGCCTGCTGGCTGCCGTATCACCCACAGAAGCTAGTCGTATTGCCGGCATACCGGTCCAGTGCGAAGGGCTATGGTTTCCGGGTTCCGGGTGGTTACAACCGGCCCGTGCGTGCAAAACGCTGATTGAGCACCCGCTCATCCGCACGATTTTCGGATTCAAGGCCGATACGCTGAGGTGGACAGACAGCCACTGGGTCATTCAGGCCAGTGACGGGAGATCTCTCAGAGCCGCAAAGGTTGTGGTTGCTGCCGGCCATGAAAGCACTGCCCTCGCGCCTGTACCTGAGGGTCAGTCGCTGCGCCTCAAGCCCATTCGCGGACAGGTCACTCGTATACCCGCAGACGGCTGCCGGTTTCCAGACGTAGTCATTTGTGGCACCAAATACCTGAACCCCGCTTATGACGGCAGTGCCATAACCGGTGCCACATTTGATCTTCGCGACGATAACCCCGAACCAACGCCCGAGGGACATCAGGAAAACCTGGACCAGCTTCGGGAACTGCTGCCCTCCATAAACATCTCAGAGCACATACAGGCAGAACACCTGGAAGGACGCGTCGCATTCCGCTGCGCCACACACGACTATCAGCCGGTGGCAGGTCCGTGCCCCGACAACAATGAGATATCCCGGACCGGCGTGTATCTGCTCACCGGTTTCGGCAGCAAAGGCCTGGTGTGGGCTCCCCTGCTGGCGGAATATCTGGCCGACCGGATCTGCCAGCAACCGGCCTGCCTGAATACCCGGCTCGCCCGTCGTGTGGAAACGGGACGCCTTTACCGGAACCAACTAACCGTATAGTAATAAACTTGAGCTATAGCGAACGGTCCGGCGGCCGATAAACCTTCATAAGGTGGCAGTAAAGGGGAAATCCCCGGAGAGGTGGAACCATGTCCATTTTCGTCAGTGAACCCGGACGCCCGATCGGGACCCGGTTACCCGAAGCGTTCCGAAGTCGCCGGGTGGGCGATGTCACCGAGCTGTCGGAGTCTGCGTCCATTTCTGCCGAACACAGCGAGGCTACCGACGCCGAGTTTCAGCAGGCCGTGCACAGCGGCGGCGGTGGTAGCAGCTTCCGGGCACTTCAGGAGTATGGTGCCGCTGCTGCGGGCGAACGTCGGGAGGAAAGGGTTTACCTGCCCGTCGCCGACATCAGCTCGCCAGCTCAGTTTTCGGTTCCTGCTTCTGCCACCGTCGCAGAGGCACTGGAGACCATGGAAGAACACGGCGTTCACCATCTGGTCGTGCTCTCGGATAACAATGTCGCAGGCCTGATCGACCTGCGATGGCTTCTTTCGTGGATTCACGAGAACAGTTCGGAAGCTTTGAACCAAAGCCTGATTCACATTGAACTTCCGGCTTTTCTGACTGCATCTCCCGAAACCGATGCCCATCAACTGGCACGCCTGATGCTCGCTCACCGGCTGAATGCGGCCCTGGTCATCAATGCTGCCGGACAACCCGCCGGCGTGGTCACCAGCACCGACTACCTGAAGCTCTATGCCAATGCGGGGCGACAGGAAGGGGCAGTCTGACCCACCCCGGACCTGCAACCCGGAGGATTACGGCGTTATCGGTGTCAGTAACTCACCTTCCGGGCTGAAAACAAGCAGCATCCTTTCGCCATTTCGGTTTACCAACGCCACCACTTCATCGTCGCGGTAATTCTCCAGATCGAGAATGTCCAGACCTTCGAATGCCAGTTGCCTACGCCAGTTGCGGAAGGCTACGCCAGATTCGGATGTATCCACTCTCGCCAGGATACTCTCTGTGCCAGTCACCGGCGCCGCCTGGCCTTCAACAAAGCTCCCGTTGGTATTGCCCGACACCACAATATCACCGTCAAACCGGACACCACTGGTCAGGAATTCGTTGGATAGATCGCCCGCATCATCAACGGTGTACGCGCTCAGAGGTTCGCCTGACGTATTGAATCCCAAAACAAAGCCGGCCCGATTATCCAACCGCGAGCGAATAATCTCATCCTCCGCATTTTCGGTACCGGCATCCTCTGGCTGAGCTTCACGGAATCGGTAGCTATAGGGTGCGTCGCCGACCAGCACCACCCCGGCACCACCATACAGACCGTCCCCGAGCGATTCAGAACTGTCTTCACCCACCTGATACACGGTCGGTGACGCTCCGGTGTTGCCATTGAAGAAATACGGGCCAACATTTCCGAGGCCATCAAGCGTCATTGGCGAAGCCCCGAACAGCAGAGCCAGCGAGCCTTGTGAGCTACCACCGACCACCGTCTCATCACCTGATGAGCCAACCTGCCGTGTCCAGGCCAGGGTCGGCTCCAGAGCCCCTGCGTTCTCCGCCGTATCAATGCGGGCCAGGAAACTGTCGGTGCCGCCCAGGTAGGCATCGGTATTCCAGGCACCGAGGGTTTCGCCGCCCACCAAAACATAACCAGTGGTGCCGTTAATGCCCACCCATCGCACCGAATCGTCCGCCGGCGTGCCAATTCTGAAGATATTGTTTCCGGTCCAGCTCGGAAGATAGTTCCCCGAAGCACCGTCATAATGGAACAGGGCCGTTACCGCATCAGACCCGCCAACGGGAGCACCCGGTTCTGCCTGGTCAGAGCTAAAAGCAACGGCAATTTCATAACGATTCACACGGTTATTGTTTTCAGTGACCGTTCGTACACCAACGTCCAGGAATACGTCTGAAGGTTGCAGCGCTATCGCCGGGTCTGTCACCTCAACAATCTGCAGCTCCGTACCCGCCTGATCATAAATGCGGACCTGGACCTGATTGTTCCCTGGAAGGTAACCAGCAACAAACACCCGGCCCTCATGGCCCAGCGACACATCCGTTGCCATAAAGCCATCACTCCAGACCAGCGGTTCAATCAGACGGTTCAGGTTCAGCCTCAGCAGTGTTTCAGACTCGCCCCTCGCATATCCGGCCCGGCCAGCCTGGTAATTTACATCGACGCCAATAGGCGCTGCGTTGTCGTCCAATTCATCCTGAAGATTGTTGTAAACAAGCGCACGCACACCAAAGGTGATTTCATCCTGCTCCAGCGGGAATACCAGCTCCTCAATTGGGTCGTAGGTACCCTGAGCATTCTTCTCAACAATCTCGAAAGTCTCGTCCTCGACAACACCGGTCAGCTCACCAATTCTTGTCAGCTTGGCTCTGAACAGGGTTTTACGGTCACCCGTGAGAATGGCGCGATACTCACGAGTCGTCTCGGTATTGATCGTATCGCGACTACCACCATTGACGGTTTCTATGCTGAGTAGCGGCTCGTTATCCTCAATTGAAAGGTTGGCCTTGACCTCAACGCTACCATTGCCCAGGGAGGCAATGCCCTGGCGTACTTCGGTCAGAACCATGGTCGCCACTTCTGTTGGCTCGGGAATCAGGTCGTCAACCACTTCAAAGGGAATGTAGCACTCGGTAAGACCGGGCTTCAGTGTCACAACACCGCCGGTTATCGTATTGCCAGTCGTGTCATATTCGACGTATTCGAGGGGGTTACCCTCTTTATCAACGGGGTGATTCAGTTCGTCGCTGAGCGCAACAAGGTCTTCGCCGATAATAATCGCACCGGTGTTGGCGCGGCTATATTTGCAGTCCTGATGGGCGGGATCAGTTTCGTCATTGTCACAGGCAGTTGGGTCGAAATCAGAACGCAGCTCAAAGGCGATTTTGACTTCGGTAACGGAGGGTTGATCCAGATTTACTTTTACATACGCGCGCTTGGTTGGGTAGGTGACTGACTCAGTTCCATCCGGCGCGCCCTCATCCGTGAACTTCTGGAGCTCGTAAGAATAGGAACCGGCATCCAGCTCAGGCACCGCACACCGCTCTTCCGACTCATCTTCAGACGCCTGACTTTCACCTTCTTTCAGGTTGGCTCCGTCGAGGGTAATTACGTTTCGCTTGACTTCAATATCAAACGGCTGAAAACCCGCCATGCGGCCGTCCGTGGTGACTATCTCGATATTCTCGGTCTGGCCAAGATCAGCTTCACCCCGGTTGCCCCCGGATAACCCAGGCACACCGCGCATGATAATACCCTGACGGGCCTTATTGCTGGTGTCTTCCAGCGCAAGCCAGGATGGCGCATTGGTCAGGGAGTAATCGAGAATGCTTTCGCCGCCATAGGCGCCCCAGTTGTAGTAATACTCGACCCCCAGATAGGCGGTGGTTGGCGGGGCCCCCAACAAGGTGGGCTGGTCAGGATCTTTTTCGGTCTTGCAGCCGGTCGCTGCCAGGGCAATCAGGGCAACACCAAGGAGGCGGCCCGAGGCGGTTGAGCGGGAGAACAAATCGGCGCGCATGCAAAAATCCGTTTCATGACGTTATTGTTATGGCCGTGCCCGGGTGCCTGGCACCCGGTTTACACACCGTTACAGATCAACGCCATGGTAGCCAATTTGAATCCGGAGCGACCTGCGCGAGTTCTCAGATTCTTTGGCCAGCTGCCCTCAGGCCTCCAGACCATGCTCCCGTAGCAGGTTGGCCAGCCCTTCCTCGTCCAACACAGGCACCCCCAGCTGCTCGGCTTTGGCCAGTTTAGAGCCGGCGGCCTCGCCTGCGACAACGCAGGCGGTTTTTTTGGAGACACTACCAGCAACCCTGGCACCGAGCTGCTCAAGCTTTTCCTTGGCCTGATCCCGTGTCATGCCTGAGAGAGTGCCGGTCAATACCCAGGTCTGACCATTGAGGGGCTGTTCATCCGCCGAAAGCACCTGCTCTTCCTGCCAGGTGACACCTGCCTCTTTCAGAGCCGCCAGTGTTTCCTGATTGTGGGGCTGATCAAAGAAGCTCCGGATATGACCGGCCACAATAGGCCCGACATCAGGCACCGTCTGGAGAGACTCTTCATCCGCTTCGGAAATCGCTTCCAGCGTGCCGAAATGGGCTGCCAGGCCCTTGGCGGTGGCCTCACCCACTTCACGAATACCAAGTGCATAAAGGAACCGCCAAAGCACCGGTTCACGGGAGCGATCGATGGCGGCAATAAGATTTGCCGCAGATTTGTCGCCCATACGCTCCAGACTTGCGATCTGGAATTTCGTCAGCCGGTAAAGATCCGCCACGGTGCTGACCATACCTTCGTCCACCAACATCTCGATCAAGCGGTCCCCAAGGCCCTCAATATCCATGGCTTTCCGGGAGGCATAATGCCGGATCGCTTCCTTGCGCTGAGCCGGGCAATAGAGACCGCCCGAACACCGCGCAACGGCTTCTCCTTCAATCTGGACAATATCCGAGCCACAGACCGGGCAGTGCTCGGGCATTTCAACCATCGGCGCCTTGGCCGGGCGCTTTTCGGGCACCACCTTCACTACCTGCGGGATAACATCGCCGGCCCGGCGAATGAACACCGTATCGCCGATATGAACGTCCAGGCGTCGGATCTCATCCATATTGTGCAGGGTTGCATTTGACACAGTCACGCCGCCGACAAACACCGGCTTCAGGCGGGCTACCGGGGTTACTGCTCCAGTTCGGCCCACCTGGAATTCCACATCTTCAATGATCGTCAGCTCTTCCTGGGCCGGAAACTTGTGGGCGATCGCCCAACGCGGGGCGCGCGAAACAAAACCCAACTCCTGCTGAAGATCGAGACGGTTTACCTTGAACACAATGCCATCGATTTCATAGGGCAAGCTGTCGCGCTTGGCCATCAATTCGTTGTAGGCATCCAGACAGGCTTCCACGCCCTCGGCCTTGCGCATTTCCGGATTGATCCGGAACCCCCAGTCCCTGACAAGCTGCAAACTGTCCCAATGAGTTTCAGGCAGTACACTTTCATCAGTTACCGCCATACTGTAGGCACACAGTTCCAATGGGCGCCTGGCGGTTACCGTCGATTTCTTCTGGCGCAGGCTTCCGGCAGCAGCGTTGCGGGGATTTACAAAGGTCTTCTCGCCCTGCTCTGCCAGGCGCTCATTCAGCTTCTCGAAACCGGCACGGGGCATGTACACCTCGCCGCGGACCTCAACAAGATCCGGGTATCCCGAGCCACGCAGCTTGAGAGGTACCGACGGAATGGTGCGAATATTGGCGGTGATATCTTCGCCGGTATAGCCGTCACCCCGGGTCGCGGCACGGGTTAATGTACCGTTTTCGTAGTGCAGACTGACGGCGAGACCGTCCAGCTTGGGCTCACAGACATACTCAATGGCCCCGTCCTCTCCCAACCGGTCACGAACCCGACGGTCAAAATCCCGGAGTTCGTCCTCACTGAAGGCATTATCCAGCGACAGCATCGGCAGGCGATGGGTAACTTCCTCGAAACTGGTCTCAGCGCTGCTGCCTACCCGGCGGGTCGGCGAATCCTCTGTCGCCAGTTCCGGGTGTTCGGCTTCCAGCTTCTGCAACTCCCGAAACAACCGATCGTACTCGGCGTCGGGGATCCTGGGGTCGTCCTGAACGTAATAGTAATAATTGTGGTCTTCGAGAGTAGCGCGCAGAGAGTCCACGCGCTTCCGGATAGTTTCGGGAACGTTGGTCATCGGTTCTGGGGTCCGGACAGGCTGCTAGGCTCGCTGGGAGCGTTGTTTGCGTTCAAACTCACGAATGCGCTGACGACAGTGCTCAATGGTTTGCGGCGTCATTACGCTTCGGCGCTCATCTTTCAGTTCGCCACCAAGGTTTCGGACTACGCACTGGGCAGTTTCAAGCATGAATTCGAAGGCCTGCAACGCATTGGTGGGCCCCGGCAGGCTCATGAAGAAACTGATACCGGGAGTACTGAGGCCCGCCATGTCCTGCGGGCGGAAGGTACCCGGCTCCACGGCATTGGCCACACTGAATTGCACAGGCGTGGTAGTGTCCTCGGATTCATGGCGGTGGTAAATGTCCATATCGCCATGCTCCAGGCCGCAGGCCTCAAACAGGCTCTTGAGCTTGCTGCCCTGGAACTGCTCGCCGCTGCGGGCCAACACGTTGATCACCAGCACTTCCCTGGCCTCCGGGCGATTGGCTCCAGCCAGTGGCTGGTTCTTCCGCGGCTTGAGGGGCGTTCGCCGGGCGGTATCTTCCTCAACTTCGGTAGTAACCACCAGCGGCTCTTCCGCTCGGGGTTCGGGTTCGGCTTTGGCCTTTTCAGGCCGGGTGGGCCTGGTTTTCGGTTTATCCGCTTCTGGTTCCGGAGTGCTGGTTTCCTCGGGATCAAGGGACTCGGGTTCTTCTATTTCCGGTTTCACAACCCTGGGCGGACTCAGGATGCCGTCATCCTCATCGTCGTCCCGGGCGCTCCAGCCGGATTCCGGGGTTACATCGTCTTCTTGATCAGCACTTACGGGCGCGGACATATCGCGCTTCAGATAGCCCCGGTCTTCCAGTGTCGAACGGGAAACCGTGCGGGCGCCGCCATTGGGCAATTCCGGGTTGAAGTCATCATCCAGCGGGGAATCCTTGAGCTCGTCTGCGCCCATACCAGACGAAATGGCCATGGATTCCTTCCGGGCACGCCGCATACGGCGCACACCGTCAATCACAATTCCAATAATAACCAGGGTACCTATGGCAATTAACCATTCCCTAAGTGACATAATGCTGCTGTCCTGTTTGCAGTTTGGAACGTTGCTACTCTAAGAAAAGCCCGTAATGAATACAACGCACACCGGGCCCAGATGGCGTTATTGTCATGGTTGGCGAGCATTTCGCCAACCTTTGCGCGCATCAGGCTTCCGCCAGTGCGGCGGCTTCATCCACATCCACAGACACCAGCCGCGAACAGCCTGGCTCATGCATGGTGACCCCCATCAACTGATCCGCCATCTCCATGGCGATCTTGTTATGGGTAATGTAGATGAACTGAACCTGTTTCGACATTTCCTTGACCATATTCGCGTAGCGGCCCACGTTGGCGTCATCCAGCGGCGCGTCTACTTCGTCCAGCATACAGAACGGCGCAGGATTGAGCTGGAAAATCGAGAACACAAGCGCGATGGCCGTCAGCGCCTTCTCACCCCCTGACAACAGGTGAATGGTGCTGTTCTTCTTGCCCGGCGGCCTGGCCATAATGGCCACGCCAGTTTCCAGCAGGTCTTCCCCGGTTAACTCAAGATAGGCATTGCCACCACCGAATACTTTCGGGAACAGGGCCTGCAGGCCGCCATTCACCTGATCGAAAGTCTCCTTGAAGCGCTGCCGGGTTTCCCGGTCAATCTTCCGGATGGCATTGTCCAGGGTTTCCAGCGCTTCCATCAGGTCGTTGTGCTGTTCGTCCAGGTAGGTCTTGCGTTCGCTTTGTACCTGATACTCTTCAATGGCCGCGAGGTTAATTGCTCCCAGGCGCTGAATACGGTTACCGATTTTCTCCAGCTCTTCGGCCCAGACCTTTTCTTCAGCATCCTCTGGCAGCTGTTCGAGCACTTCCTGGAGCTTAACGTTGAGTTCCTTGAGCTGCTCAATATGGTTGCCGGACCGAATTTCCAGGGCCTGGGATTCCATCTTCAGTTTTTCCAGTCGAGCCCGGATTTCCTGAACCTGATGTTCGGTTCGGCTCCGCCCCTGTTCACGATCACGAACCTGTCGATCAATCTCTTCCAGGGCATCCCGGGCGGCACTGAGCTTTTCTTCTTCCGCCAGTCGTCGTTCCAGCAAGCCTTCAAGTTGCAACTGGAGATCCTCAATAGGCTCCTCGGCACTTTCCCGGGATTCCCGAAGGACATCCAGTCGCTCTTCAAGCCGTTCTTTCTGCATCTGCATCCGGTCGATGGTTTGCTGCAGTCCGTCGCGCTGGCTCTGGAGCGTCTGCAACTGAAGTTGCAACTGATGAGCGTGATCACGATCGTGCCGGGCTTCCTGGCGCAGGCGGTCGAGGTTTTCCCGAAGAGAATCCCGTTGCTCCAGCAACTGCTCTTTCTCTTCATCGCTGTCCTCGCTGGATGCAAGTGCGATGTCCCACTCTTCACGGGCTTCCTGAAGGTTGGCCTGCTGCTCTTCCAGAGCCAGGTCTACGTCTGCAATGTCTTCCCCGATCCGGGACAGCCGGGCGTCAATCTGTTCTGCCCTGGCTTTCAGGCCGCTGGCACGGGATGCCAAAGCACCAAGCTCCCGCTCAATGTCACTGTGGCGTGCCTGGGCCTCGTCCCGTGCGGTTTCCGCACGTTCAGCCTTTTCTTGCAGCTGCTCGAGTTGCTCGGTTGCCTGCTCCAGCCTGGCTTCCGCTTCCGCGAGCTTTGCCTGTAATTCCGCCACTTTTTTCTGCCGCTCAATCACACCGACCTGAGCGGTGTCAGAGTCAGGCATCAGCAACCAGTCCCGGGACAGCCAGACACCGTCCCGGGTGATGATGCTCTCACCGGGCGCCAGTCCAGCGCGGTTGGCCATGGCTTCGGGAAGGGTATCGGCAGCGTGAACCGCAGAAAGCAGTTGGCTGATCCCTGCGACACCGCTTACCTTGGCCGCCAAACCATTGGTTGAAGGCGAGGCTGCACCGTCACTGACCACGGCAAAACCTTTGGGTGCCGATTCCAGCGCCGTAGCCAGCTGATCAAACTCCGGCAATGTGAGGCCCTGAGTGAAGCGGCCAATGACCTGCTCCACGGCAAACTCCCAGCCGTCCTCAATCGACAATTTCGCAGCAAGTCGCGGCGCGTCGGTCAGCCCCTGATCGGCCAGCCAGGCTTGCAAGGCATCGTCGCCTGCGCCCATTTGTTCGTCCAGAAGTGCCTGCTGGGACTCCAGCGTGGCTTTAAGGCTCTGAACCGTCTGGCGATATTCCGATGAACTCTGTTCGGCTTCGCGCAGCGTCTGTCGGCTGGAATACACCTGATCCTGCAATTGCTGAATACGCTCTGAGGCTTCTTCCCTTTTCAGTTCCAGGGTTTCCTGTTCTTCCAGCAGTTGCTCCAGCTCCGAGCGGTCCAGTTGCCCGTCCAGAAGCGCCTGCTCGTCCCTCAGTTTCTGTTGTCGGGCTTTAAGCTGTTCTATGGCGTCCTCAAGAGAGCGGATGCGGGATTGTGCCAGTTCGGCCTGGCGGCGGGCATCTGAGGAACGGGTACTGAATTCGTCCCAGCGGTGCTGCCAGTCACTCATGGCCTCCTCTGCCTGCTGGAGCTTCTCGGCCGATTCCTCTGAACGTATCGTCAGGGCCTCCTGCTCGGGCTCGATCATGTCGAGCTCCTCCTGGAGAGAGGCCAGTTTTTCTTCATCCTGCTCCAGTTCGCGGCCTAACTCACGCTGGTTGGCCATGGCCTGGTCCAGCTCCGCCGCAGTCTGTCGGCTGCGCTCGCGCTGGTGTTCCAGGCTTTGCTCAATACGGGCGATGTCGGCCCCGGCCTCATAGTACCGGGCCTGGGCCCGGTTGAAGTGCTCGGTCCGTTCATGGTGGTCTTCCCGGAGCGATTCCAGGGAAGTTTCCAGGTTCACCCTTTCGGTCAGAAACTTTTCAAGTTCCAGCTCGGTATCGCGGATTTTACCGCGCCAGGTCTGAAGATCGTCATCCAGGGCTTTCCAGCGCAACACCGTCAGCTCGGCTTTCTTTTCGCGCTCTTCCTGTTTGTAGGCTTTGTATTTTTCCGCAGCTGCCGCCTGTCGTTCCAGGTGCTGCAGCTGACGGCCAAGCTCTTCGCGAAGGTCTGTCAGCCGCTCCAGGTTCTCCTGGGTGCGACGAATGCGGTTCTCGGTTTCCCGCCTCCGTTCTTTGTACTTGGAAATGCCCGCCGCTTCCTCGATGTACACCCGCAATTCCTCGGGTTTCGCCTCAATCAGCCGGGAAATCATGCCCTGCTCGATGATGGCATAACTGCGAGGCCCGAGACCGGTGCCGAGGAACAGATCGGTGATGTCGCGGCGTCGGCATTTGGAACCGTTCAGGAAATATTCAGACTGCCCTTCACGGGATACCCGGCGTTTCACTGAAATTTCATTGAACTTCACAAACTCGCCAGGCGCGGAACCGTCGCTGTTGTCAAAAACAAGTTCAATAGACGCTTGCCCCACCGGCTTGCGGGCACTGGAACCGTTGAAGATAACGTCGGTCATCGATTCGCCACGCAGGTACTTCGCGGAACTTTCACCCATTACCCAGCGAACAGCATCGATAATATTGGACTTGCCACAGCCGTTAGGGCCCACCACCGCGGTCATGTTGGAGGGGAAAGGCACCGTAGTGGGATCAACGAAGGATTTGAATCCCGCGAGCTTGATGGATTTCAGCCGCATATCAGGCGGTCTCCTCCGTGAGAATGCTCAGAACCTGGTGGCGCTGATGCTCGCCAAAGTCCTGAATAACCCGCTGCAGACGCTCGGAATCACCCTCAACGGCAGCATCGGCCAGACGACGGAAGAAGGTACCGGTTTCTGCGATCTCGCTCCGGAAATGATCCAGCGCCACGTAATAGGTCCGGCTGATGGCGGGACGGAAGTTTTCCAGGGTTTCCTCAAGAAAGGGATTGTCAACCAGACGGTAGGCATACTGCATGACCCCGAACCCCGCTTCAATAACCCGCTCAGCGGCATCGGGCGCATTGGAGTTGAGGGCATCAATAACCGCCTGCATTTCATTAACCTGCCCCATCATGCCGCCGAGCTGTTCACCTGGCCAACGCTCCAGCACCTTGCGAGCCAACATGCACAACAGATCGATGTAAATATCGTAAAGGGCATTCACCGAGCCTATCGTCAGTTCCGACACCACCGCCCCGCGCCGGGGATAGATCTCAACCAGATGACGCCGCTCCAGAATCAGCAGAGCCTCACGCACGGAGCCGCGGCTGACATTCAGATCGCCGGCGACCTTGAGCTCCTGAATTCGCTCTCCCGGCTTGAGATCGCGAACAACAATGCGCTGCCCCAGATGCTGGGCAATTTGTTCGGATAGGCTTTCCGGTGCCTGAAATCTCATAAATCGACAGCTCGCTTGGTACATTCAAGCGCAGGAGTTTATCACAGGCTTTTGGCAGCCCCACCCCTTTGTCCGACATTTCGATTGCACGTCTTCAGAACCGGCAACCCGCTGCCGGAATTTTGACAACCAGGCAAATATTATCTGCCAGTTTATGGAATCGACTTTAACAGGAGGCGCTTTTCTGTTGTTTTTATTGGCTTTTTATCTTATGGCATTTTTTCTGCTTATTGGTACAGCAAATCACTTTGTCACCAGCAGAGCGTCCTACTGTGAAAAACCTGACATCGATCCGGCCAAACACTTCCCGCCCCGCGCGGCTTGCCGCTTTGAAGCAGTCGTTCCAGGACTGGAACAACACCTCCGATGTCATGGCCCGGCTGGCCAGACGCCTGAGCACCACTCTCTCCCTCGAGGCGCAACTGTCGATTCTGGCGGAGGAGATGACAGACATGGTGCCTTTCGACTCCCTCAATTACAGGCACCGCATCGCCCGTCAGGACTTCGTTTTTTCCACTGGCATGGGTGGGCCCCATCGCTGCGAGTACCGTCTCTCTCTGGAAGGTCACCAGTATGGCACTCTGACGTTACACCGTCGCCAGCGATTCAGCGAAGAGGAACTGACGGGTATCGAGATGATGCTCTCCGGTGCGATCTGCCATATTCGCAATGCCTGCCAGTTCATTGCCATCGAACAGACCGCACTGACGGATTCCCTGACAGGCATTGGCAACAAACGGGCACTGGATGAGGCGCTCCAGCGCGCCAGCGCCATGGCGGACAGACACGGCGCCCCCTGGAGCCTGATCCTGTGCGATCTGGATCACTTCAAACTGATTAACGACAACCACGGCCACGTGGTTGGCGACCACATTCTCGCTCGCACCGCAGAAAAGCTTGAGCAGGCCCTGCGTAATTCCGACACGGTCTATCGCTTTGGTGGCGAGGAGTTTGCCATTCTCCTGCCTCATACCAACGAGCAGGAAGCCCGTGACGTAGCAGATCGAATTCGGGCTGCCATTGAAAGCATTCGAGTGGACGGCGGTGAAACACCTCTGACGGTTACCGCCAGTTGCGGTGTGGCGATGCATCTGACGGATGAACAGCCCGAGCAATGGCTTGCCCGGGCCGACGAAGCACTCTACCGGGCCAAGGCGGCCGGCAGAAACTGCACGCGGGTATTCGCAAGTATTTCCTGAAGAGAGGTCTCAGCGTGCTCGCTTTCCGCCCTTGCCTGCAGATGGCTTCCCGCGGGAATCTGACCGGGCTTTTGGCGGCGCACCATCGGCGACTTGCCAGCTTCCACCTTTACGCGTCCGTTGCAGCGATTTGCCAGGACTCTTGCGACGTTTGCGATCATGGGCAGCCTGCTCTCCCGGAGTTTTCTGGGGTACAGCAACGCTGCCGAGCCCGACGGCACGGCTCAGCGCATCAACACCCTTCTGATCCAGCTCTTCCCAACGGCCCATGGTCAACCGGCTGGGCAGGAAGATCGGTCCATACCGTACCCGCTTGAGACGGCTCACCCGAACGCCCTGAGATTCCCAAAGGCGACGCACCTCCCGGTTGCGACCTTCCAGCAAGGTTACGTGGAACCACTGGTTCATACCTTTGCCACCCGCCGGGCTGATATCGGTAAACTTGGCCATGCCGTCTTCAAGCAGCACACCTTCCTTCAGGCGCTCAATCATGGCGTCATCCACTTCACCGAATACCCGAACCGCGTATTCCCGGTCAATCTGACTGGAGGGATGCATCAAGCGATTCGCCAACTCACCGTCAGTGGTAAACAACACCAGACCGGTAGTGTTGATATCCAGACGCCCAATGGAGATCCAGCGCTGGTCCTTGAGCCGCGGCAGGCGGTCAAACACCGTGGGCCGCCCTTCCGGGTCTTTCCGGCTGGTCACCTCACCTTCCGGCTTGTTGTAAATCAGCACCCGACGCACAACTTCGGCAGCTGAACTCACGTCCAGCAGCTTGCCATCAAGCTCAAAACGATCAGAAGTGGAAGCCTTCTGGCCAGGCTGAACCGGAACGCCATTGACCAGCAGTCGACCGGCCTCTATCCAGCCTTCCACTTCCCGCCGGGAGCCAACGCCGGCGCGGGCAAGCAGCTTCTGCACCCGCTCGGGGCCTGCACTTAGAGACTGATCGCTACGGGCTGTTTTGTTTTCGGGGCCTTTTGCCGCCATAAGGGTAGATATCCTTGATATACGGGGCTGAAACCTGGGTTTCAGTGAAGTGTCTGATCCGATTCAGGCGCCTGGGACTCCGAGTCA
The DNA here is from genome assembly GCF_030541085.1 of Marinobacter sp. ST-43. Lineage (NCBI taxonomy): Bacteria > Pseudomonadati > Pseudomonadota > Gammaproteobacteria > Pseudomonadales > Marinobacteraceae > Marinobacter > Marinobacter sp. ST-43. Next base: position 797,068 of record NZ_JASSVO010000001.1, read on the forward strand.
GAGTCCGGACTGGCACCGGAACCATCAGGAGAGTCGAATTTGATCTCTCCCTGCATGTTCTGCTCTATTTCCCGACCGATTTCCTCAAGGTCACGCACCTCAGAAAGCGGAGGCAGTTCATCCAGCCCGGTCAGGTTGAAATAATCGAGGAACTGGCGTGTGGTGGCATACATGGCAGGCCGCCCAGGGACATCCCGATGACCGACCACGCGCACCCACTCTCGCTCAAGCAGTGTTCGAATGATATTGCTGCTTACCGTAACACCACGAATATCCTCGATCTCGCCACGGGTGATGGGCTGACGATAGGCAATCAGGGCCAGAGTTTCGAGAAGCGCCCGGGAATAACGCTGGGGCTTTTCCTCATACAGCCGACCAACCCATGGCGCAAACTCTTCCCTGACCTGCAATCGGTACCCGCTGGCAACCTTACTAAGCTCGAAGCCGCGGCCTTCGCAGGATTGCTCCAGCATCATCAGCGCATGCTCCATCACCTGCCGGGCCGGGCGCTCATCTTCGCCAAACAGCTCGCGCAGCTGCTCCAGAGACAACGGCTTGCCGGCCGCCAACAGTGCCGCCTCCGCAATAGCCTGAATACGGGCCAGATGTTCTTCGTTCATAGTGTCACTCGATCCTTCAGCTTGCCGCCCGCGCCCTGACATGAATGGGGCCGAGCACTTCCGCCTGAACGATTTCAATCAGCTGTTCTTTCACCAGTTCCAGTGTGGCAAGAAAGGTGACCACCACGCCAAGCCGGCCCTCTTCAAGGGTAAACAGGCTCTCGAATGTTACGAACCGGTCGCCCTGCAGCACAGACAGAATGTGGGACATCCGCTCCCTTGTCGATAACCGCTCTTTCTCGACATGGTGGCTGGTAAACAGATCCGCCCTCTGCAAAACACCCTGCAACGCCAGTAACAGCTCCTTCATATCAACGTCCGGATGGGGTTGCGATGACGGAAGCTTGGGTAAAGCAGCGGAAGCCGGATAGGTATCCCGTTCCATGCGCGGGATCTCATCGATATCCTCCGCAGCCTTCTTGAAGCGTTCGTACTGCTGCAGCCGCCGAATCAGCTCTGCCCGGGGGTCAATATCGTCTTCATCGTCACTCTCCTGGCGGGGTAGCAACATACGGGATTTAATCTCCGCCAGGGTCGCAGCCATCACCAGATATTCAGCTGCCAGTTCGAATCGCATCGCTTCCACCGCACCAATGTAATCCATGTACTGGCGGGTGATTTCACTGACATCAATATCGAGGATATTCATGTTCTGGCGGCGAATGAGGTACAGAAGCAAATCCAGTGGCCCCTCAAAGGCCTCCAGAAATACCGCGAGGGCATCCGGCGGGATGTAAAGATCCTTGGGGATGTCCACCAGGGGTTTGCCGGATACGAGCGCCAGCGGCACCTGTTCCGGTGTCGTTGCCTGCGCTTCTTCCGGCTCCCTGGTGTCTTCGGTCATGCCTTTGCCAGCCTTTGACGTTATTGGCGGTCAGGAATCAGCGGTAGCTGAGCCCCATCGCTGCACGGACTTCTTCCAGGGTATCACGTGCGGCATCGCGCGCATGCTCTCGCCCTTCCTGCAGAATGGAATGCACCAGATCCGGATTGCTCTCGTATTCCCGGGCACGCTCATGCAAGGGCTTCTGTTCCTCGATGATGGCATCGATCAGCGGCTTTTTGCAGTCCAGGCAGCCAATACCGGCGCTGCGGCAGCCTTCCTGTACCCACTGGCAGGTCTGCTCGTCCGAGTAGACTTTGTGCATACCCCAGACCGGGCACTTCTCCGGCTCGCCCGGGTCTGTCCGGCGCACCCGCTGCGGGTCGGTTTGCATGGTCCGGATCTTTTGCGCAACACTGTCCGGATCTTCACGCAAGCCAATGTAATTGTTGTAGGACTTGGACATCTTCTGTCCGTCCAGCCCCGGCATCTTGGATTCCGGCGTCAGCAACGGCTGCGGCTCCGGCAGTATCACCTTGCCGCCGCCTTCAATGAAACCGTATAACCGCTCGCGGTCACCCAGCGAAATGTTCTGCTGTTCTTTCAGCAGGGCCCGTGCGGTCTCAAGCGCCTCAAAATCGCCTTCTTCCTGATACCGTTTTTTCAGGTTGCGATAGAGTTTCGCGTTCTTTTTGCCCATCTTGACGATAGCGGCCTCGGCCTGCTCTTCAAAACCGGGCTCGCGACCATAGATGTGGTTAAACCGGCGGGCGATTTCGCGGGTAATCTCAACGTGGGATACCTGATCAGCACCAACCGGCACCTTGCCGGCACGATACATCAGGATATCCGCAGTCTGGAGCAACGGGTAACCGAGAAAACCGTAGGTGGCCAGATCCTTTTCCCGCAGCTTTTCCTGCTGATCCTTGTAGGTAGGAATACGTTCCAGCCAGCCCAGGGGCGTGATCATAGACAACAACAGGTGCAGCTCGGCGTGTTCCGGAACCTGGGACTGGATAAACATGGTGGACGAGCCCGGATTAACACCAGCCGCCAGCCAGTCGATGACCATATCCCATACGCTTTGCTCAATGCCTGAGGGATCATCGTATTGCGTGGTCAGGGCGTGCCAGTCCGCCACAAAGAAGAAGCACTCATACTCGTGCTGGAGCTTGACCCAGTTTTTCAGCACACCATGGTAGTGGCCGAGGTGCAGCTTGCCGGTCGGACGCATGCCGGACAACACTCTTTGCTGGGAATCGACAGAACTCAAAGCACGAACTCCTTCTTTCTGTTTATAGAGCGCCGGAGATCAGCGCCTAAACCGGCCGCTGAAATCAGGCTGACCGGGCATTATAGTCTTTACACTCGCCGGCGTTAAGCAATGCGGCACAAAACCGAGGCTCTATAACGCAAAACCCCCGGAATTCTCGCGAATCCGGGGGTTTTGGTGAAGCTCAGGGCTGCTTTACCAGCCAGTCACTTCCTTCAGGGCCTTGCCGATTTCGGCCAGGCTGCGCACGGTTTTAACACCGGCGTCTTCCAGGGCAGCAAACTTCTCGTCCGCCGTACCCTTACCACCAGAGATGATGGCGCCAGCATGGCCCATACGCTTGCCCGGAGGTGCAGTGACACCGGCAATGTAGGAAACCACCGGCTTGGTGACGTTCTCTTTGATGAACGCAGCCGCTTCTTCCTCAGCGGTACCACCGATCTCACCAATCATGACGATGGCTTCGGTTTCCGGATCTTCCTGCAGCAGCTTCAGAATGTCGATGAAGTTGGAGCCAGGAATCGGGTCGCCACCGATACCGATACAGGTGGACTGACCGTAGCCGAAGTCCGTGGTCTGCTTGACCGCTTCGTAGGTCAGGGTGCCGGAACGGGACACGATACCAACCTTACCCTTCTTGTGGATATGGCCAGGCATGATGCCGATCTTGCACTCGTCCGGAGTGATCACGCCCGGGCAGTTCGGGCCGATCATGCGAACGCCTTTACGATCAACGTATTCTTTGGCGTACAGCATGTCGATGGTCGGAATACCTTCAGTGATACAAACGATCAGCTGAATACCGGCGTCGGCCGCTTCGATGATGGCGTCTTTACAGAACGGAGCCGGAACGTAAATGACGGTCGCTTCAGCGCCGGTCTTTTCTACCGCTTCACGTACGGTGTTGAACACCGGCAGACCCAGATGCTCAGTGCCGCCCTTACCGGGGCTGACACCACCTACCATCTTGGTGCCATAAGCGATGGCCTGCTCAGAGTGGAAGGTACCCTGTGCGCCGGTAAAGCCCTGGCAGATAACCTTGGTGTCTTTGTTGATCAGGATGCTCATTATTTACCCCCTGCGGCTTTAACGACTTGCTCTGCGGCGTCCGCCAGGCTGGTGGCGGCGATGATGTTCAGGCCACTTTCGGCGAGTACCTTGGTACCCAGCTCCGCGTTGTTGCCTTCCAGACGAACCACAACAGGCACTTTAACGCCGACTTCTTTAACCGCACCGATGATGCCCTCTGCGATCATGTCGCAGCGAACAATGCCACCGAAGATGTTAACCAGAACGGCCTGTACCGCGTCGTCAGACAGGATGATCTTGAACGCTTCGGATACGCGCTCTTTGGTTGCGCCGCCGCCTACGTCCAGGAAGTTGGCAGGCTGGCCGCCGGACAGCTTGATGATGTCCATGGTACCCATGGCCAGGCCAGCACCGTTAACCATGCAGCCGATGTTGCCTTCCAGCGCAACATAGTTGAGCTCCCACTTGGCCGCTTCCGCTTCCCGGGAATCTTCCTGGGAGGGATCGTGCATCTCGTGGATTTTCTTCTGACGGTACAGTGCGTTGCCGTCTACACCTACTTTGGCGTCGAGGCAGTGCAGGTCACCAGCCGGGGTGATCACCAGCGGGTTGATCTCAACCAGAGCCAGGTCGCACTCTTCAAACAGTTTGGCCAGGCCCAGGAAAATCTTGGTGAACTGACCGATCTGCTTGCCTTCCAGGCCCAGCTTGAATGCCAGTTCGCGACCCTGGTACGGCTGAGCGCCGACCAGCGGATCAATTTCGGCTTTCAGGATCTTTTCCGGAGTTTCTTCGGCAACCTTCTCGATTTCCACGCCACCTTCAGTGGAGGCCATGAAAACGATACGACGGGAACCACGGTCTACCACAGCGCCCAGGTAAAGTTCCTGATCGATGTCGGTGAGGGATTCAACCAGAATCTTGCTGACTGGCTGGCCGTTTTCGTCGGTCTGGTAGGTAACCAGGTTCTTACCCAGCCACTTTTCGGCGAATTCACGGATCTCTTCTTTGCTCTTGACCAGCTTTACACCGCCGGCCTTGCCGCGACCACCGGCGTGAACCTGGGCTTTCACTACCCAGCCGTCACCGCCGATTTCGTCTGCCGCTGCTACGGCTTCCTTGGGAGTATCGCAGGCAATGCCTTTGGATACGGGCAGGCCGTACTCAGCGAACAGCTGCTTGCCCTGATATTCGTGCAAATTCATAGTTAATGTCCCGTCTATTGATGGAGGATAACCACGTACGGAAATGAACCCGTCAGTGCACCGCCATTGGTGCAGCTGAAACGAATTCGTTCTGGCAGGCCAGGGATCGCCTCGGCCTGCCGGTCACGCATGCGAAAAGCCGCCGTTATGATGGCAGCGGGGCGCCCCAGTTGGCGCCCCGTATTCCGACAATGCGTTACTTCTTCTTGCGACGGTTGGCGACGTGAATCGCACCGCCAGCAACGGCCAGGGCCGCTTCGTGCACAGACTCGGACAGAGTCGGGTGCGCGAAACAGGTCAGAGCCAGATCTTCTGCGCTGGAACCGAATTCCATGGCGATAACGCCCTGGGCAACGATTTCAGACGCCTGCGGACCTACCACGTGGAAGCCAAGAATACGGTCGGTCTTCGCATCGGCGATGATCTTGACCATACCGGAAGCCGCATTGGCCGCCATGGCACGACCGTTCGCCGCAAACGGGAAGGTTCCCACATTGTATTCTTCGCCTTCAGCTTTCAGCTGCTCTTCGGTCTTGCCGACCCAGGCAACCTCAGGGAAGGTGTAGATGACATTCGGGATGCAGTCGTAATTGACCTGGGGCTTATGCCCGGCAATACGCTCAGCAACCATCACGCCTTCTTCAGACGCTTTGTGAGCCAGCATTGGACCACGAACCACATCACCGATGGCCCAGACACCCGGCGCTTCGGTCTTGCAGTTGTCGTCTACGAAAATAAAGCCCCGCTCATCCATGGTCACGCCGGAGTCTTCAGCCAGTGCACCATCGGTGTACGGACGACGGCCAACAGCCACGATCAGCTTGTCAAACTTGGCGTCTTGCTTACCCTTGGAGTCTTCGTAGCTGACGTTAACCAGCTTGCGCTTGACTTCCGCGCCAGTCATGCGGGCGCCCATCACGATGTTCAGGCCCTGCTTCTGGAACTGCTTCAACGCATCCTTGGCACACTGCTGGTCAACCGCCGGCAGGAAACTGTCCTGCGCTTCGATCACGGTTACTTCTGAACCCAGGCGGGCCCAGACGCTACCCAGCTCCAGACCAATAACACCGGCACCGATCACACCAAGACGCTTGGGAACTTCGGTAAACTCCAGCGCACCCTCGGAATCGACGATGTATTCACCGTCGAACGGCGCCGGCGGAATCTCGATCGGCCGGGAACCGGTGGCGATGATGACGTTGTCGGCTTCGTAGGTCTTGGTTTTGCCATCCTTGTCGGTGACTTCAACCTTGCGACCGGCCAGCAGCTTACCGTGGCCGTGGATAGAAGTGACGCCGTTGGCCTTGAACAGGCCAGCAATGCCACCGGTCAGCTGCTTAACGATACCAGCCTTGCGCTCCATCATCTTGGCAACGTCGATTTTCACGTCCTTGGCCAGGATGCCCATGGAATCGTAATCGTGGCTCGCTTCCTCAAACTTGTGAGTCACTTCCAGCAGGGCCTTGGACGGGATACAGCCTACGTTCAGGCAGGTACCACCGAGCACCTGGCTCTTGCCGTCTTTACCAGTCCAGGACTCTACACAGGCGGTCTTAAGACCCAGCTGAGCGGCTTTAATGGCAGCAACGTAACCACCGGGGCCTGCACCAATGACAATAACGTCGAACTTATCGGACATAATCTTTCCTGTTATCGAATTCGTTGAGTGTCAGATTACACATCCAGCAGGATACGTGCCGGGTCTTCCAGCATTTCCTTGATGGCCACCAGGAACTGCACCGCTTCCTTGCCATCGATCATACGGTGATCGTATGACAGCGCCAGGTACATCATCGGCAGAATCTCAACCTTGCCATTCACCGCCATCGGGCGCTCCTGGATCTTGTGCATACCCAGAATGGCAGTCTGGGGCGGGTTCAGGATCGGCGTGGAAATCAGAGACCCGAAAATACCGCCGTTGGTGATAGTGAAGGTGCCGCCGGTCATATCTTCAATGGCCAGCTTGCCTTCCTTCGCCTTGGTACCGTACTCGACGATCTTCTTCTCGATGTCGGCCAGACCCATGGCGTCGGTATCACGCAGAACCGGTACCACCAGGCCACGGTCGGTGGATACAGCTACACCTACGTCCTGGTAGCCGTGGTACACCATGTCGTTGCCGTCAATGGAGGCGTTTACTGCCGGGAAGCGCTTCAAAGCTTCGGTAGCCGCTTTGGTGAAAAACGACATGAAGCCCAGCTTGATGCCGTGGCGCTTCACGAAGCTGTCCTGGTACTGCTTACGCAGTTCCATGATCGGCGCCATGTTCACCTCGTTAAAGGTGGTCAGCATGGCTGCTGTCTGCTGGGCATCAACCAGACGCTTGGCGATGCTGGCACGCAGGCGGGTCATCGGAACCCGCTTCTCGGCGCGCTCGCCCTGGCCAACGTTCACCTCTGGCATCGCTGCCGGCTTGGCGGCAGCCGCTCCACCGGAAGACTTGTTGCTGTCCACGTAGTTCTGAACGTCTTCCTTGGTAACACGGCCATCTTTACCAGTGCCCTTTACCGCGCTCGGGTCCACGTTGTTTTCTTCGGCCAGCTTGCGGGCAGCCGGGCTCAGAATGGCATCACCGGAAGCAGCTTCGGATTTCTCTTCGGCTCTCGGCGCTTCGGCTTTCGCTTCGGACTTGCTCTCAGCTGGCTTGGATTCACCTGCCGCGCCTTCTTTGAACTTGCCGATCACCTCACCGCTTTCCACGGTGTCGCCTTCGTTCTTGAGAACTTCTTCGATCACACCATCCGCCGGCGCAACCACTTCGAGCACAACCTTGTCGGTTTCGATATCGACAATCAGCTCGTCACGGGAACAGGCCTCACCCGGCTGCTTGTGCCAGGTCGCGACGGTGCCTTCGGCAACCGACTCAGGGAAAACGGGGGCTTTAATCTCTGTTGACATTACGGATCCTTAGTTCGGTAGCTCGTCAGATTTCAAACGCGTCGTTAACCAGTTTCTTCTGCTCTTCAATGTGAACAGACATGTGTCCACAGGCAGGAGCAGCAGAAGCCTCACGACCGGCATACTGGAGATATAGCTTGGGATTCAGGCGCTGCAGTGCGTTCCGCATGTGATGCTGACTGCAATACCAGGCTCCCTGGTTCATCGGCTCTTCCTGACACCAGACCACATGCTTGAGCTTGCTGTACTGGCTCAGCAGTTCGTCCAGGTCATCGCTCGGGAACGGGTACAATTGTTCGATACGAACAATCGCGACATCGTCCCGCTCATCCGCCTTCTTCTTCTCCAGAAGATCATAGTAGACCTTGCCACTGCAGAGGATCAGGCGAGTCACTTTTTTCGGATCGGACGGCTCTTTCTCCGGCAGAATTGTCTGGAATGTGCCGGATGTCAGGTCGTCCAGACCCGAAATGGCTTCCTTATGGCGCAGCAGGCTCTTGGGCGTAATGGCAACCAACGGCTTGCGCAACGGACGCTTCACCTGCCGACGCAACATGTGGAATACCTGAGACGGTGTAGTCGGTACACAGACCTGAATATTGTGTTCGGCACACAGCTGCAGGAAACGCTCCAAACGGGCGGAACTGTGTTCCGGCCCCTGCCCTTCATAACCGTGTGGCAGCAGCAGTGTCAGGCCACACAGTCGACCCCACTTATGCTCACCACTGGTCAGGAACTGATCAATCACCACCTGGGCACCGTTGGCGAAGTCACCAAACTGGGCTTCCCAGACAATCAGCGCGTTCGGCGTTGTGGTGGAATAACCGTATTCGAACGCCATCACCGCTTCTTCAGACAGCAGTGAGTCATAGATGTCGAACTTCGGCTGATCGTCTTTCAGATTCTGCAGGGAAATATGAGTAGACCCATCTTTCTGGTTATGCAGAACAGCATGACGGTGCGAGAAGGTTCCCCGGCCCACGTCCTGGCCGGTCAGGCGGATCGGGTGCCCTTCGTTCAGCAATGTGGCGTAGGCCATCATTTCGCCGTAGCCCCAGTTCAGGGACAGCGCGCCGGCCGTCATCTTCTCGCGATCGTTAACAATCTTGGAAACCTGGCGCTGGATGCTGAACCCTTCCGGCACTTCAGTCAGCTTCTTGCCCAGTTTCTGGACGGTTTTCAGCGCAACGCTGGTCTTGCACTTCGCAGTCCACTCATGGCCCAGATACGGAGCCCAGTCCACGTAAAGCTCTTTGTTAGGCTCTTTAACCAGGGACTTGACCACGTGATCACCCTTGTCCAGGGCGTCCCGGTAATCCGTCTCCATCTGCTTGGCTTCATCTTCGGTGATCACACCGGCTTCAACCAGCTGATCCGCGTAGATCGCACGAGTGGTCTTCAGCTTGCGGATCTTGTCGTACATCAGCGGCTGGGTCGCTGCCGGCTCATCCGCCTCGTTGTGGCCACGACGACGGTAGCAAACCAGATCAATCACTACATCGCGCTTGAATTCGTTGCGGTAGTCCATCGCCATCTGGGTGGCAAACATCACCGCTTCAGGATCGTCTGCGTTCACATGCAGAATCGGCGCCTGAACCATCTTGGCAACGTCGGTGCAATACTCGGTGGAACGAGCATCTTCCTGTTTGCTGGTGGTGAAGCCAACCTGGTTGTTGATCACGATGTGAATGGTGCCGCCAACACCAAAGCCCCGGGTCTGGGACATCTGGAAGGTTTCCATCACTACGCCCTGCCCGGCAAACGCAGCGTCGCCGTGCATCACAATGGGTACCACGGTACTGCCATCGGTATCGCCACGACGGTCCTGACGGGCGCGTACCGAGCCTTCCACTACCGGGGATACGATTTCCAGGTGAGACGGGTTGAAGGCCATGGCCAGGTGAACCTCGCCGCCTGGCGTCATTACGTTTGAGGAGAAGCCCTGGTGATATTTCACGTCGCCGGAGCCGGAATCCGCGAGCTTCTTGCCCTCGAATTCATCAAACAGTTCTTTCGGATTTTTGCCCAGGGTGTTGACCAGCACGTTCAGTCGACCGCGGTGGGCCATGCCCAGCACGATCTCTTTGGCGCCATAGGAGCCCGCACGCTGAATCAGCTCGTCCAGGCAGGGGATCAGACTTTCACCGCCCTCAAGACCAAAACGCTTGACGCCCGGATAACGGGAACCCAGGTATTTTTCCAGCCCTTCAGCAGCCGTCAGGCGCTCAAGGATATGCTTGCGGGTTTCGGTCTCGTATTCGGGACGGGAACGAACCGGCTCCATACGTTGCTGGAACCAACGCTTGATGCGCGTGTCTACCACATGCATGTATTCAGCGCCGATGCTCTCGCAGTATGTCTGGCGCAGGCCCTGGACAATATCGCCGAGTTTCATGCTCTCGGAACCAAAGTTCAGAGAACCTGTCTGAAACTCCAGATCAAGATCGGATTCGCCCAATTCGTGGAATCGCGGGTCCAGATCTTCTACCTGAGGACGTTGCCAGACACCCAGAGGATCAAGCTTTGCTTCCTGGTGACCGCGGAAACGAAAAGCGTTGATCAGCTGCAGAACACGGATCTGCTTTTTATCAGCATCGGATGTGGCACTGGCAGGCACGCCATTGGTTGCCAGAAAACGCTGATTGCGGGAGATGTGCTCAAACTGCTCGCGGATGGTGGAGTGAACAATGTCGCGGCCCTGATAGCCATCGACACTCGGAAGTTTATCGAAGTAACTCCGCCACTCTTCTGGAACTGCGTTGGGGTCTGTCAGGTAGGTTTCAAAAAGCTGTTCAACATAGGCAAGATTTCCACCCTGCAGGTGGGAAGTCTGCCATAACTGCTCCATGATGCTTTCGTGCATTTTGAATAGCTCACCTTGGGCTGGTGCGGGGGAGCCAGTATGGTCGGCCAGGGGTAATTCTCAGTCAATACGGGTTATTACGGCATGACTTTGGCCACCACACCCGGCAAGGATGTTTTCCGTCCCCAGTGATTTTTATACTCAGCAATACTGCCCGGTGACTGGATAAGCGCACCGAAACAGCGTGCATAAGTTTGCACCCCGGTAAGACTTTTGACTATAAGCCTTTGGTTGAAGGCCCCGCATATAGCGAGGCCTTCAGGGGTACTATCTGGTGTCAGAACACCAGTATAGCTGGTGCTGCGAAATTTGCCGGTCAGGTGGCTCTTTGCAGCAGCAGATTCCGGATATGACCAATCGCCTTTGTCGGGTTCAGGCCTTTCGGACACACACTGACACAGTTCATGATGCCCCGGCAGCGGAACACGCTGAACGGGTCATCCAGGTTCGCCAAACGCTCTGCCTGAGCCGTATCACGACTGTCGGCCAGGAAGCGATAGGCCTGCAGCAGACCGGACGGGCCAATGAACTTGTCTGGATTCCACCAGAAAGACGGGCAAGCGGTGGAGCAGCAGGCACAGAGAATACACTCGTACAGGCCGTCCAGCTTCTCACGATCTTCCGGAGACTGCAGGCGCTCAATGGCAGGCGCAGGGTTGTCATTCACAAGGTACGGCATCACTTTTTCGTACTGCTTGTAGAACAGACCCATATCCACCACCAGGTCCCGGATGACCGGAAGACCAGGCAGCGGGCGCAGAACCAGCTTGTTGTTCTTGACCACATCGGAAACCGGAGTGATACAAGCCAGGCCGTTCTTACCATTCATGTTCATGCCATCAGAGCCGCAAACCCCCTCACGACAGGAACGGCGGAATGCGACAGTCGGGTCCTTTTCCTTGGCCAGCGCCAACACATCCAGAACCATCAGATCTTTGCCTTCCGGCAACTCGATCTCAACGTCCTGCATGTAAGGGGCGTTGTCAGTTTCCGGATTATAACGGTACAGACTTACCAACATTTTCAGGATACCCCCTTAGTAGGTCCGGATCTTCGGCTCGAAGGTCGGAACCGTTTTCGGTGCAAAGTTCACGTCACGCTTGCCAACGCGCTTGTCCAGCGGGAAGTACATGGAGTGCTTCAGCCAGTTCTCGTCGTCACGCTCGGTGAAATCGTTACGGGCATGGGCGCCACGGCTTTCTTTACGCTCAATCGCAGACTTGGCGGTCGCGTAGGCAACCTCATACAGGTTGTCCAGCTCCAGTGCTTCGATACGGGCAGTGTTGAATGCCTTGCTGGTATCGGTCAGCTTGGTCTTGCGAACCCGCTCACCGATCTCTTCCAGAAGCTTCAGGCCCTTCTCCATGCTCTCTCCGTCACGGAACACACCGAAGTAGAGCTGCATGCAGTTCTGCAGATCCTTACGGACCTGAGCTACATCTTCACCTTCGGAAGCCGTATCCAGACGCTCCAGGCGAGCCATGGCACGCTTGATGTCTTCGTCACTGGCGCCGTCAACCTCGAAGCCACCGCGCAGCTGCTCTTCAATGTGCAGGCCAGCTGCACGACCAAAGACCACCAGATCCAGCAGAGAGTTGCCGCCCAGACGGTTGGCGCCGTGCACGGATACACAGGCGGCTTCACCACAGGCAAACAGGCCCGGAATCGGCTTGTCATTACCGTTTTCGTCCTGAGTCAGCGCCTGACCACCAACGTTGGTCGGAATACCGCCCATCATGTAGTGACAGGTCGGAACCACAGGCACCGGCTCTTTGACCGGATCAACGTGAGCAAAGGTACGGGACAGCTCACAGATACCCGGCAGACGCAGGTTCAGGGTTTCTTCGCCCAGGTGATCCAGCTTCAGCAGTACGTGATCCTTGTCGGGACCACAGCCGCGGCCTTCCAGAATCTCCAGAACCATGGAGCGAGCAACAACGTCACGACCAGCGAGATCTTTGGCGTTCGGAGCATAACGCTCCATGAAACGCTCACCTTCGGAGTTGATCAGGTAACCACCCTCACCCCGGCAACCCTCAGTTACCAGCACACCGGCACCGTGGATACCGGTCGGGTGGAACTGCCACATTTCCATGTCCTGAACCGGGAAGCCTGCACGCAGGGCCATACCGATACCGTCACCGGTGTTGATCAGGGCATTGGTGGTTGACGCATAGATACGACCGGCGCCACCGGTTGCCAGAACGGTCGCCTTGGCCTTGATGTAGCAGACTTCACCGGTCTCAATTTCGATACCGACAACGCCGACCACTTCATCTTTACTGTTCTTGACCAGGTCCACGGCGTACCACTCGTTCAGGAACGAAGTGCCGCCTTTGAGGTTAGCCTGGTATAGCGTGTGCAGCAGAGCATGACCGGTACGGTCGGCTGCGGCACAGGTACGGGCAGCCTGACCGCCCTTACCGTAGTCCTTGGACTGACCACCGAACGGACGCTGATAGATACGACCCTGCTCGGTACGGGAGAACGGGAGGCCCATGTGCTCGAGCTCGAACACTGCCTGCGGACCGACGGAGCACATATACTCAATCGCGTCCTGGTCACCGATGTAGTCAGAACCTTTCACAGTGTCGTACATGTGCCAGCGCCAATCGTCGTTGGGATCAGCACTTGCGATCGCACAGGTAATACCGCCCTGGGCGGATACCGTGTGCGAACGGGTCGGAAATACTTTCGTGATACACGCGGTATCGAGACCGGATTCGGTCAGCTGGAGGGCGGCTCGCATACCGGCACCGCCACCACCGATAACAATCGCGTCGAACGACATGGTCTTGATGTTAGCCATCGATTAAAGCCCCCAAAGAATCTGAATGCCCCACACGACATATACAAACATTACGAGCACACAGGCTGCCTGAAGCAGAAAACGCGGCATCGCGGATTTGATGTAGTCGGTAGAAACTGTCCACAAGCCAACCCACGCGTGCCCGGCAATGGACAGCAGCGCAAGCAGACTGAAGATCTTGAACCATCCCTGAGCAAACAAGGCAGACCACGCCTGGTAGTCAACATCGGTGGTCACAAAGAAGCCAAGCAGGAACAGCGTGTAAAGAGCTAATACGTAGGCTGTTACGCGCTGGATGATCCAGTCCTGAATACCGTTACGACCAATATTCGTTACACTGTTCATGCCCATACCCAGACTCCTGCCAGAACGATGAGAACAACGGAAACCGCAATCGTGGCTTTCGCGGCGAGGCGCCCGCTTTCAAGCTCTTCGCCAATACCAGCGTCCATCAACAGGTGTTTGATACCTGCAACCAGGTGGTACAGCAGAGCAGACAGGATGCCCCAGATGATCAGCTTCGCCAGGAAGCTGTCCAGCAGCTCATTCACCCGGTTAAAGCCATCTTCTCCGGAAAGGGAGAGATCCAGGCCGTACATCAGGAAGGCAACACCTACGAAGATGATGATGCCGCTGATGCGATGCAGGATCGAAGTAATGGCTGGCAGCGGGAAATGAAACTTGCCGAGATCGAGATTTACTGGTCGTTTGCTATTCACAGCGCTCTCACACTCTCTCTTGGTTCCGCGGGACCGCAAAACGGTGGCGGATGGTTGGTATGTTGGGACCGGAGAATCGGTACGATACCGATAACCGATTGGTTCAGGAGGGCGGATGACTACCCGGTAGCTTGCTATACTCAAGCCCATAAGCCGGTGCATCCCCGATTCCGGGCTACGGATTATAAGGAGACACCCCGGTAATTACAAACTTGCAATCGCCCTCCAGGCCTTGCAGCTTGCAGCCTCTACCCATCTATAAGGCTTATTGACAAAACCAATTTCCGCCCCAGGGGCCCGATATTCCGGATATCCCTCATTTACAAACGGGAAGAAATTTGCCGTTTTCTCCGCCAGTGCATTGACAAAAAAAGCTGACGCCCTATATTTTGCCGCCAGTTTTGCGATAATACGCGCTTTCTGGCGCATCTACACATGCAGAAAAGCTGTTATAGCTAATCAGACAGGAGAGCACCATGACCGACAGGAAAGCCACGCTCTCGGTGGGAGATAAGTCCATTGAGCTACCGGTTTATTCCGGCACCGTCGGCCCTGACGTTATTGACGTACGCGGCCTGGTACAGGAAGGCGTTTTCACTTACGACCCCGGATTTGTATCCACCGCAGCCTGCGAATCGGCCATCACATACATCGATGGCGCCAACGGCGTGTTGCTGCACCGCGGCTACCCCATTGACCAGCTGGCCGAGCACTCCGACTTCCTGGAAGTCTGCTACCTGCTGCTGAACGGCGAACTGCCCAGCGAAGAAGAAAACAAGCGGTTCCACGACACCATCAAAAACCACACCATGCTACACGACCAGATGCGCAACTTCTTCAACGGCTTCCGCCGTGACGCGCATCCAATGGCCATCATGTGTGGCGTTGTGGGCGCGCTGTCTGCGTTCTATCACGACCAGATGGACGTTTCCGATCCCAAGCAACGTGAAATTACCGGCCATCGCCTGATCGCGAAAATGCCGACCATTGCGGCATGGTGCTACAAGTATTCCATGGGACAGCCGTTCATGTATCCACGGAACGACCTGTCCTACGCAGAGAACTTCCTGCACATGATGTTTGGCACTCCGTGCGAAGAGTACAAGCCAAATCCTGTTCTGGCCAACGCCATGGACAAGATCTTCATTCTGCACGCTGACCACGAACAGAACGCGTCCACCTCCACCGTTCGCCTTGCAGGCTCTACCGGCGCCAACCCATACGCCTGTATTGCGTCCGGCATTGCCGCACTCTGGGGCCCGGCTCACGGCGGCGCGAACGAAGCGGTACTGGACATGCTGGCCGAGATCGGCGACGAGTCCAACATCGAGAAGTTCATTGCCAAGGCAAAAGACAAGGACGATCCGTTCCGCCTGATGGGCTTTGGCCACCGGGTTTACAAGAACTTCGATCCACGCGCCAAGGTCATGGCTCAGACCGCCCACGAAGTATTGAGCGAACTCGGCCTGGAAAACGATCCGCTGCTGAAAATTGCCCAGCGCCTGGAAAAGATCGCCCTGGAAGACGAATACTTCGTTCAGCGCCAGCTGTATCCGAACGTCGACTTCTACTCCGGCATCATCCTGAAGGCCATCGGTATTCCGACCTCCATGTTTACCGTTATCTTCGCCATGTCCCGTACCATCGGCTGGTTCTCCCACTGGAACGAAATGGTCAGCGGTGCCAACCGCATCGGCCGTCCGCGCCAGCTGTACACCGGCTCGCCGAAGCGCGACTACCTGAAGAAGTAAGCACACCGTTTGCCTTCAACCAGAAAAAAGCCGCTGATTCCAGCGGCTTTTTTCGTATCATGGGCAGACAACATCAAAGACAACAGAGTGCAGGAGTGAGCAATGGCTAATGTGACCTTTATCGGCCTTGGCGTTATGGGCTACCCCATGGCAGGACACCTTGCCGCCGCCGGGCACACCGTAAAGGTGTGGAACAGGACCGCTGACAAGGCGCAGCAATGGGCCGGAGAACATACCGGAACCGCCTGCCAGAGCATTTCTGATGCGGTCAGGGACGCAGATTTCGTAATGACCTGCGTTGGCGCTGACAAAGATCTGATCGAAGTATTTGAAGGCGACGGGGGAATCATCGCAAACGCTCCAGAGGGCGCCATCCTGATTGACCACACGACGGCATCTGCGGGGATTGCCGAACGCCTGGCCGAGTCCGCTGGCGCCCGCAAACTTGCTTTTATCGATGCGCCGGTTTCGGGCGGTCAGCAAGGCGCCCAGAATGGCGCACTCACCATCATGTGCGGCGGCCCCGAGCAGGCGTTCGAAAAAGCCAGGCCGGTCATGGCGCACTACGCTCGTGCGCTCAACCTGATGGGCCCGGCGGGCAGCGGACAGAAAACCAAGATGGTTAACCAGATTGCTATTGCCGGGTTGGTTCAGGGGCTTTCAGAGGCGCTGCACTTTGCCGAACAGGCAGAGCTGGATGTACGCAAAGTGGTGGATGTGATTTCCAAAGGTGCAGCCCAGTCCTGGCAGATGGAAAATCGTTCGGGAACCATGATTGACGGTGAGTTCGATCACGGGTTCGCGGTTGACTGGATGCGAAAGGATCTGGGAATCTGCCTGGAGGAAGCGAGAAAAGTGAATGCATCGCTGCCGGTTACCGCACTGGTAGACCAGTTCTACGCGGATGTGCAATCCATGGGCGGACGACGCTGGGACACATCGTCTCTCATACAGCGACTACGCAAGTTCCGTTAACGCGCCAGCGTATACGAGAATAACGCCCCCTCGCCTTCTCAAAGGCGATGGGGCGCCACCGACCATCTTACTTTTTCTTGTCGCGCGGGACCCAGCGACCATTTTCAAACCACGCTGACCACCCCGTAGCCTTGCCGTCTTTCTCCGACATGACGTACTGCTCTTTTGATTTTCGGCTGTAACGTATCACCGTCGGATTGCCTTCAGGGTCCTTTTCAGGGGCATCCATCAGGTAATCGTATTTCGGATCGATTTCCTTACGGTGTGGCTTGATTTCCATCACTAATGGCGGCCGCGTTTCCCGATTTTTCGGGAATTTACTGGCTGCCAAAAACAGGCCGGACGCCCCATCACGCAGTACGTAGGTATCGTCCACCTTATCGCACTTGAGCTCTGGCATTGGCACCGGGTCCATTTTAGGGGGTGCCGGCTCACCATTTTTCAGCAACTTACGGGTGTTCTTGCATTCACTGTTGGTGCAACCGAAGTACTTGCCGAATCGGCCGGTCTTGAGCTGCATCTCGGAGCCACACTTGTCACATTCCAGCGTCGGCCCATCGTAACCTTTGATACGGAACGTACCCTCTTCAACCTCGTACCCTGAGCAGTCCGGATTGTTACCACACACGTGCAGCTTGCGCTTCTCGTCGATCAGGTAGCTGTCCATGGCGGTGCCGCATTTCGGACAGCGGCGTTTTTTCCGGAGCAGCCGGGTTTCACCCTCCCCTTCCACATCGTCATCAGCACTCACCACTTCGTCGCCAGACACCAGGTTAATGGTGGTCTTGCAGCGTTCCTTGGGTGGCAACGAGTAGCCGGAGCAGCCCAGGAATACCCCGGTACTGGCCACCCGGATCTGCATATTCCGGCCACAGCTCGGACACGGTATATCGGTTTCCGTGGGAGTATTGGCGCGCATACCGCCATCCGTCTTTTCAGCGCTTTCCAGCTGATTACGGAATTTGGCATAGAAGTCGTTCAGCACTTTTTTCCACTGAACCTCACCCTCGGCGATCTCGTCCAGCTCATCTTCGAGGCGCGCGGTAAAATCGTAATCCATCAGATTCGGGAAGGATTCCGCCAGTCGCTCGGTCACTATCTCCCCCATCTTCTCCGCGTAGAAGCGGCGATTCTGAAGCTTTACGTAGCCCCGATCCTGAATAGTAGAAATGATGGAGGCATAGGTGGACGGCCGGCCGATCCCCTGCTTTTCGAGCTCTTTGACCAGGCTGGCTTCGGTGTACCGGGGCGCCGGCTTGGTAAAATGCTGGGTTGGATCCAGTTTCTTGAGATCCAGGGGCTGATCCACCTTGATATCTGGCAATGCCACGTCTTCATCTTTCTTGGTGGACTGCGGCGCAGCCTTCAGGAAGCCGTCAAACTTGACGATTCGCCCCCGGGTGCGCAGCTCGTAGTCGCCGTTGGCCACCACAATAGACGTACTCAGGAATTCGGCATCTGCCATCTGACAGGCAATAAACTGGCGCCAGATCAGGTCGTAGAGCTTCTCTGCGTCTTTTTCCAGGCCGGTAATATCCGTTGGCCTGAGAGCAACATCCGTCGGGCGAATGGCTTCGTGAGCTTCCTGAGCGCCTTCCTTGCTGCCGTAGACCCGCGGCTTCTCAGGCAAATAACGTTCGCCGAACTGCTTCTGGACGAACTCTCGACAGCTGACTACGGCATCCTGGCTGAGATTGGTGGAATCCGTACGCATGTAGGTAATAAAACCGGCCTCGTACAATCGCTGGGCCAGCATCATGGTTTTCTTGACGCTGAAACCCATGCGGTTACTGGCCGCCTGCTGCAGCGTAGAGGTAATAAAGGGTGCAGACGGACGGGATCGGGTCGGCTTGTCTTCGCGCTTGGCCACCTTGAAGCCGCCAGCCTTGAGCCGCTCAACGTGCTCCTTGCTCTGAGCTTCGTTGACAGGGCGGTAGGGCTTGTCGATATAACGGGTTACTTCGAACCGGACCGGGTCTTTGGCGCCCTCGGCAGCAAGGTCTGCATGCAATTGCCAGAACTCTTCCGGCACAAATTTACGGATCTCCCGCTCCCGTTCCACAATCAGTCGTACGGCGACGGATTGCACACGGCCCGCTGACAGACCGCGGGCAATCTTTGCCCACAACAGCGGCGAGACCATATAACCCACAACGCGGTCCAGGAACCGTCGGGCCTGCTGAGCGTTAACCCGGTTGTTATCGAGGTTGCCCGGATCCTTGAAAGCTTCCTGAATCGCCCGTTTGGTAATCTCGTTGAACACCACACGACGGTATTTGTCCGGCTCGCCGCCAATGGTCTCCTGAAGATGCCAGGCAATCGCCTCCCCTTCTCTATCCAAATCCGTTGCCAGATAGATGTGGTCGGCAGACTTGGCCAAACGCTTGAGCTCGCTGACCACCTTTTCCTTGCCAGGCAGAATCTCGTAACGGGCGCTCCAGTCATGGTCGGGATCAACACCCATGCGGGCTACCAGTTGCTCCCGGGCCTTACGCTTCTTGTGCTCGGCCTTCTCGTCCGGGCTCATCTTGCGCGTGGCCGCCGCCTGTTTCGCCCGTTCTTTCGGGTCTGACTGGCTGCCGCTGCCACTTACGGGCAGGTCACGGATGTGGCCAACACTGGACTTCACGATAAAATCCGAGCCCAGGTACTTGTTGATGGTCTTCGCTTTCGCTGGCGACTCGACAATAACGAGACTTTTACCCATATCGGAGATCTGTATCCTTGGCGATCAATCGGTCAATATCTGAACAGAACCGTAAACTCGCATAAAAATCAGGCAACTGGAAAACACAAAGGCTGCCATTCTGTATAGGCTCACTGTTTTACAGGGTCAAGATTGGCAAGACAACCCATTCTTTGATTTCAATCAGCCTTTTTTCCGGGTTCCGTCGCATTTTGCGCGTCCGGAAACAGGAAGGCCCGGCATATGCCGGGCCTCCTGACTGAGCTCACTAATCAGATACTCCTGATCAGATACGCTCCCACACAGTGGCAATGCCCTGACCAAGACCGATACACATGGTGGATACACCAAGCTTACCGCCTTTGGCCTGCATGATATTCAGCAGTGTGGTGGAGATACGGGCACCGGAGCAGCCCAGCGGATGGCCAAGAGCAATCGCGCCGCCGTTCAGGTTCACCTTCTCTTCCATGACGCCCAGCAGTTTCAGGTCTTTCAGAACCGGCAGGGACTGGCCAGCAAAGGCCTCGTTCAGTTCCCAGAAGTCGATATCTTCAACTTTCAGGCCTGCACGCTTCAGGGCCTTCTTGGTGGCCGGTACCGGGCCGTAACCCATGATCGCGGGATCGCAACCAGCCACGGCCATGCTGCGGATCTTGGCAATCGGGGTCAGACCCAGAGCTTCTGCCCGCT
The DNA here is from genome assembly GCF_030541085.1 of Marinobacter sp. ST-43. NCBI lineage: Bacteria > Pseudomonadati > Pseudomonadota > Gammaproteobacteria > Pseudomonadales > Marinobacteraceae > Marinobacter > Marinobacter sp. ST-43. The sequence continues at coordinate 817,409 of NZ_JASSVO010000001.1, forward strand.
CGGCGGACATCAGCACCATGGCAGACGCACCATCGGTCAACTGGGAAGAGGTACCGGCAGTCACCGTACCATTTTTCGGATCGAACGCGGGGCGCAGCTGGCCAAGGGACTCAGCTGTGGTTTCCGGACGAATGGTCTCGTCTTCTTCGATCAGCTTCACAAAGCCGTTCTCGTCGTGACCTTCAATCGGAACGATTTCGTTCTTGAAACGACCTTCCTGAGTGGCTTCATGGGCGAGGCGATGGGAGCGGGCGCCGAACTCGTCCTGCTGCTCACGGGTGATACCGTGCATCTTGGCCAGCATTTCCGCGGTCAGGCCCATCATGTTGGACGCCTTGGCGGAGTACTTGGAAGCAGCCGGGTTGTGGTCGAAACCCTCAGTCATGGGTACGTGGCCCATGTGCTCAACACCACCGACCAGGAACACATCACCGTTACCAGTCTGGATAGCCTGCGCCGCGGTGTGGATAGCGCTCATGGCGGAACCACACAGACGGTTTACGGTCTGGGCAGCAGACTCGTGGGGGATACGGGTCAGCAGGGAAATCTGCCGCGCCACGTTAAAGCCCTGCTCCTTGGTCTGGTTTACACAGCCCCAGATCACATCTTCTACTTCTTTCGGGTCGAGCTTCGGGTTGCGCTCAAACAGTGCTTCAATCAGCGCAGCCGACAAAGTCTCGGCACGTACGTTGCGGAAACAGCCGTTTTTGGCACGACCCATCGGAGTCCGCACGCAATCGACGACGACAACGTCTCTCGGATTAAGGCTCATAGATCTTTCTCCGTTCGGAAATCTCGTTAGGGTTAGCCAAAGAACTTCTTGCCAGTCTTGGCCATTTCACGCAGCTTCTCGGTCGGCGCGTACAGCGGGCCAAGATCTGCGTACTTGTCTGCCAGTTCGACGAACTTGTCGACGCCCATGTCGTCGATGTAGCGCAATGCACCACCACGGAACGGAGGGAAGCCGATACCGTAGATCAGGCCCATGTCTGCATCGGCCGGGTCTTCAACAATGTTGTCTTCCAGGCAGCGAACGGTTTCCAGGCACAGGGGAATCATCATGCGGGCGATGATTTCTTCTTCGTCGAAGTCTTTGCTGCCGTCAACCACAGGCTCGATCAGCTTGTAGGTTTCTTCGTCAACAACCTTCTTCGGCTTGCCCTTCTTGTCTTCTTCGTACTTGTAGAAGCCTTTGTCGTTCTTCTGACCGTAACGGTTGTTCTCGAACATCACGTCAATGGCAGACTTGAAGTCGGCCTTCATGCGCTCTGGGAAACCGTCAGCCATCACTTCGTTGGCGTGCTTGGCGGTATCCATGCCGACAACGTCCAGCAGATAAGCCGGGCCCATGGGCCAGCCGAACTTTTCCATCACCTTGTCGATCTTCTGGAAATCGGCGCCGTCACGTACCAGCGCGGCAAAACCACCGAAGTACGGGAACAGAACACGGTTAACCAGGAAGCCCGGGCAGTCGTTGACGACAATCGGGGTCTTGCCCATCGCTTTGGCGTAGGCAACCGTAGTCGCGATAGCCCGGTCACTGGTCTTCTCGCCACGGATAACCTCAACCAGCGGCATCATGTGCACCGGGTTGAAGAAGTGCATGCCACAGAAGTTCTCCGGACGCTTCAGGTTTTTGGCCAGAAGGTTGATGGAGATAGTGGAGGTGTTAGAGGTAAGAATGGTGTCTTCGCGAACTGCATCTTCAGTTTCACGCAGAACAGCATCTTTGACCTTCGGATTCTCAACAACCGCTTCAACCACCAGGTCGACGTTCTTGAAGTCGCCGTAGTTGAGGGTCGGAGTGATCGCGTTCAGCACGTCGCCCATCTGGCCGGCGTCCATCTTGCCTTTGGCAACACGCTTGGACAGCAGCTTCTTGGCTTCATTCAGACCCAGCTTGATGCCGTCCTGATTGATGTCCTTCATAATGATCGGTGTGCCCTTCAGTGCAGACTGGAACGCAACACCGCCACCCATGATTCCGGCACCCAGTACGGCGGCCAGATTCACATCAGAAGCTTCTTTTTCCCAGGCACTGGCTTTCTTCTTCAGGGCCTGGTCGTTCAGGAACAGACCAACCAGACACGCGGCAACGTTGGTCTTGGCCATCTTGGCAAAGCCTTTGGCCTCTACCTCAATCGCCTTGTCGCGGGTCATGCCGGCATGCTTCTGCATGGTCTTGATCGCTTCCACCGGCGCCGGGTAGTTCTTGCCAGCCTTGCCGGCCACGAACGCCTTGGAAATCTCGAATGCCATCATGCTTTCCATGGCATTGAGCTTGATCTTGCCTTTCTTTTCTTCACGGCGAGCCATGTGGTCCAGCTTGCCTTCATTGCACTGCTTGATGATCGCAACGGCAGCTTCAACCAACTTGTCAGCGCCAACAACAGCGTCAACAGCACCGGTTTTCAGAGCGGCATCAGCGCGGTTTTCAGTACCACCAGCAATCCACTCAACCGCATTGTCGACACCAACCAGGCGGGACAGGCGAACCGTACCGCCAAAGCCCGGGAAGATACCCAGCTTCACTTCCGGCAGACCTACCTTGGCCTTGGGAGCCATGACACGATAGTCGGTCGCCAGACACATTTCGAAACCACCGCCCAGAGCGATACCGTTGATAGCGGTAACCGTCGGGAACGGCAGGTCTTCAATGGCGTTAAATACTTCGTTGGCCCTGAGGTTGTTGGCCACGAGGTCTTCCTCGGAACCAGCAAACAGCTCGGTAAACTCGGTGATATCGGCACCGACAATGAAGCTGTCCTTGGAGCTGGTTACTACCAGGCCTTTCAGGTTCTTCTGGGATTTGAGTGCTTCAGCTGCGGCGCCCAGTTCTTCGATGGTGAGACGGTTGAACTTGTTGACTGACTCGCCTTGCAAGTCGAAGTCCAACTGAGCGATCCCGCCTTCGATCTCTTTAACCGTGATGGCTTTACCTTCGTAAATCATCAACTGATCTCCAGTCTGTGTTTGGAACTGCTGACAACCGGCGGGCGTTGGCCACCATGCCGGCTGTTTGTGCAGCGAGATTTCGGTCACTGCCCGATCTTCCGATCCAAAAATTCATACAGTCGTTTGAATCGTGAGGGCACACGATGAAAAAAAAAGACGCGTTTGTCAATTTGTTTCTGAATGAAACCTGCAGAAAAAAGGGAGCTGACTCTGTAAGCGCCGGAAACTACTTGATTAGCCGGCAGACTTACTTTAACTTCGGGTTACGACTTTAGTCCACAATAATAAAACTGCATTACGGAGACTCATCCGATGAAAGACGCCCGCCTGCGGATCCAGTCGTTGATTGCCGCATTCATTCTACTCGCCCTGACGGCTTTGAGCGCAAAGGCCCAGGAAACCGGGGCAGAGTTTCTGTCTGACCTCCACGATTTCCGGGTCAATAACTACCTTGCTCTCGATGCCTTTTACAGCTTCAGTGCGACCGGCGATACCGAAACACTGAACCGGATCGTTGTCGGAATCAATAACTCCAACGACGCCATGAATTCCGTAGTGGCGAGCACCAGCGGCGTTCTTTCTGAACAGCAGATTGAGGAACTGAACCAGGCCTTCGACCAGTTCAAGAATCTGATGCGCGGCAACATCAATGAGGTACGCGACCGGGGCTATCCGGATCTTCGCCTGATGGCCGACCTGGCAAACCAGGCCCTGAGTATGAATAACCTGGCTACCGAGCTCTATTCGGTAGCACAGGAAAGCAGCGGAATTAAGGCGGATACCCGTATTGAGTCGGCTCGTTCAGCCGCTGTAGTCATGGCCCAGATGATGGCCCGTTATGCCGCCAGAACGCACTCGTCCGTCGCCCAGACCTTCCAGGGAGCTTCCAGCGAAGTTCCGCTCGACGAGCAGGCCAAGACATTCGATCAACTCCTTTCCTCACTCAGGGCCGGCTCAACAAACGGCGAACTCAAGACTGCCCTGGACGATGTCGCTTCCAAATGGCAATTCATCCGCAGCTCGTACATCAACTACAACGAGAACAACGTGGGCTTTGTGATTGATCGCTACTCGAAAGGCATCATTGAAGGCCTGACCAACGCTATTGACCTGCTACGCGCCAGCGCCTGACGCTCTTCCGGGGTGAGCGGCCAGCTCACCCCAGCCAAATCCCTCCCCCGGTTGATACCGGTCAGCATGACAAAACACTTTCCCCGGTATACTCTCGGTACTATTCTGAACATATTCCCCAAGTACGAAGGAGCGCTAAGTTATGTCCACCTATAAGAAAATGCTGGTTGCCATTGATCTGACTGAAGAGGCACCACAGGTTCTGAACAAAGCCAAGGCGATGTGCGATGCCCAGGGAGCCGAGTTGCTGCTGGTTCACGTTGTTGAGCCGGTTGGCTACGCCTATGGTGGCGATATTCCTATGGATCTGTCTGAACTGCAGGATCAGTTGGACAAAGCCGCTCGTGAACAGCTGGGCAAGTATGGGGATGAATATGGTATTGCGGCGGCCAACCAGGTGGTAACCGTCGGCCGGCCAGAATCGGAAATCCACCGGCTGGCCAAGGAGCACAACGTTGACCTGGTGATCGTGGGAAGCCATGGCCGTAAAGGCTTCCAGTTACTGCTTGGCTCAACTGCCAACGGCGTTCTTCACGGCACGGAGTGCGATGTACTGGCCATTCGTATTCATTGAGACTCGTGATGGAAGGGGGACGGCCCTAGCCCTCCCCCTTCATCCTGGCCTGAAGCTTCCTGAGCTGGCTTTCCAGAGAAACGCTGACACTCGAGGCCATTGAGAAAAAGTTGAGCAGTGCCTTCAGATTACTGTCGCCCTTGCAAACAGCATGTATCCGCTGCCAGAGCGCCTGATTCACCAGCTGTAATCGCTGATTACGCTCCACCAGACCTTTCAGTTCCCAGTCCGCTTCCTGCTGATTCCGCTTTGCGAAAAGCTGTTGAAGCAGATAATACCCCACACTGCGCATCACAAATTCGTCACTGTTGGCAAACGGCAGGTGGTGGAGCGCCATCGGCTTGAGCTCAGAAAGCACAGGGCAGCCACTGGTAGCCATCTTGAGCCCCAGCAGAGAACGCAACGCTTCTTCCAGCGTCGTCTGCTTGAAATAGGAGCGGCGCTCATCCGTCACGGTTACATCCACTTTCTGATACGCGTCTTCCGCCTGAAACGCCTCTACGACCGGCAGAATCTCGGTTGCCGCCGGGCAATACGGGGTCTCGCCAGGCTTCAGCGGGCAGTTCGAACACTGACAGTGTTCGAGACGAACCCAGGCCGGCAGTGACTGACCCTGCGGCGGCGAGGAGGACTCCCCAGTTACCTTGAACTCGATATCACGGCCATCCTGAAATTTGAAATTGTAATTTATGTTCATTGGTTCGCCTGTTCTTCCAGCTCCATCCACCGTTCAATCACCGACTCCAGGCGAGACTCCGTTTCCGCCAGCTGTTCCAGAGTGGCCGATACATCTTCCGGTGGGCCTGAATAAAAATCCGGTGCAGAAATTTTATCCTGAAGCTCAGCTACCTGCTGCTCCAGTTGTTCGATTTTGCCGGGCAATTGTTCCAGCTCAAGTTTAAGCTTGTAGCTCAGTTTGACGGGCTTTGATTTTGCCGACTGCCCCACAGTACCGCCATCCTGACCTGGCTTTTTAGCGGAACTGTCGGGTTTATCACGCTTATCCTGTTTGTCCAGTCGGCTTCCCGATGTTTCAGAGGGAAAACGACCGCCTTGCCGACGCCAATCGGTGTATCCACCCACGTATTCCATCACCGCCCCGGAACCGTCCAGGAAGATGGTATCGGTCACCACGTTATCGAGAAATTCCCGATCGTGACTGATAACAATCACGGTACCCTTGAACTCTGAAAGCTGTTCTTCCAGCAATTCCAGGGTTTCGACGTCAAGATCGTTGGTAGGTTCGTCCAGTACCAGAATATTGGCTGGCTTACTGAACAATTTGGCCAGCAACAGTCTCGCCCGCTCACCACCGGAGAACACACGCACAGGAGAGCGTGCCCGTTCCGGGGTAAACAGAAATTCCTGCAAATAACCCAAAACATGCTTGCTCTGACCATTGATATCGATGAATTCCCGGCCCTCAGCCAGGTTATCCAACGCATTTCTCTGGAGATCCAGCTCTCCCCGAAGCTGGTCAAAGTAGGCGACCTGAAGATTCGTTCCCAGCCGAATACTTCCCTCAGTGGGTGTCAGCTCACCTAACAACAGGCGCACGAGGGTCGTCTTGCCCGTGCCGTTCTCACCAACCAGTCCGATCTTGTCGCCCCGGAGAATGGTGAGATCCATATTGCGAACCACTGGCCCGCCATCGACATAAGAGAATCCGGCATTGCTCGCTTCCGCAACCAGCTTGCCCGAAATATCCGCCTGCTCTACGGCAAAACTGGCGGTGCGACCCCTCACCCGGCGTTGCCTGTGCTCTTCCCGCATCGCTTTGAGCGCTCTCACCCGCCCCATATTCCGGGTGCGGCGAGCCTTGATACCCTGGCGGATCCAGGCCTCTTCCTGTTTCAGGCGCTTGTCGAAAAGCGCGTTCTGGCGCTCCTCTTCCTCCAGCGCTTTTTCCTTAAGCTCCAGATATCTGTCATAACTGGCCGCAAAACTCACCAGCTGCCCCCGGTCCAGCTCCACGACGCGAGTGGCCATTCGCCGGATAAAGGCACGGTCATGACTGACAAACAACATGGCCCCCCGGAACTGCGATAACGCCTCTTCCAGCCAGGCAATGGCGGGCACATCCAGATGGTTGGTTGGCTCATCCAGCAACAGAATATCCGGGTCTGCCACCAACGCCCTGGCCAGAAGCACTCGCCGCTGCCACCCCCCGGAAAGCGTATTCAGTACCCGATCCGGATCCACGCCATACTGCCCCAGAATCGTGGTTACCTTCTGGTCAAGCCGCCAGCCATCCAGAGATTCCAGCCGTTCCTGAACCTTCATCAAACGCTCAAGACTGGATTCGTCCGCCCTTTGAGACAGCCGGTGGAATTCCGCCAACAGGTCACCGGTTTCCGGAAATGCGGAAGCCACCACATCATAGGCCGTACGAGTGTCGTCCGATGGCAAACTCTGAGGCAACACCGACAGCACTGAGCCATCTTCCATGCGCACCACACCGCCGTCCGGCGTCACTTCCCCGCTGACGATCTTCAGCAGCGTGGATTTCCCCTCACCGTTTCGCCCCAACAGACACACCCGTTCACCGGGCTCGATGGTCAGGCTGGCCTCATCCAGCAATGGATGCATGCCATAGGCGAGCGAAATCCTGTCTAGCGTTAACAGTGGCACTGTATCAATTCTCCTGATTCAAAACGGTTACCTCATCGCCCACAGATATCTCGCCGGGCTTCTGGTGCACGGCATTTTGCCCAAAAATAACGCCGTCCCGGGTCTTTCGATAGCTGGCCAGAGTCTTGAGGGGCTGAGTGGCGGAATCTTTCTCGCCAGTATCCGGGTTGACCGTGGTCATCACACAACGGGAGCAGGGTTTGACAAGATCCAGCCGGCTTTCACCAACGCTGACGCTCCGCCAGGTGTCTTCCGCCCAGGCCCCCGCCCCCTCAACCACAATGTTCGGCCTGAAGCGACGCATATCGACCGGGGATTCGAGACGGGAATTGAGCTCATCCAGAGACGACTGGTTAACCACCAGCAACGGGAAGCCATCGGCAAAACCCACTCGGCGTTCAGCACTGACACGACCAGGATCCACCCGCCGGAAACAGCTATCAGGCATATAAACCAGCCTGAGCGTTTCTCCGCAATAGCGGCTCAAGGCCTCGGCAGCACGATCAGCTCCGGCAGTGGCAACCACCTGATCTCTCCAAACCGTTACTTCCACGGCGTCTGTGCCGGCCGTAAGCGGGAAAAGCCCCTCGCCAGGCACATCAATAACCACCACACCCTCCTGCAGAGCAGTGTAAACATTGGCGAGCTGAGGCAACCGACGCTGAGTGACGAAGCGGTTATCCCCATCAACAATCATCCAGCGGCGATCACCTTGCGGGCCGAAATCATCCAAGCTGAAACGGGACACTTCGATTCCAGCCAACGATTTGACCGGGTAGATATAGAGGGTTTTCACCTTCATGGCTTCGCCTTCCTCAGTTGCCGGATTATTCAGGAAATGGCTGCCGAGTATAACTGACGAGACAGAGGTAGTGAGTGATTTTGCGAGGCTATAAACGAAGAAACCCGGCCTTAGGCCGGGTTTCCGAATTCTGGAGCGGGAAACGAGATTCGAACTCGCGACCCCAACCTTGGCAAGGTTGTGCTCTACCAACTGAGCTATTCCCGCTGATTGCTGCCGGGCGTTGCCTGACAACGGCTGCGTATTCTACTGATAACTCGGGGGCCGTCAACACTTTCGTGAAAAAATTTAACAGCCGCTGATAATCATGGTGCTCGCAGGTCTTCGGTTTCCACCCCTAGGGCCAACTGCACAATTCTGGCCACGGATGCACTCAATACCTCAGCCTCGGTGCCGGGCACTTCCAGCAGCAGATCGTAGCTCATACCCAGCACTACATTGACGATCAGGGTACCGTCCTGACAAGGGCACGGCGAATCCAGTCGTACCAGGAGCTGCTCGAGACCATCAATCCAGGACTGCCGATACCGACGAGCCACCCTGGCCAGACGGTCATCTCTGAGGGCCTCCATCAAAAACACCTGCTCTGCCAGCACCTGCTCCCTCCAGCGTGTAAACTGCTCCTGCATCCAGGCCCGGGCAAAGTCGGTCAGGCGCTGACACAGCTCCGGACGGAACTCAGCGCCGCGGCGCAATTGTTCCGCAGGCACACCATCGAGCACCAGATTCAGGGTGTCGTGGAAGGCTTTCAGTTCCGCACCGGCTTCCTTCGCGTACAGCATGAAGGCGTCGCTGATCAACTCGTTGATGTCTCGGAAATAATAGGTGGTTGCTGCCAGGGGTACGCCTGCTTCCCTGGCGACGGAACGATGTTTGATACCTTTGATACCGTCCTTCGCCGCTACCCGGATGGTTGCTTTGAGAATGGCATGACGCCGGATTTCACTTTTCGCACGAGTGGTTCTGCCACCCCGCCCTGGGGCCCTGTTATTGTTGGAGATAGGTTTATTGGCGCCCGGGTTATCGCTCACCGCCGGGTTGGTAGATGACATCCTGTTCTTACTCCGCTGCTTTTCTTGTTATCGCTATAAGGGAGTGTGCCCATAAACGACAGTCAATTCGTTGAACCGATCATCAAACTGGCAAGCTCTACTGGCCAAAGCGTCGCCCGCCCTCAAGATAAGCCTGCTCATCCTGCGACGACGCGCGCTTCAGGGCTTTGTTGCGATGAGGAAATCGGCCAAAACGGGCAATAATATCCCGATGATCGCGAGCCGACTGAAGAAAACTGCCCAGAAAGTCTCCCAGAACGCCATCGGTGGTGGCAGACAATTGCTGATAGCATTCCACCGAAAGATCCTGATCCGCCAGCTTTTCGGAATGTTGTAACGGCATATAGAGGAAAGCACGCTGAACCGGCGGCAACTCCAGATCCTGCCCTCGCTGCATCGCGCCGCGACACAATTGCCGGGCCAGACGGTCGTTATCGAAGGCCATGGCACCCCCGCGAAAAATATTGCGGGTGAACTGATCGAGCAGAATAATCTCAGCTAGCGAGCCTCCGGCGGCTTTACGCCAATGGTCCAAACCCTGCTCTGAGGCAAACAGCACCAGAGACAGAAACCTGCGCCGGATTTCCTGATCGAAGGCACGGTCACTGCGAAACCAACGGTTGCGATGATCGCGATCAGGAATACCGTTTTCATCTAATTCACCGAACCAGAAATCCAGAAGCTCTTTCCAATCGAACATCTGACAACTCCCTGATACATTGATTGTCAGGATCACTTTAAACGACCCACTGTCGTCAAGTTTACGGTCGCACCGACACAAACGACCAGATCGGAGATGTTATGACCCAACCACACCAGATTATTTTACTGGCCCACGGCAGCAGCGACGCACGCTGGTGCGAAACCTTCGAGAAACTGGCCGAACCGACCGTAGAGTCAATCGAGAATGCAGCCATTGCCTACATGGAACTGGCAGAACCCTCACTGGATACCATTGTGAACCGGGCCAAAGGGCAAGGCGTGGAGCAATTCACGGTCGTCCCGTTATTTCTCGCTGCGGGCCGCCACTTGCGAAAAGATGTCCCGGCCATGATCGAAAGGCTGGAGGCGGAACACGGCGTTACTATCCGCCTGGCTGAACCAATCGGGAAAAATCCGAGGCTTGGACTGGCCATCCGTGATGTGGTTAAGGAGGAACTGGAGCGCTCTGAACACTGACAAAGAACCAACGACGGATTCCGATCGCAGGAGGGAACCCATGGACAAACGTATATTGGTTACCGGTGCCACAGGGTTTATCGGCCACATACTATGCCGAGAGTTGATTGAACGCGGTTATGGGCTGACAGTTCTCAGCCGTCAGAAGCCGGATGCCGTGCGCTCCATCTGCGGCCGGGTAGAAGTCACGGATGATCTGGAAAAGTTGCGCGCACACCCGGGCTTCGATGCAGTTATCAACTTGGCAGGGGAAGGCATTGCCGACAAACGGTGGAACCATGCCCGCAAGGAACAACTGCGTGCCAGCCGCATTGATCTTACCCGCACCCTGGTCGGAGTGGTCAGAACCTGGAGCAACATGCCGGAGGTTCTGGTATCCGGCTCTGCCGTCGGCTTTTATGGCAACCAGGGGGATCACCTGGTTACCGAAGACACAGAACCCCATGATGAGTTTACACACCAACTGTGCCGGGACTGGGAACAGGAGGCACTGAAGCTTGAAACTGATGGCGTGCGCGTTTGCCTGTCCCGCACCGGCGTGGTGGCCGGCCGTAACGGCGGCTTTTTGCAACGGATGATGCTGCCTTTCAAGCTCGGACTTGGCGGCAAGCTGGGTTCCGGGCGGCAATACATGCCCTGGGTTCACCGGGATGATGTGGTTTCTGGTCTGCTCTGGATGCTGGACACGCCAACGGCAAACGGCCCCTACAACATGGTCAGCCCGAATCCGGTTACCAATGCGGAGTTCACCAAAACGCTGGCACAGGTTCTGCACCGCCCGGCCGTTATACCAGCACCGGCGCCTGCACTGAAACTGATGCTGGGGGAAATGGCTGGCCTGTTACTGACCGGCCAGAAGGCAGTACCGGAACGGCTCAAACGTGAGGGTTTTGAATTCCGGTATCCGGAACTGGAAGTCGCTCTGAGGGAAAGTACCGGCAGGTAATTTTTTTCAGAAAAACCGTTGACAGCCCCGGGTGCCTTACTTAATATACGCGCCACCTCGACGAGGCAAGCTTTTGAAAACGTTGCGTCCCCTTCGTCTAGTGGCCTAGGACTCCGCCCTTTCACGGCGGCAACAGGGGTTCGAACCCCCTAGGGGACGCCAATTTCAAAGCTCAACAATCGTCACCTGCCATGACCACCCTGATGTTGCTTCCCACCCTTGGCAGCATGGCTCTTCTGGTCTTTCATCACAAAGATGCCGACACCCACAAAGAAGCCGATCATCAGCAGCACTGTTGCGATTCCTGCGATTACAACTGCATCCATATACATGGTTACGTCTCCTGTACCTGTGAAACTTGATTAAGCTCAGGTTACGCCTGCACTGGTGACCCCGTATTGATCTGCATCAAGCACATTTCGTCATTGCAATAATTGCCAAAGTGAGACGCTCTCCCCCATTTCTCCCGATTTATCCTGAGTTTGCAGCGCATTTGCCATAAACTGCTGCTATAGTCGTAGGCAAGGGAATACAGGTAACAAAGTCAGGGATCGCTTCTGTAATTGCTATGTCCGATACTTCCTTGGATGGTCGAAAAATCAAAGACATGCCAGACATTGCGACGCGTTTGAAACGTTTTCGTGCAGCCTCTCCTTTATCTTTCCGGCTGGTGGCATGGATCCTTCTGTTCAGCTCTGCTTTTACACTGCTCGCATCCGGCATCCAGATCTACTCAGACTACCGGGAGGATCTGTCCAAGATTGAACAGCGGATGCAGGTTATCGAATCCGGTTATCGTTCCAGTCTTGCCCAGAGCCTGTGGGCGCTGGATCAAAAGCACCTGCAAACCCAAATGGACGGTATCCTTAGTCTGCCCGATATCGAACACCTTCGGCTCCGGATTGAACCTGACTCGGAGCTGGTCATGGGAGAGCTCCCAAGAGAAGCCGATACCCTCACCCACAGTTTTGAGCTGATCTATCGTGACGATGCCGAGTTCCAGCTGGGCGAACTCACCATAACCGCCAGCCTGCAGCGAGTGTACGATGAGCTGCGGCGCCGGGTGGGGTTCATTCTTGGCACCCAGTTCCTGATCGTTTTCTTTGTTTCCATTCTGATTCTATGGATCTTCCGCCACCTGGTCACCCGCCACCTGGCTGACATGGCTGACTACACCCGCGATCTGTCATTGCGGAATCTTGCGCGCCCGCTGGAACTGGATAGGCCTGATACGCCGGCTTACCAGCGTGATGAACTGGGTATGGTGACGGAAGCCATTAACCAGATGCGCGAACGCCTTACCTATGACGTGGCAAGGCGGGAACGGGATGAAGCCGAAATTCGTAAATTCTCCAAAGCCATCGACCAGAGCCCGTCTTCGGTTCTGATCTGTGACCGGCAATGGCGCATTGAATATGCGAACCGGAAATTCAGCCAGCTGACGGGGAACAGCCCGTCTGAAATCATCGGCAAGCATCCCTCCTCACTCATTGACCCTGGTGTGGATTCCCACGAAGCCAGACAGCTCTGGAAATCCATCAGGCTTCAGGTACAGCGCGTGGGCGTTTGGCAAGGCGAAGTCAACAGCACACGGAAAAATGGCGAGCGCTACTGGGAACAGCTTGTGGTCACCCCTATCAAGGACAATAACGGTGAAACCACCGGTTACCTGATACTCGGGGAAGACATCAGCATCCGCAAACGTTACGAGCAACAGCTGTTGCGGCAAGCGAATTATGACATCCTGACCGGGCTACCCAATCGTATGCTTGCCCTGGACCGCCTGAAACTGGCGCTGGCCCAGGCAAGGCGTGATGAGTCCAAGGTTGGGGTGATGTTCCTGGATCTGGACAACTTCAAGCACATCAACGATACCCTCGGCCACGACGCCGGTGACACACTGCTGATTGAAGCCGCACGCCGGATCTCCAGCTGCCTGCGCGGCACCAGTACCGTTGCGCGGCTGGGTGGTGATGAGTTCCTTGTGGTGCTGCCGGGGCTGAACGGGCCGGACGCCTCTTCCCAGGTTGCCGAACGTATTCTGAAAACCTTCGCACCGCCGTTCATGCTCAGCGGCCAGGAAGTGTTTGTCACCACCAGTATTGGCATCGCCACCTTCCCGGACGACTCGGATAACAGCGGAATCCTGCTCCAGCACGCCGATGCGGCCATGTACGAGGCGAAACACAAAGGCAAGAGCGCCTATGCCCGTTTTACTCCGGAGATGAGCGAGGTTTCTCACGAGCGTCTGCAAATGGAATCTCACATGCGCAAGGCCCTGGAGCTGGGTGAATTCGAGCTCTATTTCCAGCCCATTGTCGACACCGCCAGTGGTGGCCTGGTGGCGGCTGAAGCCCTGCTTCGCTGGAACAATCCGGCCATGGGCATGGTGATGCCAGATCGCTTTATTCCGCTGGCCGAGGAAACCGGCCTGATCATTCCGATCGGCGAATGGGTAATCAAGGAAGCCTGTCAAGCCGCGTACTGCTGGCAGGCGATGACCGGGCGTGAGATCAGCATTGCCGTCAACGTATCACCACGCCAGTTCCGGGACCCCGGGTTTACCGACGCCATCATGCGCGCGCTGAACGACAGCAATTTACGGCCGGAACTGCTGGAACTGGAAATCACGGAACGGCTGATTCTGGACAACTCCATCGAAACCGCTGATATCCTCAAACAACTCGACAAAGTTGGAATCCGCTTGTCGGTCGACGATTTCGGCACTGGCTATTCGGCACTCAGCTATCTGAAAAGCTATCCGTTCGATACCCTGAAAATCGACAAGTCATTTGTTCAGGATGTCCTGAAAGAAAACGAAGATGCTTCCCTTGTCCGCGCGATCATCAACATGGCCCACAGCCTAGGCCTGAAAGTGGTTGCCGAAGGGGTTGAGGAAGAAGACCAGACTCACTTCCTGAAAGCGGAGCATTGCGACTACTCCCAGGGTTACTTCTATAGTCGCCCCCTGCCCGAGCAGGACTTCATTCACTGGCTCGAAACCAATGAGCGGGCCAATCTAAAGTAATCAATACGGCACAACCATGGACGACTCAATCCTGGTCGTAAACTGCGGCAGTTCATCACTGAAACTCGCGCTGTTTGATCACGACCACCAGAAAATCACCTCTGCCCTGGCGGAAAGACTTAATCAATCCAATGCCTTTGCACGCATCAATGGCGATGAAACACCGGTTCACTTACCTTCCGGTGCCAGCCACAGCCAGGCGCTGGCGGCACTGGTCAACGCATTTAAAGACCGGGCTCTGATGACGGGCGAACCCATGGCTGTTGGCCATCGAGTGGTGCATGGAGGCGAAACCTTCCGTGAAGCTTCGTTAATTGACGATCAAACGGTATCCGCCATTGAAGCATGCGCCGCGCTGGCCCCCCTGCATAACCCGGTAAACCTCGCGGGCATTCGCGCCATGCAGGCGCTGTTCCCGAACGTTCCACAGGTCGCGGTGTTCGATACCGCTTACCATCAGACCCTGCCCGAGCGCGCTTACCGATACGCACTACCGGAACGGTGCTACAGCGACTGGGGAGTGCGTCGTTACGGCTTCCACGGCACCAGTCATTATTTCATGGCACACGAGGCCGCTCGTCTGCTGGACAAGACACCGGCCACCACCTCAATTATCTCTGCCCACCTGGGTAACGGTTGTAGCATTACAGCGATCCAGAATGGGCTCAGCGTCGATACCAGCATGGGTCTGACTCCGCTTGAGGGACTCGTGATGGGCACCCGCAGCGGGGATGTCGATCCCGGGCTGTTCGACTACCTGGCAAGTCGGGGTATGAGTGCCGGTGACGTCCACGAGATGCTGAATAAAGAAAGCGGATTACAGGGACTCTCAGGCCAGACCAACGACATGCGAACCTTGTGTGAGCTGGCTGACCATGGCCACGACCCCTCACAGCTGGCAATTGACGTATTCTGCTTCCGCCTGGCGCGGTATATTGGAGCGATGACCGCGTCCCTGACAAAACTCGACGCTCTGGTCTTCACTGGCGGCATCGGTGAAAACAGTGCCCGCATTCGCCAGGACACAACCCGACATCTGCACCTGCTTGGGATTGAGCTGGATCCGGACCTCAACGAGCATCACGGCCGCTGGAGTGATGGCCGCATCAGTTCCCCGGACTCGCGTTATCCGGCGCTGGTCATTCCCACAAATGAAGAACTGGTGATTGCCCGAGAAGCCGCCCGCCTGGCCGCTGCCGACACCGAACACTCCGAAGAATGAAACCTGGAACAATCATGGCAAAAAGTCTTTTCATAGCCCCAACCTCTCTTGACTCCGGCCTGACATCCGTATGCCTTGGTCTTCTGCGTGCCCTGGAACGGGAAGGAGTGAGCGTCGGCTTTTACAAGCCATTCAGTCAGTCCGTACACAGAGGCGAAGCACTTCATAACGACGGCAAGGATTCTTCGGTGGCCTTTGTGCGTGCCCGCAGCCACCTGGAACCACCCGACCCGATTCCGTTGAAAAAAGCCCAGCAGCTGTTGAACCATGGCAAAGCCGACCTGCTGATGGAGAACGTGGTCGGTGAATACCAGAAAGTCGCCAATGAAGCGGATGTGGTCATCATTGAAGGATTGGTGCCGGACAGAACGGAAGCCTATATCGCGCGACTCAACGTGGAAGTCGCCCGCAATCTCGGTTCCGAGGTAATTCTGGTAAGTACTCCGAAGAGTTGCACTGCCAGCGAGCTTGATGACGAGCTGGATTTCTCCTCACGCCTGTTTGCCGCGCCGTCGGATCCGGACGTGATTGCGGTGATTCTCAACAAAGTAGGGGAACCGCAGAAATCTGGCATGGCACTGGACCATCCCCCGGCCAATGAAACCATCGAAACCGACTATCACGCCTCCTGCAAAGTGTTCGCCAACGGCCGCTTTCAGTTGCTGGCACAGATTCCCTGGCAACCCCAACTGCTGGCACCCCGGGTCTCTGATGTAGCGCGAGAGCTTGGTGTTCCGGTACTGCACGAAGGGCAAATGCACTCACGGCGGGTGCAGCGGGTATCAGTGTGCGCCAGATCCATCCGCAACATGACCGACACCCTCAAGCCAGGCACCCTGATGGTCACCCCTGGTGATCGCGAGGATATCGTAGTGGCCACGGCCGTTGCCGCTCTCAATGGTGTCCCGCTTGCCGGACTGATGCTGACAGGCGGCCTGATGCCGGACGAACGGGTTATAGAGTTGTGTCGACGGGCACTGGACACCGGCTTGCCAGTGCTGAGCTCGGAAACCAATACCTACGAGAGCGCCCACCTGTTGGCAAATCTGTCTTCAGCCATTCCCATTGACGACCCTGAGCGTATTGAAGAAGCCATGGAATCCGTGGCCCGGCGAATCAATACCCAGTGGCTGCAGGAGCATCTGAAAGTTCAGCGCCAACGTCGGCTCTCGCCTCCGGCTTTCCGTTATCAGCTATCGGAAAGAGCCCGGGCTGCAGCCAAGCGGATCGTCTTGCCAGAAGGCAGTGAACCCAGAACCATTCAGGCAGCCATTATCTGCCATCAACGTAACCTGGCTCATTGCGCGCTGATCGGTGATCCACACGAGATTCGCTCAGTCGCCGCCTCCCAGGGCGTGGAACTGCCAAATGACCTGGAAATCATAGACCCGCAATCGGTGCGCGAGCGTTATGTGGCGCCCATGGTGGAGCTGAGGAAACACAAGGGCCTGACACCGGATATGGCCGAAGCCATGCTAGAGGATAACGTCGTTCTGGGTACCATGATGGTGGCCATGGACGAAGCCGACGGACTGGTCTCCGGCGCTATTCATACCACGGCCAACACCGTGCGCCCTGCCCTCCAGCTGATCAAGACCCACGACAACGCCAAGGTGGTGTCATCGGTATTCTTCATGTTGTTACCGCAACAGGTGCTGGTATATGGCGACTGCGCCATCAACCCAGACCCGAATGCCGAGGAACTGGCCGATATTGCCATACAGAGTGCCGAATCTGCTGAAGCCTTTGGTATTGAACCTGTGGTCGCGATGATCAGCTACAGTACCGGTGAGTCCGGCAGCGGTGAGGATGTCGACAAAGTTCGCGAAGCCACCCGCATTGCCCGGGAACGGCGCCCGGATCTGCTCATTGACGGACCGCTGCAATACGATGCTGCGGCGATTGAGAGCGTGGCAAAATCCAAAGCCCCGGGCAGCAAGGTGGCTGGCAAGGCTACCGTGTTTGTGTTCCCGGACCTGAACACGGGCAACACCACCTACAAGGCGGTGCAGCGCAGTGCCAATGTCGTCAGCGTGGGGCCCATGCTCCAGGGCTTGCGAAAACCGGTAAACGACCTGTCCCGCGGGGCCCTGGTGGAAGACATTGTCTTCACCATTGCCCTGACGGCCGTACAGGCAAAACAGGTCGCGGATGCAGGAGCCGCCTGATCAGGGCTCCTGGCAGGGACTAGCCCCGGCAGATCAGCGTTTAACGCTCTTCTGCCGGGTCTTCTTGATCCGACGGCCTTTCTTCAGGTCGTTGTCTTTCTTGACCTTTTGCCGAGGCGTCAGACGGTCGACCTTGGTTGCGAAGGGGTTTTCTCCTGACTTGAATTCAAACCGTATCGGCGCGCCCACGACTTTCAGCACCTTTCTGAAGGTGTTTTCGAGGTAACGCTTGTAAGCACCGGGCAGTGAATCCACCTGATTACCATGCACCACCACAACCGGCGGATTGGAGCCACCCTGGTGAGCGTATCGCAGCTTGATGCGGCGACCATGAACCATCGGCGGCTGGTGTTGAGCAACGGCATCCTGGAGGATTGCAGTCAACCGGTTGGTTGGCCACTTTGACATCGCGGATTCATAGCAGGCCTGGACCGACTCATACATGGTTCCCACGCCCGTGCCGTGCAATGCCGAGATATAATACTTGTCCGCGTAATCCAGGAAATCCAGGCGCCTGGCCACCTGCTCTTTTACCCGGTCACGGTCTTCCGGATCCATGCCGTCCCATTTGTTGATGGCGATCACCAGTGAGCGGCCCGCATCCAGTACAAACCCGATCAGGTGCAGATCCTGATCCACCAGCCCCTCCCGGGCATCGATCACCAGAATCACGACATGGGCGTCATCAATCGCCTGCAGTGTCTTGATAATTGAGAACTTCTCCACCGCCTCGCGAACATTCTTTCGGCGACGAACCCCGGCAGTGTCGATCAAGGTATACTCATGCCCCTGGCGCTCATAGGGAATGTAAACGCTGTCACGGGTAGTTCCTGGCATGTCGTACACCACCACCCGATCTTCACCGAGCATGCGGTTAACCAGGGTAGACTTGCCCACATTCGGCCGTCCCACCACACCAATCCGGATACCCGGGTAACGATCCGCCCGGTCCTGGTCTTCCGGATTTTCCGGTTCCGGCAGCAGCGCTTCCAGCAAAGACAGGATGCCGCGGTTATGGGCCGCCGCAATCAGAAACGTGGACTCGAACCCCAGACTGTAGAAGTCCGCTGCCGCCACGTCCGGATCCTGGCCATCGGTCTTGTTTACCACCAGATGAGCCTGTTTGCCGGATTTGCGCAGATAATCCGCGATCATTTCATCGCCGGCGGTGAGCCCTGCCCGACCGTCCACAAGAAACAGCACAATGTCCGCTTCTTCTACGGCCTGCATTGACTGGCGGGCCATTTCGGCGTCAATACCGGCTTCATCGCCGGTCAGGCCACCGGTATCGATAACGATGAACTTCTGACCTTCGTAGTTGCCCTCACCGTATTTTCGGTCCCGGGTCAGCCCGGGGAAGTCCGCCACAAGGGCATCCCTTGAGCGGGTCATCTGGTTAAACAACGTGGACTTACCAACGTTGGGGCGGCCTACAAGGGCGATAACTGGGGTCATATTGATCTGCTATTCAAGAAACCAGAAACCCGGCATCGCAGGCTAAAGCCTGGGCCGGGCATAAACGTATCGGGGTGTGCTCAGTCGTCCTGCTCAATTCTCAGGACGGCCATCTTCCCGCCATTTCCATATACCAACAGGTTACCATCTTCGATCACCTGAACCGGTACGCGGATACCGTCACTATCGAACTCACGTTGACCCTGCAGACTGCCATCGGCGGTCGACAGTACATGCAGATAGCCTTCAAAGTCGCCCACCACGAGGTAATCACCTGAAACAGCCGGACGGGTCAGCTGGCGCCAGGACAGGCTATCCTGAACCCAGAGCTCACGCCGGTCGCTGCCACGGAGCGCTACGATATCGCCGTTGGCGGATGACAGAAAGATATTGCCGTTACCAATCGCGGGCGAGTAGAAGCTTGATGCCCGACGGCTCCAGATTTCCTGCCCGGAACGAATATCTACCAGCGCCAGTTTACCCTGATAACCGACGACCATAATGGCAGAATCCAGAACCAACGGCTGGCCGCCGATATCCACCAGGCGTTCCAGTTCGGTACGACCCTGGGGCTGACCAACCTCATACTGCCACACTGGCTGTCCGTCCGCGGCGGTAAGTGCAATGACGCGACCGTTGGCAAACGAGGAGATCACGATGTCACCGCCCACCAAAGGTGCGGCTGCGGTGCGCACGGTCAGTACCGGCACTTGAGCCTCGTATTGCCAGCGGCGCTCACCCGTCGCTGCGTCATGGGCAATCACACGACCATCGGTGGTTTGCACAACCACGAGGTTACCGTTGGATTGAGGCGCGGCCAGAACTTCTGTCGGCAGAGGTACCCGCCAGGCCTCGGTACCGTCCTCCGATAACAGAGCCACCAGCTCGGCATCCCGAGTGACCATATATAGGTGACGGGCATCAGCACCCGGGCCGGCAAAGAACTGCTCATCGTAGTCTTTCTGCCAGATAACCTCGCCATCCGCCGGCCTGACCGTCGCAACAACCCCGTCGGCTGAAGCAGCGTAAATCAGGTCGCCAGCGTAGAGAGGCGCAATCTGAAGCAGCTGATCGTCGTGGCCATCACCAACAGACATGCTCCATACCGTATCCAGCTCAACAGTTTCGCTGATTTCAGGTACCGGAGCAGGTTGCTCAAAAGTGTCTGTACTACTGCACCCGGAGATTCCGACCAACAGACCACAAAAAACGGAGCCAAGCCCGACCTTGAGCGCGCGCCCAACGAACATCAAGCGTCCTCCCCGACACCGAGGTCTGACAGCTTCAGTTCAAGAACACCGCTACGACCCTGCTGGCTCTGCTCACGTGCCGCCAGATACGCCTCACGCGCACCGTCCCGGTCGCCCTTGGCCAACAGAACATCGCCTCTCAGCTCGGAGAAGATGGCGGCAAAGGCATCCGCGTCTACTGCATTGTCCAGAGTGGCAAGCGCGGCATCGTGTTCGCCAGCGGCAAACTGGGCTCGGGCAAGACGGTTACGAATCACCAGCTCCAGAGCCGGATGACCCGCTGATTTCTCCAGCGCCCAGTTCAGTGATTCAACAGCGGCCGCGGGATCCTCACCTTCAACCATCTGCTGCCGTGCCAGAACCAGATTGCCATAGATGGCATAGGCGCTGTCGCCGTGTTCGTCTCGCAGTGTCTCCGCCACAAAACCTACAGTGTCGGCCGACTCATCATCTGCAGAGGAGAACGCGTTCAGCAGGTTGGCAAACTGATTAGCGGCTTCGGCGCGTTGTTGCGCCTGATGGTTCTGCCAGGCCTGCCATCCGAATACGATGGCCAGAGCCGCACCAATACCGATGAGCAGCGAGCTTCCGTTATTTTTCCACCAGTCCTTG
This sequence comes from Marinobacter sp. ST-43, assembly GCF_030541085.1. NCBI lineage: Bacteria > Pseudomonadati > Pseudomonadota > Gammaproteobacteria > Pseudomonadales > Marinobacteraceae > Marinobacter > Marinobacter sp. ST-43. Next base: position 838,414 of record NZ_JASSVO010000001.1, read on the forward strand.
ATTGCCTGGACCTGTTCTTCTTCGGTGCGCAACTCCGCCATGAAAACTCCTGTTATTCGTTAAAACTGCCTGTTTATATAGACTCTGCTTACAACAAACCAGCAAGCACAGCTGCCAGATCTGCCTGAGCGACTTCCTGTTGGGGCTGATCGTCACGTAACGGCTTGAGCCCCGCCGTGGCCTGAGCGATTTCGTTTTCCCCCAGAATCACCGCAAAGCGTGCGCCACTGCGGTCTGCTTTTTTCATCTGACTCTTGAAGCTGCCGCCACCGCAGTGTGAAACGACAATCCGGCCTGGCAATTCATTTCGTAGCGTTTCTGCCAACGCCATCGCCGGGGCTACCGCCTGGTCCCCCATGGCTGTAACGTAAACATCGGCTTGATTGTTCACATGTTCGGGGACCAGTTCCAGGGTTTCCAGTAGCAGAATCAGTCGCTCCAGCCCCATGGCGAAGCCCACCGCTACGGTGGGTTTGCCTCCAAGTTGCTCCACCAGACCATCGTAACGGCCACCGGCACAGATCGTGCCCTGGGCACCCAGGCTGTCGGTAATCCACTCGAACACGGTTTTGCCGTAATAGTCCAGTCCGCGCACCAGGGCCGGGTTTACCGTGTAGGCAACGCCCGCCGCATCCAGCATCGCTTTCAGTTGTTCAAAATGCTGGCGCGATTCATCATCCAGATAGTCGTCCAGGCTCGGTGCGCCCTGCAAAATCTCCCTCGTGGCCGGATCCTTGCTGTCCAGTATCCGCAAAGGATTCGTGGTTAACCGGCGTTTGCTGTCATCGTCGAGCTTATCCTGATATTGCTCCAGATAGGCAACCAGGGCCTGACGGTAGACTTTCCGGGAGTCGCTGGTACCGATGGAGTTGATCTCGAGTCTGGCATGGTCGGACAACCCCAGGGCGCTCCACAGGCGCGCCGTCAGGATCAACAGCTCGGCATCAATGTCAGGGCCGGCCATACCGAAGCATTCCACACCAATCTGATGAAACTGGCGGTAACGGCCTTTCTGCGGCCGCTCATGCCGGAACATCGGACCCGTGTACCAAAGCCGCCGGGTCTGATTAAAGAGCAGCCCATGCTCTTCCGCTGCACGCACGCACCCGGCCGTGCCTTCGGGCCGCAGAGTAAGGCTATCGCCGTTGCGGTCTTCAAAGGTATACATCTCTTTTTCGACGATGTCAGTGACTTCACCGATCGATCGTTTGAACAACTCGGTATGTTCGACCACTGGCATACGGATTTCCTGATAGCCGTACTGCCCGAGAACCCGTCGAACGGTGGACTCAACGTACTGCCAGACCGGGGTCTGGTCCGGAAGAATATCGTTCATCCCCCGGATTGCCTGAATCTTTGCCAAAATAATATCCTGATAGGTTTCTGAAATCGGTTCTGATCAGTCTGAGGACTTGGCGATGACTGCGCTGTCCTGGTCCTCGCGCCGTGACACTTCCTCGCGAATCAGGCGTTCAAGGTCGTCCACCAGCGTTGCGTTGTCCAGCTTCTGGTTTGGCTTTCCGGCCATATAAAACAGGTTTTTCGGTGTGCCACCGGTCAGACCGATATCCGCTACCTTTGCCTCACCGGGACCATTAACAATACAGCCAATAATGGCCACATCCATAGAGGTGTTCACATCCTCAAGCCGGGCTTCCAGATCATTCATGGTCTGGATAACATCAAAGTTCTGACGGGAACAGCTTGGACAGGCTATAAAGTTAATGCCGCGGCTGCGTAACCGAAGACTTTTGAGAATGTCGAAGCCGACTTTGATTTCCTGAACCGGATCGGCGGCAAGGGAAACCCGAATGGTGTCCCCAATGCCATCCATCAACAGCATGCCCAGGCCAATGGAGGACTTGACCGTGCCGGAACGGAATCCACCGGCCTCAGTGATACCAAGGTGCAGCGGTTGCTCAATCTGGGAGGCGATAAGGCGGTAGGCCGCGACGGTCATGAACACTTCCGACGCTTTCAGGCTGACCTTGAAGTCCTGAAAATCGTGTTTGTCCAGGATGTCGATATGACGCATGGCCGACTCTACCAGCGCTTCCGGCGTGGGCTCGCCGTATTTGCGTTGAAGCGCTTTTTCCAGTGAACCCGCGTTTACGCCGATCCTGATCGGAATGTTGCGGTCCCGGGCAGCACTGATTACCGCACTGACCCGATCGTCCCGGCCAATGTTACCGGGATTGATGCGCAGGCAGTCCACACCAAGCTCTGCAACTCGGAGCGCTATCTTGTAGTCAAAATGGATATCGGCCACCAACGGTAACGAGACCTGCTGGCGAATCTTGCCAAAGGCCTCAGCCGCCTCCATGGACGGAACCGACACCCGTACGATATCAGCTCCGGCCTCCTGGATAGCCTTGATCTGTGTGACTGTTGCGTCTACATCGCAGGTATTGGTATTGGTCATGCTCTGCACCGCAATGGGCGCATCGCCGCCAACGGGAACATTACCTACCATGATCTGACGGGATTTACGTCTTTTGATCGGAGACTCTTGTTTCATGGGATTCAACCAGAAATCTTTGGGAAGAAAATTCTGCTCAGGGCTCGAGCGTAAACTCTGACCGATTGTTTACGACGCGAAAATTACCAAGATCCATCGGTTCGCCCTGGAATTCCAGGGACTCCACCGCGCTCATGGCGCCCACCACAACTCTGAGCGGTGGCTGTCCGCTCACGTCCAGGGCATCGCCCTCTCGGCGTAACGCACTGGCCAGTCGATTGCCCGCACCATCTGTGACCTGAATCCAGCAGTCGTCACTGAACGTCATGGCCAACCTCACGGTTTCAACCGGGGCCTCCATCACTTCAGACTCAGTCAGAGCGGGATCCGGGGATTGCACAACAACGGGCGGCTGTTCCACCGAAGGCTGCTCTGACAGCAACTCTTCCTGGCCGAGGCTTCCACTCTCGGTCGGTTCGCTCAGGGCTTCAGTATCCGTCACAGCGCCATTCTCTGTTTCAACGTTTCCGACTGAACTGGTGCCTGAATCCATCTGTTCCGGTTCGGCCGGCTGTTCAGCCTCTTCGATAACGGAGGGCGCATCTTCCGGTTCAGGACTGGCATCGCTAACGGCCTCGCCACTCTGTGCTTCCAGAGACTCCGAGATACCGTCGGCATTACTTTGAACCGGCTCCGACATCGGTTTTACGAGATAGCTATACGCCAGAAAGCCAACTACCCCGAGGAATGCCAGCAACACAACCAGTTTGGCAATCTGCCGCTTGCGTTTTTTCTTGCGTTCGATATCAACCAGAGGATTGGACTGGTGCTCCTGCTCCCGCTGCTGACGCAGGGGCTCAAGTTCCGAGTCGAGCTCTGCAATCAGGGCGTCTGCATTCAGTTGCACCTGGCGGGCATAGGTTCGAACATACCCTTTGAGAAACAACTCGGTATCAACCTTGCTGTAATCACCTTCCTCGATGGACTGGATTACCGAAGGGCGCAGGTGTTGCTGATCTGCAATGTCTGAAACGCTGAGCCCGAGCTTTTCCCGGGCGCGCCTTAGCTGCTGGCCAACCGAGGCCTCGGAAGCTGGCTGTGACTGCTCCTCACCGGTCATTGGCAATCAGTACCTTATATTGTTGATATTCGACAGATTCCGGATACTCGTTTCTGAGCAATAGTGCCAGGCTGGCTTCCTGATCCCTGTCCTGGAAATGCCGGGCAATCCGGATACCGGTATACAGACTCTCCGGTGAATGCGTCAACCGGGTATTGCGCTGTATCATGGTCTGAAGACGGCTGTAGTATCGAGAGGCCTGAGAAAAGTTATCCTGCTCAACCAGCACCCGAGAGAGGGACAACAGGGTGCGGGCTTCGCCCCGCGTAAGCTCCACGGCACGCCGATAGGCAGCTTCGGCCGATTCCAGCGACCCAAGCCGTTCTTCTGTCAGCCCGAGGTTATAAAAAACGGCTCCCCGGTCTTTGTACTCCGTATCACGTGAGGCTATCCGGAACTGGTCCCGGGCCTCCTCAAACCGTTTGAGGCTATACAGGAAAGCACCGTAATACACTCTTCCGCGGGTATAGTCTCCATCTGAGGCAATGGCATCCCGGAAGCTTTTTTCCGCCAGGCTTTCCTCACCCTCCGCGCTCAGCACCAGGCCCCGGGCAGCAAGTGCCGGTGCGCTTCGGCTGTCGATTTCTAACGCCCGCTCCAGGTGGTCACGGGCACGATCCAGATTCCCCTGACCAATGTAGGCAGTCGCCAGTTGAACATAATTGTTGAGGGCTTTCTGTCGGTCGGCTTCACGGCTGAACCGGCTATCGGTGGTGGTGACACAGCCCGATAACATGACCCCGATAACCAGAACCACAGTGGAAACGAGTTTCACGGTAACGTCCTTTGCCATCAACAAACACCTTCTCCTGTTGTCTCCACCCGACGGTTATCAGGGGTTGACCTGTTGTACTGCGATATAACGCTGGCTTCTGCGCGTGCGGTCTTCAACCCGCCCTACCAACTGGCCGCAGGCAGCATCAATGTCGTCACCGCGGGTAGTCCGGATCGTCGTGACGTAACCGGCCTCGTTGAGTACGGTCTGGAATCTCCGGGTTGCGTTCATGCTTGGCCGGCGGAAATCACTTTCCGGGAACGGATTAAACGGAATCAGGTTGATCTTGCACGGTAGCCCTTTCAGCAAAACAACCAGCTCCCGGGCGTGTTCGGGTTGATCATTCACGCCTTCAATTACCGTGTACTCAATCGTGGCTTTGCGCTTGTCCGGCAGCCGTGAAAGGTAGCGCCGGGTCGCAGCCAGCAGTTCGGCAATCGGATATTTCTTGTTCAGAGGAACCAGCTGGTTCCTCAATTCATCATTAGGTGCATGGAGTGAGATGGCCAGTGAAACATCGGTAACTTCACCGAGACGATCCAGTGCGGGCACCACACCCGATGTACTGAGCGTTACCCGACGCTTTGAAATGCCGTAGGCCAGATCCTCCATCATGAGATTCATGGCATCGACCACGTTCTCAAAATTAAGCAGGGGCTCGCCCATCCCCATCATCACCACGTTGGTGATAGGCCGGTCATTGGGATCGAACGGCATGAACGCCCGTCGTGCAACCCACACCTGGCCAATGATCTCGGCGGCCGTCAGATTGCGGTTAAAACCACGCTTGCCGGTGGAGCAGAAGGTACAGTCGAGACTGCAACCGATTTGCGAGGACACGCAGAGGGTTCCACGCTCGCCATCCGGAATCAGGACGGTTTCAACGCTGTTGCCGTTATCCATGCGCATGACCCATTTCCGGGTACCGTCTTTTGATGTCTCATCATAGACGACCTCGGGGCCACGAATCTCGGCAACTTCCTTGAGCTGTTCGCGCAGCGACTTGCTCATATTGGTCATTTGATCGAAGTCATCAACACCACGCTGATGCATCCACTGGAGAACCTGCTGGGCACGGAAACGCTTTTCCCCCAGGGTTTCAAAAAACGCCTCCAGTTTTGCCTTGGGCATTCCCAGAAGATTGACTTTTTCGGCGGCGCCCGTCATCACATAACCTCGATCAGATAACCAATTCAGGGGCACCCTGCCGGGCACCCCTGAAACAACAACCTCAGCCGCGCGGGCAGATTTCGTTGTCGTTGAAGAAATAAGCCACTTCACGCTCAGCGGAGGCAGCAGAGTCAGAACCATGGACAGCGTTAGCGTCGATGGAGGAAGCAAAATCCGCACGAATTGTGCCAGCTTCCGCTTCTTTAGGGTTGGTAGCACCCATCAGCTCACGATTCTTCAGGATAGCGCCCTCGCCTTCCAGCACCTGAACCACAACCGGGCCAGAGGTCATAAATGCAACCAGATCATTAAAGAACGGGCGCTCTTTGTGCTCGGCGTAAAAGCCCTCAGCCTGCTCCTGAGTAAGGTGCATCATCTTGGCAGCAACGATTTTCAGGTCCGCCTTCTCGAAACGGCTGTAGATTTCGCCGATCACGTTCTTGGCGACTGCGTCGGGCTTGATAATGGAGAGCGTGCGCTCGTTTGCCATGGTATTTCTCCAGTTAGTTCAGGGTTGAAAATTCAGAGGTGGGATTATACGCAGTCAGGGTGCAACTGCCTACCGCACCGAGCGAAGTCGCTCCACAACTTCAACAATCTGGGAACAGGCAAATGCAACCTCCTCTTCGGTGGTGAACCTGCCAAAGGAGAACCTGAGCGCCCGGTGAGCCAGCTCATCGCTGACGCCTATTCCTCGCAATACATAAGAAGGCTCGACCGTTGCTGAAGCGCAGGCGGAGCCCGAGGACACCGCAAGGTTGCGAAGGCCGAGCATCAACGACTCGGCTTCAACACCCTCAAACGACAGATTGACAATACCTGGCACACGATGTTCCCGACTGCCATTAAAGTGAACTCCGTCAAGCCCCTCAAGCCCGTCCAGGAACGCCGCGCGCATCTGTTCCAGTTTACTTATTTCGGCATCAAGCCCGGTACGTGCCAGCTCGAAGGCCCGCCCCATGCCCACGATCTGATGCGTGGCCAGTGTGCCCGATCGCATGCCGCGCTCATGTCCGCCGCCATGCATCTGTGCTGCAATGCGAACCTCCGACGCTCGCCGGACATACAGCGCCCCTACGCCTTTCGGGCCATAAACCTTGTGAGCCGAAAGAGAGAGCAAATCCACCTCAAGATCCGCAACATCCACTGGCAGCTTGCCGGCGGCCTGGGCGGCATCAACATGAAACAGCACGCCACGCTTTCTCAAGCACCGGCCGATTGCGCGGATGTCGGTCAGCGACCCAAGCTCATTGTTGACCATCATCAGGCTGACCAGGGCCGTATTATCCCGAAGGGCGGATTCGACAGACTCAACGGACACCCTGCCATCAACTCCCGGTTCCAGCCAGGTAACCTCAATGCCCTGCTGCTCCAGCCACTTACAGGTATCAATGACAGCCTTGTGCTCAATGCGGGATGTCACGATATGGGGATTATCGCGTAGCTCCGCCACACCCTTGATGGCAAGATTGTCAGATTCCGTGGCTCCGGAAGTCCAGACAATCTCCCGGGGGTCTGCGTGGATCAGATCCGCCACCTGTCGACGAGCATTTTCAACGGCGGCTTCGGCCTGCCAGCCATAACCATGAGAGCGGGAAGCCGGATTGCCAAACACCCCATCCAGGGTCAGGTACTTCATCATGTCTTCAGCAACGGCGGGATCAACGGGCGTCGTCGCCGCATAGTCCAGATAGACGGGCTTTTTCATAGGCAAAAGAGGTCGGGTTATCAGGCCGTGGCCTGGTCAGTCAGTCTTTGGGTATTGATAGCGTCGGCACTTTCATCAGACTGCTTGCGGTTCTGACGATCAGCCACTTGCCGGATTTCGTGTTTGCGCATCAGATCCCCGAGACTGATTTCACTCAGGAATTGATGAATCTGGTCACTGAGATCAGACCAGAGATGGTGGGTGAGGCATTTCTCGCCGTTCTGGCAGTCACCTTTGTTACCGCAACGCGTAGTATCAAGGGACTCACTCACAGCGTCGACCACTTCGGCCACGAAAACCTCATCTGCGGAGCGGCTCAGGCGATAACCGCCACCGGGACCACGTACACTTACCACCAATTTCTGCCTGCGCAGTCGAGAGAACAGCTGCTCCAGGTAAGAAAGGGATATTTCCTGTCGGGCTGAAATATCCGCCAGACTCACCGGCCCCTGCCCTGCATGCAGCGCAAGATCCAGCATTGCCGTAACGGCATAGCGGCCTTTCGTGGTCAGTTTCATAACCTCAGCCCCAATGATGGGATTGAATCTCGATTCACTGGAGCGAGTATGAATTGACCAACTAAAACAGTCAAGTATTCAGCCACGCTCCCGCTCATCAGACTCATCGCGAACGCAGTCGAAATCCTCATCATGCAAGGGAGGCAGCTCGCCATTCTGATACTCGGCGTTCACCTTGCGAAGCGCCTTGCACATATTCTCAATCCGATCATCCACCGCATGCATGTGGTCCAGCAAAGCTCGGACGGACCTTGCGACCGGGTCCGGCATTTCCTCGGTTACGCCGTAGGCGTCGAAGCCCATACGCTCCTCCATCTCCTTGCGGCGCACGTCGTCTTCACCTTTACGCTTGACGATGACCCTGCCCGGGATGCCTACCACGGTTGCGCCAGGCGGAACCGCCTTAGTTACCACAGAGTTGGAGCCGATCTTCGCACCCTCACCCACTTCAAATGGCCCAAGAATCTTTGCGCCGGCACCCACTACCACACCATTACCGATGGTTGGATGCCGCTTGCCCTTGTTCCAGCTGGTGCCGCCAAGCGTCACGCCCTGGTAGAGCGTGACATCGTCTCCAATCACCGTGGTTTCACCAATCACCACACCCATGCCATGGTCGATAAAGAAGCGGCGACCAATGGTTGCGCCAGGATGAATCTCGATACCGGTAAACCATCTCGCCAGCGTAGAAATCGTCCGCGCCAGCCACTTCAGCCCCATGCTCCACAGCCAGTGGGAGAAGCGGTGAAACAACAGCGCGTGCAATCCCGGGTAGTTGGTCAACACTTCAAAGGTGTTCCTGGCCGCCGGATCCCGGTGAAATACGCTTTTTACATCTTCCCGTAAACGCTCAAACATGATGTTATTCCTGCCCCTCATCCACGGCGCCAGCCGCTGTCGTTTTCCTGCCCACCCCTTCGCGGGCACCGGCGGCCTTCTGAACCGATGTCAGAATACCCCGGAGAATATTGATTTCCATCTGGTCCAGCTTTGCCCGCTGAAACAACCGGCGCAACCGTGTCATCAACTGCCTGGGGTTCTCCCGGCGATGAAAATCCACATCCTGCAATACCTGTTCAAGGTGCCCGAAAAACCCCTCTACATCATTCACCGTTGCGGGCGGTACATCCCAGCCGCGATCCCCGGGTTGAACCATGGACTCAAGGTAGGGACTGCTTTCCACCTCTTCAAGCCCACGAAGATAATGCATCCTCAATTCATAACAAACCACCTGCACCGCCATTGCCAGATTCAGTGAGCTGTAGTCCGGGTTCGAGGGAATATGGATGTGATAATGGCAGCGCTGAAGCTCTTCATTGGACAACCCATTGCTCTCACGCCCGAACACCAGGGCGACTGGACCACGAGCACTGTTTTCCGCCGCGGTGACGGCAGCCTGGGGCGGGGAAATAACGGGCCAGGGAACCTTCCGCCCGCGTGCGCTGGTACCCATCACCAGGACACAGTCTGACAACGCCTCGTCAAGACTGGAAACCACCTGAGCCCGATCCAGCACATCCGACGCCGATGAAGCCCGGGCATAGGAGGCTTCGTCCGGAAACGACTTTGGATTCACCAGCCAGAGATTTCCAAGCCCCATGTTTTTCATGGCGCGGGCGACGGCGCCGATATTGCCCGAGTGGGTAGTTTCCACCAGGACGATGCGAACCTGATCATTGTAGGTATCAGTGCTTTCCACCGGCAGCGCGGGCTTGTTCATGGTCATCGGGCCTGTTACTTCAAGAAAAGTGATAAAAGAGCGGCATGATACCAGAATTACCGGCCGACCTGCTCTCCGGAAATGCCGCAACCCCGTGGTATCCGTGCTTTTGCTAAGCCAAAAAACGTACAAGGCGGGGCAGTTTTTGCTATCATGGCCGGCCTTCACACACCCGGATAATGAACACTCAGATGCAACCAGCAATTAAAATGGCCCTGCGCGTTGCCCGCCAGGGATCTGACTACCTGAAAGCTCATTTCGAGCGCCAGGAGCCTAACGGTAAGGATGAGTCCGAACGCCACCGGCAACTGGAGCGAGTGGAGCAGTCCATTTACGACAACTTCACCGAACAACTGGAAAAGGCCTACAAGGATCATGTGATCGCGCCTCTGGGCGAGTCCGACGCCGGCAACCACGATAAAAGCTGGCACATATTCCCGGTTCTCGGCCGCGACAATTTTGTGCGAGGCATTCCCGAATTTGTTCTTGCCCTGGCCCAGAAAAAGAACAACCGCACCGAAAACCTGCTACTGGTTAACCCGATTACCGGCGAAGAGTACTCTGCCAGCCGAGGCCACGGCGCTGTCCTGAACAGCCGCCGCGTGCGCACGTCCGAAGTAAAAGTGCCCGCCAAGGCAGCACTGGCCACCAACCTCCTCGACCAGGCCCGCCAGGGCGATGACCCCATGATCTGGGGCGAGATGGCAGCCGTCCTGGCTCGCGACACCGCCATGTTCCGCACCTCGGGCTGCGTGACACTGGATATCGCGCGAGTGTCTGCTGGCCTGCTGGATGCGGCCGTGATCTTCCGACCACAGGCAGCAGATTTTGATCTGGGCGTAACACTGGCCATGGAGTCTGGCGCCCTGACCGGCGACTTCTCCGGCAACCCCGCGGTTGGAGCCGCCAGACAACTGGTCGTCGCCAATCCAAAGTTGTTCCGGGAACTGCTCAAAACGCTGCACCCCTTCCGGGGTCGACTGCCGCGTTAAGAAAGACAGGGCCACAAAAAAACCGCCACTCCTTACGGATGGCGGTTTTTTTTGTGGCCTGGAAAAGACCCGGAGCTTACATCCGGTTCAACCACTCCGGCGGCTGCTCCTCTTCTTCCTCACCGGTACCCTCTTTCGCGGGAACCATCAGATCTTCGCGGGTCACGCCCATCACCATCAACATATTCGCGGACACGTAGATGGACGAATAGGTACCGACAACAACACCGATAATCAGGGCAAGCGCAAAGTTATTGATCGCTTCGCCACCCAGGAAATACAGCGCCAGCAATACAACCAGCGTGGTACCAGAAGTATTAATGGTTCGGGTAATGGTCTCGTGGATCGACTGGTTGATAATGTCCCAGGCCTCACCTACGCGCATTTTTCTGAAATTCTCCCGAATCCGGTCAGCAACAACGATGGTATCGTTCAGGGAATACCCGATAACCGCCAGCAACGCCGCCAGCACCGTCAGGTCGAAGGTCCACTGAAACAGCGCGAACACCCCCAGCACAATGATGACGTCGTGCGCCAGAGGAATCACCGAGGCGATACCAAACTTGAACTGGAAGCGCATACCCACGTAGATCAGTACCACCGCGAGGGCGATCAGCAGCCCCAGCCCACTGTCTTCTTTGAGCTCTTCGCCCACCTGAGAACCGACAAATTCAGAGCTGACCAACTCAAGGTCAGCTCCGTCCGCCGCCAGCACGCCGGCCACTTCCAGCGCCAGTTCGTCATTCCCGGCCTCTGCCATCCGGATCAGTACCGTAGTATCGGCTCCGAAATTCTGAACCGCAAACTGCTCGTACCCCGCCTCGGTAAGGGTGTTTCTGATTCCGTCCAGGCTAGGAGCTTCAGCGTATTCGAGCTCCACCGAGGTTCCCCCGGTAAAGTCCATACCCAGATTCAGGCCACGCACCCCCAACAGCGCAATGGAGACCACCACCAAAACAATAGAAAGTACGGAAGCTATCTTCCGCAAGCCCATGAAATCAAACGGCTGCTTTTCCATATCAGGCATTTTCAAGCTTCCCCCCGATGGACAATTTCTCGACCCTGCGACCGCCATAAACCAGATTCACTATGCCGCGGCTCACCATCAGGCCCGAGAACATGGAAGTGAGAATACCGATACACAGGGTAACTGCGAAGCCCTTCACCGGTCCGGAGCCCATGGCAAACAGAATGACGGCAACCAGAAGGGTTGTGATATTGGCATCGAAAATCGACACAAAGGCGCGACCATAACCGGCATTAATGGCGCTTTGTGGCGGCACACCCGCCTTCAGCTCTTCCTTGATACGTTCAAAGATCAGAACGTTCGCATCAACGGCCATACCCACCGTAAGAACGATACCCGCGATACCCGGCAACGTCAGCGTGGCAGATAGGATTGACATGCATGCAACCAGCAACATCAGGTTAAGCGTCAGCGCAACATTGGCCACCAATCCGAAGCCGCGGTAGAACACCAGCATGTAAAGCAACACCAGCCCGAAGCCGAGCATCACCGACATCATCCCGGCATCGATATTCTTCTGCCCCAGGCTTGGCCCGATGGTGCGCTCCTGCACAAAGTACATGGGCGCAGCCAGAGCACCGGCCCTCAGCAGCAGTGCGAGCTCAGCCGCTTCGGGGATGGAATCCAGACCAGTAATCCGGAAGCTGCTCCCCAGCGCTGACTGCACTGTCGCCAGGCTGATAATGCCTTTTTCCACGACCCGGTTTTCAGTTTCAACGATTTCTCCGTTAACTTCCCGGGTCTCGGTTTCGGTGCGGTATTCAATGAACAACACTGCCATACGGCGGCCGATGCTATTGCGAGTCGCCCGATTCATCAGGTCACCACCAACGGAGTCCATGGTGATATTGACCTGCGGCTGGCCATTCTCATCGAACGCCTGCTGGGCATTGGCAACGTTGTTACCAGTGGCAATCACATCCCGCTCAAGACGAGCGGTACGCTGTGGATTATCCCGGAAAGGAAACTGTTCGGTCTCGGCGGACGGCGCATCCTGCCGAGCTTCCATCCGGAATTCCAGGTTAGCCGTCGCGCCAAGTACACGCTTGGCCTGAGCGGTATCCTGTACACCTGGCAGCTCTACAATAATGCGGTCTGCCCCCTGACGCTGAACCAGCGGCTCGGCCACGCCCAGTTCATTCACCCGGTTGCGGATGGTGGTCAGGTTCTGTTCAAGAGCGTATTCCTGGATGTTCCGAACTTCTGCTTCGGACAGTGTCAGCGTCAGCAGAAACTCTTCACCTTCTGTTGTCTCATCCAACAGGAACTCGTTGTACTGATCGCGAACCAGCTCAAACGCCTCGCTACGTGCAGCTTCGTCACGGAAGCTCAGTACAATGCGGGCCTGATCCTCAATGTCGCCACCGCGGTAGCGGATGCGCTCTTCCCTCAGCTCTCGCTTGATCTGACCAGACAACGCTTCCAGACGCTGATTCAAAGCCGTTTCCATATCCACCTCCAACAGGAAGTGAACACCACCACGTAAATCCAGCCCCAGTTTCATTGGGCCTGCTCCAAGGCTACGCAGCCAGCCCGGCGTTGACGGCGCCATATTCAGGGCCACCAGGTATTCGTTGCCAAGGGCCGCCTGAACAGCGGGGCGTGCCCGCAGCTGGTCATCGGAGCTGGTGAGGCGGATCAGCGCGTCCCGCTCTTCCAACAGGCTTGATTTGACTTCGATGCCTTCCTGCTCAAGCTTGGCAAGGGCGCGATCAAGCACTCGCTGCTCAACTTCGGTGCTGCCACGGGCGCCGGTGATCTGGATAGCGTAATCGTCAGGGAAAAAGTTCGGTAAGGCATAGATAAAACCAATCACCAGTGCGAACACGATGACCAGGTTTTTCCAGAGAGGATACTTGTTCAGCATGAGAATCCTTCGAGCCGGCAGACGTGCCGGTCTTGGTGTTTCAGCCAGTCAGAAAATGAACAGGCGCATCATGGATGCGCCTGGAAACCAGCTCAGATGTCCTTGAGAGTGCCTTTCGGCAGAGCCGCAGCCACGGCAACTTTCTGAACCTTCATTTCAACGTTATCTGCAACTTCCAGAACAATGAAGTCGTCGGTCACTTTGGTAATCTTGCCAGCAACGCCGCCAGAGGTAACCACTTCATCACCCTTGTTCAGGCCGGACATCAGGGCCTTATGCTCTTTTGCACGCTTGGACTGCGGACGCCAGATCAGGAAATAGAAAATCAGGATGAAGCCGGCGAAAAAGATGATCTGACCCATCACGCTCATTCCCTGGGCACCCGCTTCCTGAGCCGAGGCCAGAGCAGGCATCAGAGACAGCAAGCCAGCGATGAGCAATTTGACTGATTTCATTCAGGTTCTCCGTTTATTGACAGATTTAAAGCAAAATTTGTTCAGGAATCGCCCAGAGGCGGAACGGTTTCGCCCCGTAAGGCATAGAATTCGCTTACAAAGTCCGACAATGTACCTGCTTCAATGGCCCCACGCAATCCACTCATCAGGTTCTGATAGAACCTCAGGTTATGAATTGTATTGAGCTGCGACCCGAGCATTTCTCCGCACTTATCAAGATGATGCAGGTAGCTCTTGGAAAAATGCTTACAGGTATAGCAGTCACAACGCTCGTCCAGCGGTCCGGTGTCGTGACGGTTTTTGGCATTGCGGATTTTGACAATACCGGCGGAGGTAAACAGATAGCCATTGCGTGCATTACGGGTTGGCATCACACAGTCGAACATATCGACACCGCGGCGCACCGCCTCAACGATATCCTCAGGGCGACCAACGCCCATCAGGTAGCGTGGCTTGTCTTCCGGCATCTTCGGCGGCAGGTGATCCAGGATCCGGATCATGTCTTCTTTCGGCTCGCCCACCGACAGGCCGCCAATGGCATAACCATCGAAACCAATCTTTTCCAGACCCTCCAGGGACTGGTCCCGGAGCGACTCATACATGCCGCCCTGCACGATGCCAAACAACGCCGCCGGATTGCCCTCATGGGCCCTCTTACTGCGCTCGGCCCAGCGCAGCGAGAGCTCCATGGACTCTTTCGCCTGCTTTTCCGTTGCCGGATACGGCGTGCATTCGTCGAAAATCATCACGATGTCAGAGCCCAGATCACGCTGAACCTGAATCGCGATTTCCGGTGACAGCTCGACTTTGGAACCATCAACCGGAGACCGGAAAGTCACACCCTGCTCGGTAATCTTGCGCATCTCGCCCAGGCTAAAAACCTGGAAACCGCCGGAATCCGTCAGAATTGGCCCCTGCCACTGGGTGAAGTCGTGCAGGTCGCCGTGGGCTTTGACCACTTCCGTGCCGGGGCGCAGCATCAGGTGAAACGTATTGCCCAGAATAATATGGGCACCGATTTCCTCGATGTCCCGGGGCAGCATTCCCTTTACAGTGCCATAGGTGCCTACCGGCATGAATGCCGGAGTCTCCACCACGCCTCGGGGAAAGGTCAGTCGACCACGACGGGCCTTGCCATCTTCTCCGAGTTTCTCGAAGGACATAAAACAGGATTCACTCACTGTGATTCTCCACGGGATTCGGTTTGATGTGGCTCGGCGGAATCCGTTCCCAGCATCATGCCCCGGCTGGGCTCCTGAGCGGTAAGAAACATGGCGTCGCCGTAACTGAAAAACCGGTACTTTTGCTCCACCGCCTCGCGATACGCAGACATGATGTTGTTATAGCCTGCAAACGCACTGACCAGCATGATCAGTGTGGACTCCGGCAAATGGAAGTTGGTGATCATGGCGTCCACGGTCTGGAAACGGTAACCAGGGTAGATGAAGATATCCGTATCGCCCCGGAACTCCTGCAAACGCCCTGCCCGGCTGGCCGACTCCAGAGAGCGGACGGAAGTGGTACCCACGGCAACGACCCGGCCACCCCGAGCGCGGGCCTCATTGACGGCGTTTACCGTCTCTTCCGGCACATGGGCGATTTCGCTGTGCATAACGTGGTCTTCGATCTTGTCGACCCGTACCGGTTGAAAGGTACCGGCGCCAACATGCAGCGTAACGTACGCAAACTCGACGCCCTTCGCTTCAAGGGCAGACAGCACGGCATCATCAAAGTGCAGCCCGGCAGTGGGTGCAGCCACGGCGCCCGCCTCCTTGGCATAGACGGTCTGATAGCGCTCACGATCCGACTGCTCATCTTCCCGTTCCATGTAAGGCGGTAAAGGCATGTGACCGATACGCTCGAGCACATCCAGAAACGCCTCATCCCCTTCATAGACGAAATGAAAGAGCGCATCTTCCCGCGCCAGCATTCGCAGTGCGGTTCCATCTTCCAGCAATAGTCGCTGGCCTTCCTTGGGAGATTTGGAAGAACGGGTATGGGCGAGCAATTCCTTTTCACCCAGTAAACGCTCAACCAGTATTTCCACTTTGCCACCGGTTTCCTTCTGGCCAAACAAGCGGGCCGGAATAACACGGGTATTGTTGAATACCAGGAGGTCCCCGGGCTGGAGCAGGTCCGGAAGGTCAGTAAACTTCAGATGAGTGGTCTGGCCGGAAAGGCCGTCAAGACTGAGCAGACGCGAGGCACTGCGTTCTTTAAGCGGATAACGGGCGATAAGCTCGTCCGGCAGATCAAAATGAAAATCGGAGACGTTCATGGGCCGGGCTATTCACGATGCCGCAGGTTGCGGCCTATAAGTGGTAGCGGCGGGCGGACTCGAACCGCCACGGGTTTTACCCCAACGGATTTTGAATCCGTCGTGTCTACCAATTTCACCACGCCGCCATCGGAGAGTGGGAGGGATTATACTGAGCCAGAGCCCGAAAGCAACCAGCCGGCAGGCAAAAATCACCCGCCGGCACAGTGAATTAAAGTCGATCGAACAGGGACAGCTGGGAAACCTGTGCAAACGACTGCTGAGCGGCCTGCAATACGAAGCTCTGGAAACTGAGGTTGCTGATGGCCTCGGCGTAATCGACATCCTGTAGCTGGGAACGAATCTCTTTGGTGTAGAGTTCCGAATCCTCAAGAAACGCGGTGGTGGATTCCACAGCGTTGAGCCGGCCACCAAGCTCGGTTTGCTTGAGAATGATTGACTCCTGGGCATTATCGAGATTGACCAGGGTTTCGGCGATCAGCGCATCGTACTCGGCACGGCTCTTGGGCGTTGTTTTGGAGATACCATCAAGGCCGGCAATCAGGTTTTCGATAGTGCCGAAGATGGATTGTTTATCATTTACCCCTATCGTGAAAGTATCTCCTGCTCCCGTTGGTAAACCTGTAACCGGATCAATTCCATTTGGATCATAAACAGCATCATTGACCGTCATTTTTATACCGGCCACTTGAAACTCTTCACCAACCCTAGGTGGAGGTGTTGGAGTTAAATCAGGAGAACCATTCGGCCCTGTAATTCTAAGGTCACCATCTAAATTCACAACCGAAACGGTCAGGTCATCGGGGACAGACGGCGTGGCTCCAATAAATGAATTCGTTAAATCATTCGGGGCGACCAATTCAAGCCCAGAGATGTAACCAGAGGCGGAAACACCATTGTCAGATCCATTGTCATCGCTAGTTACAGAGATTGACTTAGGAACATCCACAAAGATCCCTTTGCCGTGGTCGCTAATAGGCACGGTCACACCATCATCAATCTCCAATACCCGCTGCCCCTCATCGCCTTGATACACCCATTTGCCTTCATCATTTTTGGCAAATGCAGGCGTACTGCCCTGGAAGCCACTGAAGATATACTCCCCGGATGCATCCCGGGTATTGGCAATATTGGCGAGCTGGCCAAGACGTTCCTTGAGCTCCGCCGAGATGGACTGCCGATCATTTGCAGACAGAGAACCATTACCGGCCTGAACCGTCAGCTCCCTCACCCTCTGGATAATGTCCACAGCGCTGGCGAGTGTGCTTTCTTCCTGCTTCAGCCGGTTATCGGCCAGATTGGCATTCCGGCCGTAGGTTTCCGAGCGCTGAAGCTCCTGGTCAAGCTTCAGAATACGGGCGGCCGCCACTGGATCATCCGACGGTTTGTTTACTTTCTTACCGGTAGAGATCTGCTGCTGGGTGTTAACCAGGTTGCTGTTGATGTCCTGCAGACGGTTGATGCCGCCGAAAAAAATCTGTTGTGATGAAATTCTGATCATGTGACATCACCTCGCCTTAACGGAAGCTCTGCAGCAACGTGTTAAAAAGATCCTGCGCCACAGACATCACCTGGGCCGATGCGTTGTAGGCTGCCTGGTACTGAATCAATTTGCCGGCCTCTTCGTCCAGGTTAACGCCCGAGACAGACTCCCGCTGATTGGTAGACTGCTCCAGCAGCGTTGCCCCGGCGTCTTTATCCAGCTGGCTCTGGCGGGTTTTCACGCCGATATCCTCGACCAGGCCAGCGTAGCCCTCGGTAAAGTTCTGGGAACCGCCATTGAGCGTATTTTTTGTACCCAGCGCGGCCAGAAGCTCAGCGTTGCGGTTGTCTGAAACGCCGTTCTTATTGAAATCGATGGTAAACTCATCGCCAACTGCAGGCTCTCCAGTCATTTCGAACTGAAAGCCCTGGTAGCGGCTGCCATCGCTGGGGTCATCACTAAAAAACACGTTGACCTTTTTCGGATCATAATTGCCGGTTTCGAGAACGTTATTACCCGGGGTATCCGTGATCTCGTAATCGTAAGTGCCCGTTGCCGCATCGTAATTCGTGAACTCGATATTCAGGGGGCCATTGCTCAGCTCCCCCCGACTCTGAAACCCTGGCAACAAGGCTCCCGTATTCGGGTTACGAACATTCAGCATATTGCCCTGGCCAATCTCGGCAGTGCCTAGGTTGTCGTCACTGCCGCTTGCCCTGATCGGACTGGCAAAAGCAAGATCTTCCTCACGCCGAACATTCAGCTTGATGTTCTCCGCCGCATTTCTGCTGGGCTGAATCAGGTACTTGTCACCGGCATTGAATTCTCCTCCGTCAATGCGGATATTAAATCCCGGCATTGTGATTTCGGATTGCACCGGGTCCGGCAATCGCCCCTGGTTGACAGTGTCCCCTGTCGCAGTATTGATCAACTCAAAATTGCGACCGTCACCACTGAACTGAAGTGACCAGGTACCGGCAGGTAGATTGCTGCTGTCAGTGATTTCAACCGCCAAACGGCCATTCTGGGGCTCTGCATTATTGGCGTTTGGAATCACCCGACTGCGCTGAAGTTCCAGAGCATTTACATCGGTAAAGAAATTGCTCCCCAGATCGCCCTCCAGGTCCATCCCGATCTCATGCTGATGGTTTATGGCCGAGGAGATGGCAATCGCCAGCCGGCCGAGCTCATCGAAGGCGGGCTTCAGGGCCATTTCATCAAAGGCACGCAAGCCACCCAGTTTTCCGCCCTGAATCTGTTCATCCACCAGCAGGGTGCGCCCACCACTGGAGAGCGTAAATTCCAGCCGCGTGGGATCTTCCGCACTGCTTCGGGTCGCAAATTCTGCGGCGTTGGCGCCGGTAACCAAAGCCAGACCGTTAGACAGGGACACATTCACCTGGCTGCCTTCAACCTCCGTTACCCGAATGCTCACCAGCTCAGACAACTGGCGCAACTTCTCGTCCCGCTTATCCATCAGCTCCAGGGGCTCCTTGCCCTGGGCCAGGCCCGGAGATTCAGAAATAGCCAGGTTCAGTTCAGCGATACTCTTCAGCAGAGTATTGGCATCTTTCACGCCCTGCTGCATCTGGGTTTTTACCGATTCGCGCTGCTGGATGAACTCCTGGTTCAATCCCTGAAAGCGATTCACCAGTTGTTGGGCTTCACTGAGCACGAGCTGGCGTTGGGGCAACGACGTCGGGTCTTCCGCGGCATTCTGCATAGCCGAGAAAAAGTTGTTCAGAGCTTTGTTCAGACCGGTGTCTTCGCCGCCTAACAGGTTATCCAGCCGCGTGAGTTCGGCGTTGAAAGCATTCTGCTCGCCAAACAGTGTGCTGTCCTCACGTAACTGCTGACTCAGATAGGCATCTGCCAGCCGGCGGATATTAGCGACGGATACGCCACTGCCGATGGTCCCTGCACCTGTACGCCGACCTTCCTGGGTCTCGAACTGGACCTCCTGGCGACTGTAACCCGGCGTATTTGCGTTGGTTATGTTATTTGCAGTGGTGTTGAGCGCCGCCTGGTGCCCCAATACCCCACTCAGACCAATACCGATCAAGCCCGCCATGATCTGTTACTCCTTTACTCTGTCACTGCTCATCGACAGTGTCATCAGAGAATCACGATTCATGATCCGACGGATCTTGGCTCCGTATTCCGGATCGGTTGCATAACCCGCTTCCTGCAGCTTCTCAGCAAAGACTTCTGGCTCATCTGCCGATGACAGAACATCGCGGTAACGGGGATTGTTTTGCAGGAAGTCAACGTAGTCCCGGAAGCTGGCTTCGTAGTCCGGATAGGCCCGGAAATCTGCCCGCTCTTTCATCGCCACGCCACCCCGGAATTCGGTAGTGGTAATGCTCACAGCGTCACCGCCCCAACGACTGTCTGCCTTGATGCCAAACAGATTGAAACTCGGCTGCGAACCATCGCCTTTGATCATGTGTTTGCCCCAACCGGTTTCGAGCGCCGCCTGGGCAATCATCAGGCGCGGATCAATGCCGGTCTCCTTTCCGATCTGCTCTGCGAACGGCATGAGCTGCTCAACAAAATGCTCTGGCGACTCAAATACCTCCGGCAACTTGCCGGGGTTCTCTGCTGGCTCTGCTTTTACCTTCGCAGCTACATCCGCCACCTCTGCCATTCGCTCCGGCAACTCCCTGGAAATCGCCGGCATACTGCGGTCGTAATCGGTAATGGCGCCCTTGTGACCCGCCAGTTTCTCTCCATCCTCACCGAGCCCAGGGATCTGTTGACTCAGTTGCCGGACCAGCGCTTCCGCCAGCCCGGTACCGGTGCCACCGGCCATACTCAAGCTTATCTGGCTGTCGAACATATCCCGGTACATCTGGCTTTCATTGCTGTTCAGGTAGTTTCCTTCGGCAAACACCTCGCCTGCCTTGCGCATGGATTTAAGCATCTCTGACAGGAACAGGCTCTCGAACTGCTTTGCAACCTGCTCCAGTGCAGCCTGTTTGTCAGTTCGAGCCTGGGTCTTCAGTGCATTCAGACCACTGAAATCGGTGTAGACCTGGGCTTGCTGTAGTCTTGGATCCTGCATGGCGATACCTAGATCACAATCAATTCGGCACGAAGCGCGCCAGCCTGTTTGAGTGCTTCAAGCACCGCCATCACATCGCCTGGCGCCGCCCCTACCTGGTTTACAGCCTGAACAATTTCGTTAAGCGTTGTTGCCGGGCCGAACTGGAACATCCGTGCCGGGTCTTCCGTCACAGCGATCTGGGTATTCTGCTGAACGGCTGTATCACCCTGAGCCAGAGGATTGGGCTGCACTACCTCGGGGTTTTCCTGAATAGTCACGGTCAGGTTGCCATGGGTAATGGCAGCCGGGCTCACTTTTACATTCTGGCCGACCACGATGGTACCGGTGCGGCTATTGATCACCACTCTTGCGGCTTCCTGAGCCGGATCTACCTCAATGTTCTCCAGAATGGACAGAAAACTGACTCTCTGTGATGGGTCCCTGGGTGCCCGCACCGATATAGAAGTGGCATCGTGTGCATAAGCCATGTCCGGGCCCAGACGACCATTAATCGCCTCAACCACACGGCGGGCCGTGGTAAAGTCGGAACGCAGCAGATTGAAGGTGATGGTATCGCCCCGGTTGAACGGCGATTCCACCTCTCGCTCAATGGTAGCGCCGTTGGGAATTCTGCCGACGCTGGGTACGTTCACGGTAATCCGGGAACCATCCTGGCCCTGGGCGCCAAAACCGCCCACCACCAGGCTGCCCTGCGCCATGGCATAAACCTGACCGTCTGCGCCTTTCAACGGTGTCATCAACAAGGTTCCACCACGCAGGCTATCGGCATTTCCGATGGATGAAACCGTGATGTCCAGCTCCTGCCCGGCCTTGGCAAAGGCCGGCAAAGTCGCGCTTACGGTTACGGCCGCCACATTGGCCAGTTTCGGGTTCACACCATCCGGCAAGGTTATTCCGAACTGGTTCATCATGTTGCGGAAGGTCTGGTTGGTAAACGGCGCTTTGTCGCCGGTACCGTCAAGACCGACCACCAGGCCATAACCAATCAACTGGTTATTGCGCACACCTTTCACCTTGGCCAGGTCTTTCAGGCGGTCAGCCATCACCGGCGCCACACACAGGGCCGTAAGGGCAAAAACAGCAATCAGTTTGCGGATCATAGCGGCCACCACTCACTGTTAAAGAAGCGAGCCAGCCAGCCCATCTGGTTGGCCTGGTCAAAATCACCGGTACCGCCGTAGGCAAACCGGGCATCTGCAACACGATTGGAGGCGACGGTATTATCCGGCTGGATATCCTGTGGCCGAACCAGACCGGTCAACCGGATGTATTCATCCCCATTGGTGAGAGACAACCACTTCTCGCCGCGGACACGAAGCACACCATTAGGCAGAACCTCGGTGACTGTTACGGTAATACTGCCAGCCAGGCTGTTGCTCTGGTCTGCTTCGGCGGAGCCTTCAAAGTCCCGCTCAAAATTGGCAGAAGCGTTCAGGCCGATATTTGTCTTTCCAAAGATGCTCGGTTCAGGAATGCTCAGTTCCTGATCCTTGGTAATGGAGGTTTCAGCGTTCTTGCTGGCGCTGGTGGATTCCTGCAGCAATACCGTGAGCACGTCACCCACGTTTAGTGCCTTGGTATCGCCGTACAGATTGTAATTCCTGGACACCTGGTAAATTGCCCCGGAATCCGGGTCGCGCTGCATCATTGATTGAGCACGAACCGGAGCGTAGGCCGGATCGTCCGGCATAGCCCGGGGGCGAGACATGGCGGTGCATCCCTGCAGCACAATCAGCACACCCACCAGTGCCAGGGTGGCCAGCCGTTCAGTGTGTAAACTGCGTTGAATGCGTTTCATGGCTTAACCGATATTGTTGGTGATGAACTGAAGCATCTGGTCTGTGGTCGAAACCACCTTGGAGTTCATTTCATAGGCACGCTGGGTCGTAATCATGTTCACCAGTTCTTCCACCACCTCTACGTTGGAGGATTCAATGGTGCCCTGTTCAATGGACCCGAGACCTGCAAGTCCGGCTTCACCTTCAGCCGGATCACCACTGGCATTGGTCTGCTTGAACAGATTGTTCCCGATGGCCTGCAAGCCCTGCGGGTTGATGAAGTCCACCAGGGTGATCTGCCCGAGATTGACGGGCGCAGCCTGGTCATCGGTAATAGCGGTGACCGTCCCATCTTTGCCAATGGTGATATTGGTGGCGTTCTCCGGCACATTGATATTCGGCTGAAGCGGAAAACCATCCGGTGTGACCACATCGCCATCAGAGTTCAGTTGAAACTGGCCATCCCGGGTATAGGCGATCTGTCCGTCCGGCATCTGAATCTGAAAGAATCCCCGACCATTCACCGCCATATCCAGAGGCTGTTCAGTTATCTGCAGGTTGCCCTGGCTGAATTGCTTGGCAGTGCCAACAATCCGGACCCCGGTCCCCAGCTGCAGGCCAGAGGGCAACTGCGTGTTCTCAGTGCTCTGCCCGCCGGGCTGACGGTTTATCTGATACAGCAGATCCTGGAACACCGCCCTATCCCGCTTGAAGCCGGTGGTATTCACATTGGCCAGGTTGTTGGAAATGGTGGACATGTTAGTGTCCTGCGCGCTCAACCCGGTTTTACTGACCCAAAGTGCTGGATGCATTGTTTTGCTCCTTGCCTGCCGGTGGCCGATGCGGCGATCTTTTGCCGCTCTCCGCCAACCGATGGCGTTTGATCATCGTTATCAGAGGTTCTGCAACAGTCGTGCCGTAGCCTCGGAATTTTCATTGGCGGTCGACATCACCTTTACCTGCATCTCGTATTGGCGAGACAACTGCAGGTTGGAGATCATTTCCTCCACCGCATTCACGTTTGAACTTTCGAGAAAACCAGTGGCGACACGCATGGCTGCATCCGGTGGCTCTGGACCATCCAGAGCCTGATCCGGCTTGCGTCGAATGAACCCATCCAGACCTTTCTCAAGTGCATCTGCCGGTGGGTTAACAAGCTTCAGTCGGTCAACTTCCACCAACTGATCCGGCGGCCCACCTACCGGCACAATGGAGATGGTGCCGTCCGAGCCAACCTGAAGATTGTCAAAAGGAGGAAGAGCCACCGGCCCACCGTTACCCAGAACCAGCTCACCACTCGCCAGCCGCACAAGCCCGTTCACGTCGACCTGTAAGCTACCGGTACGGGTGAATACCTCTTCGCCCAGATTGTTTTGAACGGCGAGCCAGCCACCGCCGTCTACCGCCACATCCAGCTTGCGGCCGGTCTCCATTAAAGCGCCGGGCGAGAGATCAGTGCCGGGCCGCTCGGTCATGGCGTAGGCGCGGGTGGGATGGTGCTCACCGAACACAGGCATACTGCGCGCCTGGGCAAAATCCTTCTTGAACCCGGTGGTATTGACGTTAGCCAGGTTGTTGGCATGGGCACGCTGGGCCAGCATGTTCTGCTTGGCGCCAGACATTCCAATATAGAGGGCTTTGTCCATGGGCAAACTCCTGCCGGAATTTTGACTGTTTCCAGTCTTCCTGCAGGAGTCATGCCATGTTCGCTAGGGCGCGAAATTATCGGAGGTTGATGATGGTCTGGGTGACCGCATCGGAGGTTTCAATGGTTTTGGCGTTGGCCTGGTAGTTGCGCTGGGCAATGATCAGGTTCACCAGCTCTGCCGAGAGATCCACGTTGGAGTCCTCTACGGAGCTGGCCTTGATGGAACCGAGCGTACCGGTATCCGGAGCACCAATTATCGCCTGGCCAGATTCGAAAGTCTCCACCCAGGTCGTGTCACCTACCGGCGACAGCCCATCAGTATTGTTGAACGCAGCTAGAGCAACCTGCCCCAATGACTTGGACTGGCCATTGGTGTAGCGCGCGAAGATCACGCCCTGATCAGACACATCCAAGCCGGACAGCCGTCCTGTAGTATAGCCATTTTGCTGTTGATCATTCACACCGAATGCCGCGCCGTACTGAGTCGCATCACCCAGGCTAAGGACAAAAGCAGACGAGGTCGCAGGCTCAGGAATTGGACTAACGACACTGGTGGGGTCTGAAGGAGGACCGTCGGCCCCATTTGGATCACCATTGGAGTCCTTGGGCACCCAATCTGTAACAATGATCTCACCATTCGGATCACCGTTTACAGATTGCAGAACACCGTCCTGATCAAACAATGCTGTATATGGCTGTTGATCCGTGCCCGCTACAAGTTCACCATCAATCTGGATATAAATCGACCACTGGCTCTGACCGACCCCATCTCCCGGAGAAGGGTCTTTGACGTAAAACTGTGTCATCTCGTGAGGGTTGCCAAGACTATCGTAAATAGTAGTCGATGTGGCGTGATTGTACGTGCGCTGATCGATAGGATTGAAAGAGTTCGTGGTTTCCAGGGTTCGACCCAACCAAGTGTTGGCATAAAGCGCATCACCTCCGGGAACCACATTGGCAACTGTGCGATCCGCCTGCGGCCTGACGGTCCCCAACTCCGTATTAGGCCCAACAGACGTAGAATTATTACTGTATGCATACGTTAGTGTATTGCCGCTATTGTCAACAACCTGCAACTCTCCGTTGTCATCAAGAGAGGCGAATAAGCTCCTGGCGCTGGGGCTAGCGTTAATTGCATTAATCAATCCGTCTACATCGTTAACGCCACCGAGATCCACGAACACCTCTGAACCATCGATCTGCAGTGTGAAATCGAAGTTACCACTTTGAATAAAGGCATCGTCTATCTGACCCAAATTTAACTCTGTAGTAGCAGAGGCACTTAACCCGGTCTCATCATTAATGGCTGAAGCTACATCTTTTGCAGACAGTCCAGAGGGAATATTGATTGTGCGGTCGGCAGAACCATCATTATAGGAGACCGTAAATGTACCCGTAGGGAATGCTGTAACTGGTGGATTATTAGGGTCGAGGTTAAAGCCATTATTGGTGTAGGCTGGACCCGCTATCTCACCCATAACCGACACTTGTCGCTCTAAAACCGACTCTCGCGAATCTAAATTGACATCTGTCTCCAGCAAGGTGGTTCGCTTGGGAGCCAGATTATCAGTTTCAATTTGTAGGTCACCACGGATACCAGACAAGTTGCCATCACCGTCAGCGACGTAGCCCTGAACCCGCATATTCTGGTTATTAACAACATAACCTTCTTTATCAATCCCGAACTGGCCAGCCCGGGAATAACGGATTTCACCGCCATTGTTCAGAATAAAGAAGCCATCACCACTGATAGCCATATCCAGGCCGTTATCGGTGAAGCTGATATTGCCCTGACCGAATGACTGCTTTACGTCCTGCACCCGCACGCCGTCGCCAATCGGATTGGTACCGGCACTCAGGAAACCACTGGCGTACAAATCACCGAACTGTACCTTGCTGCTTTTGAAGCCGACGGTACTGGCGTTGGCGATGTTGTTACCGGTGACATCCAGATCCACCGAAGCGGCGCGCAGCCCGCTCAAACCTGTGTTAAATGCCATGACTTATACCTCCTGGTCTGACACCGGATCAGTTGATTTGTTTGACTTCAGACAGCGGAATGGAGCCCATTCCGGCCAGATTCAGAGTAATGGAACCACCCTGCCCCAACGACACACTGTCGACATTGGCGCTCACCATGGTCGCCAGCTGCTCTGACCCGGAGGGATAGGAGCCCTGTGCGACGATCGAGTAGGGTCCGGGCGGCAAAGGATTGCCGTTGCCGTCTTGCCCATCCCACTGGAACGACACCACACCAGCCTGGCTGCTGCCCATATCAATCTGGCGAACTAGTTCGCCGCTTTGATTCATGACCGACAGTCGCAGCCCACCCGTGGAAGCCGGCACTTGAATGGTGCCAGTTATCTCGCCTTCGCTACCCAGAATGCCCACACTGGAGGGTGCCAGCACGGTTTTTCCCACCATCGCTGAGGCCTGCAAGGCCTGGCTGGAGCGGAACTGACCAACAACATCATCGACGCTGCCAGACAGATTCTGCATTTCTTCCAGAGAACTGAACTGGGCCAGCTGCGCGATAAAATCGCCGTTGTCCTGCGGCTCCAGCGGGTTCTGATTCTTGAGCTGCGCCAGCATCAGCTCCATAAACGCGTCTTTACCCAGCTCGTTGCCACCAGGGGTCTTGCCCTCCTGGTTCAGCTGGTACTGGCTCAGCACGTCTGAGGCGGCTGCGGAATTCACTGCACTCATGGCTTAATCCTCACTTGTTACTGCTGACCCAGTGTCAGAATTCGCTGCATCATGGATTTGGCGGTGTTCATGACATCCACATTCATCTGAAAACTGCGGGACGACGACATCATGTCCGCCATTTCCTCAACCACGTTCACGTTGGGGTAGTAAACGTACCCTTCCTCGTTCGCGGCGGGGTGATTCGGCTCATAGCGCATCTGCAGTTCTGCATCGCTCTCGACAATCCCCTCAACGCGAACGCCGGCCCCGGGCCCCTCTTCGGAACCCATTCCAAATCCCTGCTGATCAGGGTTCAGCATGGCCTGCTGAATAGCGGCAAACACCGGTTTGCGGGCACGGTACGTTGTATCCGTGCTCGAACTGGCGGTTTCTGCGTTGGCAATGTTAGACGCGGTGGTGTTGAGCCGCAGTGACTGTGCGGTCATGCCGGAACCGGCGATGTCGAAAATGTTACCCAGTGACATGACAATCTCCTTCAATCTCGTACGAACTGCGGCTTATTCGCCCTTCAGCGCCTTTGTCAGGCCGGAAAACCGACTACTCAGGAACTGGAAGCTGGCCTGATAATCCATGGCGTTGCGCATGAAACGGGTCTGCTCGGCCTGCGCATCCACGGTATTGCCATCAATTGATGGCTGGTGCGGGGTACGGTACAGCAGCTCGCCGTCAGCGCCGGGGCTGGAGGTGTCCATATGGCCGCTGTGGGTCGTGGTCATACCAAAGCCCGTCATGGAATCCTGCGCCTTCTGCATCATCGCCTGGAAATCCACGTCGCGGGCCTTGTAGCCCGGAGTGTCGGCATTTGCCAGGTTGTTCGCCAGCACTTCGGCCCGCTTGACCCGCGCCTGCAGCGCGTGCTCATGAATACCGAGCGCTTTGTCGAATGTAATTGCCATTACTGCCTCCAGATCTTTGCACCGACCAGGCTGAACCTGTGAACTTGCCGGTTTTGCGTTCTGAAGTGATTAAAGCAAGCAGAGTGCCAGAATTGAAAAAGCCCGCTGTAATGCGGGCTTCGAAGAGGGCTGTCTAATAAATGAGCGGCAAATTCCGGTTAAACGCAACGAGGGCGGCAACGGGTTTCCCCAGGCGGACTTGCCGCTGATCGAGGCTCAGACTTGCCAGGGGGAAGTGCGCCCTGGCGCGGCCCACCTTGAGACATACTCTTTGGTATCGGGCCGGGGCACCGATGGTTTCTCACTGGCAACGGTACCGGTATAGAGGAAACCGATAATGGACTCGCCCGGCAGCAGCCTAAGACCGTCATGCAGCGACGGATGATAAGCCACAGGCCCGGTTCGCCACATGGCGCCGTAGCCGGCATCATTCAGCGCCAGGGAGATAAAACTCATACCGGCCGCTGCCGACATTACCTGCTCCACCTCCGGCACCTTCGGATGATGACGGGGCGACGCAATACCGACAATAATCATGGGTGCACGAGCCGGAGCATTCCGGGCCTTCTCACGCTCCTTATCAGAAGCGTCCGGCGGGCAGCATTCAGCAAACAGGTCGCCCAGAGCTGCCAGGCCTTCCCCCTCTATCACGAGATAACGCCAGGGCCTCAACAACGCATGATCCGGGGCCCGGGCCGCGCACCGGAAGGCCTGATCAACCACAGACACCGGTGGTGCCGGTGCCTGCAAACGGGGCTCCGAAGCACGATCCAGAATAAAACGGGTTATCGAACTCATACAGTCTCGCTGTTGATTGGTTGCATGATTTTCGGTTGGGCCGGAAGCGGCCCCGATGAATTGTGAGTTCTACGTAATGCTGTTAATCTTTAGTCGTAGTTCAAACCAACAATTATAAAGAATCGGCAGCATACAATGAGCGACATACTTATCGGAAGGATCCGGTTCTGAAAATGATGAGCGCACCCGCTGAATTACGCAGCATAACCGGCAATACCGGCAAGCTGGGGCAAGGCGACATCTACGACCACACGGTGGCGATTCCACCGATGCCCGATTACAACGGTCGGATACTGGCCTACACCGCCACTGCCGCCATTATTGTCACGGGTGTCCTTCAGGATGTGTTTCCCCAATTGCTTCTCTGGATGGTGGCTGGCGCTCTGATCTGGCCACACCTCGCGCACGTGCTTACACGGCGAACCTTCCTGCGACGTTCAGCCCGGATTCGGCAAAAAATGCTGTTCCTCGACTGCATAATCGGAGGCAGCTTTATTGGCTTGATCGGATTGATCGCCATTCCATCGGTATCGGTTGTCCTGATGCTGATGTTCAGCTGTCTGATCGTGGGCGGCGTCAGGCAATGGTTGTTCGGCACAGCGCTCATGTCTGCCGCCATGGCCGCCACAGTGGCGGCAACCGGCACCGCCGCCGATCTGGAAGCCCCGCTGCTCACCAGCATCGTCGCCATTTTGGCCACAGGCACGTACATCTGCGTTACCGCCTATTACTCACACCAGCAGGCCCGGGCCCTGCTGCTGGCAAAGACCCAGATTCAGAACCAGCGGGAACAGTCCATCGCCCTGTCCCACAAGCTCTCGAAATACCTGTCGCCTCAGGTCTGGCAGTCCATCTTTACCGGGGAACGGGATGTTCGGCTTGAAACCCAGCGCAAGAAACTGGCAGTGTTTTTCTCAGACATAAAAGGCTTTACTGAACTGTCGGAGGAGATGGAGCCGGAAGCCCTTACCGAGCTTCTGAATCACTACTTCAACGAAATGTCAGAGGTCGCCCTGAAATACGGCGGCACCATCGACAAGTTTGTCGGCGATTCCATCATGGTGTTCTTTGGCGATCCGACCAGTCGCGGCCAGAAAGAAGATGCGTTCTCGTGTGTGTCCATGGCCATCGAGATGCGCAAACACATGAAGATCATGCGCCAGAAATGGCGCAGCCTGGGCATCAAGACGCCCCTGGAAATCCGCATGGGCATCAGTACCGGCTACACCACGGTTGGTAACTTCGGCGCCGAAAACCGGATGGATTACACCATTATCGGCAAGGAAGTGAACCTCGCCAGCCGACTGGAGTCCCTGGCGGAACCAGGCGAGATTCTGGTGTCGTATGAGACCTTCTCGCTGATCAAAGACCGCATTATGTGCCGGGACAAGGGCGAGATTACCGTAAAAGGCTTTGGCAAGCCGGTGCCCATCTACGAGGTGGTGGATTTCCGGCGCGACATGGGGCCTCACCGTAGCTTCCTGGAACACGAACACAGCGGCTTTGCCATGTACCTGGATTCCGATAAGGTCACCGAACGGGAGCGCAAAGCCATACTCAGCGCCCTCGAAGACGCAGCCGACCGACTGCGTCAGGAAGACGATACCGAATAGCCGAGCCTGCTACTGCCTAACCAGCCGCGGCCCCGGACCATCTTCAGCACATGTGCTGCGCCAGGGGTTGATATCCAGGCCACCACGCCGGGTGTAACGGGCGCACACCATCAAGGATTCCGGCTGACACCTCGCCATCAAGTCAGTAAAGATGGTTTCAACGCAGTGTTCGTGAAAATCCTGTTTCTGACGGAAGCTCACGATATAGCGCAGCAACCCTGCCCGATCAATCTTCCTCCCGGAATAGCGAATCAGTACCGTGGCCCAGTCGGGTTGGCCGGTCACTGGACAGTTGCTTTTCAGAAGATGTGAACACAAGCCTTCACTGACCACCGGCTCGCTGGTTGTCAGCGACTCAGGCGCATAGTCGTAGGCCACCTGCTCTAGCGTTTCATCATCGATCAACTCGTATCCTTCGGGCCGGCCGATTGCAGGCGCTGAGTCATCCACACTCAGAAGCGTCACATCCACCGCCGCACCACAGGCACTCGAAAGATCCTGGGTAATGGTCTCGGCCACTTGATCCGGAGACGAGAACACCGCCTGATTCAGAGAGTTCAGATACAACTTCAGGGATTTGCTCTCAATAATGGCAGGCGATGCCGCAGGAAACCGGATTTCTCCCCAGGCCACGGCCGGTACACCGCCGGGCTTCAGCCAGGAGATTTCCCAGGCCTGCCACATGTCCTCGCCAAACCAGGGCCAGCGACCATCGTCCAGGCCGATTCGCCGGCGGTTTTCTTCCCGGGCCACCGGGAACAGCAGAGACGGATCATACTGATCAGGGTATTCACTGGACTTGCCCAGTGGCGCGTTATCAAGAGCCATATCAGTTCCGGAATTAAATCAGTGTCGAATGCCCTTGCCACGGGCAAGCATGCGCAAGGCAACCGCCGCCAGCAAGACGATGAAAACCAGAATCATACCAAGAGACACGAACGGATTAACGTCCGAAACACCCAGTATGCCGAAGCGAAAACCGTTAACCATATACAGGATCGGATTCGCCATGGACACGCCCTGCCAGAACGACGGCAGCATGTCGATGCTGTAGAACACACCCCCAAGGTAAGTCAGCGGCGTCAGCACAAAGGTCGGGACAATGGAAATGTCATCAAACTTGGTCGCCAGCATGGCGTTGATGAAGCCACCCAGAGAGAACAGCGCCGACGTGAGAATCACCGTGATGATCACCATCAGCAGGTTATGAATACTCAACTGGGTGAATGCCAGCGACAGCAATGTCACGATCAGGCCAATACTCAGCCCCCTGGCCATGCCCCCGGCCACATAGCCCGCCAGGATGGTCCAGTTCGGCACCGGCGACACGAGCAATTCCTCAATACTGCGCTGGAACTTCATAGAGAAAAAGGACGACACCACATTGGAGTAGGAATTGGTGATCACCGCCATCATAATCAGGCCCGGCACAATGAACTGCATATAGTCGTAGCCGCCCATTTCACCGATGCGGGAACCAATCAGGTTGCCAAAAATAATAAAATACAGCGTCATCGTGACGGCCGGCGGCAACAGCGTCTGCGGCCAGATCCGGGTAAAGCGCCGAACCTCGCGGGTAACGATGGTTGTAAAGGCTGTCCACAGTGCTTGCGGTGTCATGCTGTCACCTCGCTGGCTTTCTCTGCCTCCCGGGCATTCTCCTCAACCATGCGAACGAACAGCTCTTCCAGCCGGTTGGCCTTGGTTCGCATGCTGAGCACACGAATACCCAGATTCTCCAGTTCGATAAACAGAGCGTTCAAACCCTGTCCCTTGGCAACTTCCACTTCAAGCGCACCATCGTCATCCAGGCTGGCTTTGAATGCAGTCAGCTCAGGGGCTTTTTCTAACGGCTGCTCGGTATCCAGTACAAAGGTTTCTACACTGAGCTGTTGCAGCAGTTCCCGCTTGCTGGTGTGCCGGATGATTTCCCCTTGATCAATAATGGCAATGTTGCGGCACAGAGCTTCCGCCTCCTCCAGATAGTGGGTGGTCAGAATGATGGTAGTCCCCTGACGATTCATCTCCTCCAGGAATTGCCACATGGAGCGACGCAATTCGATATCCACACCGGCCGTCGGCTCATCAAGAATCAGCAATCTGGGCTCATGTACCAGTGCCCGGGCGATCATCAGGCGGCGTTTCATACCACCGGACAACATCCTGGCCGGTGTGTTGCGCTTGTCCCAGAGCCCGAGCTTCTTCAGATACTTTTCCGCAGACACCCGCGCGGTTTTCAGGGGTATGCCGTAATAACCAGCCTGCGTGGTGACGATATCTTCCACCTTCTCGAACTGATTGAAATTGAACTCCTGGGGCACCACACCCAGGGAGAGTTTGGCGCTTGAGAGGTCTGTATCGATATCATGGCCAAACACCCTGACCTTGCCGCCCGACTTGTTGACCAGGGAAGAAACAATCCCCAGAGTGGTGGACTTGCCTGCGCCGTTGGGGCCCAGCAAAGCAAAGAAATCACCCTCCCGAACGTGCAGGTCAATGCCTTTCAGTGCCTGAAAACCATCGCTGTAATTCTTGGTCAGCCCTTCAATGTCCAGTGCGTAGGTCATACACCCCACCGTTGTTCAGAAACATGGCTCCAAAGGAGTCAAAAAGATAGAGAGCTATTTGATTGAGGCAACGCCCGAAAATTCAAGGGACAAAACCAATCAAAGCCATGCGGCCAAAACCCTCAAACTGCGACAGGATTCCCGATATAGCAGAAGTGCCGCCCCTATAATGCGGTTACAACAACTTACAAATCGGACACCGGCCACCGGATGCTCCAGGTCAACGCGAAGGGATTGTACGACACGCCATGAAACTCGCTCACCTCACCCGTTTTCTTCTGCCACTCTCTGCAGCCATCGCCCTGACCGGCTGTTTCGACAGCGGCGGCAGCTCCGGATCTGACGATACCCGCACCGGGCAGATCCATTTCCAGGGCGTTGGTGGGCTGACCTACCAGACTTCCAGCCAGTCCGGCAAAACCAACACCCGTGGCGAGTTCCGTTACTACCCCGGCGAAACACTCTCGGTCAAAGTCGGCAACCTCCCCATCGCGGAGGGTATTCCAGCCAGGGAATACGTTACCTTCCTGGAATTTCAGGAAGACACACGCACCGCGCTGCAAACGCCGGGCGTAGACGATGAGGGGCTGAGCAGCCACCAGGTTCGTGAACAGCTGCTGTTTGAGAACAGCACACTGATGAACCTGTCCCGTTTCCTTCTGGCCCTGAACTGGACAGAGAACGTAGACGAGGATGAGGGCATCGATATCCGCGAGCGGGTCATCAACCAGCTCAATCGGGCGCTCGATAATCCCAACCTGCCGAACACCGTCAACTTCAATGTCAGTACCAGCGAATTTACCGCCGAGAATTCACCGGCCAACCAGATCCTGGCGGAGATCTGCTTCTACCCTGAAGATGACCCGCTGTGCGGACAGCCGCCAACCCAGGAAGAAATAGATAACGCCACAGAGCGGCCTGTCGACGGAGAGCTGGACCCGGATATCGACTACAAGGAAGACCTGGAGGCGCTTCGGGAACGGATTCTTCAGTCCGTACGCAATATGGATGAATTCGACAACGAGCAGGCCCGCAATTATCTGCGCCGAGAGCTTGCCGCCATCACCCGGGCGTTATCGCGGCAATACTACCTGTCACCGGAAGACGCCACACACCCCGCCGGCGACAACGGTATCAAGTCCGTGAAAGTCAGAAAGATCAGGGGTGACGCTCAACTGGCGCAGCTGCAGGCTCAAAGCACGCGCCCAACCGACGTTTATATCAATGCCGAAAGCTGGCAAGAAGCGGAAGTGGAATACGTGGTCGATGGCCCCAAAGGCGGCGAATCAGAAATTCTGGTGAACTTCCGTCCGGAAGGCACCTATCGCTGGGTGCGCAAGCAGATACGCATACTTATCGATTAATCAGTTTACCCAGGGACCAACGGGACTCGGCACCTGTTACATCGTAGCCAGCCGGGTCCAGGCCCTCGGTGCCGTGGGGCAAACACTCGCGCACGGTCAGCAACTCCGAAGCGCCTCGGGACTCATTGTGCCGGGCCAGATCAACAATCTTTGCGGATTTCAGCGGCCGATGCTCGGCGTCCTGCATGACCATCACACTGGGCCACAACCGCCTTCCCGGTGAATGGGATACCACAATGCCACGCTGGCCATCAGAAAGCTCCACCAGAGTTCCGGTCGGATACACGCCCACACCCTGGATAAAGGCCTCAACGAGATCTTCCTGAAATTCGATGTTGCGCATATCGTACAACAGCGATACCGCTTTTGCTGGTGTCATGGGATCCTGATCATCCCTGGGCGCAATCAAAGACTCGAAGAATTCTGCAATACCTGCAACTTTTGCCAGCAGCGGGACACGGTCGCCACGAATTCCCTGTGGAAAGCCGGAACCATTGTGCCGCTCGCGGTGCCCCTGAACCACGCTCATAACAGCCCTGGAAAGACCCGCGCCTTCCAGCATCTGGCAGCCACGCTCCACATAGGATCGATAAGTTGCGTATTCTTCGGTGGACAGCTGGTGTTCGCGGGCCAGCATTTCTTTAGGTAGTGCGGTCTTACCCACCTGGGACAAAAGGCACCCTACCCCCAGATGATGCAACAGCCCTTCGTTCAAACCAAGTTGCCGGCCACAGACCAGAGCCCACACTGCCGTGTTCAGGGCATGCCGATACACAAAATCATCGTACTGGCGAGTACGGCTCAGCCACAAAAGCGCGTTCGGCTGGCGAACGACGCTCTCTACCATGCGGCGGGTGACGTCCGCAGCCGGGCGCAAATCCGGCATCTGGTCATCCTGAACGGTCTCGAACATCCGGCTTAATGCCAATTCCGCATCGTTGAGGAGCTTGCGGGATGCTTTGAGTTCTTTTCTGAGGGGGACATCGTTCTTGTAAACAACCGGTTCACGAATACTCAGTGGCGCCAGCTGCAACTCCTCCCGACCACCCGAACGGGCGCTGGAACGTCGAGCAAAAGGACGAACCTTGTCTGACCCGAGGGTGATTTCCTCGCGGGTTTCGGCAACGTCGATCATCACCCACTTACAGTGGGAGACAACGGCTTTCAGATCGTTTTCAGAACGGAGGTAAAATCCCTGGATGGGAAACGGTGTTTGATGCCAGGGGCGATCAAGATCCGACACGAACATGCCGATCTCAAGATCATGTGCCGCAATTTTTTTCTGACGAACGCCCACTAAACACCTCGGGAACAGGGATTCTTTGACTGTTCCCAGTTTGCCACGTTACCGGCAAGACTCCATTACGATTTGGTAGCCAAGCGTCACCAAACCGCAACAAGTCGTAACTCAGATTTTCATTCGGCAACGAAATGTATCAGCGTGACCAAGCTCACAGGGAAAAGCAGACAGACTTCAATCTTCCAGACATTGAGTCTCGTCGAAATCCGGCAGACGGGCATTCAAAGCGCCCCGGGGCACCTTTCTCGCGTAGACCGTATAAGCGACAGCAGACGGGCGGATGTAATCTACATTCACCTCTTCGCCATCCTTTATCAGGTTGGGCTTTGCTGGCTGGCAGGAAACCAGAAGCTCAAAGCGGCTGCCGACATCGGCAACGCGGCCTTTCCCTTGAGGCATTTTCACCGTTAAACAGGCAGCCTGCTCTGTGGCCGGCGCACCCGTTGCCGCCAGAACGTCCAGCGACGGATCTCCACAAGCACGAATGCCATCACCACAATCACCAGCACTGTCATGGCTGCTGTCGGCAATACGCCAGACCCGTTCACTGCACTGGGTTTCCAGTTTCATGGTGGTAGCCTGATTATTGCCCGGCCACCACTCTGGATATTCCGCGCTTTGCCAGTTCACTCGCACCTGCCGGATTTCACCCGCAGAGTTCTCCGCAGGGAACATCGCATAGTGGGTATAGTAGCTGGCACAGCCCGACAGCATTACCACCGGCACAGCAAGCACCGAGGCCATCAATCTCAGGTAAGTGGGTGAACTCATCAGGCAAGACCTTTTCTTTTAACTGCGTCCATTATCGCCATCATGGAATCCACTTCCGCCAACTATTCGGCAGTATCGGCAAACTGCAACCCAAAGCCATCAATAGTGCGGCGCACCACCACCATATCCAGAATGGGGGCCGGCACAGGAAGCCCCTGCACCTGAACAGTCACGCAATCGCCTATGGAGGGCTCAAACACCTGTTCCCCCAACACAATGAACACACCGCCATCTGAGATATCACGGGTAGAGAAAACGAATTCTCCCAGCTGCTCATGGACCAACTTCACTTTTGCACTCATTGCCGTGCGGCTATGCTCTCTGCGATCACTACCGACCATGCTCGGAAACCCTGCCATTTGCTGCGTTCTTATAGTGTTATGAAGCATAACACTATTTTCTGAAAAATATCCCCGAAGGGTTATTGACTCATTCGCGGTTAGCAATGAGAATAGTTGTCGTTTTTAACTGCCTGTAACATTCACTTACAGGAAAGCGCTCACTTTTTAGCAACGCGACAGAAAGGATCAACACTATGCGTATGAAACTTGCCGCAACTGCCGCCATCGCTCTGGCCGCCATGCCGCTGTCCGCCTCCGCCGACGGCGAGGTCAACATCTATTCCTACCGCCAGGCTTACCTGCTGGAACCCCTGCTCAACGCCTTCACCGAAGAAACCGGCATTGAAGCGAACGTTGTGTTTGCCAAGCAAGGCCTTTCCGAGCGCCTTGAGCGTGAAGGCCGCAACAGCCCGGCGGATGTCGTTATGACCGTCGACATTTCCCGCATCAACGAGCTGGTTGAAAAAGACCTGGTTGCTGGTATTGAGACCGACACGCTGCAGAAGAACATTCCGGAGAACCTGCGCCATCCGGAAGGCAAGTGGTACGCCCTGACGACCCGTGGCCGCCTGATCTTCGCATCCAAAGATCGCGTTGAAGAGGGTGAGATCACCACATACGAGCAACTGGCTGATGACAAGTGGGAAGGCCGCATCTGTACCCGCAGCGGCAAGCACCCGTACAACATCGCCCTGATCTCCTCCATGATCGCCCACCACGGTGAAGAGAAGACCGAAGAGTGGCTGCAAGGCGTCAAAGAAAACCTGGCACGCAAACCCCAGGGTGGCGATCGCGACCAGATCAAAGCCATCGCTGAAGGTGTCTGCGACATTTCCATTGGCAACAGCTACTACTACGGCAACATGCTGATGGACGAAAACCAGCGCCCGATCGCCGAACAGGTTAACCTGGTGTTCCCGAATTCCGAAGGTCGTGGTACCCACGTGAACATCAGCGGCATTTCCCTCACCAAGAGTGCGCCGAATAAGGAAAACGCCATCAAACTGATGGAATTCCTGTCCTCTCCGGAAGCCCAGCGCATCTATGCGGAAGCCAACACCGAGTATCCGGCCAACCCGGAAGTGAAGCCTTCCGGCCTGGTAGCCGAGTGGGGTGAAATCAACCCGGACAGCCTGTCACTGCAGGAAATCGCCAACAACCGCGAAGCGGCTGTGAAGCTGGTTGACCGCGTTGACTATGATGGCTGATCAGCCTCATACCAACCGCTAGACCGAAGGGTGTCCTGTCCAGGACACCCTTTTTTGTTGGTCACAAACATGACCACAGTCATTGCAGGGAAGCAACGCACTATCTAAAATCGCAACACTTCTCATCACCACTACGCTAACAGGATCACCATGACCGAGGTCGTTTCCAGTGCAAACCCGGGGCTGTCGCAACCGTTACTGGCAAAACGCACCTCAAAGCGCTGGCTGATCAGCGCCTTCATCA
Organism: Marinobacter sp. ST-43; assembly: GCF_030541085.1. Lineage (NCBI taxonomy): Bacteria > Pseudomonadati > Pseudomonadota > Gammaproteobacteria > Pseudomonadales > Marinobacteraceae > Marinobacter > Marinobacter sp. ST-43. The sequence continues at coordinate 876,289 of NZ_JASSVO010000001.1, forward strand.
CTACCGCCATTGTTGCGCTTCCGGTGCTGTCGGTGATCTTCCTGGCCTTGTTCCCGGACGAAAATATCTGGCCACATCTGATTGAAACCACTCTGCCCCGCTACCTGACCACCACCATCAAGCTGATGATCGGTGTGGGCGCGCTCACCCTGTTGATCGGGCTGGCCACAGCCTGGGCCGTGACCATGTGCGAATTCCCGGGCCGGAAGTTCTTCGAATGGGCCCTGCTGCTGCCGTTTGCCGTGCCGGCCTACGTAATTGCCTATGTCTACACCAGCCTGCTGGATTACGCCGGCCCCGTGCAGCGTGCCCTGCGCGAATGGTTCGGCTGGCAGAATGCCAGCGATTACTGGTTCCCGGAAATCCGCAGCCTGGAAGGCGCCATCCTGATGATTGGGCTGGTGCTCTACCCCTATGTGTACCTGCTGGGGCGAGCGGCCTTTCTTGAGCAGTCACCCTCGCTGTTTGCCGTCAGCCGCAGCCTGGGTCATTCGGCGCTGAGCACTTTCTTCCGGGTGGTACTGCCCATTGCCCGGCCGGCCATTGCCGTGGGCCTGTCCCTGGTGCTGATGGAAACCCTGAACGATTTCGGTACCGTCGATTTCTTTGCCGTGCAAACCCTCACCCGCGGCCTGTTCGATACGTGGATGAACCTGGGTAACCTGGGCGGAGCGGCCCAGATCGCGACCACCATGCTCATTTTCGTGGTCATCCTGGTGACCCTGGAACGCTATTCACGGCGCCGACAACAACAGTACGCGGCCCGCGACAACCGTGACCCGATTCATCGCTTCACCATGTCTTTCCCGCGCCAGATGATCTGTGTCGTCGTCTGCGCCGTGCCACTGATATTTGGCTTCATAATCCCCGGAGCCACCCTGGGCTATTACGCCTGGGAATACTTTGATGTCAGCTGGAACCCGGATTTTATTCAGAACACTTTTAACAGCCTGTTCCTGTCCAGCGCGGCAGCGCTCACCACCCTGATCATCGGCGTTACGCTGGCCTATAGCCGCCGTCTGCACAACACCCGTGGCATGCAGATCCTGATGCGCCTATCCAGTCTCGGTTACGCCATGCCCGGCGCAGTGCTGGCCGTGGGCGTCATCGTGCCACTGGCCGGCTTCGATAACTGGCTGGATTCCCTGATGCGGGATTATCTTGGCGTGAGCACCGGCCTGCTGCTGAGTGGAACGGCCTTTGCCCTGATTTTTGCCTACACCGTGCGTTTTCTGGCGGTGTCTGCCGGCAGTGTGGAGAGCGCCCTCCAGAAAATCACCCCCAGCATGGACATGGCCTCCCGCTCCCTGGGCCACACTCCGGGCAAAACCCTGATCAACGTACACCTGCCGATGCTGCGTGGAACCCTGGTCACCGCCGCCCTGGTAGTGTTTGTCGACTGCATGAAGGAACTGCCGGCCACCCTGATTCTTCGGCCCTTTAATTACGAGACCCTGGCCACCTACGTGTACCAGTTTGCCTCAGACGAACAGCTCTATCACAGCGCCCTTCCCGCCCTGATCATTGTGGTCGCCGGTATCATCCCCATCATTCTGATGAACCGGTCCATCTCCAATTCCAGAACCATGGCCTGACGGCCAGAAATATCGGAACGCCAGAAACAAGAAGGCCCGGCAGTTTGCCGGGCCTTCTTGTCCTTACCGTGTAAGCCGTCGCCTTTACTGCCAGATAACCGGCTGCTTCTTGGCGTACCAGCTGTCCACTTTCGCCTGATAGGCGTCTTCCACCACGTTACGCTTAAGCTTGAGCGTCGGCGTCAGGAAGCTGTTCTCGATGGACCACTCATCGCTGACCACCGTAATGAAAGCCAACTGTTCGTGGGGATCTACAGTTTTATTTACGTCCTGAATCAGCTGCCTGAAACTTTCTTCCAACTCCTTGCGGAAGCTCTCGTCAGCAGCTTTCGGGCGAATCTCCTCATCCAGAACCACCAACGCGTGGGGCTGGGTCTGGTTGGCACCCGACACACACACCATTTCGATGGCATCGTGAGACATCAGGCGGTTCTCGATCGGCGCCGGCGCAATGTACTTGCCCTTGCTGGTCTTGAAGATCTCCTTGATGCGGCCGGTCAGCTTGAGACGGCCCATCTCGTCGATCTCGCCCTTGTCGCCGGTTTTGAGGAAGCCATCCTCGGTGAAGGCTTCGGCGGTTTTCTCTTCGTCCTTGTAATAACCCATCATGGTGGCCGGGCTCTTCACCAGCACCTCGCCCTGCTCGCTGATCTTCACTTCAACGCCCGGCAGGGCTTCGCCGACATAACCGGTGCGGGTACGGCCCGGCTTGTTCATGTGAGAGTAGGCAAAGTTCTCGGACATGCCATAACCTTCCAGCAGTTCCAGGCCGAGATTGCGGTACCAGTCCAATACATCGTTGGACAACGGTGCGGAACCGGAACCGGCCAGCTTCACCTTGTCCAGGCCCAGGCCTTTCAGCACCTTCTTCTTGATCAGCTTGCTCACTACCGGAATCTTCAGCAGGCGATCCAGCTTCGGCTTGGGCACTTTCTGCAAAACACCATGCTGGAACTTCACCCACAGGCGCGGAACCGAGAGGAAGAGCGTTGGCCGTGCCCGCTGAAGATCCTGAACGAAGGTGTCCAGAGACTCTGCAAAATAAAGCTGGAAGCCGGAATACAAAGAGCCCAGCTCCACAAAGGTGCGCTCAAACACATGAGCCAGCGGCAGGTAAGACAACATACGCTCACCTGGCCCTACGCCCAGAGTCTCGATACCGCCAGCAGCGGCGAATGCCATGTTATTGAAGCTGAGCATAACGCCTTTCGGGCGACCGGTACTGCCAGAGGTGTACACGATGGTGGCTAGCTCTTCCGGATCACGCCTGGTTTTGCCTTCCAGCGGCGGGTACTTGGCAACAATGTCGTCCCAGGTCTCGAAATCGTTGGGCGGGCTCAGCGGATAGGAAATGCAGCGAACCGATTCCGGCACACCGGATTTCATACTGTCCCAGTCATCCAGTTTACCCACGAACAACACGTCGCACTCGGCGTGGTTGAGGATGTAGTTCACCGTATCGGCGTTCAGGGTGGGATACAGCGGCACGGAAATGTGCCCTGCCATCCAGATGGCCCAGTCTGTCATCACCCACTGGGCGCAGTTCTTGGAAATCAGACCAATCCGGCTTTTCTCCGGCAGGTTCAGGGATTTCAGGTACGCCGCCATCCGGCGTGCCTCATCCACGGCACGGCCCCAGGTGTACTCAACCACCTTACCGTCGCCAATGGGCTGCGTCATATAAAGGGAATTAGGGCTGGTGGCCTCCCAGTGGTAGACCATATCCAGGGGGAGCTTTTTCGTTGTGTCCATGGACCTTCCTGATTTGTCGTTATAGTTTCGGATTCGCTTTGTCGCGTTCTCGTATTATTAGACTTTAGTAGCCTATTTCAACACACCAGAGCCCGTCAAAACGTGATCCGTGCAAAATAATTTGCATCTGCAACCACTCAAACGCTCGTCGCAACAAACTGCGCCTTCCCCTACACCGATTGCCGCATGGCTGTGTTAAACTTGCGCACCTTGAATTTTTGCCCCCGGTTTCACGGGAAAAAACAGTAACTGACTCGGAGATGGGCATATGGCCAAGAAATCCCTGCGCACGCTGATCGGCGCCTCGCTGCTTGCCGCAGCAAGCCTGGTTCAAGCGGACGACCCCCGTGTTGTTGCCATCACACAGATTGTTGAACACCCGGCACTGGATGCCGTACATGAGGGCGTTAAGGACGAACTGGCCGAGCGCGGCTATCGCGAAGGCGAAAACCTGCGCCTGATGCACGAAAGTGCCCAGGGCAACTCAGCCATTGCCTCTCAGATTGCCCGCAAGTTTGTGGGTGAAAACCCGGATGTAATCGTGGCCATTGCCACACCGTCCGCACAAACCGTTGCCGCTGCAGCCCGTAACGTGCCCGTGGTCTTCTCTGCCGTGACTGATCCGGTTGCCGCCAAACTGGTACAAAGCTGGGAAGCCCCTGGTGCCAACATCACCGGGGTAAGCGATATGCTGCCCATCGAGAAGCACCTGGACATGCTGCAGCGTGCAATGCCCGACGCCAAGCGCATCGGCACCGTTTACAACCCTGGCGAAGCCAACGCCGCCGCGCTGATTGAACTGCTGGAAGAACGCCTGCAGGCCCGCGGTCTGGAGCTGGTTAAAGGTGCGGCCACCAAGACTTCTGAAGTGCTGGGCGCAGCCCGCTCCCTGGTAGGCAAGGCCGACGCTATCTACCTGACCACCGATAACACCGTGATCAGTGCCGCCGAAGCGGTTATTTCCGTTGGCGAACGGGCCAAGATCCCGGTTTTTGCTGCCGACACTGCCACCGTTGAGCGTGGCGCGGTAGCCGCTTTGGGCTTCAACTATTACAACCACGGCCGCCAGACCGGCGCCATGGTCGCACGCGTACTGGAAGGTGCCGGCACAGCCGACATGCCGGTTGAAACCATGGAAGAACTGGATCTGTACGTTAACCCCGAGGCCGCCGAACGCATGGGCGTCACTCTGCCCGAAGACCTCATCCAGGAAGCCGTCAAAGTCGTCAAAAACGACAAGTAACGCCTGACCTACACGGGCGGACCCCAAAAGGGCCCGCCCGTTTTCTTTCACGGTGAAAAACTACCCATGCTCAGTGAAATCGCATTCTACGGTGCTCTCGAAACCGGCCTGATCTACGGCCTGGTTGCCTTTGGTATCTATCTCTCTTTCCGTGTTCTCGACTTCCCCGACCTGACGGTGGATGGCAGCTTCCCCCTGGGCGCCGCCGTTGCCGCCATGTTGATTATTGAAGGCTGGAATCCCTGGCTGGCAACTGGCTGTGCGGTACTGGCCGGCATGGCCGCCGGTGCCGTAACCGCCATCCTGAATGTCAAACTCAACATTCTGAACCTGCTGGCCTCCATCCTTACCATGATCGCGCTCTACTCCGTGAACCTGCGCATCATGGGCCGGCCGAACGTGGCCTTGCTCACAGAAGAAACGGTACTGACTCCCTGGTACGACCTGGGCCTGGCTTTCCATCAGGTGCCGGTGTTGCTGTTTACCCTGGTCGCTATTGTGTCCCTGATTCTGTTGTGGCGTTTCATGAAATCCGAGACTGGCCTGGCCATGCGCGCCACTGGCGCCAACGCCCGCATGGCTCGCGCCCAGGGCATTGCAACCGGCGGCATGATCATTCTCGGGGTTGCGCTCTCCAACGGCCTGGTAGGCCTGGCGGGTGCCCTGTTCGCACAGAGCCAGGGGGCAGCTGACGTCACCATGGGTGTGGGCGTGATTGTGATTGGTCTCGCCTCACTCATTGGTGGTGAAGCCGTGATCCCCCCTTCCACCGTGGTTCGTGCCCTGCTGGCGTGCGTGGTGGGAGCGATCATCTACCGACTGGCCATCGCCTTTGCCCTTAATGCCGATATTCTGGGCCTGCAGGCGCAGGATCTGAACCTGATTACCGCGGTTCTGGTCACACTGGCTATCGTACTGCCCGGCGTTCGCACCAAGATCGCCGGCCGTTTCACCAGCAAAAAGGCCTGAGGAGGCACTATGATCAGCGCAACCGATCTGCGGCTTACCTTTGGCAAAGGCACACCGCTGGAAAACCCGGCCCTGCGGGGCATGAGCCTGACAGTAAACCAGGGCGAGTTCGTTACGGTCATCGGCAGCAACGGCGCCGGCAAATCCACCTTCCTGAACGCCCTGGCCGGCGAAGTCATGGTCGACAGCGGCCAGATTATCGTGGACAACCTGGACGTTACCCGCCTGCCCACCCATAAACGAGCGGCCCGTGTTGCCCGGGTGTTCCAGGACCCCCTGGCCGGCACCTGCGAAAACCTGTCCATTGAAGAAAACCTGGCACTGGCCATCAAACGCGGCCAAAGCCGAGGTCTGACCAGTGCGGTGAAAAAGCAGTATCTCGGGCAATTCCGGGAAAGCCTTGCCACGCTGAAACTGGGCCTGGAAAACCGCCTGGGCGACAAAATGGGCCTGCTTTCGGGCGGCCAGCGCCAGGCCGTCAGCCTGCTGATGGCCAGCCTGACGCCCTCCAGCATACTGCTGCTGGATGAGCACACCGCTGCGCTGGACCCGAAAACCGCCAACTTCGTGCTGGAACTCACCCAGCAGATCATCGAGGAGCAGAAGCTCACCGCCCTGATGGTCACCCACAGCATGAAACAGGCACTGGAAGTCGGCAGCCGCACCGTGATGCTGCACCAGGGCCAAGTGGTGTTTGATATTGCCGGTAAAGACCGGGACGGATTGGAAGTGAAAGACCTGCTGGGCCTGTTTGAGAAACAGCGCGGCCTGGAGGTGGACGACGACAGTCTGCTGTTGGGCTAAGAATAATAAAGCGGGGCACACTACCCCGCTTTTCTTTTACTACCAGAGGATCAGTGCCCGTAGATCCTCATAGCAGTATTGTTTACTGCCAGATCATCCATGAACACCTTCCCGATCGAATGCTGGCCCACAATAACTTCTTCGATACCAACATCTGCACGGAACTCGGACATATCAATCGCAAGGGCATCACCGCCACTTGCTTGTCGTGCAGCCTTGTAGACATCGAGCTCTACTTCTGCAAAAAGATCCAGTGGGCTTGGGCGGCGAAGATCATAGTCTGCGCCGGTAATCTGAAGCCCTCTTACACCGACGGCCAAGAAAGGTACATCAAAGTCCATCACTTCGATGGCGAAGGCGCCACGGAAGTTCAGAACATCGGTGGCTGTATCGATTTCAATTGATGATCGCCCAATAACACCCTCAGCAAAGAAGTTGTCCAGCAGGGTGGTTTTGTCGCTACTCCCATCACTGCTCAGCAATTCCCAACTACCAGAGGTAATACGGAAATCCACAGCCGCGAACTGGATAGGCAACAGATTGATCACTGCATCACCATCAGAGTAAACGTCAATATCTATCTTTATATTATCCAGGCGGTCGCTAGCAGTAGTACCAGCTAAGCCGTTGTAGCCGAAGAAATCGGTACGCTCAGCACCTCCAATACTGATATCGCTGATCGCCAGCGAGCCTTCATCAGTGTAGGTAAAGCGCCCGATATCAACTTTAGTTTCCAATTCAATGGTCACACCCGCCTGGCCGGTGATGTTTCCCATCGTGGTTTCATCCAACGGTTGAAACGCCAGGGCCGCAGGGGGCGCCCCGGCAATACACAGCGCAAGAACGGTAGGTTTCAGGCCTTTCATTGTTCTTTTCCTTTTATAGTCGTTATCACTTCCTGTGGGCCACTGCAGTATTACGACGCCACTGTCATACTCTACCGACACGTCGTTTTTGGATACTTGCAGAAGTCACAAAAACCTGCATTCCAGAACTTTTCAGGCGCACACTTTTTAACCACAAGATGTAGTGACATGCAGAGAATCCGTTAATGGCGCGGCTTCCCGCAGATTCAAGAACTTTTCCATTGATTTTCTTTGCCCACAGGCGCCAATCAATAGTTGCTCTCTTATTCACAGAACACTATATCCTGTTATACTTCCCAAAAAATAAGCCCATATATAGGGTCAGCTACGCCAACACCTACTGATTGTCAAGCAGTAGAAATGCCAGCAGACACAAGGCTGGCTGCAGTGATCAACACAGAATTCCGGTTATGGAAGGCAGTCTTCCCGGCCAGGCACGGACACCATATATAGTGATTCTGCTGGCCAGATAACCCATGAAGTACCAGAAACACACAGGGGTAAGGCGCTGAGGACGGCGTCTTCAAAAAAGAGACATACTGAAAACCGAGGGTGGCAATGAACGCTAAGGCACAGGCAGTGATCACAACGATTCCCATGCAGGAAGCTTCGCTGGATATCTGGAGCAGCAAGTACCAGCTCAAGACCAAGACCGGCGAGCCTGTCGACAAAGACATCAACGCAACTTACGAGCGCGTGGCCAAGGCCCTGGCCGAGGTTGAGAAAAAGAATGTACGCGACAAGTACATGAAGGAATTCCTGTGGGCCCTGCAAAACGGCGCCATCCCCGCCGGCCGCATTACTTCCAACGCCGGAGCCGAAGCCCACAAGCCGGCCACCTCCACCATTAACTGCACCGTATCCGGCACCATCCAGGATTCCATGAACGATATCCTGGAGAAAAACCACGAAGCGGGCCTCACCCTCAAGGCCGGCTGTGGTATCGGTTATGAATTCTCAACCCTGCGCCCGCGCGGTGCCTATGTTGCCGGCGCTGGTGCCACCACCTCCGGCCCGCTGTCGTTCATGGATATCTTCGACCGCATGTGCTTCACCGTGTCCTCTGCCGGTGGCCGCCGCGGTGCCCAGATGGCCACCTTCGACGTACACCACCCGGACGTGATCGAATTCATCCAGGCCAAACGTGAAGACGGCCGCCTGCGCCAGTTCAACCTGTCCCTGCTGATCACCGAAGACTTCATCGAAGCCGTGCGCAACGGTGACGACTGGCACCTGTCCTTCCCGGTTACCCAGAAAGAAGCCGACGACGAAGGCCTGGACCTGACCGACGCCAGCCAGTTTGTCTACCGCGACTTCCCGGTACAGGAAGGCTACGTGGTAAACAACGAAGGCAAAGTCGCCTGCCGCATCTACAAAACGGTGAAAGCCCAGTTCATCTGGGACACCATCATGACCAGCACCTACGACTACGCCGAGCCAGGTTTCATCCTGATCGACAAGGTCAACCAGATGAACAACAACTGGTTCTGCGAAGACATCCGCGCCACCAACCCCTGTGGCGAGCAGCCCCTGCCCCCGTACGGCAGCTGCCTGCTGGGTTCCGTGAACCTCACCAAGTTCGTTGAGTACCCGTTCACCGAGAAAGCCAGCTTCAACTACGAGAAGTACCGCAAAGTGGTGGGCACCTTCACCCGCATGCTGGACAACGTAGTCGAAATCAACGGCCTGCCCCTGGGCGAACAGCGCCACGAAATCACCTACAAGCGCCGCCACGGCATGGGCATCCTGGGCCTGGGCTCCACCCTCGCCATGCTGCGCATGCCTTACGGCTCTGACGAGTCCGTGAAGTTCACCGAAGAAGTGGTTCGTGAAATGGCAGTAGAAGGCTGGCGCCAGTCCCTGGCCCTGGCCGAAGAGAAAGGCCCGGCGCCAATCATGGACGACGAGTTTGAAGTAACGCCGAAAATGATGACCAAGTGCCCGAAACTGGCCGAAGACGGCATCAAGGTGGGCGACAAGGTCAAAGGCAAGGTACTGCACGCCAAGTACAGCGCCTACATGGGCCGCATTGCCGAAGTAGAGCCGGAGCTGGTGGCCAAGCTGGCCGAGAAAGGTGGCCGTTTCACACACCACACCTCCATCGCTCCGACCGGCACCATCAGCCTGTCGCTGGCCAACAACGCCAGTAACGGCATTGAGCCGAGCTTCTCGCACCACTACGCCCGGAACATTATCCGTGAAGGCCGTAAAACCAAAGAGAAGGTAGACGTATTCAGCTTCGAACTGCTGGCCTACCGCCACCTGGTCAACCCGGGCGCAATGCCGTTCTCCGAGGATGAAGACAAGAAGCTGCCAAGCTACTTCACCACCTCCGACGACGTAACGCCCACGCAACACGTCGACATCCAGGCTGCAGCACAGAAATGGGTAGATTCCTCCATTTCCAAAACCGCCAACGTTCCGACAGAATTCCCATACCAGGACTTCAAGGACATCTACCTGTACGCCTACGACAAGGGCCTGAAAGGCTGCACCACCTTCCGCTTCAACCCGGAAGCGTTCCAGGGCGTACTGGTTAAAGAGAAAGACCTTGAAAACACCCTGTACGAATTCACCCTGGACGACGGCAGCAAAGTGACCCTGCGCGGCAACGAACAGATAGAGTACGATGGCGAAATCCACACCGCCGCCAACCTCTTCGACGCGCTGAAAGAAGGCACTTACGGCAAGTATTAATCCGGGAACCGACAGACAGGAATTACGAACATGACAGTGAAAATCAGCAACAAGATCGTCGGCTACCGGGTAAAGAAAGCCGACACCGAGACCACGGGTGAACACCAGGCGCCGGTGAAAGCCGACACCAAACCGGTGGAGATGAATGAGAACATCGAACGCCCGGATTTCCTCCTGGGCACCACCTACAAGATCAAGCCGCCGGTGGCCGAGCACGCGATGTACATTACCATCAATGACATCCTGCTGAACGAAGACACAGACCACGAGAGCCGGCAGCCGTATGAAGTGTTCATCAACTCCAAATCGATGGAACACTTCCAGTGGGTAATCGCCCTCACCCGCGTTATCTCAGCGGTGTTCCGCAAAGGTGGTGACGTCACCTTCCTGGTGGAAGAGCTGCGCAGCGTGTACGACCCCAACGGCGGCTATTTCAAGAAGGGCGGCGTGTTCATGCCCTCACTGGTAGCCGAAATTGGCGCCGTGATCGAGAAGCACCTGAAGGCCATCGGCCTGCTGGAAAGCGACGAGCTGAGCGAAACCACCAAGCGCATCCTCGCTGAAAAACGCGCCGAGTTTGAGGCCAGCCAGAACAAGGCCACCAACGACGACAGCGCCAGCGAGTACCCCGCCAACGCCACCATGTGCGGCAAGTGCAGCACCAAGGCCGTAATCGTGATGGACGGCTGCGCCACCTGCCTGTCCTGCGGCGACAGCAAATGCGGTTGAGGTGATTGACCGCTGAGTAACGAAAAGGCCTGGTTGCGGAAGCTGCCGGGCCTTTTTGTTGGGGCAATGTTTGTGGCGCGTCGTTATTGGTGAGAATGCGACTGCGTTGATATTACTAAGCGGGATCTGGCTTGTTTCTTTTTTTGGGTTTGTAGTTACATGATCTTTTAAGTTTTTTGGCATCGATGGCCCGCAAGGTTGTCATATCGATGCATGATAATGAAGCAGGTCAATAATCGCAATAATGAAGGCTGCGATCTAATACGCTGTTAGAGCGCCTAAATCAACATCACATTTAATTAAGAGAAATTATGAGCAACTGGAACGAAAAGATCGCTTCTTTTGCAGAAAAAATAGATACTTGTATTGATTGTGATGACATTGATTCTTTAGTCCGTTTTTGTGATGAGCTAAAGAAACTCATATCTGATGAAAGTGAAGCGCCTGATATTGTAAAAAGCGTATTAACATACTATTTAGCGAACATATATCAGCATTTAGGTTCAAAAGGAACTGACAGATGGAATAATCAAAACTATGGAAATGCAATTATTTGCCATAGGAAATTTTACAGGTACGGTAAGCGGGCTGATGAGTTACTTCCTCAAGTAGAAGTGAACCATGCGAACACACTAGAAACATTGTGCAGAACTTTTGAAGCCATTCCACTTTGGAAAAAAGGTATTACTCATTTTGGGGATGCCGAGGAAGTAGGATTATATAGGCTTTCGACTGGCCTGATTTGGATTTCTCGCTATTTGTATGATGAAGGACATATTTATTATTATCAATTATATGCATACAACTATGCAAAGAAACTTCTAGCTAAAGAAACTATTGGTCATAATGGTATTAAGAATAGTATCAGATTTGACTCAGACTCTGTTATTGGGCATTTCCTTCGATATGTTAAAAATTCATTTGATGCTGACCCAGACCTATTGGCTCATCCTTACAAGGCAAATTACTCAAAAGAGGAAAAAAAATATCGAGCATGGTGTAAGGACAATACATTATTCATAAATCCCTTGAATGATCTGGAAAATGCATGGGTGGTGGATCATGATGTTCTCAATTTTCCACCATATAGCACTCCAATTTTTGAAGGCCCATATCTATCCGCATCGTTTTCATCAATGAAAAATGAATATTGCTATTATCGACACTTGTTCTATGAAGGATTGAACAAGAAATACAAAACGTTTACTGATAAAGACAAGTATCTTGCAGACACATTAGACGGCGTAATCTATGAAGGGTACATTGAGAAAATCAAGAGTGCTATTAAAGGGTGCTTTAGTGTTTTGGATAAAATATCAAGGCTCTTGGACAAGTACTACGAATTAAACAGTTCTAGGATTGCATTTAATCGGCAATGGTTCGATAAGCAAAAAATACTAAAAGGTCAAAACAACCCATTTATAACTGCACTGTTCTGGTTAAGTAAGGATTTTAGCCAGCATGATGAGGATGAGAGAAGACCTTCATACTGGCTTGACGATTCAGCTTTTGAAGTACGCGAGTTACGAAATGAACTGGAACATGGTTGGGTTAGAGTTGTTAATCCTGAGTTTGAAAGTTTCTCAACCTGGGAAAACAACCACGATTATGCGTATACAATTACGATTGACGAGCTAAATGATAAAGGTATATATGTTCTCAAACAAACGAGAAATGCATTAATATACCTATGCTTAGCTATTAACTTCACGGAAAAGTTTACAAGAAATGGTGATAAAAGGATCACCTTATCAGATGATGTACCGCTCGTTTAACGGTGCTCTAACAAGTGGTTCCAAGTGACGCCTAAGGCGCACCTAAACCAAGCGTAATGCACAACATGGATGATGAGCCGTGAGCAAAATTTTGTATTTACTGCTGGTGAGTATTTTGGTGGCTGGGTGTAGTGGCAAAGCCGTGTATGACAATATTCAGCGGAACAACCGACAGGAATGCGTCAGCGTGCCACCCGCTCAGTATGAAGAATGCATAGAACGTTCCAGTAAGTCATACGAAGAGTACAAGAGGGATCGAGCAGAGGTGCTCAAGTCCGAATAATAGTGCTTCTGGCCCTCACGCCAGCGCTATGCACAGGGGGATATCAGTGCCATTGTTTGAAACAGAGAGATTGCTTGCAAGGAAGCTATCCCATCAAGACATTCCTGTGCTCACCGCAATGCTCAGTGACCCCGAAGTCATGAAGTTTTCCGTTCGCGGAATTTGTGACGAAGAAGCTACCAGAAAGTTCGTTGATTGGTGCCTTGAGTGTTACGCCTCTCATGGAATCGGGCCATGGGGTTTGTATGAGAAAAAATCAGGCGAATTTATCGGCTTCTGTGGCGTTGGGCCGGAGTTGGTTGGCGAGGTTGAAGAAATCAATCTGGGTTATCGACTGGCGCGCAGGTTCTGGCATCATGGGTATGCGACAGAAGCTGTCAAAGGTGTTCTACAGTATGCTTTCGGGCAAAAACACTGTGAGTCGGTCATTGCTATTATCGAACCGGAGCACACAGCCTCCATTAGGGTGACGGAGAAGGTCGGGTTCGGAGACTACTCGCTTCACGAGTTTCATCACCGGCCGGTGCGGGTGTATCGAATGACGCGCGAACAATGGGCATCGCGGAACAAATTGTTTTAGCCCGTCGAAGCATTTTCCTCTGCCGCTTCGACCCGATTTCAAAGCCGCACATGCTGCGGACATTACACATTGCAGGAGGCATCGTGATAGTCATCTATGGAATCAGAGAACATCTCAATCCGATCAAGGCTCAGCTCTCCGAGGTCATTCACGGATGCATGCAGTCCGTACTCGGTATGCCGGAAGACAAGCGGGCTCATCGTTTTATCCCCATGGAACCCGAGGATTTTTATTATCCCGGTGGCAGAACGCCCGCCTATACGGTCATTGAAATCAACATGATGCAGGGGCGAACGGCCGAGACCCAAAAAGCTCTGATCAAGGAGCTCTTCCACAAGCTTGAGTCCGTGGTAGGCATCTCACCCGTGGACGTTGAGATCACAATCAAGGAACAACCGCCCCACTGCTGGGGCTTTCGTGGCATGACCGGAGATGAGGCACGTGACCTTAAGTATTCGGTAAATGTGTAACAATGTGCGCAAAGCCACCCATTTGCTTCTGGGACTTCACCGCCGTTCGAGAACAATTCAAGTCTTGGGAGCTAGGTACGGAACGGAATTCCAATGAACCTGAAAAACCACTTTGAACTGCTCGCCAATTATAATCAGTGGATGAACCCAAAGATCTACGATGCGGCCGCACAGCTTTCGGCCGATGAACTGGCGAAAGATCGCGGCGCCTTCTTTGGTTCTATTCTGGGAACACTGAACCATATCGTCGTCGGAGATACGATCTGGCTCAAACGTTTTGCTACTCATCCGTCGTGCCAGGTCTCGCTCCGAGAAATCGCTACCCTTGATAATCCAACTAGCCTGAACCAAATTCTCTTTGGTGATATTGCGCACTTAACAGAACACCGAACCTGGTTGGATTGGCAGATTATCCATTGGATTTCCGAGTTAACCGAAGACGATCTCGCTGTCACTCTCAGTTATCACAACACCAAAGGGATTCCGGCCAGTAAACGGTTTTCAAGCCTGGTGCTTCATTTCTTCAACCATCAAACCCATCATCGGGGGCAAGTGTCAACTTTGCTCTCCCAGGCAGGGGTGGTTATTGGGGCGACTGATCTGTTGGTTCAAATTCCCGAAGAGTCTCAGGCATGACCCATCGCTTCAATTCTGCAGCCTGTCCTGCGGCACCTCAGTCCCGCTATGGACACCAATAAGGACAGCTTGTGTCTGAGCCAGCGCCTCTAGTCAGCATCATCACCCCTACCTTCAACCGTGAGCGAACCATCACGCAAGCGGTCGAGTCTGTCTTAGCCCAATCCTATCCCCACTGGGAGCTCATCATCGTTGATGATGGCTCCCGGGATAACACCCGCGAGAAGCTGGCCAGTTACTTGGGTGATGAACGCATCCAATACCATTTTCAGGAAAACCAGGGTCAGAGTGTTGCCCGCAACCTGGCGCTTCAATATGCCCGGGGCGAATTGCTGTGTTTTCTGGATTCTGATGACCTGTGGGTGCCTGAAAAGCTGGAACGGCAAGTGGCGCTGATGCAGGCTCACCCGGAGGTGGATGTCCTTCACAGTGATGAAATCATGATCGATGAACAGGGCCGGGAGTTGTCCCGCAAGAATATGCGCCGGTACTCGGGCCGGATTGCCCGCCAGATGCTGGTGGACAACAGCGTGAGCATCAACACGGTAATGGCGCGGCGGGAATGTTTTGATGCCATGGGCGGGTTTTCCGGCCGCTACGGCGTCGCCGACGACTACGACATCTGGCTGCGTTTTTCAGCCCGTTTCACCTTCCTGTATGTGCCCGAGTACTGGGGTTATTATCGGGTGATGGCAGACCAGATTTCCAGAGACAAGAAGCGCCGATTTGCCGCTAACGAAGCGATCATTCGTGATTTTATCGAGGAATACGGAAGTACACTCAAACCCGGTGACATCCGCTGGGGCCTGGCCCGCTTCTACTGCCGGAAAGCCCGTCATTTTGCAACGATTGGCAAATCTGGGACGGCCTGGGGCGCGGTCGCTCAGGCGTTGCGGTATGCTCCGCTGGATTCAGTGGTATGGCGAGCCGTTTATCGGGTGATCTTTCCGGGCAAACGTGGCTAAAGCAATGAACCAAACACGATGGCAAACCCTGATGAGCGCTCTGGGGCTCCCGCCTTCAGAAGAGTGTTATCACGCACTCCATGCCGCCTACTCAGAGAAGCACCGGTTCTACCATACCGTCAATCACATTGATGCCATGCTTACCCACTTTGACGGCGTAAAGGAAATCGCTGAAAAACCGGAAGAGCTGGAGCTGGCCATCTGGTTCCACGATGCCGTCTACAAGCCCCTGTCGAAGACTAACGAGCTGGACAGCGCAAACTGGGCACAGGCGTTCCTGACTGCTCACAGTTACGGTAAGGCAGGCATCGAGCGCGTGCGCAACCTCATCATGGCCACCCTGCACAATGGCAACGTAAAGACGCCGGACGAGCAGCTGATTGTAGATATCGATCTTGCCATTCTGGGCGCCCCGCCTGAGGTGTACGATCAGTTTGAGCGTAACGTACGCAAGGAATACAGGCTGGTGCCCGGGTTTATCTACCGCAAGAAGCGAAAGGAGCTGCTTCGGTCCTTTCTGAGTAGTGGCAGCATTTACAACCTTGAGCTGTTTCAAGAAAGATACGAAGATCAAGCAAAACAGAACCTCCGCAGCGCCATTGGCACGTTGTAGACTGCTCTGCTTAATCAGCGGATAAAAAGGACTTTCCATGACTCTCGGATGGGTAATTGCCGGCACAATCGGCCAGGTGCTTCTGGCCTACATGCTGTTTCTGCTGGGTGTATTCGGTTTCAGCGCCGTAGGTAACACCCACCGCCCCACCCCGTTCGATTTCTCGGTCCTTAACTCGGCCCTGTATGCAGCGCCTGCAAGCTGTCTGATCAGCGCGGTAATTGTGATTGGTCTCTACCGCTCTGGCGCGGGTGAAATCTCCTATCTCTGGTACGCAGTGCCGATTCTGTTATTTGCAAGTTATTGCCTTTACGTCAAGCTGTGCATCAAACGCCAGTGAGTGGCGTCGTGTCGAGAATCTTCAATACCGGCTCGCCCGCAGTCAGTATTGTGAAACTCCAACATCATTGGAGGAGATGAACGATGACGGCACGCGCGAACTATATCAGCCTGGCACCCAAAGCCATGCAGATCCTGTTGGATCAGGAAGCCTATCTGAAAGAGCAGTTCAGCGAATCCAACATCCTGAGCACGGCGTTGTGGGAGCTGCTGAAGCTACGGGTATCGCAGATTAACCAGTGCGCCTTTTGTGTGGATATGCACAGCAAGGATGCCCTGGCCCAGGGCGAAACGGTTGAACGTTTGATTGGCTTGAGTGCGTGGCGGGATATGCCGATGTACTCAGCCTTAGAGCGCGCGGCTCTTGAGTGGGCGGAGCACCTTATTCAAGGCAAGCCGGTGGACGACCACTGCTATGACAAAGCGGCAACGGCCTTTGGCGAAAAAGGGCTGGTTGATGTAACCGTCGCGGTGAACGCCATAAACAGCTGGAACCGGATCGTCAAAACCTTCAAGCCAGAGGTAGGCAGTTATAAACCCCAGTAACCTTCGCAAACCTGCATTCGACTTTCAGTTGTCCTGTCCATCGGGCCCGCTGTCGGCCTTTGTTCAGGGGCTTTGGTCTGCGACCGTCTCTGAATCGGCAGCAGAACCGGTGGTAAAGCTGCTGCATTCTGAGGCGTGCAGCAGCATCTGGTTTAATCTCGCAGGGGACGTACGAATTGGGGGTACAACAATTCCTGAAGGGGTTGTTGTGTTGCCGGTTGAGAAGGTGGCCGCCCGGGTATCACTGGCGCCGGGATCAGAGCTCGCGGGGATTCGCTTTCAGCCTGCCATCGGCTATGGCCTGATCCGCCAGCACTTTGGCCGGCCCACGGTACTGACCGGCGACCCGGGGCAATTGCCCGGTCTCATTCCGCTCTTCTCTCGCCTCAAAACCTGTCACGACAACGTGAACCGCGTGGGGACTTTGCAGAGCTGGGCCGAGAACAACTTCCGGCTCACCCGGCTGATCCCCGGCGCACTGCAGCAGGCTCTGGACTGTATGAGAGGCGATGCGGAACCGGGCTCGCTCACACAACACCTGGAAATCAGTCAGCGCCATGTGGAACGTCTTTTCAAACACTGGATGGAAATGACACCCAAGCAGTACCAGCGCATTCTTCGGGTGAAACGGGCCATCAATTACATTCGTGAGCATGGCCACGTGAACCTGGCTGAAATAGCTCACCAGTTCGGCTTTAGTGACCAGGCCCATATGACCCGGGAGTTCCGTACGATTGCGCGCATCACGCCGGGCAAGGTGTGAAGTGGACCCCAAATTTTGGACAGGTGCCTAAGCTCTGATTCATCATCTCCATAAGGAGGAGAATCATGAGCAAGAAACGCAAGCAATACAGCGCATCATTCAAGTCCAAAGTTGCCCT